>CAJMLV010000001.1 GCA_905214345.1 uncultured bacterium
CCGTAGCGGGCCATGATCTGCTCATGGCTGTGCAGATACCGGATGCCGTCCCGCCGGCTGGCGTACACGCAGTAATAGTGGGGGCCTTTCAGGTCCAGATTGCGCACCTGGTCAAAGCAGACCATGTCGGCCCAGATCTGGTAACAGTCCACACTGTTGGCAAAGTTGATCATGTCGGGGGTATAGCCGCCGGCGGGGCGCATGTTCACCTCCAGAGCCACATAATCACCCTTTTTGCCCAGGCCTTCCTTGTCCTCATTCAGGCGGAAGAACTCGCAGTGGAAGAACCGGCTTTTGGCACCGAAAGCCTTGATGGTGGCAAAACCCACCTGGCGCAGTTCTTCCGGCACCCGCTTCTGGGTCCAGTAGGCCAGGTCGCCCTGGGTGTTCACAATGTCCATGATGGGGGTGGGGAAGTAGTTGCTGGTATAGAACAGCGGCACACAGTTGCTGTCCGCCACGCCGTCAAAGCTGACGATGGTGCCGTTGATGAACTCTTCCATAATGTAGGGCACGCTGGGGCAGGAGGCATAGAAATCGACCAGGTCGCCTTCGTTCTCTAGTTTGTAGGTGGCTTCGGCACCGCAGCCGTTGTCCGGCTTGACGATGACCGGGTATCCCACCTGGGCCACGAATTCCCGGCCGGCCTCCAGGGTGGAGACCATGTGATGCCGTGCCACCGGCACCCCGGCGGCGCGGTAGCTGTCCTTCATCTTGCTCTTGTATTTGATGCGCTGGATAAAGTCGTTCTTGGCACCGGTGTTGATGTTGAAATCGGTGCGCAGGGCGGCGTCCAGTTCCAGCCAGTATTCGTTGTTGCTTTCCAGCCAGTCAATCTTGCCGTACTGGTGGGTGAAATACCCCATAGCCCGCACCATCTGGTCGTAATCTTCCAGGCTGTCCACCCGGTAATACTCGGTCAGGGTGGCTTTCAGCTCGTCGGGGATCATCTCATAAGGGGCATCCCCGATGCCCAGCACGTTCACGCCGTTTCGCTTGAGCCGGTCACAGAAATTCCAGTATGTCTTGGGAAAATGGGGCGAGATAAATACAAAATTCATTTTCAGCTTCCTCCTCAGCAGGGAACACACCGCCGCACAACGGTGCCGCACATTCACACAAATCGGTTGGCAGCGGGGTCGTATTCAAAGCCGATCTCGCTCAGCGTGGCGCACAGCTGGGTGCGGTCCACATTCTCTTCCGCGCAGAAATCCTCCAGACTGACGCCGCGGTCGCGCAGCTGGGTGTTCACATAACTGAACAGAATCATGGGGTCACGGGGCAGCATGGGAAAAACCTCCCTTTCAGAATCTGCTTATGCGAAAATCACGCATATAGCAAAGAAAAAGCCGGCCACAAACCGTGACCGGCATTTTTTCGATCCAACATCAGACCGCGCGGGTGACCTTACCCGAGCGCAGGCAGCGGGTGCAGGCGTAGATATACTTCGGGGACCCATCCACGACAGCTTTTACGCGCTTCACGTTGGGGCTCCAGGTACGATTGCTCCGACGGTGGGAGTGGGATACCTTGATGCCGAACGCAACACCCTTGCCACAGCATGCACATTTGGCCATAGCTTGCACCTCCTTTAACATAGCTGTATTATCATAGCAAATCCTACGGCAAAATGCAAGGGTTTTTTCAAAATATTGTAAAAATAATGCCGGGAAACTTGCCGGAGCCACAATCCTTGTACCGCAAAATCCGTTGCGCCCTTGTTTTAACAGGTCGGATACAGTATAATATCAAAGATAAGTCTGTGTTTTATAAAGGAGAAGTGTCCATGGGCGGCCTGCTGGGCATCGATGTATTATACGATTACGCGGTCCGGGCGCTGGCCGTGCTCATTGTCATCCCTTTTCATGAAGCCGCCCATGCCCTGGTCAGCTGGTGGCTGGGGGACCCCACCGCCAAAAATGCGGGGCGCCTGTCGTTGAATCCGCTGCGCCACTTTGACCCGCTGGGCACCCTGTGCATGGTGCTGGGCGGGGTCGGCTGGGCCAAGCCGGTGGGCATCGATCCCCGGCGGTTCCGCAACCCCAAGATCGGCATGGCCGTTTCCGCTGCGGCGGGGCCGGTTTCCAACTTTCTGCTGGGATTTGTTTCTACCATTATATATAAGGTGGTGTGGTACGCCAGTGCCGGGCAGGCCCCGGACCTGGTCATGGACTTTCTGTGGTATATGATTGCCATGAACATCAGCCTGGGGGTATTCAACCTCATTCCGGTGCCGCCCTTTGACGGCAGCCGCATCGCCCTGCTGTTCCTGCCCCGGCGCCTGTATTTCCGGGTGATGCAGTATGAGCATTATATCATGGTGGCGGTGCTGATCCTGGTGCTGATCGGTGCGCTGGACAGACCGCTGGGCTTTTTCGTCAACGCCGTGTACGGGGCGTTTTTCGGGGCGACTGAATTTGTGGAGGCCGCCTTTGGTTTGCTGTAAGGGGAATACTGTATTTCATGGAGACCTTGACCTTTCATATTGAAGATTTTGAAGGCCCGCTGGATCTGCTGCTGCACCTGGTGGGCAAGAATAAGATGAACCTCTATGACATCAACATCATGGAGCTCATCGAGCAATACACCGCCGCCATTGCCACCATGCAGCAGGACCGCATGGAGGTTTCCAGCGAGTTCATTGATATGGCGGCGCATCTGGTGCAGATGAAGAGCGCGCTGCTGCTGCCCCGCAGCCCGGAAGCCGAACGGATGAAGGCGGAACTGACCGGCCGCTTGATCGAGTACAGCGTCTGCAAACAGGTGGCGGCAGCGCTGGGCAGCCGTGCGCGGGACCTGTACACCGCCGTGCGCGCACCCATGCCGCTGGAAGGCCCGGCGGAATATTCCCGCCGCCAGGACCCGGACAAGCTGGTGCAGGCCTGGTTCAATTTGATGGGCCGCAGCCTGCGCCGCAAGAAACCCCAGCAGGAGCGGTTCGAGCCGCTGGTTACCGCGCCGTTCGTATCGGTGGCCAGCCGTGTGGCCCATGTGCTGCGCGGGCTTCTGAAGGGAAGCCTGCATCGGATGGGCCAGCTGTTCAGCGGGGAAGAGAGCCGCAGCACCAACGTGGCGACCTTTCTGGCTTTGCTGGAACTGATCCGTGCCGGACGCATCAAGGTGGATGATTCCGGCAGCCTGCAGATGGACCGCACCCGCCGCCCGCGGCAGAGAAAACAAACAGCAGGGGAGGCAACCACCCATGAATGAACGTCAGAAAATCGGCGCATTGGAAGCCATGCTCTTCGCCAACGGGGAACCGGTGGAAGCCGCCCGCCTGGCCGAAGCCATGCGCATTGAGCCCGAACAGGCCCGGGAACTGCTGGGCAAGCTGCAGAACGAATATGACGAGCGGGAGAGCGGCGTGGTGCTGCTCCACTTTGACGGTGACCGCTGGCAGCTTTCCACACGCCCGTATTACGGCGAGATGGTCAAGCGTATTCTGGACACCCGCCGCAATGCACCGCTGTCTCCGGCCGCACTGGAAGTGCTGGCCGTCATCGCTTACAACCAGCCGGTTTCCCGCAGCTTTATCGAGCAGGTGCGAGGGGTGGATTCCTCCTCCACCGTCACCAAATTGCTGGAACGCGGCCTGATTGAGGAGGCGGGACGCCTGGACCTGCCGGGCAAGCCGGTGGCATTCCGGGTGACCGATACCTTCCTGCGGGTGTTCGGTCTGGGCAGCCTGGCCGACCTGCCTCCGCTGCATGAGGATGATCCCCAGGCCCAGCCTGCTGAAAACGAACCCCAGCAGATGGAAATGGAGACCCTGGTATGACGGTGTTCTTGGGGGCGTTGGTGTTCCTGGGGCGCGCGTTGCTGGTTTTGCTTGTGGTGGTGCTGGCTCTTGCCGCGCTGCTGCTGGTGGTGCCGGTGGGCATCTCGGTCCGCTGGACCCCCGCTGTGGGAGCGGTGGTAAATGCCTGCCTTGGCCCGGTGCGGTATATGCTGTACCCCCGCCGCAAAAAGAAAGCGAAGAAAAAGCCGAAGCCCGCTCAGGAAAAACCGGAAACGGGGGAGAGCCCGCCGAAAGTACCGGAACCTGCCGCGCCGACTGCCACAGCCATGCAGGAAGAACCGGCAGCTTCTGCACCGGCGCAGGCCCCCGCACGGGAAACGGAAGCGGCGGTGCCGGACCCCGAACCGCCTCTGCCGCCATTGACGGACATACCGCAGGATGAACTGGAACCCGACGAGCGGGACGCCCTGCTGGGGGCAGCCAAGGTGTTCTTTCAGACGCTGGCGCCCCACCGGGCCCGGCTGCTGCGGGGCGTGGAGGTGCGGAGACTCACCGTGTTCTGGACGGTTACCGGCGATGATGCCGCCGACACCGCCGTGGCGTACGGGCGGCGGATGGCGCTGGCCAACAACCTGCTGGGCCTGGCCCGGCAGTACCTCTCCATCCGGGCCGATTCTTTGCGCATGGAACCGGATTTTACCGGACAGATGGCGGAAAAACGGATTTTTTCTTGCCAAATCCAGACCCGTCCGTATATAATATTGTTGATCCTGTTCTACCTGATGCGTAGGAACGAACAGGGCAAGACCTCATTGAATTTGATACTCGATCAGCTGGGGACGCTGGCATAAGCCGCGTCCGTGGATATACAGGAGGTAGTTTACTATGGCAGAACACCCGCTTCAGGGCATGATGGGCGTTACGATGGACAAGGTGCGTGATATGGTGGATTCCTCCACCATCATCGGCGACCCCATCAAGGTGGATGAAGAGACCACCATCATCCCGGTGTCCCGGGTCACCTTCGGTTTTGCGTCCGGCGGTTCGGACGTGGGCGCCAACGCCAGCAAGCAGATGTTCGGCGGCGGTTCCGGCGCGGGTGTGTCCATCACGCCGGTGGCTTTCCTGGTCATCAATTCGTCCGGTGTACGCACCGTGCAGCTGATGGAACATGCCACCACCATCGACAACGCCATTGCCGCTTTGCCGGAACTGGTGGACAAGCTGGCTTCCATGCTGGGCAAAGGCAAACCCAGCAAAGAGACCGCCACCGAAGCCGCCAAGGAGGCTTTTGCTCAGGCGGACGCAACCCAGAACTGACCCGTGCCCGGCCCTTGCGCCGGGGGACTGCGGCAGGATATACCAAAACACACGGCGCAAGGCGGCTTCGGGCCACTTTGCGCTTTTTTGAAAGGAATTTATCATTATGGCAGAACAGCGTATTCAGAAAGTCCTCTCCGACCAGGGCATCTGCTCCCGCCGCGCGGCGGAGCGCATGATCGACGAAGGCCGGGTCAAGGTCAACGGGCACCCCGTCACCCTGGGTGACAAGATGGACCCCGATTTCGACAAGGTCTCCATCGACGGCAAGACGGTGCGCATCGTGCGCAAACGCAAATACATCTATATCATGCTTCACAAACCCCGCGGCTACATCACCACCGCCTCGGACGAGCTGGGCCGCAAGACGGTCATGGACCTGGTCAAGGGGGTGGGCCGCCGGGTGTATCCCATCGGCCGCCTGGACAAGGAAAGCGAAGGTCTTTTGCTCATGACCGACGACGGCGCTTTTGCCAACCTGCTGACCCATCCTTCCGGCGGGGTGGGCAAGCTGTACCGGGTGACCGTGCGCCCCCGCGCCACCGAGGAACAGATCGTCAAGATGTCCAGCGGTGTGGTGCTGGACGATGGCGTCAAGACGGCCCCGGCGGTGATCCATGTGGTCACCGATGAGCCCAACCGTACCGTGCTGGAGATCACCCTGCATGAGGGCCGCAACCGCCAGATCCGCCGTATGTGCGAGAGCGTGGGCCTGGAGGTCATCCGCCTGAAGCGCAGCGCCGAAGGCCCGGTGAAACTGGGCATGCTGGCCCCCGGTGAATGGCGGGAACTGAAGCGTTCGGAGGTCACGGCCCTGCGCAACGCCGCCACCAAGTCCGGCGGAGGGCAAAAGAAAGACTGAACCGGCCCCCAAATGCAAAAAAATACGAAAAAACTCGCGCAATTTGAACAAAATCCACTTGTCCCACTGAAAATAAAGTAGTATAATCATTGCATATGGCATTGTGCAAACCATACTGCTAGCAATACAGGAGGTCATTAAATGGCTGCAAAGAAACCTGGCAAGGCGGAACTCCTTGCCGCATTTTTTGACGATGGGAATTATACCGCTCTGTTTGCCGACGGTCCGGTCAGCGCCGCATATGGTTGTGCGGGCGGCCAGAGCGTGTACGCGGTGGTGCAGGACGGGCGTCCCGTCGATGTGGAAGACATCGAAAAGAACATCCGCGTGCTGAACATGGCAGCGGAGACCGGTGCGCCGGTCGTCACTTTCTATGATTCCAAGGGCGCCTGCCTGGAAAGCGGCCTGGGCCTGTTGAACGCCAACTCCCGCCTGATGGCGCAGATCGCCCGGGTTTCCGGCGTTGTGCCCCAGTTGGCAGTGGTCACCGGCACCTGCGCCGGTTCTTCCGCCGTGCAGGCCGCCGCTGCGGACCTGTGCGTCATGAGCAAGGACGCCGAGCTCTTTCTCAATGCACCCTTCAACAGTGAGGACAAGGTCTCCATCGCCGGTACCGCTGAATTTGCGGCCCGCGCCGGTGTGGCCGCTGTCATTGCCGACGACGACCTGCAGGCTGCCTCCAAGGCTGCCTCCGTCGTGGCCCTGCTGCCCTCCAACAACCTGGCCGGCCCGGCGGTGTTTGATTTCGCCGCTCCCGCCAAGGCCCTGGACCTGAACAAGTATGAGCCTGCCGCCGCGGCCGCCGCTCTGGCTGACGAAGGCAGCCTGGTGGAACTGTACACCGGGTACGGCAAGGCTGTTTACACCGCGCTGGGCACCGTGGGCGGCACCGCCGTGGGCATTGTCGCCACCGCCAAGAGCGCCATCAACCACCACTGCACTGCCAAGGCGGCCCGCTTTGTCCGCCTGTGCGATGCCTACAGCATCCCCGTGGTGACCGTGGTCAATACCGACGGTTTCGTCCGCAGCGAGGGCGACGACATGGCCGGCGGCATCCGTCAGGCTGCCCGTATGGCCGGTGTCTACGCCGAAGCCACCACCGTCAAGGTGGCCGTCCTGGCCGGTGAGGCCGTGGGCCCCGTCTACACCGTCTTTGCTGCTTCCGCAGACTGGCGCATCGCCGTGGAAGGCTGCACCGTCGCCCCGCTGGCACCGGAAGCTGCCGTCAGCGTTCTGTACAAGGACGAGATCTTTGCCGCCGATAACCTGCAGCAGGCCACCAAGGCCAAGGCCGACGAATACAAGGCCAAGGTCTGCAGCGCGGCTGCCGCCGTTGCAGGCGGTTCTGCCGACGCCGCCGTGGCTCCCGCCGGTGTGCGCGGCGCCCTGGTCCAGGCTCTGGACATGATGGCCAGCAAGCGCGCTGTCCGTCTGGCCAAGAAGCACGGCAACATCACTCTGTAACATCATTACCTGATTGATATTTTCAAGGAGGACTTTGTCATGAAACATCTCACCGTTACCGTCAACGGCGTTGCTTATGATGTGACTGTTGAAGAAACCGCCGGCGGCCCCGTTGCCGCCAAGCCCGCCGCTCCGGCTGCTCCCGCTCCGGCCGCGGCCCCGGCTCCCGCTGCTGCTGCTCCCGCTCCGGCCGCGGCCCCGGCTCCCGCTGGCGCCGCCGGTGCCGTGACCGTCTCCGCTCCCATGCCCGGCAACATCCTGGATGTGCGCGTGCAGCCCGGCGCTTCCGTCAAGGCCGGCGACACCCTGATGATCCTGGAAGCCATGAAGATGGAAAACGAGATCTCGGCCCCGCAGGACGGCACCATCGCCAGCGTCAACGTGCGCAAGGGCGATACGGTCAGCTCCGGCGACGTGCTGTGCACCATGAACTGAGCCCCGCGGCAGTTTGAAAAAGAGGTGAATCAGATTGGCTAAGAAACCCATTCAGATCACGGAAGTTGTGCTGCGCGACGCCCATCAGTCGCTGCTGGCCACCCGTATGACCATGGACGAAATGCTCCCGATCCTCAAGACGATGGACGAAGTGGGTTACTTCTCGGTGGAATGCTGGGGCGGCGCTACCTTTGACTCCTGCATCCGTTTCCTGGACGAAGACCCGTGGGAGCGCCTGCGCACCCTGCGCCGGGAAATGCCCAAGACCAAGCTGCAGATGCTGTTCCGCGGCCAGAACATGCTGGGCTACCGTCATTATGCCGACGACGCCGTCGAGTACTTCGTGCAGAAGTCCGTGGCCAACGGCATCGACATCCTGCGTATCTTCGACGCTCTGAACGACCCCCGTAACCTGCAGACCGCCATCAAGGCTGCCCGCAAGGAGAAGGCCCACGTTCAGGCCTGCATCAGCTACACCCTGAGCCCGGTGCATACCAACGAATACTTTGTTGAGTATGCCAAGCAGCTGGAAGAGATGGGCGCCGACTCCATCTGCATCAAGGATATGGCCGGCCTGCTCAAGCCCTACACCTGCTATGACCTGGTCAAGGCCCTGAAGGAAGCTGTCAGCATTCCCATCGACATCCACAGCCATTACACCGCCGGTCTGGCTTCCATGTCCATCCTGAAGGGCATCGAAGCGGGCGCCGACATCATCGATACCGCCATGAGCCCCCTGGCTCTGGGCACCTCCCATATGCCCACCGAGAGCCTGGTCGCCGCCCTGCAGGGCACCGACTACGACACCGGTCTGGACCTGGCCAAGCTGAACATCGTGCGTGAGCACTTTGCCAAGCTGCGCGAAAAGTACATCGCCAACGGGCAGATCAGCCCGAAGGTTCTGGGCGTTGACGCCAACACCCTGCTGTATCAGGTCCCGGGCGGCATGCTGTCCAACATGATCAAGCAGCTGAAGGACGCCGGTAAGGAAGACCAGCTGGATGAAGTGCTGAAGGAAATCCCCCGTGTGCGTGAGGATGCCGGCTATCCGCCTCTGGTTACCCCCACCAGCCAGATTGTGGGCACCCAGGCCGTGTTCAACGTCATCATGGGCGAACGCTACAAGATGGTCACCAAGGAGTTCAAGGGCCTGGTCCATGGCGATTACGGCAAGACTCCCGCTCCCATCAAGCCCGAGTTCACCAAGATGATCCTCAAGGGCGAAGAACCCATCACCTGCCGTCCGGCAGACCTGCTGGAGCCCGAAGTGGAGAAGATGAAGGCCGAGGCCGCCAAGTACGTCATCCAGGAAGAGGACGTGCTGACCTACGCCATGTTCCCCCAGGTTGCGCCCAAGTTCTTCGAAAAGCGCAACGCCCGCCTGCACGGCGTGGACGCCCAGCATGCCGACTACGAAAGCAAGTCCCATCCCGTCTGATCGGCGTCTGATATGATTGCAAACAGCCCCTGCGCTCCGGCGCGGGGGCTGTTTTTGCTGTGCGGGCGCAGGGCGGGACCGGGCTTTCCGTCTTGCCAAACAGCGGTGCCGGTAGTATAATAAATTGAATACCTATCAGGAAAAATTTGCTTTCAAGATGTGAGGAGTTCAGGTATGGTTCTGAGCATGACAGGCTATGGCCGGGCCGAGCAGACGCTCAACGGCCGCAACATCACCGTGGAGCTGCGCAGCGTCAACGCCCGCTTTTTCGAGTATTCCTCCCGCATGCCCCGCACCTGCGCCTTTCTGGACGATAAGCTCAAGGCGCTGGTGGGGGAGGGCGTACACCGCGGCAAGGTGGAATTGAACCTCAGCATCCAGAGCGTGGCCGCCGCCGACACGGTGGTGCAGGTCAACTGGCCCCTGGCCGAAAGCTACCGCCAGGCCCTGTGCGCGCTGGCTGAGCGCCTGGACGTCAAGAATGACGTCACCGTCACCGCTCTGGCCCGCTTCCCCGACGTGCTCACCCAGACCGCCGCTCCTGCTGACCCGGACGCTTTGTGGGCCGATGTGTCCGCGGTGGCCCGCCAGGCGGTGGAAGCCTTCCTGGGCATGCGTGCCGCCGAGGGCGCCAAGCTGAAAGCCGACATCGAAAACCGCCTGCAGGTGGTGGAAGAACTGGTGGGCCAGATCGAGCAGGGCAGCGCCGGCCGGGTGCAGGCTTACACCGAACGCCTGTATGCCCGCCTGCAGGAACTGCTGGCCGACCGCAATATTGACGAAAGCCGCATCCTTACCGAAGCTGCTCTCTTTGCGGACAAGACCGCTATTGATGAGGAGACTGTGCGCCTGCACAGCCATGTGGCCCAGTACAGGGAGATCCTGACCCTGGACGAACCCATCGGCCGCAAACTGGATTTCCTGACCCAGGAACTGAACCGGGAAGCCAACACCATCGGTTCCAAGTGCCAGGACGCCGCCCTGACCCGTCTGGTGGTGGCGCTGAAGTCGGAGATCGAAAAGATCCGCGAACAGATCCAGAACATCGAATGAGGTTCCCTGTATGAAACTCATCAACATCGGATTCGGCAACCTGGTCAATGCCGACCGGCTGATCGCCGCGGTCAGCCCGGAATCCGCACCCATCAAGCGCATCGTGCAGGACGCCCGGGACAAGGGCGCCGTCATCGATGCCACCTACGGCCGCCGCACCCAGTCGGTGCTCATCATGGACTCAGATCATGTGGTGCTTTCGGCGTTTCCGCCGGAAACCATTCTCGGCCGTACCCGAGAGGAAGCCGCACCGTGAACCGGTGTGCTTATATATGGTGTATAGGAAAGTAAAGTTTTGGGGGATGCTAAAAGTATGAAAGGCGAAAAGTACCTGTTTGTTGTGTCCGGGCCTTCCGGCACGGGCAAAGACACCGTGGTGGCTAAGCTGCTGGGCGACCATCCGGATGTAAAAAAGACCGTCTCCGCCACCACCCGCGCCATGCGGGAAGGGGAAGTGGACGGCGTCAGCTACCATTTCCTCAGCAAGGAGCATTTCCAGGAAGCTCTGGCCGCCGACGGCATCGTGGAGTATACCTGCTACTGCGATAACTACTACGGAACCCTGCGCTCCGAGATCGAACGCCACATGAAAGCCGAACAGCCGGTGATCCTGGTCATCGAGGTGGAAGGTGCCGGCAACATCAAGAAACTGTACCCCGGTGCCACCACCATCTTTGTGCTGCCCCCGGATATGCAGGAACTGGAACGCCGTCTGCGCTACCGCGGCACCGAGAGCGAGGAAACCATCCAGAAGCGTCTGAAGCGCGCCGAAACCGAGATCGCCCGGTCGGCTGACTATGATGAACACGTCATCAACGATGTGGTGGAGGATTGCTCCAACCGCATTTATGACATCATCCGGCATCGTCTGATGCAGGAAGACTGATCCACCTGCAAGCGGGGGAGGGGAGGGCGCGTTTGCCAACAATCGCAAAGGTGGCGGTGAACGACGCCACCATCCATTTTGACAAGCTGTATTCCTACCTGGTCCCGGCGGAACTGTGCGGGCAACTTTGGCCCGGCGGTATCGTTCTGGTGCCTTTCGGCCGGGGGGATAAGCCCCGCATGGCCGTGGTGCTGCAGCTGGAAGAGGAAACTCAGCCGGACCCCCGGCTCAAGACCCTGCTGGCCGCCGCGCCGGAAGATGCCCGCCTGACCCCCGACCTGCTGGAACTGGTCCGTTTTCTTAAAGACCGGTATTTCTGCACCTGGTACGAGGCCGTCAAGGCCATCATCCCCTACGGGGCCCAATACTGCCCCGGGGTGGAAAACGGCCGCCCGGTGGTGCGCGGCCGCCTGACCCGTCCCACCGAGACTGTCTACACCCTGACGGGGGAACTGCCCGCCAAGCCCAAACCAGGGCCCCGGCAGCTGGCCGCAGTGGAACTGCTGAAAAACGGTCCCATGACCCGCCGCCAGCTGGAGGAGGAAGGTGTGGGGCGTACCACCCTGGATGCCCTGTGCAAAAAAGGCGTGTTGCAATCGGAGGAACGGTTCAAATCCCTGGACCTGTTTGCGGATATCCCATTTGATCCCCAGCCGGTGGAGCTTTCCTCCGAACAGCAGGCCGCTTTTGACCGGCTGGCCTCGGACCTGGATGCCCGCCAGCCCCGGGCCTCCCTTTTGTATGGCGTCACCGGCAGCGGCAAAACGGCGGTGTTCCTCAAACTCATCGAGCGCACCCTGGCCCAGGGCCGCCGGGCGCTGGTGCTGGTGCCGGAGATCGGCCTCACGCCCCAGATGATCCGCCGCCTGAAAGCCATGTTCGGCAGCCGTCTGGCCGTGCAGCACAGCGCTTTGAACAACACCGAGCGCCTGCTGCAATGGCGGATGATCCAGCAAGGCAACGCCGATATCGTGGTGGGCACCCGCAGCGCGGTGTTTGCTCCGCTGAAAGACATCGGCCTCATCATCCTGGACGAGGAACAGGAACATACCTACCAGAGCGAATCCTCTCCCCGTTACTCCGCCCACGAGGTAGCCAAAAAGCGGGCGGCGGCAGAAAACGCCCTGCTGGTGTTTGCCTCCGCCACCCCCCGCATCGAGACTACCTACGCCGCCAAAGTCGGGAGGATGGGGCTGGTCACCTTGCGGGAACGCTACGGCGGCCGCCCGCTGCCCACGGTGGAATTTGCGGATATGCGGGCGGAGATGACTGCCGGAAATCCACGGGAAGTCAGCGCACGCCTGGCCGGGGAACTGGCCGACAACCTGCGCCGTGGGGAACAGAGTATTCTGCTCCTCAACCGCCGCGGCTACCACACGGTGGCCATGTGTGCCGACTGCGGCCAGGTGGTCAAGTGCCCCAACTGCAGCGTGCCGCTGGTCTACCACAAAAACCGGCAGTGCCTGCTGTGCCACCATTGCGGGCACACGGTGTACCCGGCCCCCGCAAAATGCCCTGAATGCGGCGGCAAGCTGCTGTACAGCGGCTTCGGCACCCAGCGGGTGGAGGAGGAACTCCGCCAGCTGCTGCCCACCGCCCGCATCCTGCGCATGGACCAGGATTCCACGGGCCAGAAAAACGCCCACGAGACCATGCTTACCAAGTTCGGCCGGCAGGAATACGACATCCTGCTGGGCACCCAGATGGTGGCCAAGGGCCTGGACTTTGAAAAGGTCACCCTGGTGGGGGTACTGGGCATCGACTCCATGCTTTTCGGGCAAGGGTTCCGCGCCTACGAGAGCGTGTTCAGCCTTATCACCCAGGTGGTGGGGCGGGGCGGCCGCGCCGATTTGCCCGGCCGTGCCCTCATCCAGACGGCGGTGCCGGACCACCCGGTGCTGCAGCTGGCGGCCCGGCAGGATTACCCCGCCTTTTATGAGGAGGAAGTTTCCTTCCGCCGCCTGAGTCTGTATCCGCCTTTTTGTGCCCTGTGCGTCGTGGGCTTTTCCGGCGCACAGGAAGGCGCGGTGTTTACCGCCGCCCACCGTTTCGGCCAGCTGCTGGCCGAACTGGCGGCCAAACACCCGGACCTGCCTCTGCGCATGCTGGGCCCCGTGCCCATGAACATCGCCATGCTGGGCGGGCGCTACCGTTATAAACTGACCCTGAAATGCCGCAACGACGCCAAATTCCGCGCCCTGCTGCGGGCAGCCCTGGATGCCTACGCATCCGAAAAACTGCCCGCCAAGGCCAGTGTGGTCGTTGATTTCAATTCCGACGGCGACCTGTAAAGGTCCGCCGCCCATCCCTGATACACTAGATTGATTTTGGAGGTTTACCACTATGGCACTTCGCACCATTGTCCAGGACGGCGATCCCATCCTGAAGAAAGTCTGCCGCCCCGTCACCAAGTTCGACGACCGTCTGGCCACCCTGCTGGACGACATGAAAGAGACCCTGTACGAGGCCAACGGCTGGGGCCTGGCCGGTCCCCAGGTGGGCGTCATGCGCCGCATCTTCATTTCTCTGGATGACCGCAACGCTCCCGAGGACCTGCCCGAAGATGCCCGCCTGCCTATCATGGAGTTCATCAACCCCGAAATCCTGGAACTCAGTGATGAAAAGGTGGAACTGTACGAAGGCTGCCTGTCCTTCCCCGGCCATAACGGCGCCATCCAGCGCTCCAAGCATGTGAAGGTGCGCGCCCAGGACCGCAACGGCGAATGGTTTGAGCTGGAAGCCGACGACATGTTTGCCCGCTGCATCCAGCACGAGACCAACCACCTGGACGGCATCACCATCATGGACCTGGCCACCCATTTCTATGAGGATGACTATCCCGAAGACGAGGGCGAAGAATAATGCGTATCCTGTTCATGGGCACCCCGGACATCGCCGCCGAAAGCCTTGCCGCGCTGATCGCGGCAGGGCATGAGATCGTGGGTGTGTTCACCCGGGCGGACAAGCCGGTGGGCCGCAAACAGATTCTGACTGCGCCGCCGGTGAAGCAGCTGGCGCAGCAGCATAACATTCCGGTGTGGCAGCCCGCCACCCTGCGGGATGGCAAGGCGGAACCCATCTTCCGGGAACTGGCCCCCGACCTGGTGGTGGTGGTGGCTTACGGCCGCATCCTGCCGCCGGAACTGCTGCACATCGCGCCTCTTGGCTGCATCAACCTGCATGTGTCCCTGCTGCCCAAATACCGGGGCTCGGCTCCCATCCAGTGGGCGGTGCTCAACGGCGACACCGAGACCGGCGTCACCATCATGCAGCTGGACGAAGGCTGTGATACCGGCGATATCCTCATGGTGGAACGGGTGGCTATCGGCCCCGAGACCACCAGCGGGGAACTCTTCGACCAGGTCAGCGCCACCGGCGCCAAGACCCTGGTCACGGCCATCGAAAAGCTGGCTGCCGGGGAGCTGACCCCTCAGCCCCAGAACGACGCGGAAGCCACCCAGGCCCCGCCCCTGACCAAGGATATGGCACGTTTCGACTTTACCCAGTCTGCCGCCCATATCCACAACTGGGTGCGGGGCATGAACCCCTGGCCTGCCGCCTTCTTTGAACTGGACGGCAAAAAGGTCAAGGTGCTGGAAAGCCGTGTGGCGCCCAACGCCAGATCCGCCCCGGCGGGTACGGTGCTGGCCCTCAAACCGTTGACCATTGCCTGCGGCGATGGCGCGCTGCAGCTGCTCACTGTCACGCCGGAAGGCGGCAAGCCTATGGCCGGTACCGCCTGGGCAGCAGGCCGCCGCCTCAAAGCGGGGGACAGCCTGTGACCCCGCGTTACCTGGCCGTCAAGGCCCTGGTGCGTCAGGAGCAGGACGGCTACGCCAACCTGGTGCTGGACGCCGAACTGAACCGCTGCAAACCTTCGCTGGAAGGCCGGGATGCCGCCTTTGCGGCCCGCATCTTCTATACGGTGCTGGAACGGCGGAATCTGCTGGACTGGACCCTGGACCGTTTTCTGAAAAAGCCGGTGCGCAAGCTGGACGCCCCTGTGCGGGCCATCCTGCGGGCCGGGCTGGCCCAGGCTTCCTATATGGAAGTGCCTCTGCCCGCCGCCGTCAACGAATCGGTGAAGCTGGCACGGGCCTTCGGAAAGACCAGCGCGGCGGGCATGGTCAACGCGGTGCTGCGCCGCGCCGCCGCCTGCAGCCCCAACCCGGAGGATTTCCCCGACCTGAACCAGCGGCTGCAGACCTATTACAGCCTTTCTGCACCGGTGGCCGAACTGCTGCAAAAGCAGTACGGCGCCGAAGCCGAATCCATGGCCGCGGCCTTCTATCTGCCCGCTCCCACCTGGGTTCGGGTGAATACCCTGAAGACCGATGCCGCCGCCCTGACGGAAACCCTCACCGGGGAAGGCTGCACCGTGGAACCCGGCCCCTGGGCCGACTGCCTGCGGGTGCAGTTCCCCGGCAGCCCTGCCGCCACCAAGGCGTTCCGGCAGGGGCTCTTCCATGTACAGGGGCTGGCCAGCCAGTACGCGGCGGACAGCGTGCAGGCGGCCCCCGGTATGCGGGTGCTGGACCTGTGCGCTGCCCCCGGCGGCAAAAGCCTGACCATGGCCCAGGCCATGGAAAACAGGGGAGAGTTGTTCAGCGGCGAAGCCGTGGCGGCCCGTGTCCCTCTGCTGGAAAAGGCGTTCACCCGCTGCGGCGTGACCTGCGCCCGGCCGTTTCAGGGGGATGCTTCCCAGCCCAATGCGGAGCTGTCCAAAGTTCCCTTTGACCGGGTTTTGTGCGATGTGCCTTGCTCCGGTCTGGGTGTCATCGGCAAGAAGCCGGATATCCGCTACAAGGACCTGGCAGGGCTGGAAGAACTCTGTACCCTGCAAAAAAAGATATTACAAAATGGTTCCAAATACCTTGCCGAAAAGGGGCGTTTGGTGTATTCTACCTGTACGGTGAACCAAAACGAGAACGAGAAGGTCGTTGCGGAATTTCTTAAAGAAAATCCCGATTTCACCGTTGTTGCGCCCGAAACTTTGCCGCCTCAGGCCAAGGATACCGGCTTCGGTACCCTGTTTTTGCCCGGAACGGCCGGTTTTGACGGCTTCTTTGTGGCGGTTTTGGAACGTCGGCCGTGAAGTTTTCGTAAATTTTACATCCATTCGTGACCCAAAAATGACCAGAACATGGTATGATAAAGAGAGGTGGAACAATTGACGGACCCGCGCCCTGTATGCCTGACCGACCTGACCCTGCCCCGTCTGACCGAATACGTCAAGGGGCTGGGCCAGCCTGCGTTCCGGGCCAAACAGATCTTCAAATGGGTGCACCAGAAGCTCGTCACCGATTTTTCCGCCATGACCGACCAGCCCAAGGCCCTGATCCAGACCCTGGAACAGAACTGTACCCTGGCGGCGCCCACCATCCGGCGGCGCCAGCAGTCCAAGGACGGTACGGTCAAGTATCTTTTGCAGCTGGCGGACGGCAACTGCATCGAAACGGTGCTCATGCGCTACCATTACGGCAACACCGTCTGCGTGTCCACCCAGGTAGGGTGTGCCATGGGGTGCCGGTTCTGCGCCTCCACCCAGGCAGGGCGGGTGCGTGACCTGACCCCCGGCGAGATCGCTTCGGAGATCTACACCGCCCAGAAAGATACCGGCGAGCGTGTTTCCCACATCGTGCTTATGGGCATCGGGGAACCGCTGCACAACTTTGATAACGTGATGGACTTTCTGGAGATCATCTCCTGTCCGGAAGGCGTCAACATCGGCATGCGCAACATCAGCCTGTCCACCTGCGGCCTGGTACCCAAGATCGACGAGCTGGCCCAGCGCAAGCTGCAGCTGACCTTGTCCATCTCGCTCCATGCGCCGGACAACGCCGTGCGCAGCAGCATGATGCCGGTGAATGACGCCTACCCGCTGGAACAGCTCATTCCCGCCTGCCGCCGGTACCAGAAGATCACCGGCCGCCGCATCAGCTTCGAGTATTCCATGGTGCGGGGCGTCAACGATTCCCCGGCCATGGCCCGCAAACTGGCGGAACTCATCCGGGGGATGGGAGCCCATGTGAACCTGATCCCCATCAACCCGGTGGACGGCAGCCCCTATTCCGCCACCGATGAAGAAAACGTCCGCCGCTTCCGTCAGATGCTGGAAGACCTGGGCGTCAACGCCACGGTGCGCCGCCGTCTCGGCGCCGATATTTCCGCCGCCTGCGGGCAGCTCCGGCGGGAGGACGCGAAAGAAGCCGCCCGGAACGGGCAGGCCTGAGCGTACCACACTGTGAAAGGAAGGACCTGACTGCATGAAGATCGCAGGGCTCACCGACATCGGCAGCTGTCGGCAGGAAAACCAGGACAGCTTCTGTGCCCGGCAGCTGACCGACGGCTCCGGCTGGGGTGTCGTATGCGACGGCATGGGCGGCGTCAAGGGCGGCCGGGTGGCTTCGGCCATCGCCACCGCCTCCATGCTGCAATACTTTGACCGTCAGCTGCGCTGTCTGCGTCACGGCGAGGAAAAGCAGTTCATCCTGCACGGGTTTGATCTGACCAACCGCGCCGTATACGACAAAGCCACCTCCGACCCCGAGATGCTGGGTATGGGCACCACCGGTGTCTGTGCTTATGTCTTCGGCAATATGGCCCATGTGGTCCACGCGGGGGACTCCCGCGCCTACCTGTGGCATGCCGGGACCATCCGCCAGATCACCCGCGACCATTCCATGGTGCAGCAGCTGGTGGACAGCGGCCAGATCACCCGGGAGCAGGCGGCACTGCATCCCCAGAAAAACCTCATCACCCGCGCCCTGGGCGTTTCGGCCAGCATCGTGCCGGAGTACAACCGCTGCGAAGTGGCGGCAGGGGACATCCTGCTGTTGTGTACCGACGGTCTGACCAACATGGTCCCGGACGAGGAGATCGCCCTGATTTTGCAGGAAGCAGCATTTTTTGATGCGCCCCGGCTGCTGATCGACCGCGCGCTGCGCGGCGGCGGGCAGGACAACATCACCGTCCTGCTGTTGGGTGTGGAAAGTACGGATCAATCAAGGGAGGATACAAATGGATAACCTGATTGGTAAAAAACTGGACGGCCGGTATCTGATCGAAAGCCTCATCGGCGTGGGCGGTATGGCCAACGTCTATAAAGGCCAGGATATCCGCACCGGCAACGGCATCGCGGTCAAGGTGCTGAAGGAAGAGTTCCTGGGCAACGAGGAACTGGTCCGCCGTTTCAAAAACGAAAGCAAAGCCATCTCCATCCTGGACCACCCCAACATCGTCAAGGTGTACGATGTTTCGGTCACCGACCAGCTGCAGTATATCGTGATGGAGTATATCGATGGCATCACCCTGAAAGAATATCTCAAGCAGCGGGGCGGAGCCCTGACCTGGAAAGAAGTCGTGCACTTCGCCACCCAGGTGCTGTCTGCGCTGGAGCATGCCCATTCCAAGGGCATCGTCCATCGTGATGTCAAACCCCAGAACATCATGCTGCAGGCGGACGGTTCCATCAAGATGATGGACTTCGGCATCGCCCGTTTCTCCCGGGCACAGAGCCAGACCATCAGCGATAAGGCCATCGGCTCGGTGCATTATATCAGCCCCGAACAGGCCAAGGGCGATCACACCGACGCCCGCACCGACATTTACTCGGTGGGCGTGATGCTGTACGAGATGCTCTCCGGCAAGCTGCCCTTTGACGGCACCGGTACCGTTTCCATCGCCATCATGCAGATCTCCGAAAAGCCGAAACCGCTGGCTGAGGTGGCGCCCAACGTGCCCGCCGGCCTGCGCCAGATCACCGAGAAGGCCATGGAGAAGGACCCCGCCGCCCGGTACCAGAGCGCGGCGGAAATGCTGGAAGCCATCAAGGCGTTCAAGCAGAATCCCAGCATCCGGTTTGAATACGAATACAACACCCAGGACTCGCCCAGCAAGACCATCAACAAGGTGGTGGGCGGCACCAAGTCCGGCATCAGCACCCAGCAGGCCCGGCGCGCAGGCGCTCCGGCCACGGGCGGAAAGGGCAAAGGCGTGCGCAGCACAAGAGCAAAATCCAACGCCAAGACCAAGAGCTTCTCCCTGCTGCCGATCTTCTTCGGCATGGCGGTGGCTTTTGTCATCGGCGCATCCATCCTGGTGTATCTGATTTTCACCAACTCCACCAACCCGCTGTTCTCCAACCGTGCCAATGTGCAGCTCATCGACTTCGTGGGCATGACGGAGGATGAATTTCGCAACTCCGAATACTTCACCCTCCTGGACCCAGACATCGTTCAGGAGTATAACTCCAGCTACCCCGCAGGCACCATCTTTCAGCAGTCCCCGGCCGCCGGCCGTACTGTGAAGGAACAGCAGAAAATCACCCTGAAAGTCAGCCTGGGGACCGAGTATGTCACCCTGCCGGATGTGTCCGGCAATGACAAAGCCACTGCCAAACAGACCCTGACCGATCTGGGAGTTTCGGTGGTGACCAAGCGCGAAACCAACGACAGCGTGGGTGAGGGCACCGTCATCCGCACCGATCCCGCCGCCGGCAACCAGGTGGAGGGCGGTTCTACCGTTATTCTGTACGTGGCAAAGCCCTCTGTGGATACCAGCGTCATTGTGCCCGCCGTGGAAGGTATGGACGAAGGCAAGGCCCGCAGCGAACTGCGTGCCCTGAACCTGGTCACCAAAGTGGTGGAACAGGCCAGCGAACAGCCTGCCGGTACCGTTCTGCTGCAGAATCCCAGCGCTGGCACCGAAACCAGCATCAACGGCGTGGTCATCCTGTATGTCTCCACCGGTGTGCCGGAAGTGACTGTTGCCCCCAATGCGGGCGCAGAACTCAACGGCGACCCCAATACCGTTGTGAAAGAATGGGACGAAGAGCTGGAAGACGGCAACTGGGACCATCGCTGGCAGACCGGTGACGGTAGTGTGTACAGCGCCAGCAGCGGCTTCCTGTACAAGGAAGGTTAAATGGACTATATTACAAAAGGCATCGGCGGCTTCTATTATGTACGCACTGACGACGGCATCGTGGAATGCCGCGCCCGGGGTGTATTCCGCAAGCGTGGCATCACGCCGGTGGCAGGGGACAATGTGATTCTCAGCGCCGACCGCGCCGCCATTGAAGAGATCCTGCCCCGCAAAAATGTGTTCATCCGCCCGCCGGTGGCCAACCTGGATGTGCTGTTCATTGTGGCCAGCACCACCCAGCCGGTCCCCAGCACCCGCATCCTGGACGAACTTACCGCCGCGGCGGTGTACCAGGATGTGCGCCCGGTGCTGGTCATTACCAAGGCAGACCTGGCCGGCGCCGACAAGCTGGTGGCCGCCTACGAAAAGAGCACCATCCCGGTGGTGCAGCTCCACTATGAGACCGGGGAAGGTCTGGACGAACTGCGCGGCTTCATCAAAGGAAATCTCTGTGCGTTCTGCGGCAACTCCGGCGTGGGCAAGTCTACCTTGCTCAATGCCCTGGACCCGGACCTGCGCCGGGCCACCGGGGACATCAGCCAGAAGCTGGGCCGCGGCCGTCACACCACCCGCGAGGTGGAGATTTTCGAAAGCTGCGGCGGCCGCATCGCGGATACCCCCGGCTTTGCCAGCCTGGAAGCCCAGAAACTTTGCCGCATCCCCAAAGAGGAACTGCAGCACGCTTTCCCGGAATTTGAACCGTACTTCGGCCAGTGCCGTTTTACCGGCTGTTCTCACCGCAGCGAAAAAGGCTGTGCTGTGCGCCAGGCCCTGGACCAGGGCCTCATCGCCCCCAGTCGGTACGAGAGCTATCTGGCCATGTATGAGGAAGCCAGTCAACGAAAGGAGTGGGAACGGTGAACCACGCCGCCCCGCCATCCGAATATGCCGCCAAGCCCGCCGCGCCCTGCACCCGCGCGGCGGTGCTTTCTGCCGTGCCGGTGTCGGCCGGCATGGGCCGGTACATTACCCCCGGCACTTTTGTCGTTGCCTGTGATGCAGGCTACCGCAACGCCGCCGTCCTGGGTTTGCAGCCGGACCTGCTGCTGGGGGACTTTGATTCCGCCCCTCGGCCGGACCCGGTGCCTCCCGGCACCATCATCCTGCCCCATGTGAAGGACGACACCGATACCCACTATGCCGCCCGCTGGCTGGTGGAACACGGCTGTAAGGAGGTCGTGTTCCTGGGAGCCTTGGGCGGTGCCCGGCTGGAACATACCTTGGCCAATCTGAACACCGCGCTGTTCATGGCCAAGGCAGGGGTGCGGGTGACCCTTGCCAACGAGCGCAGCGAACTGCACATCCTGTGCCCCGGCACCCCGCTGGTGCTGGAAAAGGGGGATTGGATGTACCTGTCCCTCTTTCCGATGGACGGTCCCCTGGAAGGCGTGCGGGAGGAAGGTGTCTTTTACCCGCTGGAAGATGCCACCCTCACCCCCGACTATCCGTTGGGGGTCAGCAACGAGTTCACCGCCCCCCGTGCCACCCTGGCCTGCCGCAAAGGCTATGGCGTGGTGGTTTTGTCCCGGGCCGACGGGTAACACCCGGTCCGCCGCGGGCATAGTATGGCTCACCCCAGGCAAAAACAAGGTTGGAGGTGCGCCATGCAAATCGTTATTGTCAAATGTCCGCCTGCTTTCCGCTGGATTCTGCGTGCGGTGTTCAAGGTCTGAGCACCTGCGCGGTCCGGCCAGCAAGTTCCGATTCAGCTCCGCCTTCGGGCGGGGCTTTTTTCTTTGTCTGCAGGTTCCCGGCAAAACTTGTCCCGCCCTATGCCTATTTCTCTTGTGCGGCGCATATAGATGCACAAGAAAGCCCAAAGCAACACAAGGGAGGACATACATGATGGAACTGAAGGTGTTCAACAATACCATCTCCGCCTATGGCGGGCGATGGGAAACGCGGCTGGAACTGCCGGTGGAGACCGAAATCCTCATCCCGGACTATCTGCCCGCCGTGTTCAAGATCGTCAAATGCCTGATCGAGCCGGTGGTCATGCACAATGAACTGGTGGGGGCCCGCTGGCAGGGGGATGGGTATCTGCGGTGTACCGTGTACTACCAGTCGGACGAAAACGGTGCCCGGCTGTGGCGTACCGAGCAGAAATTCTCCTTTGAAAAGTCGGTGGAACTGCCTGCCGGCCGTTATGCCCCCGGTCCCGCCCGCCTGTGGGGCGAGGTGGAATACTGCAACTGCCGCGCCGTCAGTGAGCACCGCATCGACCTGCGGGGAGCCTATACCCTCTGTGTGGCGGCATTGCAGATGGAGGAACGGGAACTGCTCACCTCCCTGGCGGATTGCGGTATCGAACAGCGTGCCCAGACTTTGTGCGGCGTGATTCCTGTGGCTGCCGTGGAAAAAGCCTGCACCGCCGAAACTACCTTCCCGCTGCCCGGCGCGGGGGAAGCCATCCTGGACATCGGCGGCTGCTACCTGCCCCAGGGCTGTACTGTGCAGACCGGTCAGGTCAGCTGCCAGGGCATCCTGCGGCTGGAAGCGGTCTGGCGTGCCGAAGGGGAGGAGGAACTGAGTGTGCGGCAGAAGGAACTGCCGGTGCGTCAGACAGTGGAGATGGACGGCGCCGCAGAAGGGGACATGTGCTGCTGCTGGGCGGAAGTCCTGGCTGCCACCCTTTCTGCCGCCGAAGACTCCAACGACGAACCTCTGCTCACCGTGACCTGGAAACTGCACGCCGAAGTGTGGCGGTCGGTGGAACACACTGCTGTGGCGGATGCCTATTCCACCCTCTGCCAGACCCAGGTCACCGCGGGGCCCTGCCGTCTGCTCCAGAAAGCCGCCGATCTGGACACCACTGTCCCGGTAAGTGTGGAGGACGCCCTGCCTGACCCCGAAGCGGTGGTGCGGGGATGTTTTGTCACCCTGGGCGGCGCCCAGGTCGCGGAGGAGGAATCCAACCCCGGCACCGTGCGGCTCACCGGCCGTGGCGTGGCCCATGTGCTGTGCGCCGACGCCCGGGGCGAGATGACCAGTTACGACAAGCCTTTTACCTGGCAGCTGCCGGATACCTGGCCGGGGCAGGCCGCCGATTTTGTGGTGCATGCGGGGGTCAGCACGGCGCGGGTAGCCAGCAGCCGCAGCGGCGACCGCATGCGGGTGGAAGCGGAACTGGCCGTCCATGGGCAGCTGCTCTATGTGCAGAGCCGGGATGTGGTGGAAACGGTGGCACTGGGGGAGGAATACCCTGACAAGGCCGACGGCCCCGCTCTCTACCTCTACTACGCCCAGGCAGGGGAGCAGATGTTCGACATCGCCAAGCGTTACCACGCCCGTGCCAAGGACCTGGCCGCCGCCAACGGACTGACCGCCGATACCGCCGGACAGGAAACCACCACCCAGGCCGCCTGCCTTCTGATTCCGGCGGCTCTGTAACGATGAAAAGGGGACCACCCTGTGACCCAGGAACAAATCTACCAGAACATGGCCCGGCGCACCGGCGGCGATATTTACATCGGCGTTGTGGGGCCGGTGCGCAGCGGCAAAAGCAGTTTTATCAAGCGCTTTGCGGAACTGATGCTGCTGCCCCACATCAAGCAGGACGCCCAGCGTGCCCGCGCTACCGATGAACTGCCCCAGTCTGCCGCCGGGCGCACCATCATGACCACCGAACCTAAATTTATCCCGGAACAGGCCGTGGAGGTGGAACTCTCCGGCGGGGGCAGTTTCCGGGCCCGGCTCATCGACTGTGTGGGGTACATGGTCGATGGTGCCCTGGGGCATGAGGAAGACGGCGAACCCCGGCTGGTGAAAAGCCCGTGGTTCGACTCTGCCGTGCCCTTTGACCTGGCTGCCGAGACCGGCACCCGGCGGGTCATCCGGGAACATTCCACCATCGGTCTCGCCGTTACCACCGACGGTTCCATTGCCGACCTGCCCCGGGAAGCCTATGTGGATGCCGAACGCCGCATCATGCAGGAACTGGAGGAGAGCGGCCGACCCTACCTGATTCTGCTCAACTGTATCGACCCGGACAGCGAGGCCAGCCGCGCTCTGGCCGAAGAACTCCAGGAACAGTACGGCCGTACGGTGGTGCCCATCAACTGCCTGGAAGTCACTGCCGAAAAGCTGGACGGAGTGCTTCAGAAACTGCTGTATGAATTTCCCATACGGGAAATCGCCGTTTCCATGCCGCCCTGGGTGACCATGCTGGAGCCCGGCCACTGGCTGCAGAGCTCGGTCTACGGTGCGCTGCTGGAAATGGCCTCCAATGCCCACAAAATGGGGGATGTGAGCCGCCGTAACCTGCAATTGACCTGCGAATATGTCACCGATACCACCCTCACCGGCATGGACCTGGCCACCGGCACGGTGCGGCTGCGGCTGAACATCGCCCAGGACATCTTCTACAAGATTCTGGGCGAACAGACCGGGTTGGACATCGTGGACGAAGCCAGCCTGCTGCCCTGCATCGTGGACCTGGCCCGGGCCAAACGTGCCTACGAGAAGCTGAAAGGCGCCCTGGCCCAGGTGGAAGCCACCGGCTACGGCATCGTCATGCCGGGGCTGGAGGAACTCAAGCTGGAAGAGCCCGAGATCGTCCGCCAGGGTGGGCAGTACGGGGTGCGGCTGTCGGCCAGTGCGCCTTCGCTGCACATCATGCGGGCGGTCATCCACACCGAGCTTTCGCCCACCGTGGGCAGCGAGGAACAGGGGGAGGAGCTTATCCGGAACCTGCTCAAGGATTTTGAGAGCAATCCCGGTAAACTGTGGAGCACCAACATCTTCGGCAAAAGCCTGAACGAACTGGTGAACGAGGGCCTGCAGGCCAAGCTGCTGCACATGCCCCAGGCCGCCCGCTCCCGCCTGCAGACCACCCTGGAACGCATCATCAACGAAGGCTGCGACGGGCTGATCTGTATTCTGCTGTAAGACAGGGAAGGGGGCGACCCGATGCGATCTTTACTGCCGGAAGCACGCCGCCAGCGGGCGGCACGCAAAGCCCGGGCAGCCGCCACCGCCGCACTGCGGCAGACCTACCGGGACCTGCGCGCCAATGAGGCGGCCTTTCAGCAAGCCCAGGACCGGTTTGTGGTGGAACAGCTCATCTATGAGCATGCGGCGCTGGAATGTCGCTGCCGGGCTCTTCTGCGGGAATTGCGGGGAGGTGATCCCTCTTGCCGCCGCTGATGCTGGTGCCGGGAGGGCTGTGCCTGCTGCTGGTGGCCCGGGCTGCGGCGGCAGGGCGCCGCCCGGTGCGTACACTGCTGGCGGGGGCGGTATGCGGTGTGGCAGGGCTGGCGGCGGTGGCGCTGCTGGCACCTTACACCGGGGTGAGCCTGCCCCTCAACGCCTTTACCGGGTTCGTGGCCGCCGTGCTGGGGCTGCCCGGCGTCATTCTGCTGCTGCTTATCCCGCTGATCTGAATAAAAGAAAACCGCGCCCGCCGGAAGGGTTCCCTTCCTGGCGGGCGCGGTTTTGTAACGACTGGACCGTAAGCCGGGTTCTGTATCAAACGACGATCTATCTTGACCTTGCGTCACCGCAAGGCTCCGCGCCTGTGGCACGTGGTCGCAGGCGTCATGCCATCTCCGGGACGTGCGAGGCTTCCACATATGTCCCATACGGATGTTGCTTCTGACAGGGTTTACATAGCCGCAAAGTCGCCAGTGCGCTGGTGAGCTCTTACCTCGCCTTTCCATCCTTACCGCCCCAAAGGGCGGCGGTCTATTTCTGTTGCACTTTCCCTGGGGTCACCCCCGGCTGCCGTTAGCAGTTGCCATGCCTCTGAGAAGCCCGGACTTTCCTCAGAGCGGTCGCTGTTGCCAACGCCGCCCCGCCGTCGTATGTTCCACTCGTTACGTTAAAATATACCACAACGATGAAATTTTGGCAAGCGGTTTGCAACCGGCGCCGCTTTATGCTATAATGGCAAACGTATAAGTATGGGGAAGGGGGCAGTCTGCGCCTTGCAGTCACTGGTGTTTGTGGTGCCGCCGCAGGCGGACGGACAACGCCTGGGCGTGTTTTTGCGCCAGGCGGGGGTCAGTGCCTCCTGTATCAAGGCGGTCAAGCATCAGGGCAGCGGCTTTTTTGCCGACGGCGCTCCGCTGCACACCGACCGCCCGGTCCGTGCAGGGCAGACCATCCGGTTTGACCTGCCGCCCGAGCCGCCCACTTCGGTCACGCCCCAGCCGGTGCCGTTTACCCTGGTGTATGAAAGCGATTTCGCCGCCGTGGTGGACAAGCCTGCCGGACTGGCTGTGCATCCGACCCTGAACCATACCGACGGCACGCTGGCCAACGGCTGGCTGCATCATCTGCAAAGCAGAGGAGAAACCGGGGTGTTCCGCCCCGTCAACCGCCTGGATAAAAACACCAGCGGCCTGGTCCTGCTGGCCCGGAACGCCTACGCGGCGCCGGGGTTGGCAGCCAGTGCCCGCAAATGCTACCTGGCTCTGGTTCAGGGAGAAATGCCCACCGGACCGGGCGGCATCGACGCGCCCATCGGCCGCCGGGGAGATTCCATCATCGGGCGGTGCGTGCGTGCCGACGGCAAACCCAGCCGTACCGATTATCTGGTGCTGGCATCCGGCGGCGGCCACAGCCTGGCCGTCTGCCTGCCCCGCACCGGCCGCACCCATCAGATTCGGGTGCATATGGCCCACATCGGCCATCCGCTGGCGGGGGATACCCTGTACGGCGGCAGCGAGAACCTTCTGCGCCGCCATGCACTGCATTGTGCCGTGCTGGCGTTTGCAGAACCGCCTTTTGCTGCCCCTCGCCACTTTGAGAGCCTGCCCCCGGCGGATTTTTCCGGGGCCTGCCTGACCTGCGGTTTGCCGCAGGGGGAGGAACTGCGGGCTCTGCTGCGGTCACTTCCGCTTACCGACCCCGAAACGGCAGAAAAGTGACCATACCATTTGAGTTTCCCTGTGTACGCGCCATCCGGCGCCGAAAGGAGATCTGTTTTGAAATCATCGCAACTTGACGAAAAGCCTGTGAGTCAAAAGCAGGGCCGCCGCAAAAAGCACCGCGGCCCGGGCAAGCTGGCTCTTTGGCTGGACAGCATCCGCTGCCGCCTGACGGTGCGCTCCTGGCACCGCAGCACCAAAAAGAAAGCCCGCCGTGCCCGCATGGCCGGCCTGCTGCAGCGGGTGCCCCATGCCAACATCATCGGGGATGCGCTGTATCTTATCGGCTTCTGGCTGGAATATGCCATGATCTGCGCCGTGCGCGGCGTAGCCAAGAGTCTGCGGGTGGTGGCGGCCCATGCAGGGCAGCTGCTGCTGACCATCGCCCGGCCTTTCCTGTTGGGGCTCATCACCCTGCTGGAAGATCTGACCGAACCCTTCCGCCGGATGCACTCCGGCCTCAAACATATCGGGGAGCTGGAAGAAGCCCTGCCCGATGAGAGCGCCCGTCAGATCCGCAAGGAGAAGATGCGGTATTTCCGCCAGGGGGCTCTGCGGTATTTCCCGGTCGTACTGAACGCTTTGTCCTATCTGCTGCCGGTGGCTGCCGCTGTGGGCCTGTTCTACGTGGTCAAAACCGGCCTGGGCTATGATTACGTGCTCAATGTTATCGTGGACGGCGAGTCGGTAGGCTATGTGGCCAACGAGCAGGTGTTTGAAAATGCCCGCGATGATGTGCAGGGCCGTATCGATACCGCCAAGAGCGTGATGCAGACTTCCGGCGAGGCGGTGGCCGATGATCAGTGGGATATTTCGCCCACCTATGTTCTGGCCATCAACGGCGAGACCATGAACGAGAGTGAAGTGGCCAACGCCATTCTGGGGGCTTCCAGCGACGAGATCGGGGAAGGCACCGCCGTGTACATTGACGGCGAACTGCGGTTCGTCATCAACGACGGCGACCACCTGCGCTCCTATCTGGAGAGCGTCAAGCAGCCCTATGAGGACACTTCCGACCCCAATCGCCGGGTCAGCTTTGTACATGATATTACCCTGGTGGACGGCATCTATCTGCTGGATTCCATCATGCCGTACAGCGATGTGATCACTGCCATGAACGAGGGCGGCGGACCCATGACCTACACCGCCGCCGAAGGGGATACGGTGCAGACGGTGGTGGATACCACCGGTACTTCCTGGGATTCCCTGGCTGCCCTCAACCCGGACCTGACGGCCCTGGACGAGGAACTGAGCGAAGGGCAGGAAGTGCTCATCGGTGTGTCCTCGCCGGAACTGCTGAAGGTGGAGGTCATCCGGCGGGAAACCTATACCGTGGAAGTGCCTTACGACACCGTTACCAATGAAAGCGATGAATACGACTTCGGCGAGACGGTGGTCACCAGCCCCGGCGAAAACGGCGTGCAGGAACTGACCCAGGATCTGGTTTACGTGGACGGTGTGCTGACCGAAACCAACATCGTCAGGGTGGACACTCTGAAAGAACCTGTGACCGAATACGTCACCAAGGGCACCCACCTGAAGAGCGGCATGACCGCCTCTTACGGTTCCGGCGAATGGATGTGGCCGGTACCCGGTTACACCTACGTCAGCCGCTGGATGAGCTCTTACCACAAGGGCGCCGACATCTGCGCACCTTACGGTACGCCCATCTATGCGTCCGACTCCGGTGTGGTCGTCACGGCCGGTTCCCATTACAGCTACGGCAACTACGTCATCATCGACCACGGCAACGGCTGGCGTACCCTGTATGCGCACATGTCCGCTCTCGGCTGTTCTGTCGGTCAGGCGGTCCAGCGCGGCCAGGTCATCGGCTATGTGGGCTCTACCGGCAACTCCACCGGTAACCACTGCCATTTCGAGATGTACCAGAACGGTACCCTGGTCAGTGCCAGAAACTTCTTCAGCGGCATGTGACACTGTTGTCCTGGCTGAAGAAAATTTGCCGTGCCCTGTGTTTTTATCAAATCCCTGCAAATAATAAGACCGACACTTTTCAAACCGTGCGGCAAGGTGTATAATAAAAATAACAATGTGGTCCTGTGAACGTGCGCCGGGCAAATGCCTGTGCGCCGGGACTGCAGGCGGAAACTCAAAGGAGAGTACCACTTGGAAAAGTTTGTGATTCGCGGGGGCAACGCCCTTTCGGGTGATGTGGTTATCGGCGGCGCCAAGAACGCAGCCGTGGCCATTTTGCCGGCTACCATTCTGGCGGCGGACAAATGCCTGATCGAAAACCTGCCCTGCATCAGCGATGTCATGGCGTCCCTGCAGATTTTGAGCGAGTTGGGCGCTGGCATCCGCATGATCAGCAAAAATACCTACGAGATCGACACCACCCATATCAACTGTACCGAGGTCTCCAACGAACTGTCGCGCCAGATGCGTGCCAGCTATTACTTCCTGGGGGCACTGCTGGGCCGTTTCGGCGCCGGGCAGGTGGCCATGCCGGGCGGCTGCAACCTGGGACCCCGTCCCATTGACCAGCACCTCAAGGCATTCACCGCCCTGGGGGCTGAGGACTCGGTGGAATACGGCATGATCCGCGTTCGGTCGGAACATCTGAGCGGTGCCCATATCTTCTTCGACACCGTTTCGGTGGGTGCCACCATGAACGCCATGCTGGCTGCCACCATGGCCGACGGCCTGACGGTTCTGGAAAACGTGGCCCGGGAACCCCATATCGTGGACCTGGCCAACTGCCTGAACATGATGGGTGCCGACATCCACGGCGCGGGCACCGACGTGATCAAGATCCGCGGCGTGAAGAAACTCCACGGCTGCAACTATTCCATCATCCCTGACCAGATCGAGGCAGGCAGCTATATGGTGGCTGCTGCTATCACCAAAGGTGATGTGGTGCTGCGCAATGTCATCCCCAAGCATATGGAGCCCATCACCGCCAAACTGCGGGCCGCGGGCTGCGAAGTCACCGAATATGATGACTCCATGCGTATCCGCCGTACCGGGGCACTGAAACCCCTGAAGATCAAGACCATGCCTCATCCCGGGTTCCCCACCGATATGCAGCCGCTGATGACCGTGCTGCTGACCCTGGCCGAAGGTACTTCCATCGTCACCGAGGGCATCTGGGAAAACCGTTTCCGCTATGTGGATGAGCTCATCCGCATGGGGGCCAACATCCAGGTGGACGGCCAGGTGGCGGTGATCGAAGGTGTCAAACGTCTGAGCCCCGCGCCGCTGCGGGCCTTGGACCTGCGCGCCGGTGCTGCCATGGTCATGGCGGCGTTGGCGGCGGATGGTGTGAGCGAGATCGACGAGACCGCCCACATTGAACGCGGTTATGAAAACATTGTGGAAAAACTGCAGGCACTGGGTGCGGACATCCGCCGTGTGGAAACACCGGTGAACACCGTGACCCGGGCTATGTGACGAGGTTTTCGTCCATGGCATTGTTCACAACCTTATACTCCGGTTCTTCCGGTAACTGCGCCCTGGTGGTCCACCAGGGCCGTTACCTTCTTATCGACATGGGCAAAAGCTGCCGCACCACCCTGCGGGCGCTGAACAGCCTGGGACTGGCCGTTTCGGACTGTGAGGGCATCCTCATCACCCATGAGCATGCCGACCATGTGGCCGGGCTGGAAACCTTCCTCAAGCATTACAGTGTGCCGGTGTTTTCCAGCGCCGCCACCCTTGATATGCTGGAATCCCGGGGAACGTTGCCTCCTGCCGTGGACGCGGTGGCCATCGATGGCCGCACCGAGGAGATCGGCGGCTTTACGGTGACTTCTTTCCCCACCAGCCATGATGTGCCCTGCTGCGGCTACCGCATCCGAACGCCGGACGGCAGCACCATGGCCCTGGCCACCGACCTGGGGATCCTCACCCCGGTGGTGGCGGAACATCTGGCCGGCTGCGGCCTGGTGGCGCTGGAAGCCAATTATGACGCTTTCAGCCTGCACGGCGGTCCCTACCCCTATTACCTCAAAGTGCGCATTGCCAGCGACCGGGGACACCTGGACAACCGGGCCTGTGCCGCTGCGGTGCTGGACCTGATTCAGGACGGCTGCAAAAAGTTCGCCCTGTGCCATCTCAGCCAGACCAACAACACCCCGGAACTGGCGCTTACCACCGTGTATAATGTGCTGCTCAGCGCGGGCATCCAGCCCGGCCGGGATGTGCTCATTCAGGCACAAAGCAGAAACGAAGTTTCCGCTTACATAGAATTCTGAGGTCCGCTCATGCAGAACATTGACCTGATTTGTGTCGGCAAACTCAATGCCGCCTACTTTGCGGCGGGTGTGGCCGAATACCAGAAACGTCTGGGCGGCTTCTGCCATTTCCGCATCATCGAATTGCCCGAAGCCCCGGTGGCAGACCGCAACCCCAGCCCAGCCCTGATCGAAAAGGCTCTGGACAAGGAGGGCAAGGCCATGCTGGCCGCGGTGCGCAAGGGGGCCTACATTGTGGCCCTGTGTGTGGAAGGCCGCCAGATCTCCAGCGAGGACCTGGCCGCCATGATCGCCGACCGCGCCAACAGCGGGGCAGGGGACATGGCGTTCCTCATCGGGTCCTCCCACGGTCTTTCCCCCGAGGTAAAGGCGGCGGCTCAGGCCCGCATCTCTCTGGGACGGATCACCTTGCCCCATCAGCTGGCCCGGCTTGTTTTGACCGAACAGCTGTACCGTGCCTGCACCATCAACGCGGGTATGAAGTATCACAAATAATTGCATACGCAAAAAACATCCCCCGCACCGTCCGGTGCGGGGGATGTTTCATTTATCGGTTTGGGATGCCGAAGCTCAGTACTTCAGGGCTTCCAGGTTCTCCCGGTAGGGAGTGTCCAGCGGGCTGGACATGGGCGCCTGGGCCTTGTACTTGTTCAGCATGGCAGCGCTGCGGGCAGGGTCGGCCAGAGTGCCGGCGCCGGCAATGCAGCCGCCGGGGCAGGCCATGCCTTCCAACAGGTAACCGTTGTACTTGCCGGCCTTGGCCATCATCATCATCTTGCGGCAGTCAGCCAGACCCTGGGCGGAAGCCACCTTGACCTCGCGTTCGGGGTCAATCTTCTTGATGACGTTGACAACAGCCTGGGCCACGCCGCCGGACACCGCGAATCCGCGGCCGTCGCCGCTGGCTTCGTCGAAGTTGTCGTTGGGATTGTCGGGCAGGGCGTTGAAGTCGATCTGCTTGGCTTCAAACAGACCCATCAGTTCTTCGAAGGTGAGCACGAAGTCCACTTCACTGCGCACGGAACGACGGCTGGCTTCCAGCTTCTTGGCAGCGCAGGGGCCGATAAAGCAGATGCGGGCGTTCTTGTCGTCCTTCTTGATCAGGCGGGCAGTCAGCACCATGGGGGTCATGGTCATGCTGATGCAGTCGGCGTATTCGGGGAAGAGCTTCTTCGCCATCACGCTCCAGGCGGGGCAGCAGGAAGTGCCCATGAAGGGATGCTTGGCGGGAACTTCTTCCATGAAGTCCTTGGCTTCGTCAATGGTGCACAGGTCGGCGCCGATGGCAACCTCGGAGATGGCGGCAAAGCCCAGCATCTTCATGGCTTCACGCAGCTTGGCGGGGGTCATGCCGGGGAACTGGTTGACGAAGGCGGGAGCGACGATGGCAACAACGCGGTCGCCGCGCTTGATGGACTGGATCAGCTGGAAGATCTGGCCCTTGTCCACAATGGCGCCGAAGGGGCAGTTCACCAGGCACATGCCGCAGCTCACGCACTTATCGTAATCGATCTCCGCACGGCCGTACTGGTCGGAATGGATGGCGTCCATACCGCAGGCCTTGGCGCAGGGGCGCTCCACACGCACGATGGCGTTGTAGGGGCAGGTGGCCACGCAGCGGCCGCACTTCACGCACAGGCTCTGGTCAATGTGGCTCTTGCCGTTGCGGAAGCTGATGGCTTTCTTGGGGCAGACTTCCTGGCAGGGATGAGCCAGGCAGCCCTGGCACAGGGAAGTGACCTTGATCAGCTTTTCCGGGCACTTGTTGCAGGCGTACTTGATAACGTTGATCAGAGGCGGTTCATAGTACTTGTCGGCGGTGACGCTGTCCGCCAGACCCTCGCTGGCCGAAACGCTCTTGTCCAGCGGGCGCAGGGACAGGCCCATGGCCAGACGGATGCGTTCGGACACAATGGCTCTTTCCAGGAAGATGCTGCTGCGCAGCGAGCGCTCTTCGCCGGGGATGATCCGATACGGAAGTTCGTGCATCAGATAATCCAGCTCTTTCATGTCGTTCACTTCGTAGGACATCCGGGCAACTTCGGTAAAGACCTTGCGCCGAATATCGGTTACAGGGGTATAAATGCCTCTCATTGCGCTTTACTCTCCTTAAATACGCATTTTGGGAGCGCACGGTGTTTTGGGGCGACAATGCGCCTTTTTCCGCAAGCTCAGGGAACATGTTGGCTCCTGTTAAAATATTACCAAGAACCGGCGCGTTTGGCAAGGGGAAAAGCACAAAATTGGCAGGGAAAACACCAAAATGACAGGAAACATTCGCTCTTTACGTAGTTATGCAAAAAGGCAGGGCCGATGGAGGCGGTCCTGCCTTGAAAATGCGGTTGTTTTCAGGAATTGCAAGGTGCGGCGGTCGCCTTGGCGCGCTGCCCGTCCCATTCGCCCAGGGTCACGGTCACGATGTCGCCGCTCTTGTACCCGGGGGCGGTGACCACCACCGGCAGATACTGCTTGGTATAGCCGGTGAACAGGGTGTTGGAAAGGGGCGTTTCCAGCAGGACTTCGGCTTTGCGTCCCTGCATGGCGGCGGCTTCCTCGGCGCGCACGGCTTCCACCGCTTCGTTCATGCGGCGGCTGCGGGCTTCCTTTTCGTGTTCGGGGATCTGACCGGGAAAATCGTAAGCCGGGGTGCCGGAACGGCGGGAATAGGGGAACACATGGACCTTCAGAAAGCGCTGGGCAGTCACAAAGGCCATGCTGGCTTCAAAATCCTCTTCCGTCTCACCGGGAAAGCCCACGATCACGTCGGTGGTCAGGCTCAGTTCCTCTTCGCCAAAAGCTTTCCGCAGCTTTTCCACCACCTCGGCATACTGGGCGGTGGTGTAGGGGCGGCGCATGGCACGCAGGGTCTTGTCGCAGCCGCTCTGCAGGCTCAGGTGGAACTGGGGGCAAAGCTGGGGCACGGCGGCCAGACGGCGGATGTCCTCGTCGGTGAGCATATCCGGGTCCAGGCTGCCCAGGCGGATTCGGTCGATGCCCGGTACCGCTGCAGCGTGTTCCACCAGCTCGGCCAGCCCGGTGCCGGTGTCGGTGCCGTAACTGGGCAGGCTGATGGCGGTGAGCACCACTTCCCGGTAGCCCGTCTGCGCCAGACGGCGCAGCTCTTCCAGAATACTGCTTTCCGCCCGGCTGCGCACCGGGCCCCGGGCGCGGGGGATCACGCAGTAGGCACAGCGGCGGTTGCAGCCATCCTCCACCTTCACGAAAGCCCGGGTATGTTCCGCAAAGCGGTCCATGGGCAGTTCCTCGAACTTTTCGCCCTTTTCATGGGGACGGATGTCCACCACCCGCTCGGCGGTGCCGTCCAGCACCTGCTGCACCGCCGCCAGGATGGCCCGGCGGTTGCCGGATCCTGTCACCACGTCCGCTTCGGCAATAGCGGCGGCTTCCTCCGGAAACGCCTGGGGGTAACACCCGGTGAGCACAGTCACCGCACCGGGATGCTCCCGTTTCTGGCGGCGCAGCCACTTGCGGCTCTTCTGGTCGCCGAAATTGGTCACGGTGCAGCTGTTCACCACATAGACATCGGCGGCCTCTTCGGTATCCACCACCGTGTAGCCGCTGGCCTCAAACAGCTGTGCCAGGGCGCCGGTCTCGTTCTGGTTGACTTTGCAGCCAAGGGTATAAAAACTGACGCGCATTTGCTTGCCCATCCTTTTGTATGTATGTTTTGACCTTACTATTATATAGGCAAACGGCCCAAAGCACAAGCAGCCATATTCCGGCGCCCCATCGCATAAGAATGGGGCAAGAGTTTTGCAAAAGGGGAGGCTTCTGCCATGAAAAAACGGCTTTTGTCCCTGCTGCTGTGCCTGGTGTTGTGCCTGGCGGCAGCCCCGGCGGCGTGGGCGCAGGAGATCGTGCCCGCCACCGCCGCGGATTTTGATGTGCCCTGCCAGGCGGCGATCCTCATTGATGAGGACAGCGGCACCGTCCTGTATGAGAAAAATCCGGATGAGCAGCGGCCCATCGCATCCATCACCAAGGTGATGACCCTGCTGCTGACCTTTGAGGCACTGGAAGCGGGCAAGATATCCCTGGATGACTACGTGCCTGTATCGGAACATGCGTACAGCATGGGCGGCAGCCAGATCTGGCTGGAACCCGGGGAACAGATGACCCTGAACGACATGCTCAAAGCCATCTGCATCTCCAGTGCCAACGATGCCGCTGTGGCGGTGGCGGAGTATGTGGGGGGCAGCGAAACCGCCTTCGTGGCCATGATGAATGAGAAGGCCGCCGAACTGGGCATGACCGGCACTCACTTTGAAAACGCCTGCGGCCTGGATACCGACGGGCATCTGTCCACTGCCCGGGATGTGGCCGTCATGAGCCGGGAGATGCTGCTCCACCACACCGAGGTGGAGGATTACTGCATGATCTGGATGGACACTTTGCGGGACGGCGAGACCCAGCTCATCAACACCAACAAGCTGCTGAAAAGCTATAACGGTATCACCGGGCTCAAGACCGGCACCACCGGCAAGGCAGGGGTGTGCATCAGCGCCAGTGCCCAGCGGGACGGCCTGCGCCTGATTGCGGTGGTGCTGGGCTCCGCCTCCGGGCAGGAGCGCTTCGACGCCGCCACCGCTCTGCTGGACTACGGCTTTGCCAACTACCAGAGTCTGGAGATCCCCATGCCGGACAACACCCCCGAAAGCCTGCCGGTGGAACACGGCGTGACTGAAACGGTGGCGCTGGAATATACCGCTCCCGGCCGGTATCTCATGGCCAAAGGAACGGTGGGGCAGCTCAGTGCCCAGGTCACGCTGCCCTCCGCTGTCAGTGCGCCGGTCAGCGCCGGGCAGCAGATCGGCACCATGAAAATTTTGAATGACGGCACTGAATTGGCCACCTGCCCCATTGTGGCAGCGGGTGACGTAGCGGCGCGGAGTTTTGGCTTCTGCTTCGGCAGGCTGGCCGAGGCACTGATACTCCGGGGTTGAAATTTTGTGCAAAAGCAATGAAAACCCCGGTGCGCAACGCTTGACAAGGCGGACTTGAAACGGTATCATGGAATTACTAACAATCAAAGGAGGAGCTAACGATGAGTGTCAAATACAATGGCAAACATCTGGCAAAATTCATCCGTCCTGAAGAATATGACGCAATCTTTCCGCAGGTCGAGCTCGCCCATCGCCAGCTGGAGACAAAGTCCGGCGCCGGCAATGATTTCTTGGGTTGGCTCGACCTGCCTGTCAATTATGACAAAGAAGAGTTCGCCCGCATCAAGCAGGCTGCGGAGAAGATCCGTTCCGATTCCGATGTGCTGCTGGTGGCCGGTATCGGCGGTTCCTACCTGGGCGCCCGCGCCGTGGTGGAAGCCGTCAAGGGCCAGTTCCATAACGAGACCGAAGACGGCCTGAAGATCTACTTCTGCGGCAACACCATCTCTCCCACCGCCCTCAACGACATTATCCGTCTGACCAAGGGCAAGCGCTTCTCCATCAACGTCATCTCCAAGTCCGGCACCACTACCGAGACCGCTCTGGCTTTCCGTGTGCTGCGCAAACTGCTGGAAGATGCCGTCGGCCCCGAAGAAGCCAACAAGCGCATCTACGCCACCACCGATCGCGCCCGCGGCACCCTGAAGCAGCTGGCCGACGCCCAGGGCTGGCCCACCTTCGTGGTTCCCGATGACGTCGGCGGCCGTTTCTCCGTGCTCACCGCCGTGGGCCTGCTGCCCATCGCCTGCGCCGGCATCGACATCGATGCCCTGATGAAGGGTGCTGCCGATGCCCGCGAGCAGTTCAGCGTCTGCAGCATGGACAACGATGCCTATCGTTACGCCATGACCCGCAATATCCTGTACCGCAAGGGCAAGAAGGTGGAGACCCTGGCCGCTTTTGAGCCGGACTTCACCATGATGAACGAATGGTACAAGCAGCTCTTCGGTGAGAGCGAAGGCAAGGACCAGAAGGGCCTGATGCCCACTTCCTGCATCTTCTCCACCGACCTGCACTCCATGGGCCAGTTCCTGCAGGATGGCTCCCGCGTGATGTTCGAGACCTACGTGGACATCAAGAAAACCCGCGAGGATTACTTCATCCCCGAACTGGAAGGCAACTTCGACGGCCTGAACTTCCTGGCCAACCAGAACATGTCCATCGTCAACCGCAAGGCCATGGAAGGTACCATCCTGGCCCACACCGACGGCGGCGTGCCCCTGGGTGTCATCGAAGTGGACAGCCTGGATGTCTACAACGTGGGCGCCCTGATATACTTCTTCTGGAAAGCATGCGCCGTGTCCGGCTATCTGCTGTCGGTCAACCCCTTCGACCAGCCCGGCGTGGAAAGCTACAAAAAGAACATGTTCGCCCTGTTGGGCAAGCCCGGCTACGAAGCTCAGAAAGCTGAGCTGGAAGCCAAGCTCAACGGCTGAGAATAATACCCCCACTATATTTTAAGGAGGCACTCTCTTATGATCAAACTCATCGTAGGCGCCAAAGGCTCCGGCAAGACCAAGACCCTCATCGACATGATCGACCAGGCCACCAAGACTTCCGCGGGCAACATCGTTGTCATCGAAAAGTCCATGAAGCTCACCACCGAGATCAACCACAAGGCCCGTCTGCTGGACGTGGATGAATACGACATCAGCGGCGCCGATATGTTCTACGGCTTCGTGGCTGGCGTTCTGGCCGGCAACTACGACATCACCGAGCTGTTCATCGACGGCATCCTGAAGGTCGTTGACCACGATATGGAGCAGGCCGGCAAGGTCCTGGCCGAGATCGACAAGATTACCGCCAACAATGTGGAAGTGGTTGTTACCGTTTCCGCCAACGTGGAAGATCTGCCCGAAAGCATCAAAAAGTACCTGTAAAAGGGATTTCGGGGGCGGGCCTTGTGGGGCACCGCCCCCTTTTCTTGTGGTGGTATCAGGCCAAAAAACAATTTCTTGCGTTTTTTTGAAGATTTTAGTTGACAAGCCCGCCCTCCTTGTGTATACTAGTTAAGCGACCTTTTGAGGTGAAGTATGCGATTTGATCTGCGAAACTTTCTGCTAAGTGCAAAAACACCCTATACTACGCAGTTTTCTGCCGATCTTTCGGCGGCAGACTGGGATGGGTTCCGGGTTCCCGGGCCGGTGGAATGTGAATTCTCCGCCCAGCCCACGCAGGAAGGTGCCGAAATGACGCTGCACCTGCGCGCTCAGGTAGAAGCTGAGTGTGCCCGCTGTCTGGCGCCTGTGCAGGAATCTTACGACTTCACCCGGGAATATCTGGTGCGCATGCGCGATCTCGACGATGTCGATTTTGAGCTGCCTCTGGATGAAGAAGGTCAATTGGATTTGCGGGAACTTGCGTATCAGGAACTGATCTTCGAGGTCCCGCGGGTGCTGCTCTGCAGCCCCGATTGCCAAGGTCTATGCCCCATCTGCGGCAAAAGAAAAGCGGAAGGCTGTGCCTGCCAAGCGGCGGCCGACGCCGCCCCTGTGGATGCAAGGCTTAGCATATTAAAACAACTGCTTAGTTGAAATTCACCAAGGAGGTGCGATAAAATGGCAGTCCCCAAGAGAAAACAGTCCAAAGCCCGCCGCGACAAGCGCCGTTCCAATGTCTGGAAGCTGGAAGCGCCTACGCTGGTGAAATGTCCTCAGTGCGGCGAGCTGAAGGTGCCCCATCAGGTTTGTGGCAAGTGCGGCTACTACAAGGGCCGTGAAGTCGTCAAGGTCAGCAAAGAAGCCTGAGCGGATTATTTCAAAGCAGGGGAGGGGGCATAACGCCTCCTCTTTTTCTTTGCGCATTTTCGTGGTATACTGTTACCGAAATCACACAGAAGGGGGAATAAACGATGCCGCTGGTCGTGCAAAGCGTGGACCAGAACTCTGTTGCCCAACAGCTGGGCCTGGGGCCCGGGTGCCTGCTTGTGTCCATTGACGGCAATCCCTTGTGCGACGCTCTGGACTATCAGTTCTACACTGCCGCCGAGCGTTTCACCCTCACTGTCTGTGAGAACGGGCAGCAGCGGGACATCCCGGTGGAGAAAGAGGAGTACCAGCCCCTGGGCTGCAACTTCAAGACCTACCTGGGGGATGAAAAGCACAGCTGTGACAACCACTGCATGTTCTGTTTCATCGACCAGCTGCCCCCGGGCATGCGCGCGCCCCTTTATTTCAAGGATGACGACGAGCGCCTGTCCTTTCTGTACGGCAACTATATCACCATGACCAACCTCTCCGAGCGGGAGGTGGAACGCATCATCAAGATGCACATCAGCCCCATCTTCATCTCGGTGCACACCACCAACCCCGCCTTACGGGTGCGGATGATGGCCAACAAGAAAGCAGCCGATACCCTCCGGTATCTGGACATGTTCGCCAAAGGCGGCATCGAGATGAATTGCCAGCTGGTGCTGTGCCGGGGCATCAACGACGGCGACGAACTGCGCCGCACCCTGGACGACCTGCTGGCTCTGCGCCCCCATGTGGGCAGCATTGCGGCGGTGCCCGCCGGCGTTACCGATTACCGGGACAAGCTCTTCAAGCTCACCCCCTACGATGCCGCCACCGCCGCCGAGACCCTGGATATTCTGGAAGAATACAGCCGCCGCTGCCGGGAAGAATACGGCCGCAGCATCGTCTATCCCAGCGATGAATGGTATCTCACCGCAGGGCGGGAGATACCTTCCGCCGAGTTCTACGACGATTTTGCCCAGCTGGAGGACGGCGTGGGCATGTGGCGTCAGTACCACGATACCTTCCTGGCAGAGCTGAACAAACCCCGCCGCCTGGTGCTGCCCCGCCGCTTTGATGTGGTCACCGGCACTCTGGCGGCCCCGCTCATCCGGCAGATGGCCGAAGAGACCACCCGCCGCTATCCCGGTGTGCAGATCACCGTCCACGCCATCGAAAACCGCTTCTTCGGCGGCAACGTCAGTGTGGCGGGCCTGGTCACGGCCACCGACATCATCGACCAGTGCCGGGGTAAATTGAGCGGACATATCCTGGCGGTCCCTGCGGTCATGCTGCAGGACGAAGAAGACCGCTTCCTGGACGACATCACCCCTGAACAGCTGGGCGAAGCCCTGGGCTGCCGGGTGGTGGTGATCCCCACCGACGGTGCGGGCAGCTGCCGTGCCTACCTGGGGGTGCGGATGCTCAAGGCCGCGCCCCACAAGCCAAAGGAGGAATGACCACATGGCAAAACCGATCGTGGCCATCGTGGGCCGCCCCAATGTGGGCAAGTCCACCATCTTCAACAAACTGACCGGCCAGCGCATCGCCATTGTGGAGGATACCCCCGGCGTTACCCGGGACCGTATCTTCTGCGACTGCGAGTGGAACGGCCACAAATTCCTGCTGGTGGATACCGGCGGTATCGAACCCAGCATTGACGACGGTATTCTGGCTCACATGCGCCAGCAGGCCCAGATGGCCATTGATTCCGCCGACTGCATCGTCATGGTCACCGACCTGCGGGCCGGTGTCACCCCCCAGGACCACGAGGTGGCCGCCATGCTCATGCGCAGCGGCAAGCCGGTGGTGCTGGCGGTGAACAAGTGCGACAAGATCGGCGAACCGCCCATGGAACTGTATGATTTCTACGCCCTGGGCCTGGGTGACCTGGTGCCCGTGTCCGGCGTGCATGGTCACGGCACCGGCGACCTGCTGGATGCTGTCTGCGCCAACCTGAATTTCTCCGAGGAGGAGGAAGAAGAGGAAGACCGCATCCCCGTGGCCGTCATCGGCCGCCCCAATGTGGGCAAGTCCAGCCTCATCAACCACATTCTGGGAGAAGACCGCCTGATCGTGGCCAACGAGGCAGGCACCACCCGTGACGCCATCGACACCGAGGTGGAAAACCAGTACGGCAAGTTCATCTTCACCGACACCGCCGGCCTGCGGAAAAAGGGCAAGGTGGAAAGTGGCGTGGAGCGGTTCAGCGTTCTGCGCAGCCTGGCGGCGGTGGAGCGCAGCCGCGTCTGCGTCATCATGATCGACGCCACCGTGGGCTTTACCGAACAGGATTCCAAGGTGGCGGGTTACGCCCACGAGCAGGGCAAGGCCTGCATCATTGCGGTGAACAAGTGGGACGCGGTGGAAAAGGACACCTACACCATGGACCGCATGCGCAAGGAGCTGGAAGAATCTTTCAGCTTCATGTCCTATGCGCCCATCATCTTCATCAGCGCCAAGACCGGCCAGCGCGTGGACAAGCTGTTTGAGACCATCCATTATGTGGACGTGCAGAACGGCACCCGAATCCCCACCGGTGCGCTGAACGAGATGCTGGCCCGTGCCACGGCGCGGGTGCAGCCGCCTTCAGACAAGGGCAAGCGCCTGAAGATCTTCTATATCACCCAGAGCTCCACCCGCCCGCCGACATTTGTCAGTTTTGTCAACCAGAAAGCACTGTTCCATTTTTCGTATCAGCGGTATATCGAAAACCAGATCCGCGAAAACTTCGGCCTGACCGGCACGCCCATCCGCATGCTGGTGCGTGAGCACGGCGACGGTTCGGCCCGATAAACGAAAGGGGAAGGAATCATGACTCTGAATTTTGTGGCGGCCGTGGTGCTGGCGGCCCTGGAAGGGTATCTTCTGGGCAGCATCGTGTTCGGCATCCTCATTTCCCGTTTTCTCTGCCGGGATGATGTGCGCACCCACGGCAGCGGCAGCGCGGGCATGACCAACATGCTGCGCACCTACGGCAAATGGCCCGGCGTGTTCACCGCGGTGGGCGATGTGGCCAAGGGCGCCGCGGCGGTACTCATCGGCAAGTGGCTGTTTGCTGCGCTGGTGCCCCAGCTGGACCCCGCCTGCGGGGCGTATCTGGCGGCCATCTTTGCCTGCATCGGCCATATGAAGCCGGTGTGGTTCGGTTTCAAGGGAGGCAAGGGCGTGCTGGTTTGCGGCGGCGCGATCCTGGCCCTGCAGCCGGTGGTCTTTCTGATGCTGGTGGTCATTTTTCTCATCGAATTTGCCATCACCCGCATCGTTTCTCTGGGCAGCATCATCATTGCGGCGGTGTATCCCATCCTGACCCTCTGCTTCTGGGCCTGGCACGGTGCCAGCCTGTTCACCCTGGTGTTTGTGGGGGTGTGCAGCGCTATCATGGCCGCTATGGTCATTTACATGCACCGCTCCAACATCCAGCGTCTGCGCAACGGTACCGAATACCGTTTCGGCCAGAAAAAGAAAGAAAACGACGGGCAGTGACCCGTCCCGGACCGCCTTCGGGCGGTCTTTTTTCATACCCCGCACAAAACAAAAGCCCCGGACTCCTTCCCGCTGCCAGACGGCAGGGGAGAGCCCGGGGCTTTTCTGTTGTATTGTCAGGTATAAATCACAGCCGGACCATATCCGGGGTGATGTCGGCCAGGGTCTTGGCACCGCACATGGCCATGGTGTCTGCCAGTTCGGCGGTCAGCTGGTCCACATAGGCTTTCACGCCCTCGGCGCCCGCACCGTACACGGCGGTGACGAAGGGACGGGCAATGAGCACCGCGTCGGCACCCAAAGCCAGGGCGCGGAACACATCCAGACCGGTGCGGATGCCGCCGTCCACCAGGATCAGCGCCCGGCCTTTCACGGCCTTGGCAATCTCCGGCAGGACCTCGGCGGTGGCGGGGGTGCCGTCCAGCACACGGCCGCCGTGGTTGGATACCACAATACCGGTGGCGCCTGCCTGAACGGCCTTCTCGGCACCCTTCACGGTCATCACACCCTTCACGATGAAAGGCACACCCGCGTCCCGGATGATCTCGCTGAGCTGCTCCACCGTCTTGCTGCCGGCGGGCGGGTCCAGATTTTTCAGGAAAGGCAGGCCCGCGGCGTCGATGTCCATGGCTGCCGCAAAGGCGCCGGAGCGGCGCACCAGTTCCATCTTGTGGGCCACGGTGGCGGCGTCCCAGGGCTTGACGGTGGGCACGCCGAAACCGGCGTTGTCCCCGATGACCCGGCAGGCGGCTTCCATCACGGCGGGATTGGTGCCGTCGCCGGTAAAAGCCAGAATACCCGCGTCACGGCAGGCGGGGACCAGGATGTCGTTGTAGGCCAGGTCGTCGTACTTGGTGCCGTAATGCAGCTGCACGGCGCCCACCGGGCCCGCAAAGACCGGCAGCTTGAAGGTATGCCCCAGCATGGTGCAGCTGGTGTCCGGTGCGCCGGTTTCGCACAGGGTGTCCATGTTCACATGCACCGCCTGCCACGCCGCATAGTTGCGGATAGCGCAGTCACCCACGCCTTTGGCGCCGGGACCGGGAATGGTCCCCCGGCACGCCTTGCCGTCACACACGGGGCAGGCTTTGCAGGGGCCCATCTGGCCCCGGGCCTGCCCGGCAATTTCCTGATATGTCATGACCAACATCTCCCTTTCAGGTATGGTTTTCACCTGCTTTTTATACTACCCCTTTTCGCGGGCAAACGCAAGCGGCGGGCGGACTTTCCTTTTTGCGCCGGGTGTGCTATGCTACTGTAAGACATTCATTATCCCCGAAGGAAGGAGACTTCTTGTATGAAATTTTCCGAAATGCCCTATCAGCGCCCGGACCTGGACGCTGTTCTGACCGGCTGTGCCGACCTGGCCGCCCGCCTGGCCGCGGCGGCGGACGGCGAGGAACTGGTCCGCCTTTACCGGGAAGAAAACGACTTCCTGGCCCACTACCGCACCGCCCAGATCCTGGCCAACATCCACTATACCCTGGATACCCGGGACGAATACTGGACCACTGAGCAGGACTGGTTCGACGCCAACGGCCCTCTGGTGGCCAACGCCGAAACCAACATCGCCCGGGCCATTCTGTCCAACCCTCATGCCGACGCCCTGGAAAAGGCTTTCGGTTCCACCGTGCTGCCTACCCTGAAAAACCGGGTGCTGTCCATGGATGAGCGGGTCATCGACCTGCAGAAGGAAGAAAACGCCATGACCAGCGCCTACCAGCGGCTGTACGGCGGCGCCCTGGTGGAACTGGACGGCAAGCAGCTGACCATCCCCCAGCTGACTCCTTACAAGCAGAGCATGGACCCCGCCGTGCGCCGGGCTGCCTACGAGGCCGAGGCCTCCTACTTTGACGCCCACCGCGCCGAGTTCGACGACCTGTATGACCGCCTGGTGAAGAACCGCACCGAGCAGGCCCATATTCTGGGGTACAAGGATTACAGCGAGCTGAGCTATGTCCGCATGAACCGCATCGGCTACGGCGCCAAGGAAGTGGCGGCCTTCCGCAAGGAAGTGGAAGAGCAGGTGGTGCCTATGCTGCGCCGTATGCTGGACCTGCGTGCCAAGCGCACCGGCATTGAACATCCCATGTTCTGGGATTCCGGTGTCTGCTTTGCCGACGGCAACCCTCTGCCCCACGGTACCTATGAGGAACTGATGGCCGGTGCCCGCCGGATGTACCACGAACTCAGCCCTGTTACGGCCGAATTCATCGACTTCATGCAGGACAACGAGATGTTCGACGTCATGAGCCGTCCCGGCAAGATGACCGGCGGATATGAGGAGATCATCCCCGACCACAAGGCGCCCTTTATCTTCGCCAACTGGAACGGCACTTCCGGCGACGTGGACGTGCTCACCCATGAGGCCGGCCACGCCCTGGAAGCCTACCTGGCTGCCCGTACCGACATCCCTCACGAGCTGCAGTGCCCCGGCATGGAAAGCGCCGAGATCCACTCCATGTCCATGGAATTTCTCACCGCACCCTGGCACAATCTCTTCTTCGGGCCCGATACCGACAAGTATGAACTTTTCCACGCCGAGGACAGCTTTGTTTTCCTGCCTTACGGCTGCATGGTGGACGAGTTCCAGCACATCGTCTACCAGAATCCCGGCCTGACCCCCGAACAGCGCAACGCCGAATGGCTCAAACTGGAAGAAAAGTACCGCCCCTGGAACGACTTCGGGGACCTGCCCTTCTACGGCCGCGGTGCGGGCTGGCAGCGTCAGCTGCACATCTATGAGTGCCCCTTCTATTACATCGACTACTGCCTGGCCACTGTTATCGCCCTGCAGTTCTTCCTGGCCTCTCTGCAGGATCATGAGGACGCCTGGCAGCGTTATCTGAAGCTGACCCGCCTGGGCGGTACCGCCAGCTATGCCGAACTGGCCGAGGCCGCCGGCATGAAGGTGCCCTTTACTGCGGGCAGCCTTACCGATCTCGCCAAGGGTGTGGAAGCCTGGATCGAGGCACACCAGATCTGATGCAAACACAAAAACTCCCTCTGCCTGCATGGCGGAGGGAGTTTTTTCGTTTGTGGAGGGCGTTATCGGAAGAAACCACGCTTGACCTTGTACAGTTCCCGGTCGGCAGCTTCGATCAGATCGGGGATGGTGTTCATCGTCTCGCTGTAAGCCGCATATCCGATGGAGAGGGAAAGCTTCCACGGTTCACCGCTGGCGGCGGTCTCGGCTTTCAGCGTCTGAATAATGTGTTCCCTCAGGCGGGAAATCTCTTCTTCGCTGTCCGCCTCGCCGGCTACGATGAATTCGTCGCCGCCGTATCGGGCAATCAGGAACCGGGGCGGTACTGCTTTTTTCAGTGCCGAGGCCACCTGCACCAGCGCCCGGTCCCCGGCGGTATGGCCATAAGTGTCGTTGATGCTCTTGAACCGGTCTGCGTCCATGATCATCAGATACAGGGTCTTGTCATGGTTCTTGATATGTTCCGAAAGAAACTGGATCATCTGGGTGCGGTTGTTCAGTCCGGTGAGAGGGTCACGGGAAATCAGCCGGGACTGCCGGTTCTGGTACAGCAGAATGATGGAGAGGGTAATACCTACACAGAGCATGGGAGCGTACCCGCCCCAGAACAGCTGCAGAATGGAGAACACCAGGGGAAAGACCACAAAGGACGCCAGTACCCGGAATTCCGACCGCTGGGCGTAGTAACGCCGCTTGGTGGACAGGACAAAGGCTTTGATGGCCGGAATGGCGATGTAACCGTAGGCAATCAGCACCTGGAGCCAGTGCAGAGGGCCGCGGTGGTATCCTTCGGGGGAGATATGGAACACCAGCCCGCCTAAAGTGATCAGCTGCAGCAGAATCGCCGGAACCATGGCCAGCCGGAACAGCGACTTTTTGCGCAGCCACCGGGACCCCAGGCAGGTTTCGGTGTAGAGCATCCACAGCACAGAGGTCAGATTCAGGGAGAGGAAGTACAGCTGGTTCACCAGCCAGCTCCATGGCTCGGGTGAGCCGATCCCGTGCAAAAATCCCCACAACAGGTCAAAGGAAAAGTTCAGCAGGGCGCATACCATCAAAGAGGTGAACAGCCGGACCCTGGGGGTCTTGTCAATGCCGCGCATCAGCTGAACGATCTCCAGGGAGATGATCAGGATGCAGATCAGGTTGACCTCCACATATAAAACGTGATCCATGAAACACCCCCTTCTTGGATACATTCATGCGTAATGAATAGATATTGATAGGTTGTCTTAAGTATACCATGCAGAAAGAAAAATTGCTAGATTTTACGGTTTTGTTTGTCCTTGCGGGGACAAAAAGCGGTCTGCGAAAAAAAGTTGAGGTCAAACTCTTGACACCCGCGGCAGAATATGCTATATTGTCCCTGTCAAATGGTTAGACAAAACTAACCGACGAGGAGCCACCACTTTCCCGCAATTTGGGAGGCGTTTGTGGCCTGTTTTTTAAGCTGTTGGTTAGTGCAAACTAACTTTTGGCGATACACATTACCGTAACAGGAGGGACCCCTATGAACAGAGATTTTGGCACTGCTTTCATCACCCAGTGTGCGCCGGTCATGGCCGGACTCAAACCTGCCAACCTGTTCCGCTGGGTGGAGCCGGATACCCGGGCCATGTACCGCACCATTCAGGAATGGCGGGCAGACCTGAACCCCCGGGGCGTGCGTATTGACGTGCTCAAGGCATGCTCCCATACCTCGGCGTTTCTCATCTACGTTTATCGGGAAAATCGTCTGCGGGAACTGCTGGCCCGCCCGGAAATCCGTGCCTACCTGCAAAAGGCAGGTTACCCGGAAGGGGATTTGCGGGCGCAGCTGGACCATCTTTCCTCCCGTCTGTGTACCGAAGCTGACTTCCCCCATGAAATCGGCATCTTCCTGGGCTATCCGCTGGAAGATGTGGAAGGCTTTGTGCAGCACAAGGGGAAGAACTACACCTGCAAGGGATACTGGAAAGCCTACGGCGACCCCGAAGCCGCCCGTGCTCGCTTTGCCAGTTTCCGCAAATGCACCGATGTTTATCTGCGCTGTTACCGCAACGGTTTTTCGCCTGTGCGCCTGACCGTGGCCGTGTGACGGCATTCCATCCAAACCGAAAGGGGATATACCTATGAGCAAGATCGCAGTCGTTTATTGGAGCGGCACCGGCAACACCGAACAGATGGCCAACGCTGTGGCCGAAGGCATTCAGGCCGCGGGCGGCACCGCCGCTTTGTTGGGGCCGGGCGAATTCGCCGCCGCCGATGTGGCCGCCTATGATGCACTTGCCTTCGGCTGCCCGGCCATGGGGGCCGAACAGCTGGAAGAAGGGGAATTTGAACCCATGTTTTCCGCTGTGGAAGGCAGCCTGAACGGCAAGCGCATTGCCCTGTTCGGCTCTTACGGCTGGGGTTCCGGCGAATGGATGCAGGATTGGGCCGAGCGCTGCCGTCAGGCAGGCGCGGTGCTGCTCCATGATGAGGGCCTGGCCGTAAACGAAGCTCCGGACGACGAGGCGCTGGACGCCTGCCGCGACCTGGGCCGCGCGTTGGCCAGCGGCTGATGCCGCCCCACTGACACAAGATTTTATCCTGCCTGAAAAAGAACGTACACAGCCATTTGCGATCTTTGAAAAAGGCATTCCGAATCAGCAAAACCGGCGCCCGTGTACTCTCCGTGCGGGCGCCGGTTTTGTTTGTTGTATAGTGGAATTGTGGAAAAGCTTCCGCCCTTATTCTTCGGGAAAGTGCTTGGCGGCGTATTCTGCCAGCCGGTCAAAGGTTTCGGGGCTCAGATCATGTTCGATCTTGCAGGCGTCCTCTGCGGCGGTCTGCTCGTCCACACCCAGAGAAATCAGGATACGGGTCAGCAGTTTGTGCCGCTGGTAGATGCGGGTGGCAATCTCGCGCCCCGGCTCTTCCAGTGTGATGCAGCCGGATTCGTCCATGGAGATGTATCCCGCCAGGCGCAGGTTCTTCATGGCTACGCTGACACTGGGTTTGGAAAATCCCAGCTCGTTGGCGATGTCGATGGAATGGACCTCGCCTTTGCGCTCCTGAATCATCAGAATCTTTTCCAGATAATCTTCTGCGGATTGGTGAATCTTCATAAAAAAGGCCTCTCTTTATTGGTCTGTACATAAACATTAGCACAAACTAACTTAAAATGCAAGAAAAAGTATTGACAATGGCAGTTAGTGGTGATAAACTGCAACTGATTTAGGGGTTAGAAAAAACTAACCGATGCTCGGAAAAGGAGAACGTGCCGCCCGGCGGCAGAAAGAAGGCAAGGGATATGATGCCGATTACCATGGCCAAACCCGGTGAACGATACCTGATCCAAAAGATCACCGGCCGGGACGAAGTGCGCCAGCGCCTGGCCGAACTGGGCTTTGTGCTGGAAAGTGAAGTGGCCGTTGTCAGCGAGCTGGGCGGCAACCTGATTTTGCAGGTCAAGGACAGCCGCGTGGCGCTGGACAAAGGCATGGCCAGCCGTATTCTGGTGGGTTGAACGGGCAAGACCCGTTGCCATATATATGGCCGCGCGGCGCTTTAGCGGGCGTTCCCAACACGGCCGAATCCGTTTGTATGGAGGAGGAAACGAAATGAAAACGCTGAAAGACGCCATGGTGGGGGATACCGTCACCGTGGCCCGGGTCCATGGCGAAGGCCCTGTCCGCCGCCGCATCATGGATATGGGGCTGACCAAAGGGGTTCAGATCCTGGTGCGCAAGGTGGCGCCCCTGGGCGACCCCATGGAACTGAATATCCGCGGGTATGAGCTGAGCATCCGCAAGGCGGACGCCGAAATGGTGGAACTGGTATAAAGCAGGCGGTTGAAAAGACCGCCATGTTTTCAGCCTAAAAGTTAGCGTGAACTAACTTTTGAGGCTTGCAAAGACAGAAAAGGGGACATCACGCATGGGTATCAAAATCGCACTGGCCGGCAACCCGAACTGTGGCAAAACCACCCTGTTCAATGATCTGACCGGCTCCAATCAGTATGTGGGCAACTGGCCCGGTGTCACGGTGGAAAAGAAGGAAGGCCGCCTCAAAGGCCACAAGGACGTGGTCATTCAGGACCTTCCGGGCATTTATTCTCTTTCTCCTTATACGTTGGAGGAGGTGGTGGCCCGGGGCTACCTGGTCACCGAAAAGCCGGACGCCATCCTCAACATCATCGATGGCACCAACATCGAACGCAACCTCTACCTGACCACCCAGCTCATCGAACTGGGACTGCCGGTGGTCATGGCGGTGAACATGATCGATCTGGTGCGCAAGAACGGCGACCGCATCGATCTGGAAAAACTCAGCCGGGAGCTGGGCTGCGGCGCCATTGAAATCAGCGCCCTGAAAGGGGAGGGCAGCACCAAGGCCGCCGAAATGGCGGTGCAGGCCGCCCGCAGCGGCCGGACGGGGGAACTGCCCCACGTGTTCACCGGCAGTGTGGAACACGCTCTGGCCCACATCGAAGAGAGCATCCAGGGCAAGGTGGACGACCGCTTCCTGCGCTGGTACGCCGTCAAGCTGTTTGAGCGGGACGAACGCATCCAGCAGGAACTGAAGCTGGACAAAACCACCCTGGAACACCTGGAAACGCACATCCGGGACTGCGAAGCCGAGATGGACGATGACGCCGAAAGCATCATCACCAACCAGCGTTACGCTTATATCGGCAAGGTAGTGGACAAGGCGGTGCACAAGAGTGCCCGCGCCGGCAACATGACCACTTCCGACCGCATCGACCGCATTGTGACCAACCGCATCCTGGCTCTGCCCATCTTTGTGGTGGTCATGGCGGTGATCTACTCCATCGCCATGGGCGGTTTCCCATTCTCCATCGGTACCATGGGCACCGACTGGGCCAACGATGTCCTTTTCGGGGAGATCGTCCCCGGCTTCTTTGACAGCTTCCTTCTCAACGCCCAGGGGGACCCGGTGGTGGCGCCCTGGCTGTACGGCCTGATCCAGGACGGTATCGTGGCCGGTGTGGGCGCGGTGCTGGGCTTTGTGCCCCAGATTCTGGTGCTCTGCTTCCTGCTGGCCATTCTGGAGGATGTGGGCTATATGGCCCGCGTTGCCTTCGTCATGGACCGTATTTTCCGCCGTTTCGGCCTGTCCGGCAAGAGCTTCATCCCGCTGCTGGTGGCCACCGGCTGCGGTGTGCCCGGCATCATGGCTACCCGTACCATCGAGTCCGACCGTGACCGCAAAATGACCATCATGACCACCGGATTCATCCCCTGCGGTGCCAAGATCCCCATCATCGGACTGTTTGCCGGTGCCGTTTTCGGGGAAAGCCCCCTGGTGGCCACTTCCGCCTTCTTCATCGGCATTGCGGCGGTGGTGATCTCCGGCATCATGCTCAAGAAATTCAAGGCCTTTGCGGGGGACCCCGCGCCCTTCGTCATGGAGCTGCCCGCTTACCATGTACCCGCCTGGGGCAACGTCCTCCGCGCCACCTGGGAACGGGGCTGGTCCTTCATCAAGCGTGCAGGCACCGTCATTCTGGTGTCCTCGGTGGTGCTGTGGTTCCTGCAGGGCTATGGTTTTGTGGACGGCGTTTTCACCGCCGTGGAGGACAACAACCACTCTCTGCTGGCAGCCATCGGCAACGCCGTTGCCTGGATCTTCTACCCCCTGGGCTGGATGGGCGATATGGCCTGGAAGGCTGCCGTGGCCACCGTTACCGGCCTCATCGCCAAGGAAGAAGTTGTCAATACCTTCGGTGTGTTGTATAATTACGCCGGTGATATTGACCTGATGGATGATTCCAGCCCCATCTGGGGCGCTGTCGCCGCCGATTTCGGCGCCGTCCGTGCGTACAGCTTCATGATCTTCAACCTGCTCTGCGCTCCCTGCTTCGCGGCGATGGGCGCCATCAAGCGGGAGATGAACAATACCCGCTGGACTCTGGGGGCCATCGGCTACATGTGCGCCTTTGCCTACGTCATTGCTATGATCGTCTACCAGCTGGGCGGTCTGGTCACCGGGGAAGCTTCCTTCAGTGTCTTCACGGTGGTGGCCATCGCGGCGCTGGCCGGGCTGGTGTACCTGGTGGTGCGCCCCAACCCCTATACTGATGAAAAGCTGAAACTGGATGTGAAGAAAGTGGTCGCTTCCAAGTAAGGGACCATCCAACCAAAATATAAGGAGGGTTTGCCATGTTGGAAGTTCTGGGCCCCGGTCTGGCCACGGCTGTGGTGGCCGTGCTGGTCTTTGGTGCGTTGGGCCTTGCCGTTTACAAGATGATCCGCGATAAGCGGGAGGGCAGGCACTCCTGCTCCTGCGGCGGCTGTTCGGGCTGCTCCGGCTGTTCCAGCTGTTCCGGCAGCTGCAGCCACGGCAAGACCGACTCCCGCGCCTGACAAAAACATACCGGAAAAGGCAGACACGGCGGAATGCGGCGCAAGGCGCCTGCGCCGGGCCTGCCTTTTTCCTATCTTTACCCAGAAAAGGGGAATCATCATGTCACTGTCCGACGCCAACCTGCGTTATCTGTTTGCCCTGTCCGAACTGGCCGGGCAGGGCCGTCCCGTCCGCTCCATGGAGGTGGCGGACCTGTTGGGAGTGTCCCGCCCTTCGGTGGTGCGGGTACTCCAAACCCTGTCTGAGAGGGGCCTGGTGGAAAAAGCCTATTACGGCAAGATCACCCTCACCCCCAAAGGGCAGTTTACGGTGGAATATTACCGGGAACTGGTGGACCGCATCAATGCGGACTTTCCGCACACCGGCCTGGAACTTACCCCGTCCCAGCGCCGGCAGGCTGCCCTGGCGCTGGCGGCCGCCCTGCCGGATGAGGAATACCGCCGCCTGTGCGCACGGCTGTCTGCACCCCTCCCGGCGGGAGAGTGAGGGGGCCCGACATGGCTGCCGCGCTGCTGTTTGCGGCGGCGGTGGGGGCGGGGACCCTGCTGATCCGCCGTCTGGCCCGGCGGGCGGCCCGCCGCCTTGACACCACCCGCCCCTCATGCTACAATGACCAACAGAAATTGTAGGGATTAGGATGGTGGACCCATGATCGATCAGTTTTCCCGCACCCGCACCATGCTGGGGCAAGCGGGTATGCAGCGCCTGCAGAACGCCCGTGTGGCGGTGTTCGGTGTGGGCGGGGTAGGCGGCTATGCCGTGGAGGCCCTGGCCCGCAGCGGTGTGGGCACGCTGGACCTGATCGACGATGATGAGGTCTGCCTGACCAACCTGAACCGCCAGATCATCGCCACCCACGAGACCCTGGGCCGCCCCAAGGTGGAAGTCTTTGCCGAGCGAATCCATTCCATCAACCCTGATGCGGTGGTGAACATCCACCGGGTGTTTTTCGGCCCGGATACGGCGGGGCAGTTTGATTTTTCCGCCTTCGATTATGTGGTGGACGCCATCGATACCGTCAGCGCCAAGGTGGAGCTGGCGGCCCTGGCCCAGCAGGCGGGGGTGCCTGTGATCAGCTCCATGGGCGCCGCCGGCAAGATGGACCCCACCGCTTTTGAGGTGGCGGACCTGTATGCCACTTCGGTCTGCCCTCTGGCCCGCGCCATGCGCACCCAGTGCCGCAAGCGGGGAATCCGCAACCTGAAGGTGGTCTATTCCCGGGAGACACCCCACGCCGTCCCGTCCCAGAGCGGCGGCAGTCTGGACACCGCCCGTACCGGTCCGGCCCGCCGCCCGGTGCCCGGTTCCAACGCCTTTGTGCCGCCGGTGGCCGGGCTGATCCTGGCCGGGGAGGTCATCAAGGATCTGGCCCGGTGGCCGGAACTGGCAGACAAGGAGGTGGCCCAGGATGCCCCGTGAACTGCAGCCCTATGAAGTGATCGAGCGCAGCCTCATCAAGAAGTACCGCAAGCAGCTGTGGAACCCCTTTGTGGCCGCCATCAAGCGGTATGAACTGGTGCAGGAAGGGGACCGGGTGGCGGTGTGCATCTCCGGCGGCAAGGACTCCATGCTGCTGGCCAAGCTGATGCAGGAACTCCACCGCCATACCGAGGTTCCCTTTGAGCTGAAGTTTCTGGTTATGGACCCCGGGTACGCCCCGGAGAACCGCCGCCAGATCGAGGACAACGCCAAGCTTCTGAATATCCCCATCACCGTGTTCGAAACGGATATTTTCGATACGGCCTACAATACCAACCGCAACCCCTGCTACCTCTGCGCCCGCATGCGCCGGGGGCATCTGTACAAGCAGGCCCAGTTCATGGGCTGCAACAAGATCGCTCTGGGCCACCATCTCAATGACGTCATCGAGACCGCCGTCATGAGCATGTTCTACGGCGCCCAGCTGCAGGGCATGCCCCCCAAGCTGCACAGCAAGAATTTTCCCGGCATGGAGCTCATCCGCCCGCTGTACTGCGTCAAGGAGCAGGATATCGTGGCCTGGTCCCGGTATCATGACCTGCATTTTCTGCAGTGCGCCTGCCGTATGACGGCCCGCAGCGATGAGCCCGGCGCGTCCAAGCGGCAGGAGGTCAAGACCCTGCTGCGGGAACTGAAAAAGGAAAACCCCAACATCGAAAACAATATTTTCAGCGCCCTGCATGCCGTCTGCCTGGACACTGTCCCCGGCTATAAATCCCGGGGCGTGGCCCACACCTTCCTGGAAGGCTACGACGACGCCCCGCCCGTCAGTGAATAATACACAAAACAACGCACCCGCCGAACCGTCTGTAAGGGACGGAACAGCGGGTGCGTTTTACATTTCAGGCTTGGTTTTCCCGGCGCTGGCGCAGGATCTCCTCCCGGCTCAGGCCGTATTTGCGGGCAATGTCCCGGGCGTAACTCAGCCCGTCCGGGGTGGTGCGCAGGATGCGGTAGCTGCGGGTACCGTCGCCCACATTCTGCATCTGGGCCACCAGATTGTCCAGCTTGCCGGGACCGACGCTCAACTCCTCCACCCGCTGGCTCAGCTCGTGGATGTGGGTCACATACAACCCGCAGCAGCCGATCTCGCTGATAGCGGCCAGCACCTCGGAGGCGATGTATCCGCCTTCCAGCAGACTGGTGGAACTGAAACTCTCGTCCATCAGCAGCATGTCGGTGTTGCGCAGCCGGGGCAGAATAGCGCTGATGCGGGCGCATTCGCTTTCCAGCCGTCCTTTGCCGTAGTTGTCCTCGTCCGAAGTGGGAAAGTGGGTGTAGATGCCGGTGACCGGGCTCATTTCGGCTTCCTCGGCGGGCACCGGCAACCCCAGCTGGAACAGCGCCTGGGCCATGCCCACCGAATAACAGAAGATGGATTTGCCGCCGTGGTTGGGCCCCGTCACCAGATAAAAGCGGCCCTTTTCGTCCAGGCAGAAATCATTGCAGACGATGGTTTCGCCGGGGGCTTTCAGTGCCAGCATGGGATTGTATACGTTGCGCAGCCGCAAAGCACGGTCCTGTACCGGGCGGATAACAGGGCGGCATACCGGGCATCCTGCCTGCCGCAGCTGGCAGATAAAGGGCACCGCTGCTGCCAGAAACCGCAGATCGTCCAGCAACTCAATAAAGAAGCGGGTCTCGTCGTGGAAGAACTGGTTGATCACCGGTTCCCAGCTGCGGATGACCTTGGCGAACACCGTGTCCAAGGCCCGGTGCACCGCCCCGTTCAGCGCCTGCTTTTCATCGTCACGTCCGGCCTTGACCACATTGGCAAAGCCGGACATGCACACCATGGGGTCATTGCCGCGTCCCAGCAGCTTGTCCAGTACGCTGCCCTGGCGGAAAGGCTGGGTGTGCAGCCCCAGCAGCCCTGCTTCAGTCACATGCAGGCTGCCGTCCAGGTTCACACCCAGCGAGATGCTCTTCACCTGCCCGATCCGGGTTTCCAGTTCCCCCAGGTGGGAACGTAAGGCCCGGTAGTTTTCGCTGGCACACCGGGCGTTGATCTCTTCTTTCAGCCGCCGCAGCCCGGCGCTGGTCACATCCAGCGCCGCCAGACGGGAGCGGAACAGCTCCACCAATTCCAGATACTGCTCAATGTACCGGGTGCTGGACAGACCGCTTTCCAGGCTGCCGTCGCCCCGGTTCAGTACCTTGCGCATCTCGTAGGCATCCCGGATCAGGGGCAGTGCATCCCGCACCAGGGCCTGCAGCGGTTCGCTGTCCGCAATTTCCAGGATCAGTTCTGCCCGGTAGGCAAGCACCGCCGGTTCGCAGCTGAAAAACTGTTCCAGATGCAGGTCCGCAATGCCGCGATAGCTTTCCCGGCGGATGCCGATCATCTGGTCCAGCTGCAGAGCGTGGATGAATTCGGTGTCCGGCAAAACGCAGCGTTCCGGCGGGGGATACCCGGCGGGGAACAAAAGGCGGAATGGCTCGTTACCCATGGCGCATATCCTTTCCTGAAAGTGTAAATATAGTTTCAATATACCCCATAAATCCGGCATCGTCAATTCGCATCGCCCCGTCGCGCTGGACATTTGGCCGTGTATGCGGTACAATAAGCACGGAACTGCAGTTGTGCGCGGATGCGCCCGCAGTCTGAATATGCTTTGCATCACCTGAAAGGGGAATAAAATGGGTAAATACTTTGGTACCGACGGCTTCCGCGGTGAAGCCAATATAAATCTGACCGCGGATCATGCTTACAAGGTCGGTCGTTTCCTGGGCTGGTATTACAATGAGAAGCGCCGCCGCGACGAGCAGGAAGGCCGTGCCATTCAGGGCGGCCCCGCGCGCATCGTCATCGGCAAGGACACCCGCCGCTCCAGCTACATGTTCGAGTATTCGCTGGTGGGCGGCCTGGTGGCTTCCGGTGCGGATGCTTATCTGCTGCATGTCACCACCACCCCGTCGGTGGCTTATGTGGCCCGGGTGGACGGCTTCGATTGCGGCATCATGATCTCCGCCAGCCATAACCCCTACTATGATAACGGCATCAAGCTCATCAACGGCCAGGGCGAGAAGATGGACGAAGAGGTCATCTCTCTGGTGGAAGCCTACCTGGACGGCGATCTCAACGCCTTTGGCGAGCACTGGGACGAACTGCCCTACGCAACCAAGGACCAGATCGGCTGCACCGTGGACTATGTGGCGGGCCGCAACCGCTATATCGGCTACCTGATCTCTCTGGGCGTGTATTCCTTCCGCGGCGTCAAGGTGGGTCTGGACTGCGCCAACGGCTCCGCCTGGAATATCGCCAAGTCGGTGTTTGACGCCCTGGGCGCCACCACCTATGTGATCAACGCCGAACCCAACGGCCTGAATATCAACCGCAACGCCGGTTCCACCCACATCGAGGGGCTGCAGAAGTTTGTGGTGGAGAAGGGCCTGGACATCGGCTTTGCCTACGACGGCGACGCCGATCGCTGCCTGTGCGTGGATGAGAAGGGCAACGTCATTACCGGCGACCACATCCTGTATATCTACGGCCGTTATATGAAGGAGCGCGGCAAGCTCATCGGCAACACCGTTGTGACCACTGTCATGTCCAACTTCGGTTTGTACAAGGCGCTGGATGATCTGGGCATCGAGTACGCCAAGACCGCCGTGGGCGACAAGTATGTGTATGAGTATATGCAGCAGCACGGCAGCCGTATCGGCGGCGAGCAGAGCGGCCATATCATCTTCAGCAAGTATGCCTCCACCGGCGACGGTATCCTCACCAGCCTGAAGATGATGGAAGTCATGCTGGCCCGTAAAAAGCCCATGAGCGAACTGGCTGCCCCGCTGGTGATCTATCCCCAGGTGCTGGTCAACGTCCGCGTGACCGATAAGGCTGCCGCCCAGGCCGACCCGGCGGTACAGACCGCTGTTCAGGCCGTGGCCGCCGAGCTGGGCGATACCGGCCGCATCCTGGTGCGTGAATCCGGCACCGAGCCTCTGGTCCGCGTGATGGTGGAAGCGCCCACCAAGGAGATCTGCCAGAAGTATGTGGATCAGGTGGTGGATGTGATCCGCAGCAAAGGCTACGAACAGGCGTGATTTTTTGAAAAAACCAAAATTTTTTTAAAAAATCTGCAAAAAAATTCGAAAAAACCGTTGACAAACCCATTCGAGTCCGTTATAATCATATACGCTGACTGACCGGTTCGGTCGTGACCGGGTGTAGCGCAGTTTGGTAGCGCGCTTGAATGGGGTTCAAGAGGCCGTGAGTTCGACTCTCGCCACTCGGACCAAACAAGGGCCGTCAGATCAGCCCCGAAAAGCCGTGGAACGTAAGTTTCACGGCTTTTTTGTTATGTCCGGGGCTTACCCAAAGCAAACAATTTTTGACGGATGCTGTAACATCTGTGGGCAGTTTCCGTATTTACCGGCAGAGGAATCTCCGGCCTTTCTCGAAAAATAGGAGCTCAAAGCGTTGCAAATGAAAATGTGGGGGGCTTTCGGATGAAAAAGACATTGTTGTCGCTGTGGCCGTTTCTGCTGCCTGTCCTTTTGTTTCTCCTGCTGGCGGGGTATGGTGTCGGCACGCAGTATATGGCGGAGGAAAAAACGCCCGAACTGTATTACAGGCCAGCCATTATGTACAACGATCAATACTATCTCACTACCTCCGGCCAATCTTTCCGGAACCTGGACAAAGCGTCTCTCAGCTGTGTGGGCGTGCTTACCGAAGATGTGACCATCCACGCCCTGCCCACCGAGAATATGCAGTCCTGCGGATGCGAACATCTGGTGGGCGGCAATATCTATACCAGTGAAGAACATCCGGCCTATCTGTTTATGTATGATGAAGAGGATGCACTCCACGCTTTTGTGCTGGAATCCGAAAGATAGGGAACCGAACGCATCAGGGCATGATACCTTTACAAAAGACGGCTTTTACAGCCGTCTTTTCCTTTTACAAGCCCCCTGGCAAAATATCTGTGCTATAATGAAATCAAAGCGTAAGAGGGATAGTGAGGTATTTACATGAAAATTCTCATTGTCGAGGATGAAGCGGCCCTGGCCCGGACCTTGCAGACGGTTCTGCAGGGGGCGGGGTACGAGACCTGTGTGTGCCCGGATGCAGAGCAGGCATATGACGCGCTGCAGCAGCAAAAGGTGGAGCTGATTCTTCTTGACCGGATGCTGCCGGCCATGGACGGTGTTTCGCTGGCCAAACTTCTCAGAGGCCAGGGGGTGCAGACGCCCATCCTTTTTCTGACTGCATTGGGTGAGGTGGAACAGCGCATTGCCGGGTTGGATGCAGGCGGAGATGACTACCTGACCAAGCCTTTTCACAACGGAGAACTGCTGGCCCGGGTCCGGGCGCTGATACGCCGGTATGACCATGGGGCCCGGCAGTATACAGTGGGCAATGTTACCTTTGACGAAGCCGCCATGCTGCTGACTGGCCCCGGCGGCAGCACCGCGGTGACGGGTAAGCTCTGCACATTGGCGGAACTGATGTTTTCCCGTGCCGGGCAGGTTGTGACCCGGCGGGAAATCTTCGCCGAGGTGTGGGGCCTTGGTGCAGAGGCGGAAGAAGCGGTCATCGACAATTACATCTATTTTTTGCGGCGGGTGCTGCGAAAGGTGGAGGCAGACGTGCAGGTCCTTACGGTTCACGGGACCGGATACCGTCTGGTTGCATCATGATGGGGGAAAATATGCTTGCCCGCCTGCAGGGCAAATTGCGGCGCAGCGGTACGCTGTTGCTGGCGGTGGTATTCTGTGTACTGGGGATAATTGTATGCCGTCAGATCGCGCAGATGCTGGTGCAGTCCTATGACAAGCGGTTCAACGATGGCCGGGAACTGCTGGAAAATACAATTCTGGGCAGCGATCGGCTGGACCTGGAACAGATTTCCTGGTTTGAACGGCAATACGGGGTCTTTTTGTATTTGTATAACCGGGAAAAGGAGATCGCACTGCCTTATCTGGTCAGCGCAGAAAAAGAACAATGGCGGACAAGTGCAGAATCTCTGGTGCAGAATTGCCGGGCGGCCATCCCGGAAGGGGAGACCTACCTGCAGACGGAACCGGAACTGGCAGGCACCCGGGTTTCCTATACTATGCAGCAACTGGATTCCGGGCGGACCGCAGAACTGTTGATTTTGCAGCCGACAGCGGCTTTGTACCGTCAGATCCCGCAAGCTTGCCTGACCCCGGCGGCGGCTTTGTTGGCGGCATTTCTGTTGCTGGTGGTGCTGTATCAACGGTGGCTGTCCCGCACGTTTGCACCGGCCTATGCGGCCCAGCAGGCCCAGATGGACTTTTTGTCCCTGGCAGGGCACGAATTGCGCACACCCGTTACCGTGATCCGTTCCAACGCAGAATTGTTGGCCGGGGAACAGACAAGGGGATCGGCAGGGCTGAACAATATTCTGACAGAGACTTTGCGGATGGATGTTCTGGTGGAAGATCTGATTCTTTTTTCCCGTCTGCAGACCCAAAATATCCGACTGGACCTCCGGCAGGTGGATGTCTGCGAAATCCTTCTGGAGTGTTATGAACGGTTTTATCCGCTGTTGGAATCCGGCGGGCGGCATCTGCTCCTGGACCCGCCGCCGGATGAAGATGTGCCCCTGCAGGCGGACCCGGTGCGGCTGGGGCAGATGATGGGCACGCTGCTGTCCAACGCCAATGCGCACACGCCTCCCGGCACAACGGTCAGGCTGGGACTCCGGCAGGCAACCGACTGGCTGGAATTGTATGTGCAGGATGATGGCCCAGGGATACCGGATGATGTGGATTGTATGCAGCGGGCAAAGGGCACACATCTGGGAGTCGGCCTTCCCATTGCCCGGGAGTTGGCACAGCTGCAGGGCGGCACGCTGCTGTGGGAAAACGTGCATCCCCACGGCGCACGATTCGCGTTTCGTTTTTCCATCAAGGCAGATAGTCGATGAAAATGCCCGGAGCCCGGCAAAAGATATGCTCGGTTCCGGGTCATTCTTTTCCTTTTTACAGGATTTTTTCAGGTTTGGGGCGGTATGCTGGCTTTGTTCCCGGAATAAGGAAAAGGAGGTTCTTTATGAAAAAGTATGGAATCAAGCGGTGGGGACCGGTGATGTGTGCGGCTCTTTTGCTGGGCGGGTGCGCTTCCCAGATCGGCACAGCCGGAGAAACGGCAACCGCATACGGCAATGATGGAGCGGCTCAGATTGCCGGTATGGAGGAATCTGACGTGACCCCCGCGGAATTGGCGGGGCATACGGTACGGCAGCTGACAACCACGGCCCGGGGGGAACTTCTTCTTGTTACCATGGATGCCCAGGCGCTGCCCCACGCCTACCGGCAGCAAGACGGGGCGTGGCAGGAACAGGATAACACCGCCGTTGTACAATGGATGCAGGATAACAGGGCCTATAACCGAAACATCTACTGCGATGCCACCGGCAGCTGGTGGGCGGTGGTCGGGGATTCCGTCGTCCAGATACTGCCGGACGGTCGGACACGCGAAATAGAGCTGCCGCCGGAAGCTGCGTCGGAACCATATGTGTCGGTGGAAGGCTTCGCCGACCGGGGCGATGGTCTGGTGTGTTTTGCGGCAAAGCAGACGGCAGAAAAAAACGGTCCGGACCCCGGCGGCGTCTGGTATCTGGTGGACAGCGAAAGCGGCACAGTGACACAGACAGAGTCCTTCGTTGACCGTTTGGATTTCGAACCGGTGTTCTACGCCGGTGACCTTGTCATCTATGACGGAATCGCCACGACCCTGAAACAATACGATGCCGAAAGCGGTACCCTGATAGCAGAAAGCCCCATCGAGCGGCCGGAAACCATGCCTGATGCCGCGGCAATGTCGGAGGATGGCGTCTACCACTATTTTCTGAACCGTACAGGATTGTACCGGCGTCCGCTGGAAGGTGATTTTACCCAGACGGTCACGGATGACACTGGCCTGCAATGTCTTTCAGACGGTTTCGAAGCAGTGGGGCTGTGCCCCTGCGCTGACGGTACCTATCTGGTGGCCGGAAACCTGAACGGCAAGATAAAGCTTTACCATCTCTCCATAGGAGCATAAAACAGAAAGTCCCCCGGCAACCTGCCGTTTACAGCAGATTGCCGGGGGACTTGGCATTTCCGGGCGGATGGTGTGGGATTTGCCAAAAGGTGTGCTTGTATTTATGCGGAAAAAACGGTACAATCACAGAAAGACACAAAAGGAAAGGGGCGTGGTCTGTCATGCAGCTGGAACGGATTCACCACGTGGCCATCATCGTTTCGGATTACGAGAAGGCGAAGGATTTTTATGTAAACAGACTGGGGTTCGCCGTCATCCGGGAAAACTATCGCCCGGACCGGAATGACTGGAAACTGGACCTGCGGGTGGGCGAAGGCCCCGACGCAGTGGAACTGGAAATTTTTGCCGAGCCCGACCCGCCCCAACGGGTCAACCGCCCGGAAGCCTGTGGTCTGCGCCATCTGGCGTTCCGTGTGTCGGATGTGCCGGCAGCTGTCGCAGAACTGGCGGAAAAGGGCATCGAATGTGAGCCCATCCGGGTGGATGCGTTCACCGGCGGACGGATGACCTTCTTTTTTGACCCGGACGGTCTTCCTCTGGAACTGCACGAGTAAAGGCTGCGGCAACTGAAAACGCGCCTCCCGGCGGGAAGCGCGTTGGAAAAATCAGATGGGAAGAGGCAGCAGGTTCAGCACCAGCCCGGCCGCACCGCACAGGCACATGGTCAGGATGGGGTTCCATTTGAACCGCCGCAGCAGGATGAACGCAGCCACGAAACTGCCTGCACCGATCCAGTCCACGGAATTCAGGGCAGGCGCAGCTTCGCTGAACAGCACTATGGACAGAATGGAAAGCCCGGCGCCCAGAATCAGGGCCACCACAACGGGGCGCAGGCAGGCCAGCACGCTCTGCAGCAAAGAAAGATCCCGGTAACGGTTATACACATAGGCCAGCAGCGATACCAGAATCAGCGACGGCGTAATGCAGCCCAGGGTAGCGATGATGGCGCCCGGAATCCCCGCAATGCGAATGCCCACAAAGGTGGCGGAGTTCACTGCGATGGGGCCGGGGGTCATCTCCGCAATGGTGATCAGGTCGGTGAATTCCTGCAGGGTCAGCCAGGGATGCAGTTCCGCTACCTGGTTCTGGATCAGGGGCATGGCGGCATATCCGCCGCCCACGCTGAACAGCCCCACCTGCAAGAAGCTCACGAACAGCTGTACATAGATCATGATTTGGCCCCCTTTCTGTGCAGGAACAGAGCACGCACGACCCCGAAGGCCGCGGCAGCCAGGATGATGAGGATGACGTTCACGTCCAGGAAATAGCTGGCAACAAAGGCCAGGACCATCAGTCCGATATAAATGGGGGACCGGCTGCGCAGCACATTGCCGCCCAGACCGCACACCACATCCAGGATCACCGCGGCCACACCGGCCTGCATCCCTTTGAGTACCAGAGCCACATAGGGGTTGGTGGCAAAGGCGGCGTAAAAGAAGGAAATCACTGACAGGATGACCATGGGGGGAATGATGGTGCCCAGCACGGCGACGACCATGCCGGCCAGACCCTCCACCCGCCAGCCCACCAGGATGGCGGCGTTCACCGCGATGGCCCCCGGCGAGGACTGGGCCAGGGCGGTCATGTCCAGCATCTCCTGGTCATCCAGCCAGTGCAGTTCGTCCACAAACTTGCGCTTCATGAAGGTGACGATGACGAAACCGCCCCCAAAGGTGAAGGCGCTGATATACAGGGTGCTCAAGAAAAGTGCCCGGAGCCGGGCTGCCCGGCCGACGGGCGCAGGTTGCTGTTCCATGGTATTCCTCCTCTTTGGTATATACTCATCATACCGCGCCCGGCGCCTGTTGTGCAATGCCGGTTTTTTGTGGATGTTATGCTATTTTGGCAAGAAAGGCGTTTTCTATGACCATACGTCACCTGCGCATCTTTGTGGAAGTCTACCGTGCGGGCAATGTTACCCGTGCGGCCGAAGAATTCCACCTCACCCAACCCGCCGTCACCCGTGCGGTGCAGGAACTGGAACAATATTACGGCGTGCGTCTGTTTGAGCGGATGTATCGCCGCCTTTCTCCCACCGAAGCGGGGGAACGGCTGTACCCGCAGGCGGTGCACCTCATCGATGCTTTTGACCGCATCGAAACAGGGCTCCGAAACTGGGATTCCATGGGCCTGCTCCGGGTGGGAGCCACGGTGACGCTGGGCGGGACTGTCCTGCCGGCGCTGGCCGGGCGCTTTGCGGCGCAGCAACCCGGCGTGGAGCTGCGGGTCACGGTGGCCAACGGGAAAGCACTGGCCGCTGCCTTGTGCGAAAACCGGCTGGACCTGGCCCTGATGGAAAACGAGCCCGCCACGCCGGACCTGCACACCGAGGAGATCGGCAGCGATACCCTGTGTGCGGTGCTGGCTCCGGAACATCCTCTGGCACGGGAAGATAAACTCACACCGGAACAGCTGGCAGCAGCCCCGCTGCTGGTGCGGGAGCAGGGAAGTACAGCCCGCACCGTGCTGCAGAATGCTTTGGGGGAAAGGGGACTGTCCCTGCATCCCGCCTGGGAGAGTGTCAGCGCCGAAGCGCTGCTGCAGGCTGCGGCACAGGGACTTGGGGTGGCGGTTCTGCCAGAATCCCGGGTGAGGGACGCCGCCGCTTCGGGCCGGGTCTGCCTGCGTCCCATCGAAGGGGTTCCCCTGGTGCGCCGCCATGTGGTGGCGTGGCACAAGGAAAAATATCTCTCGTCCTCCATGCAGAATTTTCTGACGCTGTGCCGGGGACGGACCGAATAAGGAGGCACACATGCCCTTTGTGAATCTTCTTGTCAAACCGGCATCCAGCTTGTGCAATATGCGCTGCCGTTACTGCTTCTATGAGGACGAAGCCGCCAACCGCTCCCAGGCCAGCATGGGGATCATGAGCGAAGAAACCGCCGCTCTTCTCATCCGTCAGGCACTGGATGCCGCCGGAAAGGACGGTGCCCTGAGCGTAGCTTTTCAGGGGGGCGAGCCCACCGTGGCAGGGCTGGATTTTTTCCGGGCATTTGTGGCGGCGGTACAGCGGTACAATACCGCCGGACTGCCGGTATCTTACGCCATCCAGACAAACGGCCTGGGCCTGAACGAAGAATGGGTCGAATTTCTGGTCCGAAATCACTTTCTGGTGGGGGTCTCGGTGGACGGAGACAAGGCGCTGCATGACGAGTTTCGTCTGGATGCCGCCGGAAAGGGCACATGGACCCGGGTGCAGAAAAACCTGACCATGCTGCGCAAGGCCGGGGCAGAGTGCAATCTGCTCTGCGTGGTCACCCGGCGCTGCGCCAAAAGTGCGGTGCGCACCTACCATGCCCTGCAAAAAACGGGGGTGGGGTATCTGCAGTTCATCCCCTGCCTGGACCCGCTGGGGGAAGAACGGGGACAGCGGACCTGGTCCCTCACGCCGGAAGATTACGGCAATTTCCTCTGCACATTGTTTGATGAATGGTACCGGGACTGGGAACAGGGACGGTATACCAGCGTGCGCCTGTTTGACGACTATGTGCATCTGGCCATGGGGCTGCCGCCTTCCACCTGTGCCACCGGCGGCCATTGCGGGGCGTATTTTGTGGTGGAAGCCGACGGCGGTGTGTATCCCTGTGACTTCTACGTCCTGGATGAGTGGAAAATGGGAAATCTCCACGAAACCCCGTTGGCGGAACTGCAAAACAGCCCCCGTGCCCAGGAATTTCTGGAAAAAGGGAACCGGCGCCCGGCTGAGTGCGCCGGTTGCCCCTGGCAGTATCTTTGCTTCGGCGGCTGCAAGCGGGACTGGACCGCCGGGGCGGATGGTGACACCCGAAACTACTATTGCCCGGCGTTCCGGCGCTTCTTTGCCTACGCAGAACCCCGCTTGCGGCGTATCGCGGCTGCGGAAACGGCAGCCCGGCGTGGTGTGCAGGTATAAGTAGGAAAACCCGTCCGGCACTGCGTGACGCAGCATTGGACGGGTTTGTTTTTTTACAGAAAAACGGTCTGGCGAAGAGTCAGGTGATTTTGTAGATGCGCTGTTCATCGTCGCTGTACCAGAGCTCATACCGCTGGCTGTACCAGTTTTCGTCGGCGTCAAACCGACTGTACACCGCGCCGTCAAACAGGACATAATCAATGCCCCAGGCCAGCAGAGTGGCCTCGTCCGGAGTTTCGTACAGGGAGACCATGGCGTTGTACTGGGCGCCGTAATCCATGCCGTGAAAATACAGAAAACTGCCGGAACCGCACACGATCTGCCGCCCCGCCAGGCTGAATACCGGGGTCAGATGGTCGTCGCTGGTCAAAAAGAGGGCGTCGGCCTCAGCGTTTTCGTCCACATAAGCGGCCATGGCAATGTCGTCGGCGCTCCATTGCTGGTAGTCGCTCACCGCCTCCCGGCCCAGAGTCAGCACGCTGCCGAACATACCCACGAAGCAGCACAGCGCCATGACCGAAACACCCAGGGGGCGGGGACGCAGATGGCCCAGCAGGTCGCACAAAAGCCCGGCCGCCAAAAGGCAGCCCAGGGCGTGCCAGATGAACAACAGCTTGTTGTTGTCATAGGTGTTGGGCTGGAACACCACCACTTCCGCCAGGGCCCAGATCAGCACGCCGCCGCCGTAAAACCACCGCTGCTTGCGGTTGGCGTGGAAAAAGGCGGGAATCAGCAGAAGGTATACCAGCCCGATGTTCTTGATGTAAAACCAGAAATAGTTGTCTTTCAGGGCGGTCCCGTCGTTGTTTACCCAGTTCAGGTGCAGGCGCAGCATGTTCTGCCCGCTTACCGACTGGGCAAACACGGTGCCCCACATCTGGGCCATCCAGGCCGCGCCGCACGCCAGCGCCAGCCAGAGCCAGGGCAGCAGCACCGCAGACACACGGGGGCGGTGGAACAGGGTGTAGATGCCGCAGACCAGACAGCACAGCACCAGAGCCAGAGCGGAGTGGGTCTGCATCAGAGGCAGGGGCAGCACCAGCACTGCCAGCGGCAGCCAGAGCCGGGGGCGTTCCTCCATGCAGAACCGCCACAGCAGATACAGGGCAGGGAACAGCAGACACCAGCCGAACAGAGTGGCCCGCTGGGGAATGAGCAGATCGGCCAGCGGATTCACCCAGATCACATTTTCCGTGGTGTAGTTGGTGGGGGTGGTGTAAAACCCGGTAAAGATAGATCGGAAAGACTCCCGACTGCCGAGAAAGTAGACAAACCCGAACCCGCTGCCCATAAAGAACAGCCAGAATGCCAGGCTGGCTTTTGCCGCTGTGCCCAATACCCGGCGGGCCAGCTGCCAGAATATCAGATATACCGCCGCAAAAGCCGGCAGCATGGGCAGGATATAGGCAAACCGAAGCCCGCCGCCCAACACCAGGAACACGCTGGAAACCGTTTCACACAGGAACGGGTACCCGAAGCGGTTTTCCCCGGCCATCAGGGGGTACAGGGGCGGAAAATCCCCGGTCACGGCGATGTTTTTGATAAAACCCAGATGCATGGCCATGTCGCCGTAGCAGCTTTGCCCGGTGTGGTAGGCACCGTCCGCCAGATGCAGCACATGGGTGTGCAGCAAAAACACGGTCAGGGCCATCAGGGGCAAAACGCAGGCCCACATAGCTCCTTCGCCCTCCTCACCGCGCAGCGCGGGCATCGGTCCGCCCCGCAGCAGAAGGAAAAAGGCAAGGAACAGAGCAGCTGCGCCCGCGCACAGAACGGCGGGCAGCGTAAAGCCGAAAATCAAAGCAAATCCGGCGGGCAGCACGGCCAGAAAGCTGACCCCGAAAGCACAGCCAAGGCCCAGCGCCGTGCCTGCCGAAGCACCGGGCAGGGCCCGGCGGGCGGTCAGGAATCCGGCCAGCAGAAACACCGCCAGATATCCGCAGCCCAGCAATGCGCCCGCCATCACACGCCCTCCAGATCAAAAGGCGGGGTGTATTCTTCCCGGGCGCTGCTCTTTTCCTGCATATACCCGTCGGTCAGCCCCAAGGCCACCGCCTCGTCCACCACCTTGCGGTATTCGTAACTGGTGATGCGCCGTCCCAGCCCGTGTTCCTGGGCATGGTAGAAGGGGGTGAACTGGCTCATCAGGCTGGTCAGGAAGGGAACACCGGTTTCCCGGCGGATCTCAGCCAGCCGCCGCAGCACCGCGAGGCTGTCCTCCACATGGCCGGGCAGGGCCAGATGCCGCACGATCACCCCGCGCCGCAGAAAACCGTCCTCCCCGAACACCGGCGCACCGGTCTGCCGCAGCATCAGGCGGAGGGCGTCGTCCGCCACGGCGGGGTAATCCTTCGCCCGGGACAACTCTGCCGCCAGGGCAGGGGAGGCGTACTTGTAATCGGTGAGCCAGATGTCCACATAGGGTTCCAACGTCCGGATGGTGCCGGGGGTCTCATATCCGCCGGTGTTATACACCACCGGCAGGGTCAGCCCGCGGCTGCGGGCGTCATCCAGTGCGGCAGTCACCCAGGGCAGCCATTGGGTGGCGGTGACCAGGTTGATGTTCTGTGCGCCTTTTTGCTGCAGTTCCAGAAAAATCTCCGCCAGGCGGCCTTCATCGATTTCCTTGCCCAGCCCCTGCTGGCTGATGGCGTAGTTCTGGCAATAGCAGCAGCCCAGAGCGCAGCCGGTAAAAAATACCGTGCCGCTGCCGGTGGGGGCGTTGGGATCCCCGCTCAGGCAGGGCTCCTCCCAGTGATGCAGAGCGGCCCGGGCCACCCGCAGCAGGTTGCCCGCACCGCATACACCGGGCTTTCCGGCGGCACGGTCAGCCCCGCAGGCCCGGGGGCACAGGTCGCAGTGGTTCGGCAGATGTGGCATGAACGGAATCTCCTTTGTGAAAAACAGCGTCTTTTGATAAACAGTTTAGCACAAAAGGACAAAATGTGGTATACTATTAGACACAAAGGGGCATGTCCCGTCCGGGAATGCCGAAAATCACCTACACACGTAACAAAAGGAGAAACCCTATGTCTACCCCTCACAACCGCGCCGAAATGGGTGATTTCGCCCGCACCGTCCTGATGCCCGGCGACCCTCTGCGCGCCAAGTTCATTGCCGAGACCTTCCTGGACTCTCCCCGCCTGGTCACCGATGTGCGGGGCATGCTGGGCTATACCGGCACCTACCAGGGCCGCCCCGTCAGCGTTATGGGCAGCGGCATGGGCATGCCTTCCATCGGCATCTATTCCTATGAGCTGTACACCCAGTACGGGGTGGAGAACATCATCCGCATCGGTTCTGCCGGTTCCTACACCGACAAAGCCAAACTGTTCGATGTGCTGCTGTCCACCGGCGCTTATTCCGAAAGCAACTACGCCGTGACTCAGTCCGGCGATACCGAGGAGATCCAGCGCCCCAGCGAGGCTCTGAACGAAGCCCTGCGCCGCAGTGCCGCCGCCCAGAACATTCCGCTGATCGAAGGCGTGATCCATTCTTCGGATGTGTTCTACCGCCAGCCCTCGGACGAAAAGCCCGTCTACTGGGAACGTCTGCGGGACGAAAAGGGATGCCTGGCCGTGGAGATGGAAAGCTTTGCGCTGTTCCATAACGCCAAGGTCCTGGGCAAGAACGCCGCCTGCCTGCTGACCATTTCGGACAGCTTTGTTTCGCCGGAGATCACCACCGCCGAACAGCGCCAGACCAGCTTCACCGCCATGATGAAGGTGGCGCTGGGAGCCGAGCTGTGAGCGCCGGAATCACGGCCGAAGTCCGCGCCGGTCTGATCCGCGCGGCGCTGGAAGCCCGCCGTTTTGCCTATGTGCCGTATTCCCACTTCCGGGTGGGAGCGGCCCTGCTGGCACAGGACGGACAGGTCTTTACCGGCTGCAACATCGAAAATGCGGGCTACACCCCCACCAACTGTGCCGAGCGTACCGCTCTGTTCAAAGCGGTGAGCGAAGGCGTCACCCGCTTTACCGCCATTGCCATTGTGGGCAGCCTGGAAGGCAAGACCAACGAACTGGTCACCGGGCCCTGCGGCGTCTGCCGTCAGGCGCTGTACGAGTTCGGCGGTCCATCCCTCATCGTCATCATGGCCAAGAGCGAGGATGACTATATCCAGACCACGCTGGGGGAACTGCTGCCCTACGGTTTCGGACCGAAAAATCTTGAGATCGACCCCGAGTAAAAGGAGTTTTCTGCACCTATGTACCAGTGTTTTCGCAACCTTCGTCATCACCTGACCGCCGCGGCCTGCGGCCTGCTTGCCGTTTCCCTGTGTGCCTGTTCCGCTGCGTCCTCCGCTTCCTCCGCCGCAGCGGTGGAGGAAACCCGCCTGATCGAGGACAACCTGTATGTGCTGGAAGCCGACAGTGTGGACACCCCGCTGAACGGGCAGGGGACTGCGGTGGCTTTTGTGGCTGATGCAGGCGGGACCGAAACCGGCCCGGATTCGGCGCTCTGGCGGGGCGTGCAGGCCTTTGCCGATACCTTCGGTTACACGGCACAGCTGTACCAGACGGAGGAAAGCACGCCGGAATCCAGGGAGAACGCCCTGCGCACCGCAGCCGAAAGCGGCGCTGCCGTGGTGGTGTGCCGCGGAGATGAGATGGCGGCGGCGCTGTACAACATCCAGAACAACTACCCCTCGGTGGCGTACCTTTGTATGGATGCGGAGCCTCACAGTCAGGACTATACCGCCTATGAGACCGCGTCCAACACTCACTGCGTCATGTTCAGCGAGGAGCAGGCCGGATACCTGGCCGGGTACGCCGCCGTGATGGAAGGCAAGACCCGCCTGGGGTTTGTGGGGGCGGAAGCCATGCCCGATACCGTGCGTTATTGCACCGGATTTTTGCAGGGCGTTGACGCCGCCGCCCAGAGCCAGGGTGTGCAGGCCGCGCTGGAAGTGTGGTACGTGGGCAGTGAGGATGCTGTCGATGTGGTGGCAGGACGCGTAAGCGAATGGGCGTCGGACGGTGTGGAAGCCGTGATGGCGGCAGGCGATGGTACCCTGGAAGGCTGTATCCAGGCGGTGCAGGGGACCGGCTGTTCGGTCATCGGTACCGATTGGGACAGCACGGCCCAGGACGCCGCAGTGCTGACCAGTGCCATGAAGAATTACGCCTATGCCGTGCAGCGTGAACTGTACAACTACTTCAGCGACGGCGGCTGGGGCAATGGCGGCGGTGCCACCGAGCGCCTGACCGCCTCCGAAAACGCCATTGGCCTGCCCCAGGTCAACTGGCGGATGAACGAATTCAGCCAGCGCACTTACGAAAGACTGTACGGCGACCTGCATGACGGAACGGTAAAAGTGGAGCGTCTTTCGGACGCATCCAACCTGCCGGAAACCCCCAATGTCGCAGTCGATATTTTGGGATAATGGGCGTTTTGTTATGATTTTGTAATGTAATTTCGTTGTTTTTTCCATTGAAAAAAAGCAAAAAATCAAGTATACTGAACCTGTCAGGCGGGCGGTGCGGCGCTATGCATGCATCCGCCCGCTTGCCTTTTGATCTTTTCTTACCGTTAGAAGGAGAGTACCAAGATGAAGAAAGTCATTTCTCTGAGCCTGGCCGCCGCCATGGCGCTGTCTCTGGCCGCTTGCGGCGGTTCCGGCAGCAGCAACTCTGCCGACACCCAGAGCACCGGCAGCACCGCTGCCACCACCGAGGGTGCCGCCACCTCTGAAATCACCGGTATCGCCCAGGTCTGCGACGTGGGCACCATCGATGACGAGAGCTTCAACCAGGGCTGCTGGACCGCTGTGGAAGCTTACGGCGAAGCCAACGGCATCAATGTTGAATACTACCTGCCCCCCAGCGATGACGCCAACGACGAAGACCGCCAGACCCTGATCCGCAACGCTGTCAACGACGGCGCCAACACCGTGGTCTGCGTCGGCTACCTGTATGGTCCTTCTCTGGCCTGGGCTGCCACCGAATATCCCGATGTCCACTTCATCGCCGTGGACATCACCCAGGGCGACATCGGCACCGAGACCATCCCCGAGAATGTCTACTGCATCACCTATAAGGAAGAGCAGGCCGGTTACCTGGCCGGTTACGCCGCTGTGAAGGACGGCTTCACCGATCTGGGCTTCCTGGGCGGCATGGCTGTTCCCGCCGTTATCCGCTTCGGTTACGGCTACGTGCAGGGCGCTGACGCTGCTGCGCAGGAACTGAACACCCCCATCAACATCAAGTACTGGTACGGCGGCGCTTTCGCCGGCGATGCCAACATCACCGCTAAGATGGAGAGCTGGTACTCTGCCGGCACCGAAGTCGTCTTCGCCTGCGGCGGCGGCATCTACACCAGCGCCATCGAAGCCGCTGTCAAGTATGACGGCAAGGTCATCGGCGTTGACGTTGACCAGAACTACATCGGAGTGCGTGACGTGGAAGACGGCAAGTACAGCTACAACCCGTTCCTGACCTCCGCCATGAAGGGCCTGAGCGAAGGCGTTACCGACGCTCTGGAGCATGTGGCCGGCGGCACCTGGAGCACCATTGCGGGCACCAACGGTGTCTACGGTCTGGAAGAGGGCGACTACGTCGGCCTGCCCACCGCTGAAGACAGCTGGAACTTCTCCACCTTCACCGTGGAAGAGTACGAGGCTATGGTTGAGAAGATCCGCTCCGGCGAGATCGTCGTGGACAACAGCTCCGACGACGCCACCAAGCCCGTCACCAGTGACCTCACCACTGTGGACTACCAGGTCTGATCGGAACCCTTACCATTACGCAATAAGCAAAACGGCGGACGCCATCATGCGGCGTCCGCCGTTTTTTGTGTGAAGGAAAACAGTCGATTTTTTGCAAAAAAAGAATATCAAATAACTTGTGAAGATTTACAAATAATTGTATAATAAGCACAAGACAATTCTTATGAAAGGAGCGTGAGCAGATTGGCAGAGGATTTCGTAATTGAGATGTTGCACATCACCAAGGAGTTTCCCGGCATCAAAGCCAATGATGATGTGACCCTGCAGCTGCGCCGGGGCGAAGTACACGCCCTTCTGGGCGAGAACGGCGCGGGCAAATCCACGCTGATGAGCGTATTGTTTGGTCTGTATCAGCCCGAACAGGGCGTCATCAAAAAGAACGGCAAGGAGGTCAACATCAAGGACCCCAACGTGGCCAACGACCTGGGCATCGGCATGGTGCATCAGCACTTCAAACTGGTGGAATGCTTCAGCGTGCTGGACAACATCATGCTGGGTGTGGAACCCTGCAAGGCTGGATTCCTGCAGAAGGATGTGGCCCGCAAAAAAGTTGTGGAACTTTCCGAAAAATACGGCCTGCGCGTGGACCCGGACGCTCTTATCAGCGACATCTCGGTGGGCATGCAGCAGCGTGTCGAGATCCTGAAGATGCTCTACCGCGACAATGAGATCCTCATCTTCGACGAACCTACGGCGGTGCTGACCCCGCAGGAGATCGACGAGCTCATGGAGATCATGCGCGGCTTCAAGAAGGAAGGCAAGAGCATCCTCTTCATCACCCATAAGCTCAACGAGATCATGGCCGTGGCCGACCGCTGCACCGTTCTGCGCAAGGGCAAGGGCATCGGCACCGTGGACATTGCCAACACCACCAAGGAAGAACTTTCCCGCATGATGGTGGGCCGTGATGTGCAGTTTGCGGTGGAAAAGGCTCCCACCAAGCCGGGGGACGTGGTCCTCTCGGTGCGGGACATGACGGTGGCCAGCCATGTGCACAAGAAAAATGCCGTGCGCGGCGTTTCCTTTGATGTGCGCGGCGGCGAGATCGTCTGCCTGGCGGGCATTGAAGGCAACGGCCAGAGCGAACTGGTGTATGGCCTTACCGGCCTGGACAAGGTCACCCAGGGCACCATCACCTTGGACGGTGTGGACATCACCCATGCCAGCATCCGCCAGCGTTCCAAGGACGGCATGAGCCATATTCCCGAAGACCGCCACAAATACGGCCTGGTGCTGGATTATTCCCTGGAAAACAACATGGTTCTTCAGCGCTACTGGGAGCCCAAGTTCCAGAAGGGCGGTTTCATCAACAAGGCTGCCGTGCGGGAATACTCCGACCGACTGATTCAGCAGTATGACGTGCGCAGCGGTCAGGGCAGCGTGACCATCGCCCGCAGCATGTCCGGCGGCAACCAGCAGAAAGCCATCATTGCCCGCGAAATCGACAAAGACCCCAAGCTGCTGGTGGCGGTTCAGCCCACCCGCGGTCTGGATGTGGGCGCCATTGAGTATATCCACAAGCAGATCGTGGCGGAACGTGACAGCGGCAAGGCGGTCCTGTTGGTCAGCCTGGAACTGGACGAGGTCATGAACCTGTCCGACCGTATCCTGGTCATGTACGAAGGGGAGATCGTGGGCGAGTTTGACCCCAAGACCACCACCGTGCAGGAACTGGGCCTGTATATGGCCGGTGCCAGAAAACAAGGAAAGGAGGCACAGTAAACCATGAGTCGGAAGAAAAACAATGACTCCGCGGCGCTGCGGCAGAAAAGCAGCAGCGTGCTGGCGGCCCTGCTGTGCATCCTCATTGGTCTGCTGGTAGGCCTGATCGCTCTGTTCATCATCAATCCTGAGCACGCCTGGAATCAGGGCTTCCTGCGCATCATCCAGGGCGGCTTCTATGACTTCCCCTATGGTGTGGGCAAGACCTTCACCAACTCCGCACCCCTGATCATGACCGGTCTTTCGGTAGCGTTTGCCTTCAAGACCGGCCTGTTCAACATTGGTGCGGCAGGGCAGTACACCCTGGGTGCCTTCGGCGGCCTGTACTGCGCCCTGATCCTCAATCTGCCCTGGTATGTCTGCCTGCTGGCGTCGGCCCTGTTCGGCGCGGTGTGGGGCGCCATTCCCGGCATCTTCAAAGCGTACCTGAACATCAATGAGGTCATCACCTCCATCATGTTCAACTGGATCGGCCTGTATATGGTCAACGAGATCATCTACGCCCGGGGCACCGGTGCCATGTACGACGCCAACAACACCCGTACCTGGAAGGTGGCCGAGCGTTCGCCTCAGTCCCTGATCCCGTCCTGCGGCATGTCCGATCTGTTCCACACGCCCAGCACCACCATCGCCATCTTCCTGGCCATTGCGGCGGCTATCCTGGTTTGGGTCATTCTGGAAAAGACCACCTTCGGCTATGAGCTCAAGGCGGTGGGCCTGAACAAGAACGCCGCCCGCTATGCCGGTATCAACGAGAAGAAAAACATCATCCTGTCCATGACCATCGCCGGTGCGCTGGCCGGTTTCGGCGCGGGCCTGCTGTATCTGTCTGCGGGTGCCGAATGGAACCCCCTGAACACCACCAGCCTGCCTGCCATGGGCTTCAACGGCATCGCCACCGCTCTGCTGGCAGCCTCCAACCCCATCGGAACCATCTTCTCCTCGATCTTTATCTCCCACATCACGGTAGGCGGCAGCTTCCTGCCTACCAAGTATTTCCCCACCGAGATCGCGGACCTGATCTCCGGCATCATCATCTACCTGTGCGCCTTCGCCATGCTCTTCCGCGGCGTGATCGCCAAGAAGCTGCATGTGGATAAGGATGCCCCCGACGCCAACGCGGAACCGGCTGTGCAGACCAAGAAGGAGGGAAAATGACATGCTGCTTCTGATCAAGTATACCCTGTTGTATGGCATTGTCCTGATGCTGGTCGCCTTGGGCGGCATGTTCAGTGAACACTCCGGTGTCATCAACATCGCCCTGGAAGGCATCATGGTCATCGGTGGCCTGGGCGGCGTTCTTGCCGTGGCTGTCATGCCCAACTCTCTGCCCGCTTTTGTCATCGTGACGGTGGCCATTCTGGTGGCGGCTTTGTCCGGTATGGTGTTTTCACTGCTGCTGGCCTTTGCCTCCATACACCTGAAAGCGGACCAGACCATCGGTGGTACGGCACTGAACATGCTGGCCACCGCCATCGCCATCATCCTGGCCAAAAACTTCAACGGTTCCACCTCTTCCAAGATCAACTACACCAACAACGCTTTCCTGTTCAAGATCGGCAGCCTGGAACTGAGCGTGTTTGTGCCCCTGGGCATTGTGCTGCTCATCATCAGCTATATCGTCATGTACAAGACCCGCTTCGGCCTGCGCCTGCGCGCCTGCGGCGAACATCCCCAGGCAGCGGACTCGGTGGGTATCAACGTGTACAAGATGCGGTACAGCGGCGTGCTGATCTCTGGCGTGCTGGGCGGCATCGGTGGCCTGGCCTACATCATTCCCAGCGTGCAGACCTGGAACTTTGAGGTAGGCGTGGCCGGTACCGGCTTCCTGGCTCTGGCCGTTATGATCTTCGGCCAGTGGAAACCTGTGCACATCTTCGGCGCGGCTATGTTCTTTGCCGTGTTCAAGAGCCTTGCCAACATCGCGGACGCCACCATCCTCTCTCAGCTGGGCTGGTCCTCCAACATTTACAACATGATGCCCTTCATTGCCTCCATGATCATTCTTGCCTTTACCAGCAAGAACAGCATGGCACCCAAGGCCGAAGGCATCCCCTACGACAAGGGCAGCCGCTGAGCAAAAACGAATCCATGAAATGCCGTCTGCGGGCGGCATTTCTCTGTTTTACGCCGCCGCGCAGCGGCGTACCCGAATGAAAGGGGGACCCAACCATGCGCATGTACGACATCATCGCCAAAAAGCGGGACGGCCAGACCCTGACCGACGCCGAAATTGCCTCTGCCGTCAACGGCTATGTGGCGGGCACCATCCCCGACTACCAGATGAGCGCATTGCTCATGGCCATCTACCTGCGTGGTATGACCGATGGCGAAACCGCGGTCCTCACCGAGGTGATGGCCCGTTCCGGGGATATGGTGGACCTTTCGCCCATTCCCGGCGTCAAGGTGGACAAGCATTCCACCGGCGGCGTGGGGGACAAGACCACTCTGGTGGTGGCGCCCATCGTGGCGGCCTGCGGCGTACCGGTTGCCAAGATGAGCGGCCGCGGCCTGGGGCATACCGGCGGAACCATCGACAAGATGGAAGCGGTGCCCGGCACCAAAACTGCCCTCACTCAGGAGGAATTTTTTGCCCAGGTGCGGCGCATCGGCCTGTCGGTCATCGGCCAGAGTGGAGAGATCGCAACCGCGGACAAAAAGCTGTACGCGCTGCGGGACGTTACCGCCACGGTGGGCTGTATCCCGCTCATTGCCTCCTCCATCATGTCCAAGAAGCTGGCAGCCGGCTCGGACGCCATTCTGCTGGATGTGACCATGGGTACCGGCGCTTTCATGCAGAATCTGGACGACGCCATCGAACTGGCCCGGCTGATGGTTTCCATCGGCACCGCCCATGGCCGCAAGATGGCCGCTCTCATCACCGATATGGATCGCCCGCTGGGGCACAATATCGGCAACTCGCTGGAAGTACAGGAGAGCATGGCGGTACTGCAGGGGCATGGCCCTGCCGACCTCACCGAAGTCTGCCTGCAGCTGGCCACCAACATGCTGCTGCTGGCCGGCAAGGGGGATTTCAAGACCTGCCGTGCCATGGCGGAATCGGTGCTCAATGACGGTACTGCTTTTACCAAGTGCTGCCAGATGTTTGAAGCCCAGGGCGGCGATACCTCGGTGCTTCGGGACCCTTCCCGCTTCGTCAAGGCCCGGTATTCCCGGGAACTCACTGCCCGCGCCGACGGTTACATCATTGCCCATAACGTGGAGGACATCGGTGTGGCCAGTGTTCTGCTGGGGGCAGGCCGCCAGACCAAGGAAGACTCCATCAACTTTGCCGCCGGCATCACCCTGCACAAAAAGCTGGGGGATGCGGTGCACAGCGGCCAGGCCATTGCCACCCTGTACGCCGACGACCCGGCGCTGTTCACCGCTGCGGAAGAAACCTTCTGCCGCAGCCTGGTCATCGGACCGGAAAAGCCCCAGGAACCCCCGCTGATTTACGCCCGGGTCACGCCCCAGGGCGTGGAACGGTTCTGAAAATCACCGACCCATACAAAAGCTCCCGGCAGTTGTTCAAAACAGCTGCCGGGAGTTTTTGTGCATGTGCAGAGAAACGGGAAAAATCAATCAGTTGTTTTCCCACATCAGGACCGCGCCGGTGAACAGGTGGTTCAGTTCCTGATTTCCCCCAATTGCGACTTCCGTTCCGATGCCGGACAGATCGAATAGTGTCCGGTATTCTTCATAGGGCAGATAATAGGCGGCTTCCACCTCGCCGTTGCGGACCAGGTCCAGCCCGCCGGAAGGCAGGCTGCTGCCGAACCAGCTGTCCCACACGCTGCCGTATACACTGAAGAAAACCGCGGTTTTGCCGTTGTATTCGCATACGGTGGCGCTCATGCAGTTGGCCTTTACGCCGGAATCGGCAGTCAGGCACAGGGTGTTTTCTTCCCGGCTGACGTGGAGGGCAGACGGGTCGGCGTCGATGTATTGGGTGGAAAAATACGCATGGGTGAAGTATGCTCCCGCAAAAAGCACCAGCACCACTGCCAGGACGGAAATGACCACGGTGAGCACCCGGCTGCGGATCAGCTTGCGCTGCAGCATCTGCAACGCTTGTGCCCGCTGCAGGTCTTCCGCATCGGGGACGGTCGTTTCTTCGGGGGCGTCCAGGGCTGCAAGGGCGGCACGGCAGGCTTCGCAGCCGCCCAGATGTTCATCCACATCCCTGGTGGTGTCCGGTGCGCAGAGTTTGTCGTGATACAGGGGCAGAAGGTCCCTGACCAGATAGCAGGGCAGATTCATGTCAATGCCTCCTTCAGTTTGGTGCGGGCGCGGTAAAATGTGACCCGTGCCCAGATTTCGGTCTTGTCAAACAGTGCGGCGATGTCCGCAAAGGAAAGCTCGCCGTATACCCGCAGCCAGAACACTTCCCGGTACGGTTCCGGCAGGGTGTGCAATGCCCGGTGTATGTCCAGCTTTTGTTCCGCCGCTTCCAGGGTGGCGGCGGGGGAGAACTCCTGTGTTTCCGGTTCTTCCGGCAGGGGCGTTTCTTCCAGGGGCATTTCCCGGCGGTGCCGCCGCCAATGGCTGACCAGGGTGTTTTTGGCAATGCCGCACAGCCAGACATTCAGCGAGGACTCCCCACGGAACCGCCCAATGTTTTTCAGCGCCTTGAAAAAGGTTTCCTGGGTCAGGTCGGCGGCCAGGGTATCGTCATGGCAGCGGGAAAGTAAAAAGGCATATACAGGCTTGTAGTATTCCAGGTAGATCTCTTCAAAATCTTTCTGCATCACCGGCATCACCTCCTTCTCTTTGTTTTTCAGAACGTTCCTGCCCGTTAGACGCGGCAAGATTGGATTCGTTACAGCACTTTGCAAAAAAATAGACCAGGCCCTGCAAAAGAGCCCGGTCCCTGTTTTTCAGCGGCGCTTCTGCCGCAGCAAAAATACTTTGAAGCGGCTGTATCCGTTCATTTTATCGGTGTCGAATTCTTCGGTCAGTACATACCGCTTGCGCAGTCCGTCAAACTGCAGAGCGGTGCCTTCCTCCTGCACATCGGTCAGGACCCGGGGCAGGGCTTTCTGGTCGGTTTCGAACTCCGGCTCCTTGTCCCAGCGGATGCGGCCGTCCTCGTCCAGGCCGTGGGCCCACACGCTAAACACCAGACAGGCGGCCTCGCCGTAGCAATAGCGCTCAAACTTGATGCGCCCGTCCAGATAAAACAGCAGGCAGTCCCGGAAATGGGTTTCCAGTTCTTTTTCGTAGCGGCGGCCACAGGCAGGCCCCGCAAAATCGGCGGCGTTGGCAGTCATGGACATGATCCCCTCTCCAGGATGATTTACCGGCCCATTATACCGCATATTCCGCAAAAATGCCAGTGGAAATTATTCCGAGCGATTACAAAAAAACGGGGTACTCTGTCCCTACGCCGCTTTGTGCGGAACAGGAGAGCAGAGCACCCCGGTTTTAGGTGCGGCAGTGCCGCCGGCTTTTTACTTCATCAGTTCGCAGACCAGCTGGGCGTAGGCCACGGGGTCCTCGATGGGCAGACCCTCAATCAGCAGCGCCTGGTCATACAACAGCTCGCTGTACTTGGCGACCTTGTCGCTGTCGCCGGCGGCCTGGGCGGCCTGCAGGGCGGCAAAGACAGGATGGGTGGTGTTCAGTTCCAGCACCTTGGTGCTCTCCATGCCTTCACCGTTGCCGGGCATCTTGCGCAGCACCTTTTCCATCTCCATGGAAAGCCCGCCTTCGCTGGACAGGCACACCGGGTGATCCTGCAGGGTGGGGTTGGCCTTCACTTCCTTGATCTTGCCGTTCAGTGCGGTCTTGATGGCCTCGAACAGATCTTTGTTTTCGGCGGCGGCGTCCTCGGCGGCTTTCTTTTCCTCCTCGGTGGCCAGACCCAGATCGCCGGAATTGATGTTCTTGAACTCCTTCTCCTTATAATCACGCATGATCTGCAGGCAGAACTCGTCCACATCCTCGGTGCAGAGCAGCAGGTCGTAGCCCTTGCTCAGCACCAGCTGAGCGTTGGGCAGCTTGCTCAGACGGGCAGCGTCGTCACCGGCGGCGTAGTAGATGCACTTCTGGTCCTCGGGCATCTTTTCGATGTACTCATCCAGCGTGACGTACTTCTGTTCCTTGGCGGAGTAGAACATCAGCAGATCGGCCAGCAGGTCCTTGTGCATGCCGTAATCGCCGTAGATACCGAACTTGATCTGACGGCCGAAGGACTTCCAGAAAGTCTCGTACTTCTCCCGGTCGTTAACCAGCATGGCATGCAGTTCGTTCTTGATCTTCTTTTCCAGGCTGTTGCGGATCAGGCGCAGCTGGCTGTCCTTCTGCAAAGTCTCGCGGCTGATGTTCAGGCTCAGGTCCTCGCTGTCCACAATGCCCTTGATAAAGCTGAAATAGTCCGGCAGCAGGTCGGCGCACTTTTCCATGATCAGAACGCCGGAAGCGTACAGTGCCAGGCCCTTCTCATACTCCTTGGTGTAGTAGTCGTAGGGAGTATGGCCGGGCACGAACAGCAGGGCGGTGTAGGTGGCGGTGCCTTCGGTGCGGGAGGTGATCACCCGCAGGGGTTCGGTGTAATCGGTGAAACGGTTCTTGTAGAACTCGTTGTAATCCTCGTCCTTCAGGTCCTTCTTGTCCCGCTTCCAGATGGGCACCATGCTGTTCAGGGTCTCCAGCTCGGTGTAGGTCTCCCACTCGGGCTTGTAATCATCCCCGGCATCTTCCGGTTTAGGCTTCTGACGGCTCTTTTCCCGGTACATGGTGATGGGATACCGCACATAGTCGCTGTACTTCTTCACCAGACTGGCCAGAGTGTATTCTTCCAGATACTGGCTGTAATCCTCGTTGTCGGCGTCCTCTTTCAGCACCATGATGATCTCGGTGCCCACGTCCTCTTTTTCGGCGGGGGAGAGGGTGTAGCCTTCCACGCCCTTGGATTCCCACTTCCAGGCTTCGTCGCTGCCCAGAGCGCGGGAGATGACCGTTACCTTGGAAGCCACCATGAAGGCGGAATAGAAGCCGACGCCGAACTGACCGATGATGTCAATGTTCTCGTTCTGGTTTTCTTGCTTGAAATCCAGGCTGCCGGACTTGGCGATGGTGCCCAGGTTCTTTTCCAGCTCATCCTTGGTCATGCCGATGCCGTTATCGCTCACGGTCAGAGTACGGGTGTCCTTGTCGGCAGCAATGTGGATCTTCAGGTCCGCCTTGTTGACCCCGATGCTGGTGTCAGTCAGCGACTTGAAATACAGCTTGTCGCAGGCGTCGGAAGCGTTGGAGATCAGTTCACGCAGGAAAATCTCCTTGTTGGTGTAGATGGAATTGATCATCAGGTCCAGGAGCTTTTTGCTCTCGGCCTTGAACTGACGCATAGCCATAATGTGATCGACCTCTTCTTTTATCTGAAATAAAATGGATTCAGAATGATTTTAGCACTCTTGCTCTTGAAGTGCTAAAGATAGTGTAGCACTCTGAACGGCAAAGTGCAAGCTGTAACCGTCCATTTAACAAAAAATTCAAAATCACTTTTCTTGTATCTTTTCAAACGTAACGGTTTGTGCTATTCTAAAGTGCAGTGAGCACACCCCTAAAAACAATGGCAAGGAAGTGTAAGATGTCCATTCATGGCGATCTGGCCTATGAGAATTTTATGAAAGGTTATAACTGCGCCCAGTCGGTGGCGCTGGCCTATGCCCCGGAGATGAATCTGACCCCCGAACAGGCCCTGACCATGTCGGCCGGGTTCGGCGGCGGTGTGGGCCGCCTGCGGGAAGTATGCGGCGCTTTTTCCGGCATTGTGCTGGTGTTGGGGGCGCTGTACGGCAGTCCCGACCCGTCCCAGAAGACCGCTCTGTATACCGAGGTGCAGGCCCTGGCAGAACGTTACCGTACCGAAAACGGCGGCGGCAGCATCGTCTGCCGGGAACTGCTGGGTCTGGCCAAGGCCGAAGGCAGTCCGGTGGCCAGCCCCCGTACGCCGGAGTATTACAAAAAGCGTCCCTGCCCTCAATTGGTTCGTCTGGCGGCGGATATTCTGGATGAATACATCGCCGCTCATCCTCTGCCGGAAAAGCAGTGATATAAGGAGGAAGTACCATGCGTCTGTATGAACACACTCTGCCCAGCGGCGCCAGCCTGACCGGCTATCTGCGCCAGCCCAGCGAAACCATGCCCGATTATGCGGTGCGCCCGGGCGTGCTGATCCTGCCCGGCGGCGGCTACGAATATTGCAGTCCCCGGGAATGGGACCCCATCGCCGTGCAGTTCCTGCAGGCGGGTTACCAGGTGTTTGTGCTGGATTACACCACTGCATCCAAGGTGGCGCCTCCTTTGCGCTATGCACCGCTGACCGATGCGCTGGGGGCTGTGCTGCATCTGCGCCGCAATGCCGAATCGCTGTATCTGGACCCTCACCGTCTGGCGGTGTGCGGTTTCTCGGCGGGCGGTCATCTGGCGGCTTCCACCGCTTTGCTGGCCGGGTGTGAGCCTGTCTGCAAGGCCCTGGGGGCTGATGCCGATCAGTTGCGGCCCGATGCGGTGGTGCTGGGCTACCCGGTGATCACTTCCGGCGAATTTGCCCACCAGGGTTCCATTGCCAATTTGGCAGGGGAGGATCAGGAACTGCGTGAACTGTTCAGCCTGGAAAACCAGGTCCGTCCCGGCCTGCCGCCCTTCTTTGTCTGGCATACTGTGGCGGATCAGTCGGTGCCGGTGCAGAACTCTCTGCTGTTGGCCGAAGCGCTGGAAAAGTGTGATGTGACCTATGAACTGCACCTGTTCACCCATGGTGAGCATGGCAGCAGTACTTGCAGTAAGGAAGTTGGTTCTTGCTATCCTCATAATGCTGCATGGCTGCCGTTGTGCATTGATTGGCTGGCCGATGTGTTTGATTTTCATCTGTAAAAGAGGCGTATTTTGCCATGAAGATCTTTTTCTATACGCTGCGTCCGTTTGATGAACTGCCCTACTGCGAAACCCTCAAGCAGAAGTACGGCATCGATTATGCCTGGACTCCTGACCCGCCCCGGCCGGATAATCTGCATCTGGCCGAAGGCTGTGATGCGGTCAGCACCAACCCTTGTGAAGTGCTTCCCGAGTACCTGAAAACTTTTGCCGATATGGGGGTTCGTTATCTGCCCTGCCGCAGCATCGGGTATGACCACATCCCGCTGGATGCCGCCAGGGAACTGGGCATGCGGGTTTCCCACAGTCACTACCCGCCGGAAGGTGTGGCCAACTATACCATCATGCTCATGCTCATGGCCACCCGCAAGATGAACCAGATCATGCTGCGGGCTGCCGCTCAGGACTACTCTCTGCCCGGCAAGATGGGCAAGGACCTGTCCGACTGCACCGTGGGCGTTATCGGTACCGGCAAGATCGGCCGTACCGTCATCAAGCATCTTTCCGGGTTCGGCTGCCGCATTCTGGCCTACGACCTGTACCCCAACGATGAAGTCTGCAATATGGCCGAGTATGTGGACCTGGACACCCTGTACGCCGAGAGCGACGTGATCACCCTGCACCTGAACGCCACGGCGGAAAACCATTACCTCATCAATGCCGCCGCCATCGAGAAGATGAAGGACGGCGTCATCCTCATCAATACTGCCCGGGGAACTCTCATTGAACCGGAAGCTCTGGTCCATGGGCTGGAAACCGGTAAAGTGGGCGGTGCCGGACTGGATGTGGTGGAGGACGAAAACGGCCTGTGCTACTACAACCGCACCGGAGAAGCGCTGGCCAACCGGGAACTGGCGCTGCTGCGCAGCTTCCCCAACGTCATTGTCAGCCCTCACACCGCGTTCTATACCGATGTGAATGTGGCCAGCATGGTGCAGAGCGCCTTTGAAGCGGTGAGCAACTTTGCCGCCGGACGTCCTGAACCCAACGAGGTGCAGCTGTGAGCCTGGAACCCGGCCGTGCCGGGGAGCCGGAACTGACGGCCTGCCTGGAAAGCTGTCCCCGGCTGGGGCAGCGGGATGAATTTCCCTTTGCCTGCGCGGGCTGCGGCGACTGCTGCCGTGACCGCCGTGACCTGGTGCTCTCCGGGTTGGATTTGTACCGCCTGGCCCGATGGATGCGCCTGCCGCCCCGGGTGGTGGCGGAGGCCTTCTGCCGCCGGGATGTGGGGGAGACCACCTGCCTGCCGCTGTTGGTGCTGCGGCCTTCGGCGCGCACCGGCCATTGCCCTTTCCTGGAAGGAAACGGCTGTGCGGTGCATCCTGCCCGACCGCTGGCCTGCGCGCTGTATCCTCTGGGCCAGTCCATTGACCCGGTGACCGCCAAAACCGAGTATTTCCCGCAGCTGCCCTTGTGCGGTGCTCCCGCACCGGGGCGGACCCTGGCCGACTACCTGGAAAATTCCGGGGTTATCCAGAGGGCGGGAACGGATGCTTCCTGGGCGGTGGAGTGTACCCGTATTTCCGAAATGCTGACAGAAGCCGGGGGCAGGGAACACCCTCGTTTTCTCCCGGCGGTCCGACGTGTGGAGCGGGCCTTGTATTACGACTATTCCACCGGGGATGAATTTTATCCCCAGTTCCGGGAAAACCTGGAAAAGCTGTATCCGGTCCTGCAGGCTCTGCTTGCGTCCAAATCGGAATAAAACCAAAAAGTCCCTGACCTTTCCGCGCACTGTGCGCCAAGGTCAGGGACTTGCATTTTGATAAGGAAAAATCAGCAGCAGAAGAAACCGCCGCGTCCGCCGCAGCAGCAGATGCTGCACAGGTTGCACATCATCAGATACAGCCAGGCCTGCAGGCAGAAGTTGCCCTGCTGCATCCGGGAACCGGGCTGGGTGTAGGCCTGCTGGTAGGTGGAATAGGTCCGGCCGGGGTTCTGCAGCCGGTCCAGCAGCCGCTGGTACTCAAAATTGTTGGGCTCCATGTTCACGGCAGTGCGGGCTTCGTTCTGGGCGTTGATGTTGTTGCCCAGCCCGGAATTGGCCAATGCCGCATAATAGTGCCAGCGGGCGGTACGGTCAGCCACCGGCACGCTGTTCAGCACATTGAGGGCTTCGGTGTAATAGCCGTTGCGAATATAGTTGTTGGCGGCCTGCATCTCCGGTGATTCCCGCCCGGTGTTGCTGCGGGTCTCATACCCGCCGAACCCGAAGGGATCAAAGCCGAACCCAAACCCGAAGGGGTCCTGGTAACCGGTGTTCTGGCGGCCGGAGCCGCTGTACCCGCCGGCGGAACTCTGCCCGTAGCCACTCTGGGACTGACGGGGCCCGCCGCCGGAGCGCAGGCGCATGATCTCGCTGTACGCGGCCTGTACTTCCTTGAACTTGTCCTCGCAGGTGGGGTCGTCGGGGTGCAGGTCGGGGTGATACTGCTTGCATTTCTGGCGGTATGCCTTCTTGATGGTCTCCTCGTCCGCTCCCGGCTGGATGCCCAATACGCTGTACGGATCGGTCATTCGTCTTGCGTCCCCTTCCTTGGTTTGCCGGGTTTGCTGCGCATGGCTTTGACCAGTGCGTACTTGCTCCACACTCCGGCGTAGATGGTGTTATGCAGCAGCTGTCCTTCGGGAGTGTCCGTCAGGATGGGCAGCAGCTGAAATTGTTGGGCGCACAGGCCCATCTGTTGTGTCAGTAATTCGTGGCAGCGTTCCTCAAAACCTGCTTTGTCATCGCCGTAACTTTCGGCGGTAGCGGCCAGAGCGTTGAAGCTGCCCCGGCGTTTGTCCTTCTTCAGGTCGTCGTAAGCGTCCATCAGATAGATGAATCCGCCCAACCCCCGGCCCATGCCGTCCAGAATGGGGGCCCACATATCCTCCTGGTAGCAGAACACCGCCCCCAGAAGCGCGCCGAAACAGTTGCACAAAGCATCCAGATCGGTGCTGCCGGCACTTTCCAACCGGTTCAGCGCCTCCAGACGGGCCACCATGGTTTCGCACTGCCGGGGCCACCGCTGCCGGATCTCTGCCAGGGGCTTCTCCAGGCGGCGGGCGGCCAGCAGGCTGGCGCGGCTGTGGTCGTCCTGCCAGTTGTCCAGATAATTGTAGTAGGCCAATGCCACCGTCATGTCGGCGGCATATTCCAGGTATTCGTTGGCGGCCCGCGGCCGTGTTTTCAGCGGATGCGGTACGCACCGCCCGGCGGAAAACCGGGTGTCGGGCTCATACAACGCACTGAGCAGCAGAGCCGCAAAGGTCATATCGTAGGAAAGGGCCATCCGTGCTGCGGTGCCGTAGCGGGCCAGGGACTGGCACAGACCGCAGTAGTAGGCCTGGTAGCAATCCATGGCATCTTTGTCCAGCCCTTTGCGATAGATCGTAACATATCCGAACAAGCAGCGTCAACCTTTCCGGCCGTGTAGTGTTCAGCTCTTTTTGATAAAGCTGGTGCCGCACTTGGGGCAGGTGATGGAGATCCGTCCGCGCCCCCGCGGCACCCGCAGCTGTTGGCGGCAGCGCGGGCAGCGATAGTAGTGGTAGGTCTTGCGCATGGCAAAGCGGGTCTTGACGCCGCCGAACCAGTTGACGACGGCGTTGCGTTTTTCCCAGTACCAGCGGTTTTCGGCAATGCGCTTGGTGTGGTTGCGGCTGAACATACGGATGTAAGAGTAGATCAGCATGGCGAAACCGACGGCATAGAACAAGGTGCCGAAGATTCCGGGCAGAAACAGCCCCAACACCAGAAATACCAGAGAGGCGATGGCCAGAAACTGATTGAATTGGTCGCCGCCGTACCGTCCCGACATAAAACGCTGAAACCAGGCTTTCATTTGATACACGCATCCTTCTTGTAAACATTGTAAAAATCAGGTTCGGCCATCATTATGCCATGAATTTGTGGTCAAATCGTGAACAGGAAGGAAACAGAATATAAACATCCGGGGCAAAATCGCCTTTTCGGCGGGGAAATCATGGAGTATCCAGAGGAGAAAGCGCTTGCAGTACTTTTTGGACCCGGTAGGTACTGTCGATGACTCTGGAACTTTTATCCCAGCGGTCAGACAAGGGAAAATAGATGTCATCCCTGGCTTTTTCGCCAAAATCCCAGGTGCCGTTTTCGCTCTGGTTTGCACGGAGCCAGTCCGCCGCAAAGAGAAGTTTTTCTTTGCCCTGACCGTATCGGCTCAGCACCTCTACCGCTGCCAGCCAACGGCTTGCTTCCCGGGATTGAAAGGCTTTCGGCGGCGGATTCAAAGGTTTATCATAAATATAGAACATTCCATCCGGTTTTGCGAGGTAATACTCCAAAAACAGAGATTCCGTTTTTGGCGGCAGCACACCGGCAAGCAGGGCCGCATGATAAAACATTCCAAAACCGGTCTCGAATTCGCTTTTGGGCTTGCGGCCCTTCCAGGTCATAAAGGCGGAGGTGTCATCATCCCGGTTGTAGCTGCCGGTGGAAAAAGCTTTTTCCACAATTTCTGCCCATTGGAAGGCGACTTCCAGAGCCGCCGGATTCTGTGGCTGAAAGATGCGCAACCATGCAGCCAGCATGAGTTTTTCAAAAAGCGGCCAGTCGTGTTTCTTTTCGGAATAGTTGTCGATGGCACGCTGGCCTCGGAGGCACTGTTCCATGCGATCCAGAACGATCTGGATGACCTTGTCGTCTGCAGTGAAGCCTAAAAACCAGAGCCTGCGGATCGCTTGTTCCGTCGTATAGTTTTTGCCGGGAACAGGGCGGCTCAGGGTGTGAAAGTTTCCCCATAGACCATCCGATTGCCGCATGGCAAGGATCTGTTTTGCCCATTTGCCGTCTTTGTAAGAGTGCATTCCGTGCGCCTCCCGGTAAAACTTACCCTTTATTCAGATTTCTGGTCTGGTCAACCGCACGATGGTCTCGCAATGTTTTGTCCGGGGGAAAAGGTCCACCGGCTGCACCGCTTCCACGCGGTATCCGGCATCCGCCAGGGCGCGGGTGTCCCGGGCAGCGGTGGCGGGGTTGCAGCTGACCATCACGATGGTGCGGGGGGCCATGTCCACCAGTGCCTGCAAAGTAGCCTGGTCGCAGCCTTTGCGGGGCGGGTCCACCACGATCACATCGGGGCGGGCTCCTTCCGCCGCAAAGCGGGCGGCGGCGGTACCGGCGTCCATGCAGTAGAAGTCCGCTTTGTCGGTGCCGAGGCCCAGCCGGGCCGCAGTTTCCTTGGCGGCGTCCACCGCCTGGGGCACCACTTCCACCCCCACCAGCCGGCGGCAGTCCGGCAGCATGGAAAGCCCGATGGTGCCCATGCCGCAGTACAGATCCAGCAGGAAATCATCCGGGCGAAAAGCGGCGAACCGGCGGGCGGCGGCATACAGCTGTTCTGCCGCCGGGGTGTTTACCTGGTAGAACTCATGCACGCCCATGCGCAGCGGTACCCCGGCCAGGGTATCCTCGATCACGCCGGGGCCCAGGACTGTGCGGGTGCTTTGCCCCAAAATTACATTGGTGCGGGCGGTGTTGCGGTTGACAAGCACCGTGGTCAGATCGAACTCTTCCTGCAGTGCGGCGCAGATCTCGGCTTCGTGGGGCAGGCCGTTGCCGTTGACCACAAAGCAAAGCAGCCGCTGGCCGCTGTGCCAGCCCTGCCGCATGTACAGGTGACGCACCCGGCCCTTGCCGGTTTCTTCGTTATAAGGCTCCACCCCGTACTCTTCCAGCAGGGCACAGGCCCGGTCGGCCAACGCGTTCATCCAGACCGGCTGCAGCAGGCAGTCGGGGGTGCGGATGATGCGGTGGCTGCGCCCGGCGTAGAACCCGGTGACGATGTGCCCGTCACTGTCCCGTCCCACCGGCAGCTGTACTTTGTTGCGGTACCGCTCCACCAGGGGAGAGGGCAGAACCTCGGCCACCGGCACATCCAGTCCTCCCAGACGGGTGAAGGCGTCCCGCACAAAGCCGGTTTTGGCCTCACACTCTGCCTCATAGGTGATGTGCCGCAGGCTGCATCCGCCGCAGGGAGCGCACACCGGGCAGTCCGGTTCGCAGCGGCCGGGACCGGGGGTCAGCAGCTGTTCCACCCGGGCAAAAGCGTAACTTTTCAGCGCCTTGGTCACCCGGGCCTGGATGTGGTCTCCGGGGGCGGTGCCGGGCACGAATATCGCCATGCCCTGCCAGCGGCACACGCCGCTGCCGTCGCTGGAAAGAGTGTCAATATCCAGCTCCAGCAGCTGGTTCTTTTTCAAAAGGGAAGAGGTCTGATTCGGCATAATACTCCTCGTGTTGTGCAAAGGTGGATGGGCAGAAAACAGGCCCAAAACGCGGCGGGCGCTTTGGGCCGGAAATTCACAGCTGGGGATCTTTTTCCAGCGCGGCCAGGTATTTGCTGGGCGGTACGCCCTTGACTTTTTTGAATACCCGGGAAAAATAGAACTGATCGAAGAATCCCACCGAAACGGCGATCTCCGCAATGGAAAGGTGACTGTTTTTCAACAGGGAACATGCCTCGCTGATGCGGTATCCGGTCAGGTAGTCGATGGGACTCTGGCCCACATTGGCCATGAACACCCGGTACAGGTGGCTGCGGCTGACCCCCACCGCCTTGGCGATGTCATCCACCGAAATATCATGAGAATAGTTGAACTGGATATACTTGATGGCGGCCAGCACGTACTGACTACTGGAACTGCCGGGGTTGGGCATGGTGTCCCGGGCTTCTTTCATCAGGTGGGCCATGAACAGGTACAGATACCCGGTCATCAGTGCTTCACACTGGGGTTCCGGCCCGCGGGAAAGATAGATATTGTACAGCGCTTCCCGCACGCTCTGCGGGTCCTTGCAGTGATGCAGGGGATGCTGGTCGGTGAAAGGGGTCTGCTGCACCAGTTTGTTGGCACAGGCACCGTTGAAACCCACCCAATAGTATTCCCAGGGCTCGGTCTCATCTGCGGCGTATGTGATGAGCTGGTTGGGCTTTGCCAGAAACAGGTCGCCCTCCTGCAGGTTGAAGGCGGCCCCTCCCACCTGATACACGCCCTTGCCGGCCACCACCAGATGAATCAGATAGTGGTCCCGCACACCGGGGCCCCAGGTGTGGCCAGGCTGACAACATTCGTGGCCGCAGTTGAAGATGGAAAGCTCCACATTGTCGGTGTAGCTTTGTTTATAGGATTGCTTGAGCAGGTTTGCCATGTTTTGCCCCCAAAAGGATGTTGCGGCACATGCCGCGGAATTTCTTCTATTATAACAAGCCATTCATCAAAAGTCCATAATCTCGTTGAAAAAAACTGTTTACTTAACGGTAAAATTTGTTATACTGAGTATGGATAGCGCCTCTGCGACGAGAGGTTGCCAAAATTATATCAGGCTTTTTGTGCATGATGCCAAAGCAAAATCAAAACGGAAGGGTGTTACGATCATGGCTATTTCCAGCGTTCTGAAACAGCAGATCCGAGACGGCGCCTATGACGCCTCTTTTGCCAAGCTCTACGCGGATGACCCGGCGGTCATTGCGGCCCAGCGGGAGCGTTATATCAAGACCATCGAAAATTTTGAGAAAGAGTTCGGCGCCGACCGCGATGTGCGCCTGTACTCCGCCCCCGGCCGTACCGAGATCGGCGGCAACCACACCGACCACAACAACGGTGTGGTCATGGCGGCGGCGGTGAACCTGGACATCATCGCCGTGGTGGCCAAGAACGACGACAACACCGTCCGTTTCATCTCCGAAGGCTTCGGTAAGATCGACGACATCGACCTGTCGGTACTGCCCCCCCAGAAGCATGAGGCCGAGCACAGCGCTTCCCTCATCCGCGGTGTGGCCGCCGGTATCGTGAAGGAAGGCGGCAAGGTGGGCGGCTTCGATGCCTTCTCCACCAGCGATGTGCTGCGCGGCTCCGGCCTGTCCAGCTCTGCTGCTTTCGAAGTCTGCGTGGGCGCCATCTTCCGCGGCGAATACAACGACAACGATATGGAGCGCCTGAACCAGGTGGAAATCGCCAAGATCGGCCAGTATGCCGAGAATGTGTTCTTCGGCAAGCCTTCCGGTCTGATGGACCAGACCGCCTGCGCCGTGGGCAGCGCCATCACCATCGACTTCAAGGACCCCACCGCTCCCATTGTGAACAAGGTGGACTTTGACCTGGCGGGCAAGGGCTTTGTGCTGTGTATCAGCGATACCAAGGGCAGCCACGCCGACCTGACCGATGACTACGCCGCCATCCGCCGCGAGATGGAATCGGTGGCCGCCTGCTTCGGCAAGAAGGTCCTGCGTGAAGTGGACGAGGACACTTTCATTGCCGCTATTCCCGACATCCGCAAGAAGGTGGGGGACCGCGCCGTGGTGCGTTCCATCCATTTCTACAACGACTGCCGCCGTGCCGCCCAGCTGTGTGAGGCGGTCAAGGCGGATGACTTCGACCGTTTCCTCCAGCTGATCCTGGAAGGCGGCCATTCCAGCTTTGAGTATAACCAGAACGCTTACAGCACCAAGAGCGTGCAGGAGCAAGGCATGCCTTTGGCTCTGGCCATCAGCCAGCGTGTGCTGCAGGGCCGCGGCGCCTGGCGTCTGCAGGGCGGCGGCTTTGCGGGCACTATCCAGGCCTTTGTGCCGGTGGACCTGCTGGACGAATACCGCGCCGCCATCGACGGTGTGTTCGGTCCCGGCAGCTGCCACGCCCTCAGCGTGCGCAACTACGGCGCTGTGCGGGTGGAAGAATCCATGTAAGCGTGGATACATAACCAAAAATAACGGCGGCATCCCTTCCGCGCTGTGCGCAGGGCAGGGGATGCCGCCGTTTTGTACAGATGGAATATAAAAATAAAGAATGCAGAAACAAAGTTTCTGCATTCTGGTGGTGGACCTGGAGGGATTCGAACCCTTGACCTCTCGGATGCGAACCGAACGCTCTCCCAACTGAGCTACAGGCCCATATTTATCTGACCAAGTAACTATACTCCTTTTAAATGGGAATGTCAAGCCCCGGGAATAAATTGATCGAGAAAGCTGTTTTGATTTTTCAAATAGAAAGCTTTACCAAAAGGAAAATAAGGAAAGATGATAAATAAATCCGATATTCTGTATTGATAATCTTGTTTCGGTTGAATACTTCGTTTTGAGCGTGTTTTGTGTGCGTACGAAAATTGTTGAATAAAAGTACGTTATAAAGAGGAATATATAAATAACGTGTAAATATTGCGATAAACGTATAAAATCGTAAATTCGAAAATCACGCACAGGCATTGATTTTGCGGCAATAAATCGGTATGATTATTTATCAAGAAGATTCGCTGACCCTTGCGGCGCGGACAGCGGATCTGTGGCGGTGCGTGCCCGCCGTCCGTACACCGAAAAACGCGGGCAGCAACTGCCCGGCAGAATTTGAAATGTGGGGAGACAAGAGGAAGATGAATCCGACACATGGGGAATTGTTGGAATCATACGCACGGGATTTTTCAGAAATCATGGGCCTGCAGCAGGCCCACCGGATCGGTTACGCCCTGTACAGCCGTTCCGGCGGGCTGGGGGTTGTTGTCAGCCGGGACTCCGGACCGGGGGTTCTCCGGTCGGCCGGATGCCTGCTGCGGGGTGCAAGCGAAGAGTTCGGCAGGGGACTGCTGCGTTTTTTGTATGAAAACGCCATCCCGCCCGAAAACGCCTGCGACGTGATCCGGGACGTGTGCGAAGTCGAGGGGGATTGTGCGGTCTGAGCGGGCAAACCGCAGAAACAACGGCACGGCCGGGACCTGGCCGTCCAAGCAAAGGAATGAAGAAAATGCCCAACACAGACAAGCAGGAGCGAGTCAGCGCTTTGTTTGCGGACAGTGACCGCGGCCAGTGCAGCGCGATCAGGCTGTATGGTTCCGCCCAGCAGGCGGTGGAAGTATGTGCCGCTGTCACAACGGGACAGCAGGTGCTGGAGATCCTGCGCAGCGGTCTGTGCCCGCAGGTCCTGGTACTGGATACCCTGCTGCAGGGGCCCGGTCTGGGGGAACTGCTCTGGCAGTTGGGAACACTGGATCTGCCCGACCGTCCGCGGGTGCTTGTCACCGCAATGCCCTGTACGCAGCAGTCCGCATCCCGTTTCTTGACAATGGGAGCTGATTGTATTATCTTTAAGCCGTATACCATGGCAGAACTGTTTGCAGCGATCTACCGCTGCGGCGGAAGTGATGAAGCCTGGGATGCCTATCGTGTGCGGGAATATCTGCATGAGCTGCTCTGCGGCATGCACTATAACCGCCGTCTGGGCGGCTGGAATTATCTGGAACGTATCCTGCTGCGCACCGTGCTGGGGCCGGACGATTATATCGCCAAGGAGCTGTATCAGTACGCGGCGGACGGCCAGCATATCCGCCCGGGAACGGTGGGCTCCGCCATCCAGCGCATCAACGAATCCCTGCGCCACACGGGCCCCCAGGGATATGACCGCTTGTGCCGTGCGGCGGATAAACCCGATGGCAGCCGACTGAGCAACCTGGAACTGATCCGCAGTCTGACCGGACTGATCCGGCGTGCCATGGGAAGGTGAGAAAAAACGGTGCAAGGCACCCTGACAAAGAGGAGACTCTTGCGATGAACTCCCATACCCGGACCGGCACACCCTGGCCGGAAAATGTCGATCCCTTTCGCGGCGGCCTCAAAGGCCGCCTGGCGGAGGATTTCTGTGTTTTGCAGGGCACGGTGGATGCTCTGGCCCGCTACCTGGAACAACAGGCCCCGGAACCGGTGCGCAGTACCGGCATGGATACCCTGCGGGAAATGTCCCGCCGTATCCTGCGCCTGGAGCGCCTGGCGGACAATGCCGCCGACCTGGCGCTGGGGGCGCAGCTGCGCGGGCTGCGGGCGGCGTTTCCGCTGGAACTGAACGAGCAGCTGCGTACCTTCTGCACCTGCGCAGGGGAGGAGCTGGCTGCCTGCGGGCATCCCGCCCGGGTCACCCTGCGGCAGGAGAGCCCGGACGGGCTTTGGCTGGAAGCGGATGATTCCCTGATCAACAATCTGCTGGCCAACCTGCTTTCCAACTCTGTGCGCGCCGGTGCCGATGCTGTGGAATTGACCTGCACGGCAGATCGCCGCCTGCTGTACCGGGACAATGGTCCCGGTGCCGACCCTTCGGTGATGGCGCTGCTCACCGAAGGCACCGTCAGTGGAAATCTGCTGGCTGATGGCGGCACAGGTGTTTTGCTGGTGCGGGAATACGCCGCCGCCCTGGGCTGGACGCTGCAGTCCGGGCAGGCAGACAGCGGGTTTGCCTTGGATTTTGTTCTGCCCGAACACCGGCCCGAACCCTCACGTCTGGTTCTGGCCGATGACGCCAACCGACGGGAACAGGCCGCGGTTTTGTGCCGCCGCCGTCTGCAGGGGGAGTTCGCTGCTGCTTTTCCCGTTATCTGAAAAGGATTCCCATTCACACCGCCTGTTACGACGGTGTGAATTTTTTATGCCTTTTTCCGAAGCCTTATTTACTTTGCGGGCAATCTATTGTAAAATAACTATACATGACAAAATCAGGTGGTGTAAGTATGGACAACCGTTATAATCGTATTTTGCTGAAACTCAGCGGCGAAGCTCTGGCCGGCAGCAAGGGTACCGGCTTTGATGAAGCGACCATCGCTTCCATCTGCGCCGGTATCAAGGAAGCCCATGACCTGGGTGTGCAGATCGGCATCGTTGTGGGCGGCGGCAACTTCTGGCGCGGCCGTTCCAGCGGCAAGATGGACCGTATGGACGCCGACAAGATCGGTATGCTGGCCACGGTGATGAATGCTCTGGCCGTCAAGGATGCCCTGCGTCAGCAGGGGGTGCCCGCTGTGGTCATGACCAGCGCCGTCATGCCCCAGGTGGCCGAAATCTTCACCAGCGACAAGGCGATTGCCGCGCTGGAAGCCGGCACTGTGGTGGTGTTCGGCGGCGGCACCGGCAACCCCATCTTCTCCACCGACACAGCCTCGGCTCTGCGGGCCCTGGAGATCGGCGCCGACGCCATGCTCAAGGCGACGATGGTGGACGGCGTTTATGACAAGGACCCCCACAAGTATCCCGACGCGGTGCGGTATGAGACCCTGACCTTCACCCGCGTTCTGGACGAGCGTCTGGCCGTGATGGACTCCACCGCCGCCAGCCTCTGCCGTGATAACGCCCTGCCCATCCTGGTGTTTGACATGGGCGACGGCAGCAACATTGCCCGCGCCGTGCGGGGAGAAAAGATCGGCACCCTGGTCAGCGAATAAGACCATCCGCCGATCCCGAAAAGAAAAACACGGTCCCACAGGCCGTTTGAACAAAAGGAGACACTTGTATGAGCAGCACGACCAAGATCTACGAAGAAAAAATGACCAACTGCGTCAACCACCTCACCCGTGAGCTGGCCACCATCCGCGCCGGCCGTGCCAACCCGGCCATCCTGGACAAGGTCGCAGTGGATTATTACGGTGCCCCCACCCCGATCAACCAGATCGCGGCCGTGGCTGTGGCGGAAGCCCGCATCCTGACCATCACCCCCTGGGACGGCAAGATGGTCAAGGACATCTCCAAGGCGATCCAGACCAGCGACATTGGCATCAACCCCATCGATGACGGCCACACCATCCGCCTGGTGTTCCCCGCACCCACCGAAGAGCGCCGCAAGCAGCTGACCAAGGACGTGCAGAAGCAGGGCGAAGAAGCCAAGGTGGCGGTGCGCAATGTCCGCCGCGATGCCATGGATAAGTTCAAGGCCATGAAGAAAGCCGGCGAACTGACCGAGGACGACCAGAAGAATCTGGAAGAAGAGATCCAGAAGATGACCGACAAGTTCGTCAAGAAGATCGACGAGACCTGCGCGGCCAAAAATCAGGAGATCATGGAAGTCTGATCATAACAGACTTTCTGCTGCGTGTGCCGCGCTCTGCGCGGCATACGTCATATTTGGCAAAGTCCAGCCGATGTGTGCATATACTGTAACCATTCCAAAACATCTTTGTCCGCACACCTCTGCCTCCGAAAGGAATTACCTCCCATATGAAAACACGAATCATAACGGCTGTGGTGGGCCTGTGCCTGCTGGCTGTTGTACTGGCCTTCTTCGACACCGTGCTCTTTGACCTGGTCCTGGCGCTGATTTGCCTGATCGGTATGCACGAAGTATATTCCGCCATGGGCTTCGGCCGCAAGCAGTGGTATCTGTTTGCCGCTGCTGTGCCCTACACGCTGCTGATCATGCTGTCCACCCGTGCCGCTGTGGCCGCGCTGATTCTGCCGGCCAGCTTTCTGGTGGTGCTGTATTACAACATCTGCCTCATTGCCAACCACGGTACCCTGGACTTCGGGCGCCTGGCAGGGTTTGTTTACTTCGGCGGTGTGATTCTGTTCTGCTTCTACTCGCTGATCTACCTCAAACGGCAGCTGCCGGTGGATGTCTTCAGCTATGACGCGGTGTACTTCATTCTGCTGATCCTCTGCTTCGCCTGGGGCGGCGACACCTCCGCTTATTTCGCAGGGCGGGCTTTCGGACGGCACAAACTGGCTCCCGTCGTCAGCCCCCACAAAACGGTGGAAGGCGCCATTGGCGGCGTCATCGGCAGCATGCTGGCCGGTGTTCTGGTCACCTTCGTGTACGGCCTGCTTTCCGGCCGTCTGCATATGTTCACCGTGAACATCACCCCCCGCCATTACCTGATCATTCTGGGCCTGGGCGCCGTGGCTTCGGTGCTGGGCATTTTGGGTGATCTGTTCGCCTCGGCGGTCAAGCGTCAGGTGGGCATCAAGGATTACGGCACCATCTTCCCCGGTCACGGGGGAATTCTGGACCGCTTCGACAGCGTGATGTTCATCGCGCCCTTTGTCTCCATCGCGGTGCGTTATTTCTTTTATCTTTACGCTTTTTGATTGAACAGGAAGTGAATCTATGAGCAAGACCATCACACTGTTGGGCTCCACCGGCTCTATCGGCGTGCAGAGCCTGGATGTGGCCCGCATGCACGGGTATACCGTCTTTGGTCTGGCGGCCCATTCCCGCATCGAGATCCTGCAAAAGCAGATCGCCGAGTTCCACCCCCGCTATGTGGCGGTGGTGGATGAAGCTGCATGTGACCGTCTGGAAGGGGAGCTGGCCGGCATGGCCGATGCCCCCCGCCTGCTGAAAGGTCCCGAAGGACTGCGCACCCTGGCCGCCATGGACGGCCCGGACGTGGTGCTCAACGCGGTGGTGGGCATTGCGGGCCTGCCGGCTTCTCTGGCCGCCATTGAAAGCGGCCACGACCTGGCCCTGGCCAACAAGGAAAGCCTTGTCACCGGCGGCCACCTGGTCACCGATGCGGTGCGCCGTCACGGTGTGCGGCTTTTGCCGGTGGACAGCGAACATTCCGCCATTTTCCAGTGCCTGCAGGACCAGAACTCCGCCAAGCGGCTGACCAAGATTCTGCTTACGGCCTCCGGCGGTCCCTTCTTCGGCATGAAGAAGGAAGAACTGGCCGGTAAGACCAAAGCCGATGCCCTCAAACATCCCAACTGGAACATGGGCGCCAAGATCACCATTGATTCCGCTACCCTGATGAACAAGGGCCTGGAGCTCATCGAGGCTGTCTGGCTTTTCGGCCTGCCCGAAGACAAGGTCCAGATCGTGGTCCAGCGGGAAAGCATCATCCATTCGGCGGTGCAGTTTGCGGATAACTCGGTCATTGCCCAGATGGGCGTGCCGGATATGCGCATCCCCATCCAGTATGCCCTGACCTGGCCGGACCGTCTGCCCAGCCCGGTGCCGGAACTGGACTTCACCGCCCTCAAGTCTTTGAGCTTTGACGTGGCGGATGAGGAGACCTTCCGCTGCCTGGCGGCCTGCAAAAAGGCCATCCGCAAGGGTGGTCTGGCTCCCTGTGCGGCCAACGGTGCCAACGAGGAAGCCGTCCGCCTCTTCCTGGAAGACAAGATCGGCTTCCTGGACATCGGCCGTCTGGTGGAAGGCGTGGTGGACAGCCAGGCTTTCGGCGGTGATTACACGCTGCAGGATGTGTATGACTGCGACGCCATGGCCCGCGCTTACGTCCGCGCCCACCTGTAAGACATCCCTGCAGTACGGGCAGCCCGCCCGGCTGCCCCGTTTTTTTCGAGGTGTTCAATGACAAACGTCCTTCTCACAACCATTGCGGCAATTGTGGTGTTCGGTCTGGTCGTGCTGGTGCACGAGGCCGGCCACTTTCTGGCGGCCCGGCGTGTGGGGATGTGGGTCGAGGAATTTTCCATCGGGTTCGGTCCCGCGCTGTGGTCGCGGGTGAAAACCGGTACCCGGTACAGCATCCGTCTGTTGCCTTTGGGCGGATATAATCTTCTGCCCGGTGAAAACCCGGCGGAAGGGGAGCAGGACCCGGAGGATGATACCGCCCGGCTCTATCGCCCCCACGATTCCTATGACCGCCGCCGTCCTCTGTTTCCCGCGGCGGTCAAGGGCAAGTTCTTTGATGAAGCGCCGCCCACCCATCGCTTCTTCGTGATCCTGTGCGGCGCGCTGATGAACTTTGTGCTGGGGTATTTTCTGCTGGTGGTCCTGCTTTGCGGGCAGGATGCCATTACCAGCTGCATCATTTACGACTTTTTGGGGGATAACCCGGCCAGCCAGGCCAGTGGCCTGCAGGCGGGGGACGAGATCCTGGCGGTGAACGACCGCATCTGCTTTGTGGCAGAGGATATCGTATACGAACTGCAGCGCACCCCGGACTATACCGCTTCCATGACGGTGCTGCGCAACGGCGAAATCGTGGAACTGCCGGCGGTGCATTTTGCTTCCGCCACGGCGGAGGACGGCACCACTTCCATGGTGCTGGATTTCCAGGTTTATGGCATTGCCAAAACACCCCGCAATGTGGCCAGCTGGGCGGGACGGTATTTCCTGTATTATGCCCGGGCTATCCTGCGCGGTTTTGCCGATATGTTTACCGGCCGGGTCAGCATCAACCAGCTGTCCGGTCCGGTGGGCGTAGTTAGCGCTGTGAGCCAGGCCGTGAGCTACGGCTGGAAGGACGTGGTCAGCCTGGCAGCCCTGATCTCGGTGAACCTGGGCATCTTCAATCTGCTGCCCATCCCCGGCCTGGACGGTTTCAAGCTGCTGTTTCTGGCAGTGGAATCGGTGTCCGGCAAAACGGTTCCCGCCCGGGTACAGGCAGCCCTCAACGCAGCGGGTATTGTGGCGCTGCTGGCCCTGATGGTGCTGGTCACCTTCCAGGATATCACGAAATTTATATAAGGAGTGTCTTTGTATGCGCCAGCTCAAACGAACGGTCAAGATCGGCAATATCACCATTGGCGGCAACAACCCTATCGCGGTGCAGACCATGCTCAACGTGCCGGTGGAGGACATCGCCGGCAACGTGGCCCAGGCTCGCCGTGTGGCTGCTGCAGGGTGCCAGATCGTGCGTGTCACCGTGCCCACCCCCAAGGATGCGGCGGTGGTTTCCGCCATCAAGGAAGCGGTGGATATCCCCGTGGTGGCCGACATTCATTTTGACTATAAGGCTGCGCTGGCAGCTTTGGATGCTGGTGCCGACAAGATCCGCATCAACCCCGGCAACATCGGGGATGATGACCGCGTCAAGGCGGTGGCCGATGCCTGCAACGCCAAAAATGTGCCCATCCGTATCGGCGTCAACGGCGGCAGTCTGGAAAAGCACATCCTGGCCCAGTACGGCGCACCGGTGCCCGAAGCCATGGTGGAAAGTGCCATGTACCATGTGCGCCTGCTGGAAAAGCACGACTTCAATAATATTGTCATCTCCATCAAATCCTCCAACGTTCCCCGCATGATGGCCGCCTACCGTATGCTCAGCGCCAAGACTGACTATCCTCTGCATGTGGGCGTTACCGAAGCGGGCGGCAACCGCATGGGGCTGATCAAGTCCGGCATGGGCATCGGCGGCCTGCTGCTGGAAGGTATCGGCGACACCCTGCGCGTTTCCCTCACCGATGAACCGGAAAACGAGGTCCTGGCGGGGTATGATATCCTGCGTGCGGTGGGCTATGCCGTGGCGGGCCCCGAGATCATCAGCTGCCCCACCTGCGGCCGTACCCAGTATCCCATGATGGACATTGCCCGCCAGGTGGAGGAACGCCTGCGGGCCGACGGCTTCAAGAAGCCCATCAAAATCGCCATCATGGGCTGCATCGTCAACGGTCCCGGCGAAGCCTCCGACGCCGACATCGGCATTGCCGGCGGCAAGGATTGCGCCCTGCTCTTCATCCGGGGCGAAAAGGTCCGCATGCTCAAGGACAACATCGTGGACCAGTTCATCGAGGAAATCTATAAACTGTAAAACCCCATACGCGGAAGGAGTGCCTTATGGAACTGCTGCAGCTGCTGCTGGACGTTCTGGTCCTCGGCTGCCCGCGTTTTGCCGCAGTGCTGCTGGTGTTGGCCGCAGCACTGTTTGGCTTTTGTGCCTATGTTTTCTTTGATACGGCACAATGGGCGGGCGGTATCGTCTTTCTGGTGCTGGCCGTGGCTGCTGCGGCGCTGTTCTTCTGGAGGCTTCGCAGCGGAGAATTCCGCTGCAATTCCGGAAGCAGACGCTCCAAGCACTGATTCTGCCGCCTGATTTTACCTTTCCAACGGACCCGAAAAATAAAGAGGAGAAGCCTTGAAACCTTTTGTCACTCAGGTCTGGCCGCAGTTTACGGCCGACGCTCAGTTCAGCGCCTGTTTCAGCGGCGTTGTTGTGGAAAAAGTGGAACTGTTCCGCACTTCCCGCAGGGTCATCATCAGCCTGCGCAGTGGGGACCCTCTGGACCCGACGCTTTGCGCGCGCCTTCTGGCGTCGCTGGCGCCGGTGTTTGCAGGCTATGAACTTTCTCTGCGCAACTATTTCAATTATAACGCCATAACCCCCGAGGCCGTGGCCCTTCTCATCGAAGAGCTGAAGCAGCAGGGGATGCCGGTGAACGGGTTTCTGGACAAGGACCGCCCGGTGGCCTTTGAACCCGATGGTCTGACCGTGCGGGTCAACGCCGGGCGCACCATTCTGGAAAGCGTGGATTTCCCCCGGCATCTGGCCGAACTGATCCAAGAACGCACCGGCTCTCTGCCGGTGGTCCGCATGCAGGATGTGGCCGCCCCGCTGGACGCCGACGCCCTGGAACGCCGTGTGGCTGAAAAGACCCCCGCCGTGCAGTTCAAGGCCAAAGAAGAGGTTGCGCCTTTCACCATCGAGGGTCTGGCGCTCAGTCCCAAGGCCCCCAAACTGTTCCACGGCAAGTCCTTCAAGCCCACCGACCTGCGCCCTCTCAACGATCTGGGCGACGGCGGCAAGGTCACCGTCTGGGGCGATGTGTTTGCCACCGAGGTCAAGGGCAGCCGCCGCAAGATCTATTTCACCTCCGTCACCGACTACAACGGTTCCATCAACCTCAAGGTGCTGGGGGACGATGGGGAAGATATGTCCAAATGGGAGGGCCTCAAACCCGGTACCACCCTCATCGTGCGCGGCAACTACACCTACGACAAGTACGAGCGTGACTACGTTCTGCTGCCCTACGATGTGCTGCAGGTGGAGCGGGAACCCCGCCAGGATACCGCACCCGAAGGCCACAAGCGCGTGGAACTTCACCTGCACACCAAGTCCAGCTCCATGGACGGCTTCTGTGACCCCGGCAAGATCGTCCGGCTGGCCCACCGCATGGGGCACCGGGCCATTGCCATCACCGACCACGGCGTCTGCCAGGGGTACCCCGAAGCCATGCTGGCGGCAGACGACATCCACGGTTCCGACCCCAACTTCAAGCTGATCTACGGGTGCGAAGCCTACTTCGTGGACGACATGATCCCCACTGTCTACGGCAAGGTGCAGATGCCCCTTACCGGCACTTTTGTGGTATTTGATACCGAGACCACCGGCCTTGATACCAACAACGACATCATGACCGAGATCGGTGCCGTCTATGTGGAGAACGGCAAGATCAACGAGGAAAAGAAGTTCGGCACCTTTGTGAACCCGGGCCGGCCGATTCCCGCCCGGGTGGTGGAACTCACCGGCATCAACGATGCCATGGTGGCGGACGCGCCTACCCCGGACGAAGCCATCCGCAGCTTCAAGGAATTCTGCGGGGACAATATCGTCATCGCCCACAACGCCAGCAGCTTTGATATGCTCATCCTGCACAAGGCGGCGGAACGGGCGGGCATTACCTTCAATAACCCGTATATCGATACCGTCCCCATGGCCCAGGCGCTGTTCCCGGGCCTGCGGAACTATAAGCTGGATACCATCAACAAACACCTGGAGATCCCGCCCTTCAACCACCACCGGGCGGTGGACGATGCCATGGCCCTGGCCCGCATCTTTGAAAAAATGCTGGAGGACCTCAACGAGAAAGAGATCTACAACGTCGAGGAGATCAATACCGGTCTGGGTGGCAACAAAGAGGTGCTGAAAAAGAAATACTATCACCTGATCATCTGGGTGCAGAACCAGACAGGCCTGAAAAACCTGTACCGCATCGTCAGTGCGGCCCACACCAAGTATTTCTTCAAAAAGCCTCGCGTGCCCCGCAGTCTGCTCAACCAGTACCGGGAAGGCCTGATCCTTTCCTCCGCCTGCGAGGCCGGGGAACTTTACCGTGCCATTGTGGCCGGGCGCAGCCACGAAGACTTGCTGCGCATTGCGGACTACTATGACGTGCTGGAGATCCAGCCTCTGGGCAACAACGAATTCATGGTGCGCAACGGCCAGGTGGATTCCATGGAAGTGGTCAAGAACTTCAACCGCACCGTCATCGCCCTGGCCGACGAACTGAACAAGCCTGTGGTGGCCACGGGCGACGTGCACTTCCAGGAACCGGAGGATGCCGCCTACCGTGCCATTCTTCAGGCGGGCAACGGCTTCAAGGATGCCGATAACCAGGCCCCGCTGTTCTACCGCACCACCCAGGATATGCTGGAGGAGTTCAGCTACCTGGGCCAGGACAAAGCCTACGAGGTTGTGGTCACCAACCCCAACAAGATCGCCGCCACCATCGACGGCAAACTGCGGGCCATCCCCAAGGGCACCTATCCGCCTTCCATCCAGGGCGCCGAGGAACAGCTGCGCAGCGGCACCTGGGAACACGCCCGCAAGGGCTACGGCGACCCCATCCCCGACATCCTGCAAAAGCGCTTAAAAAAGGAACTGGATTCCATCTGCGGCCACGGTTACGCCGTTCTGTACGTCATTGCCGTCAAGCTGGTGGCCTACTCCAATGCGGGCGGCTACCAGGTGGGCAGCCGTGGTTCTGTCGGTTCCTCCGCCGTGGCTCACTTTGCCGGTATCTCCGAAGTCAACAGTATGCCGCCCCATTACCTGTGCCCCGAATGTCAGCACAGCGAGTGGATCGACGACGGCCATACCATGGACGGCTTCGACCTGCCGGACAAAAAGTGCCCGGTCTGCGGCACCGCCATGATCATGGAAGGCCACGACATCCCCTTCGAAACCTTCCTGGGCTTCTACGGCGACAAGGAACCCGATATCGACCTGAACTTCTCCGGCATGTACCAGTCCAGCGTTCACCGCTATACCGAGGAACTCTTCGGCAAGGAGAACGTGTTCAAGGCGGGTACCGTGTCCGGTCTGCAGGACAAGACCGCTTTCGGTTATGTGAAAAAGTATCTGGAAGAGCGGGGCCGTACCGTCAACCGTGCGGAGGAAAACCGTCTGTGCATCGGCTGTACCGGCGTCAAGCGCACCACCGGTCAGCACCCCGGCGGCATGGTCGTTGTGCCCGATACCTTCGATATTTACGATTTCTGCGCCATCCAGCACCCGGCGGACGATGTGAAGGGCGGCCTTCTGACCACCCACTTCGAATTCAAATACCTTCACGACACCCTGCTCAAGCTGGACGAGCTGGGCCACGATGTTCCCACCTTCTATAAATACTTTGAGGAATATTCCGGCATCCCCATCGACTCGGTACCCATGAACGACCCCAAGGTGTACAGCCTGCTTACTTCTACCGAGGCTTTGGGCGTCACACCGGAACAGATCGGCAGCCAGACCGGTACCTTCGGCATCCCCGAAATGGGTACCACCTTCGTGCGCCAGATGCTGCTGGATGCCCAGCCCAAGAACTTTTCGGAACTCATCCAGATTTCGGGGCTGTCCCACGGCACCGACGTGTGGACCAACAACGCCGACGAACTCATCCGCTCCAACACCTGCACCATCGCCGAAGTCATCGGCTGCCGTGACAGCATCATGCTCTATCTGCTGCGCAAAGGTCTGGAACCCAAGATGTCCTTCGACATTATGGAGGCTGTGCGTAAAGGCAAGGTGGCAAAGGGCGGTTTCAAGCCCGGCTGGGAAGAAGCCATGCGGGAACATGATGTGCCCGACTGGTATATCGAATCCTGCCGCAAGATCAAGTATATGTTCCCCAAGGCCCACGCCGTGGCCTACCTGATGGCGGCTATCCGTCTGATGTGGTTCAAGGTCTACCATCCCGCCATCTTCTACGCGGTTTATTTCACCGTCCGCGGCGCCGACATCGACTACGAAGCCGCTGTGGGAGGCGTGCGGGTGGCCAAGGAACACCTGCGTGATAACGAGCGCATCCCCAAGGACGAACGTACCGCCAAGGATGATGATGCCCTGGTCAGCCTGCAGCTGGTCAACGAGATGCTGCAGCGCGGCTGCCAGTTCCTGCCCATCGAACTGGGCAAGAGCTATGCCAGCAAATATATTGTGGAGGACGGCAAGGTCCGCCTGCCCTTTACGGCTCTGCGTGGCCTGGGCGAAAACGCCGCCATCGCTCTGGAACAGGCCACCATCCATGGCCAGGAGTATATCTCCATCGAAGAACTGCAGCAGGCTTCCGGCGTGGCACAGTCCATTCTGGATAAGCTGCGTGACGTGGGCGCCTTGGGCAAACTGCCCGAGACCAGCCAGGTGGACTTCTTCAGCATGATGGGGTAAATCGCCGTAAAACCCAAAACCTTTTTAAGAGCCTGTCTGCCGTTTTGGCGGGCAGGTTCTTTTTGATGTTGAAATGGAAAGCGTGCTTGACATTTTGGGAAAATAGGGTATACTGAAAACACAGAAATGGAAAGTAAACTTTCCAAAAAGGAGGTGCCAGCCCTGAAAAACAGACTGGAAGAGCTGCGCAAACAGCGGGGCATCCGTCAGGAAGAACTGGCCGAAGCCCTGGAGGTATCCCGCCAGACCATCGGTTCGCTGGAAAACGGGCGCTATAACCCGTCCATTTTGCTGGCGTTCAAAATTTCCCGATATTTCGGCCTGCCCATTGAAGAAATTTTCCTGTATGAAGAAGAAACCGAACAGAACTGAAAAGGAGGCGTAATCCATGAAATTTAAGTCGAAAGATATTGTGCTTGTGCTGGTTGGTCTGCTGTTGGCAGTGGTGGGGGTGGTGCTGTTGCGGTGGATGCCGGATGCCTGGAGCAGCCCGTTGCCCTACGTTTGCCTGGGGGTAGGAGCCGGTGCTTTTGGACAGGGGAGTGGGGCGCTTCTGAAACGGCGGGCTTTGAAGGGAGACCCTTCTTTGGAAAAGAGGCTGGAAATAGAAGCCGGAGATGAGCGAAACGTAGCACTGGCCAACCGAGCCAAGGCCCGCGCGTTCGATTGTATGCTGTATATTTTTGGAGCACTGATGCTGGTATATGGTCTGATGGGAGCGGATCTGGTTTTCCTTCTCCTTCTGGTGGGAGCATATCTGCTGGTAGTGGGGATCAGTGTGTACTACTACGTTCGGTTTGACAAGGAAATGTAACTAAACTTTTACGGATGTATCGTTGAAAACTGCCTTGAATGACGGTTCTGTCCATGCTACTATAAAAACAGAAAAACTTTTCCCCGGGACATGCGCGGGGGAAGGGAAGAACGCCCCCTGTCAGCAGGGCCGATAAAGGAGAGAACCGATATGAAACGTTGTGCCGTTACCCGTCTGCTTACCCTTCTGATTGCTGCCTGCCTGGCGCTGTCCCTGTTCGGCTGTGCCCCCAAGACGGATGAATCCCAGCCTGCCTCGGAACCGGCCCCTACAACCCAGACGCCGGAAGATTCCAAAGACGATGCCGCTGAGGAACCTGCGGCTGCGTCTGAATCCCAGCCCGCTGCGGATGAGGAGAAAGCCGAGCCCACCGAAGAAGAAAAGCAGGCCATGACCGAGCAGGTGGAAGAACAGCTGGAAGTGATCCAGGAACAGGCCGCGCAGCTGGAAGAGAGCGACGCGGCGGAAGGACATCCCGAAGCACAGGAGGCACTGAACAAGGCCGCCGATGAACTGGATGCCTACCTGCAGGAAGAGCTGGAAGGCAGCAGCAACTGACCTGTCCAGCCCGCTGCTTAAACAATAAATACCGCCGGAGCCATGTGCCCCGGCGGTTGTTTTTGTCTTGCAATACAACTATTGGTTGTGATATAATGAAGGCGTCATTTGACAAACCCTTCCATTTCGTGGTTAAATAATAAATACGCGCCAAACGCGCATGATCTCGTCACAACGCAATTTCAGGGGGAAGCCGCATGGCAAAAAAACAGGTTTACGGCAACGAAAGCATCAAAAGTCTGAAAGGCGCCGACCGCGTCCGCAAGCGTCCCGCCGTTATTTTCGGTTCCGACGGTGTGGAGGGCTGCGCCCATTCCATCTTTGAGATCGTCTCCAACTCCATCGACGAAGCCCGGGACGGCTACGGCGACAAGATCAACGTCACCCTCTACCCGGACCACAGCGTGGAGGTCGAGGACTTCGGCCGCGGCATTCCGGTGGATTACAACAAGGCCGAACAGCGCTGGAACTGGGACCTGGTTTTCTGCGAACTCTACGCCGGCGGCAAGTACGGCGAGGGCGGCGGCACCTATGATTTCTCCCTGGGCCTCAACGGCCTGGGTCTGTGCGCCACCCAGTACGCCAGCGCCTGGATGACTGCCGATATCTACCGCGATGGTTTCCACTATCATCTGGACTTCAAAAAAGGCGAGAACGTGGGCGGCCTGAAAAAGGAGCCCTTCAGCGGCCGCCGCACCGGTTCCGTCATCCGCTGGATGCCTGATACCGATGTTTTCACCGACATTGCCGTTTCTCCCGAGACCTTCCGGGATATGCTCAAGCGGCAGGCCGTGGTCAACGCCGGAGTGACCCTGGTGTTCAACGACCGTTCGGGGGAACGGGCGGAGAAGATCTCCTACTATTATGAAAACGGCATTGTGGACCATGCCGCCGAACTGGCAGGGGACAAGGCCCTGACCCCGGTGCATGCCTGCGCCGGTTCCGCCGTCGGCCGTGACCGCGAGGACCAGCCCGAGTACCAGGTCAAAATGAACGTGGCCTTCTGCTTCTCCAACCAGACCCAGGCCCTGGAATACTACCATAACTCCAGCTGGCTGGAACACGGCGGCAGCCCTGACCGTGCGGTGCGCCTGGCTTTTGTCAACCAGATCAACGCCTGGCTGAAGAACAAGGGCCTGTATAAAAAGAACGAGAGCGCCATCACCTTTGCCGACGTGCAGGACTGCCTGATCCTGGTTTCCTCCAGCTTCTCCACCCGCACCAGCTACGAGAACCAGACCAAGAAGGCCATCACCAACAAGTTTGTGGCCCAGGCCATGACCGACTTCCTCAAACATCAGCTGGAAGTCTATTTCATCGAAAACCCCGACGAAGCCGAAAAAGCCTGCAAGCAGGTCCTCATCAACAAGCAGAGCCGGGAACATGCCGAAAAGGCCCGCATCTCCATCAAGAAGAACATCACCCAGCAGATGGACATCGCCAACCGGGTGCAGAAGTTTGTGGACTGCCGCACCAAGGACGCTTCCCGCCGGGAACTGTACATCGTGGAGGGCGATTCCGCTATGGGCGCGGTCAAGCAGAGCCGCGACTCCGAATTCCAGGCCATCATGCCCATCCGCGGCAAGATCCTGAACTGCCTGAAAGCCGATTACTCCCGCATCTTCAAGTCGGAGATCATCACCGACCTGATCCGGGTCATGGGCTGCGGTGTGGAGCTGGGCGGGTCCCACAACAAGGACCTGGCCACCTTCAACCTGGACAATCTGCGCTTCAACAAGATCGTCATCTGTACCGACGCCGACGTGGACGGCTACCAGATCCGCACCCTGGTGCTGACCATGCTCTACCGTCTGACCCCCACCCTCATCAACGAAGGCTACGTCTATATCGCCGAAAGCCCGCTGTATGAGATCAACACCAAGGCAAAGACCTACTTTGCCTACACCGAGCCGGAAAAGGCGGACATCCTGCGCCGCATCGAAGGCCAGAAATACACCATTCAGCGCTCCAAAGGTCTGGGTGAAAACGACCCCGAAATGATGTGGCTGACCACCATGAGCCCGGAGAGCCGCCGCCTGATCAAGGTGCTGCCCACCGACGCCCAGCAGACCGCCGAAGTGTTCGACCTGCTTCTGGGGGATAACCTCCAGGGCCGCAAGGACCATATTGCGGAGCACGGCGCCGAGTATCTGGATGATCTGGATGTGTCCTGACAAGGGGAGGAACCATGGCAAAGAAACGTGAAAAGAAACAGGCGCCTGCCCGCCCCCAGCTGGGCGATAACGTCGAGATTCTCTCGGCGGGCGAGGTGATCGAAAGCCCGATCACTCAGACGCTGGAAACCAACTATATGCCTTACGCGATGAGCGTCATCGTTTCCCGCGCCTTGCCGGAGATCGACGGCTTCAAGCCCGCCCACCGCAAACTGCTGTACACCATGTACGGCATGGGCCTGCTCAAAGGGGCCCGCACCAAGAGCGCCAACATCGTGGGCAGTACCATGCACCTGAACCCCCACGGTGACGCCGCAATCTACGACACCATGGTGCGTATGGGCCGTTCCAACGAAAGCCTGCTGGTACCTTTCGTGGACTCCAAGGGTAACTTCGGTAAAGCGTACAGCCGTGATATGGCCTACGCCGCCGCCCGTTACACCGAAGCCAAGCTGGAACCGGTGTGCGAGGAACTGTTCCGGGACATCGACAAGGACACCGTGGACTTTGTGCCCAACTACGACGGCACCACCACCGAACCCACCCTGCTGCCGGTGACGTTCCCCACCATCCTGGCCAACAACACCCTGGGCATCGCTGTCGGCATGGCGTCCAACATCTGCTCCTTCAACCTGACCGAGCTGTGCAACGCCACCATCGCCCTGATGAAGGACGAAAATGCCGACCTGATGCAGCTTCTGCCTGCCCCCGACTTTGTGGGCGGCGGCAGCATCCTGTATGATGCTGCCGAAATGCGCAACGTGCTGGAAAACGGCCGGGGCAGCATCCGCGTCCGGGCTGTGTGGGCCTACGACAAGGAAAACAACTGCATCGACATCACCCGCATCCCGCCTACCACCACGGTGGAAGCCATCATGGACAAGATTACCGAGCTGGTCAAGGCAGGCAAGATCCGGGAAATCAACGATATGCGTGACGAGACCGACCTCAACGGTCTCAAGCTCACCATCGACCTCAAGCGCGGCCAGGACCCGGACAAACTCATGGCCCGGCTGTTCAAGGCCACCCCGCTGGAAGATTCCTTCGCCTGCAACTTCAACCTGCTCATCGGCGGCCAGCCCCGTGTGCTGGGCGTGCGGGAGATCCTGCTGGAATGGGCGGCTTTCCGCGCCGAGTGTGTCCGCCGCCGCACCTATTACGACCTGCAGGGCAAGCAGAAGCGTCTGCACCTGCTGCGCGGCCTTTCCGCCATCCTGCTGGACATTGACAAGGCCATCCGCATCGTGCGGGAAACCGCTGAGGAGAGCGAGGTCGTCCCTAACCTGATGATCGGCTTCGGCATCGACGAGGTCCAGGCCGAGTATGTGGCCGAAATCAAGCTGCGCCATCTCAACCGGGAATACATCCTCAAACGTACCGAGGAGATCGAGGAGCTGGAAGAAGCCATCGCCGACCTGGAGGACATCCTCAAGCGTCCTGCCCGCATCAACAAGATCATCATGAACGAGCTGTCCGAGGCAGCCAAGAAATACGGCAAGCCTCGCCGGTGCGAGATCCTCTACGACCTGCCTGAAGAATCCGCCGAGGATGTGCAGGAAGAGATCCCCGATTACCCCGTACATCTCTTCTTCACTCGGGAAGGCTACTTCAAGAAGATCACCCCCCAGAGTCTGCGCATGTCCGGGGAACAGAAGCTCAAGGACGGCGACGAGGTGGCCTTCACCTGCGAATCCACCAACAGCGCCGAGCTGCTCTTCTTCACCAACCACGCCCAGGTCTACAAGACCCGCGCCGCGGACTTCTCCGACTCCAAAGCCAGCGTGCTGGGTGATTATGTGGCTTCCACTCTCGGTATGGACGATGGGGAAGTGCCCATCTTCATGACGGTCACCACCGATTACAGCGGCCACATGTTCTTCTTCTTCCAGAACGGCAAGTGCGCCAAGGTGCCCCTGACCAGCTACCAGACCAAGCAGAACCGCCGCAAGCTTCTCAAGGCGTACAGCGACAAGGCAGAACTGGCCGCCATCCTTCACCTCACCGAGGAGCAGGAACTGGCTATCTTCGTCAATGCCGGGCCCGCCACCACCCGGCTGCTGCTGGCGGGCAGCGCCCTCATCCCCGAAAAGACCACCCGCGATACCGCCGGTGTCAATGTGGTCAACCTGAAAAAGAACGCCCGCATCCAGCGGGTGCGTCCCGCCGCCGGGCTGGAACTCAACGATCCCCACCGGTATCGCGTGCGCACCTTGCCTGCCGCCGGTGCCCTGCTCAAGGAAACCGACAGCGTGGAGCAGATGACCCTGTAAGGGAAAAAGCCTGTTTTTGCAGAAACCACGCCAAAATTTAACTTGCAATTCATAGCGGGGTGTGGTATAGTATATCCTGCATGAGACTTTGAAGGAGTGCTACAAATGGGAATCTATGAAATCGTGTTCGGCGTGATCCTGATCATTGCCTGCCTGCTGATCATTGTGTTCACCCTGGCCCAGGAGCAGAAGGGCCGCGGCCTGTCCAGCGCCATCATGGGCGACAACAGCTTTATGGCTGCCGGCCGTGAGCGCGGTCTGGATGCCAAGCTGGCCAAGTTCACCAAGATCCTGGGCGCTGTGTTCCTGATCGCTGCGCTGGTTGTCAGCGTTGTGAGTGCCCGCCTGTAATCCATTTGACGAAAAACGGCCCGCCGAACCATGCGGGCCGTTTTTTATGGGAAAAAGTATAACGTATAAGGTTTTGCGGGCACGGCCCGCAGGGAAGGGCCCCGCCGGCCGGCGGGGCGACGTCAGGGAGGAGTAAATACCAGATGACACCATTGCAGAAAAACATTCTCAACGCCGTCAAGCGGCGTCCTCACACGCTGCGGGAACTGCAGAACAACCTGCAGGTGGACAACACCCGCCTGCGCAGCACCGTGTCCGGCATGGTGGCCACCGGCCTGCTGACCGTGCGTGACGGCCAGTATGCCCCCGGTCTTGCCACCATCGAAAACGAAGCCGCCCCCGCAGGCATCCCCTGCACCCTGGTCAAGCTGGCAGCCCGCTTCGGCTTTGCCGCCCGGGACGACGGCACCGGCGACATCTTCATTCCCGGCCGGGCGCTGCACGGCGCCATGCCTCACGACAAGATCCTGGTCAAGCTGTTTGAGCGCCCCCGTGTGGAGGGCAGCGCCGAAGGCGAAGTCCTTGAGGTGACCCAGCCCCACAACAGCTTTGCAGGCACCGTCACCATGACTGATGACGGTCGCATGGCGGTGGAACCCGACGGCTGCCGGGATGTGCGTATCATTCTGGACAAGGGCCAGCTGAACGGCGCCCAGCTGGGGGATAAGGTGGGCGCTGTGCTCACCGGCCGCGGCGGTCGTCACATGGACCATCGTGCCGCCGTCACCGAGCGCTTCGGTTCCTCCGACTACGCCAGTGAGTGCGCCAAGGCCATCCTCTACGGTCGGGATGTGCGCCAGGAATTCCCCGATGAGGTCCTGCAGGAGGCATCCGCCTACGACAACGCCCAGATCGACCCCGCCGAAGCCGCCCGCCGCATGGACCTGCGCGGCCTGCCCATCTTCACCATCGACAGCGCCGAGACCAAGGACATTGACGACGCCATCAGCTTGATGCGCCTGCAGACCGGCGGCTATGAACTGGGGGTCCATATCGCCGATGTCAGCCACTATGTCCGCCCGGATACCGCTCTGGACAAGGAAGCTTTTGAGCGTGCCACCAGCATCTATTACGCCGACAAGGTCATCCCCATGCTGCCCCAGCAGCTCTCCAACGGCATCTGCAGCCTGAACGAAGGGGAAGACCGCCTGGCTTTCTCCTGCCTGATGCGCCTGGACGAGAAGGGCAACATCCACGGCTACCAGTTCGTCAAGACGGTGATCCGCAGCCGGGTCAAGGGCGTGTACAAGGAGATCAACGCCCTGCTGGACGGCACCGCCGGCCAGGAACTGCAGGATAAGTACAGCGAAGTGCTGGCTCAGCTGCCTTTGATGAATGAGCTGTATGAGAAGCGCCTGGCCCTGCGCCGGGAACGGGGCGCCATGGAGATCGAATCCGATGAAGCCAAGCTGGTCATGGATGAGAACGGCCGCTGTGTGGACATCGTCAAGCGCAGCCGCGGTGTGTCCGAGTGCATGATCGAGGAGTTCATGCTGCTGGCCAACCAATGCGCCGCCAACGCCGGCCGTACCCACCGGGTGCCCTTCGTCTACCGTGTGCATGAAGCCCCCGACGCCGAGAAGATGGAGAAGCTGCGTGCAACCCTGAAAGCCTGCGGCCTGCATCCCGTGTTCAAGGGCGAGATTCCCACTCAGCTGGAACTCTCCGCCCTGCTGGACGAAGCCCGGGACACCCCCGTGCGCATCCCGGTGCATACGGGTGTTTTGCGCAGCATGCAGAAAGCCCGTTACAGCCCCGAACCTCTGGGTCACTACGGCCTGGTGCTGAAAGATTACGCCCACTTTACCAGCCCCATCCGCCGGTATCCCGACCTGGCCATCCATCGCATCCTCACCGATATGCTGGTGGGTGCGCCCCATGAACGGCTGGTCAAGAACTACACCGACTTTGCGGCCCGTTCCAGTGAGCAGTCCAGCCAGAAGGAAACCGCCGCCGTGCGCATCGAGCGCGACGTGGAAGACCTGTACAAGGCCGAGTATATGCACAGCCATCTGGGCGAAGTGTACACCGGTACTGTCTCCGGTATCACCGCCCGCGGCGTCTTTGTGGCCCTGGACAACACGGTGGAAGGCTTTGTGCCCGCCGCCCAGCTCTGCAAGGGCGAAGCCGCCGTTACCGAGGGTGTCAGCATGACCGATCCTCTCACCGGCCGCACCTGGATGATGGGTACCCCCATTCAGGTCAAAGTGGCCGGCGCCGATGTGGCTCTGGGCCGTATCGACTTCGAATTCATGCCCCAGTAAAATCAGAAAAAGCAAGCGCCGCTTTCCCGGTAAGAAGGGAAGGCGGCGCCTTTTTCTGCCCGTCCGTAAGGACGGGGAAAAGTATAAACAAAAAAACCTTCCGGAAGTTCCGGAAGGTTTTCTGGCGGAAAGAGAGGGATTCGAACCCTCGAGGGCTTTCAGGGCCCTACACGATTTCCAGTCGTGCGCCTTAGACCAGCTCAGCCATCTTTCCATAGCAGCTCGACAGCGCCGAACTGCAAGAGTTATTATAGCAAGGAAAAGGATACCTGTCAAGAGTTTTTTTGACTTTTTCCGAACTTTTTTCAATGCCGTACAAAACCGCCCAGTTCACCGGAATCGGTCAGGTTCATGGCAAAGGCCTTGCTGCGCAAAGCGGCGTACAGTTCCGCCATGGTGGCCTGGTAATACGGCTCCAGGAACAGCAGCCCGATGCCCAAGGTCAGGATGCCCAGGATGTACCAGCCCAAAAAGGAAAGTCCCAGCACAAAGGTGTGCCATTTCTCGCCGTACATCATCTGGCGGCTCAGTTCCATGGCGCGGCGGGTGCTCATATAGGGATTTTCCGCCAGCAGGTAGGGGACCATCAGGTAGCAGTAACTCCAGTAAATGCCGGGAATCAGAAACAGGAAGAATCCGAGAAAGGTTTTTAAGGTGACCAGAAAACTGACCTTGACCACATTCAGATAAGGCGTGCGGAATACGGTGGTCGCGGTGCGCAGAGGGGCCGGACTCTGGCGGTTCTCCATGAAATACCGGTTGCGGCCCACGGTCAGCGGACCGGTGACAAAGGAGACCCACGCCATGGCGATGACGATGGAAATGAGGAGGATCGCCAGAAGGATGATCCACACGATGGTGGGCATCGCCCAAAGATCATTCAGCGTGATGCCTTGCTGGACGTTGCCTGTCCAGACCTGGCCATGCAGCGTGGTGTCGATGCGGTCTATGCCTTGTTCAAAATAATAGGTGACGTTGGTGGAATAACTGCCCACACCCACAATGGTCAGCAGCAGGCAGAGGGCAAAAGCGCGCCAGTATGTGGCGGACAATGCCAGTTTGGCGTTCTGCTTCAAAAGGGAACAAGTCCACATAAGAAAAGTCCTCCTGGGGGACAGCCCAAAAAGGGGCTGAAAATTTTCTATATTATATCATGGAAAAGCCCGGAGGCCAACCCGTGTTTCTGTTTCGGATTTGTAAAAGTACGACCATTCGAAAAAAAGAGGCACAGAAAGAAAAATGCGATTTTTTTCAAAAAAGTGTTGACAAAGCGGCGGTGCCTGTGTATAATAATATACGTCGCTCGGGAAACGGGCCGACAAACAGAATATGCGGATGTGGCGGAACTGGCAGACGCGCTAGATTCAGGTTCTAGTTCCCTTAAAAGAGTGTGGGTTCAAATCCCTTCATCCGCACCAAAATCCCGGACGCAGCAGCGTTCGGGATTTTCTTTTGTTTGCTTTTCTGCCGGGGAAAAATATCGAAAATTTATGCAAGAAGGTTTTCACAAAAGTGTTGACAAAACCTGGAATAGTGTGTATAATAACACTTGTCGCCCGGGAAACCGGCTGACAAGCTAAATATGCGGATGTGGCGGAACTGGCAGACGCGCTAGATTCAGGTTCTAGTTCCCTTAAAAGAGTGTGGGTTCAAATCCCTTCATCCGCACCAAAATCCCGAACGCGACAGCGTTCGGGATTTTCTTTTGCCTCCGCTTGGGCAGGTAAGGAAGATACACCCCAAAAGAAAGAAGGATACCATGTCACCCACAAGAAAAATCTATGTGACCCGGCTGGCGGGTCGCTGCCTGATCCTGGCTCTGTGTGCCGCCATGTGCGTATACTGGCCGGGCGGGTTTGATGTGCTCAACGGCATGAACTTTTTCAAAACACTCTCGCCGCTGCATTTTTTGTGGGTCATCTGGGTGGGGGATATGATCCTGCAGATCTTTCCCATCAAGAACAAGGTACCGCTTGGCTCCCAGAAACTGTTTGCCAGCCGTTTCCGTCCGATCCGGGAAAAAATCAATTATGAGGCCCTTAAAAGCTATATCGTTGCCACCACCAAGGCAGCGTACAAGGTATTTTTGATTTGGTGTGTGCTCATTGGCGCCATCGGCTTGCTGTATGCCTTCGGGTTCATCAACAAGATTGCCTTGTTCATGATCTCGGTGTTCTTTTATGTCTGCGATCTGATCTGTGTTCTGATCTGGTGCCCCTTCCGCCTGATCATGAAGAACCGCTGCTGCACTACCTGCCGCATTTTTAACTGGGACCATCTGATGATGTTCTCGCCGCTGATTTTTATGGGCGGATTTTTTGCGGTATCGCTGGTGGTGCTTTCGGTGGCGGCCTGGCTGGTGTGGGAACTGTGCGTAATGATGTACCCGGAACGCTTCTGGGACCACTCCAACGCGGCCCTGCAGTGCTCTCAGTGCACCGATAAGCTCTGCACCCAGTATTGCCAGAAACTGCGGTCCGAAAGCAGGGACAACCGCAACAGCCGGGACGGCACGGCGGCCTGAACCCGGAATGAAGAATAGGGAAAAACAAAACAGCACCGAAATCTCTTGACGAGGTTCCGGTGCTGTTTTTCAATATCAGTCGCCGCTTTCGGCGGCAGCGGCCTCTCCGGCGGCATAGGCTTCGTTCATGTGCCCCGGGAAAGGATAGGTGCGGGTCTCGGTGGCAGTGATTCCGCCTACGCCGTACCAGCGGGCACGGCACAGACCGATGGAATCTTCGCTGGTTTCCCGGATGTCCGGCAGGCCGTAAGCCGCGCACCAGTGGGTGTAAGGCTCGATCGCATAGCTGACCAGTTCCGCCTGGGGGGCGTCTTCTCCCAGGGCGGCAGCGTCGGCGCGCAGGACGGCATCCCGGGTCTGGTACATCACATAATAGCTGGCAATGTCGTACCCGGCTTCCGCTGCGTGGATGGTGCATACAAGCCCTGCGCAGGCGGCGCCGCAGACCAAGGCCTTGCGCACCGTCGGCCCGGTAAGCTGTACCAGACAGGCGGCGCAGGCGGCCGTGAGCAGGGTAAAGGGACCGTGGGTGGAACGCTCATAGTAGTCGGGGCTCAGAAGCATAGCGAAGTTGGCACCAAGGCCTCCCACCAGCAGAATCACCGGCCAGACCAGAGCGTCATAGCCGCCGCCCAGCGCTTTGTACTGGTAACACAGCAGAACAAACAGAATCACAAAGAGGAACAAAAGAGGCAAAGCGTAGTCTTTCAGCATGTTCAGGCAGTTGAAAAAACGTACCGCATACCGGGTCAGGAGAGACTCGTAATCCCCGTATACTGAAGCCCGGTTGTAGTTGCCCCGGGCCGCAATGAGAATGACGAATCCCGCCAGCGACCCGCCCAGCCCTGTCCACATCCATACCGGAATCTTCCAATGGCGCAAACCCAGCACAGCCATGCAGAGTACCAGGCAGACCAGCATGCCGGCGCTGGTGTTTTCGCTGAGCCAGCCTGCCAGCAGTCCGCCCAGAGCCATGCCGACGGCCCAGCGCTTGCCGCCCGTAAAGGGCCGCTGCAGGTAGTACCGCCAGGGCAACAGATAGGCAAGGCAGCCAAGGCTGGCCCACAGATAGTTGCAGGCGCCGCACATCCAAAGATTCGTCTGACCAAATGCGGGGCTGATCTCCCACATGGCGGCCAGAATCAGGGCAAAGGCGGCCAGATCGTACCGTCCGGTGCGCCGTCCGTTGGCCAGGCGGTAGATGACCAGTGCCAGGCCGACGTATGCGGCGGCATTGCACAGGTTGAACAGAGTCTTGGGGAACATGGTGAACCCCTGAGCGAAGAATTTCACCACCACCCGGCCGCTCCATTCGTAATAATGGTAGGCCAGACTTTGCAGCAGCTGGGGCAGGCTTTGCAGCCGCAATCCGGTATCAAAGGCATACGCGAAGGTGAAGTCGTCCGCAATGTAGGGGGTCAGACAGTTGAGCAGAAACATCCATAAGAAGACCACCGCCGCCATGGCGGTAAAGGCTCTTTTTTGGAGGGCAGAGGGGATGCGTTGCATAGGCAGGGGCCTCCTGAAAAATGGGTTGAGATACGAAGGGCGCCGGGCCAAAAAAGAAAGACCATTGCCGGGCCGCAATGATCTTTGCACAGACAAGCCGGGGAACGCGTCGCCCGGCCGGGCACGCGCCGCCGTTTAACTGTATCTTACTACAACGAAGGTGTTTTTTCAAGGCGATGGGAATTTCCTCTTGCCAGACGCCAAAAAATATGGTATCATGGCTGAAACTCTTTGCACTGCATTACATCCTTGCCAAAAGGATGCGAAATCAACAGTACAAACTGAGCAGGCGATGCCCCGGACAGGGGTGTGGGGCCGGGCCGCGGCAGCGGCAGCAGATGTGAACGACGGCATCTGTGGGACAGTTGTATGTTCCACGGGTGCCTTATTTTATTTTCCGGCGGAACAGTATCTCAAAAAAGGAGTGCGCATAAGAGAATACATCACGGCCGCGCAAGCGGCCCGCACAGGAGGCTTCTTTTATGTCAAACCGCGCAACCCCTCGTTCCCTGGATGAAAACGCCGTCATCCGCCGCCTTTCTCTGGTCAGTCTGATCGGCAACGCCCTGCTTTCCGGCTTCAAACTGCTGGCCGGCGTGTGGGGGCATTCCGGGGCCATGATCTCCGACGCCATCCATTCTTTTTCGGATGTGCTCACCACCTTCATTGCCTGGTTCGGCGTCAAGGTATCCCGCCGCGCCGCTGATGCGTCCCACCCATACGGCCATGAGCGGCTGGAATGTGTGGCATCCCTGTTTCTGGGGATCGTGCTCATGGGCACCGGCATCGGGGTGGGACGTGCCGGGCTGGAAACCATCTTCTCCGGCCAGTATGAAACCATCACCCCGCCGGGGGCCATCGCCCTGGTGGCGGCGGTGCTTTCCATCGTTTCCAAGGAGGCCATGTATTGGTACACCCGCTATTATGCCAAGCTGATTCATTCGGATGCCTTCATGGCAGATGCCTGGCATCATCGCTCGGATGCGTTCTCCTCCATCGGTTCGCTGATCGGTATCGGGGGTGCAATGCTGGGCTTCCCGGTGATGGACTCGGTGGCCAGTGTGGTGATCTGCGTGTTCATCCTCAAGGTGGCCTACGACATCCTGAAAGACGCTGTGGTCAAGATGCTGGATACCTCCTGCGGGGAACAGTACGAAGCGGAACTCCAGAAGTTTGTCAGCGAGCAGAAGGACGTGGTTTGTGTGGATACCCTCCATTCCCGCATGTTCGGCAGCAAGGTGTATGTAGACCTGGAAATCGAGGTGGACGGCAGCAAGACGCTGCAGGAAGCCCACGACGTGGCAGAGAGTGTGCATACCGAACTGGAACACCGCTTCCCCGACATCAAGCATGTGATGGTCCATCTGAACCCGGCGGAATAAACAACCAAAAATAACAGCAGGCGCCTGCACGGAATGTTTCGTGAGGTGCCTGCTGTTTCTTTTGGGGGTTAAGTGGCGGAATCTCCGGCCGGTGCGGCACCGGCGGTCAGCCGGGCCAGGGTACGGCACAGATGGGTGAAGTCGATGGGTTTGGACACATGGGCGTTCATCCCGGCGGCAGCTGTGGCGGCGATGTCCTCCGCAAAAGCGTTGGCCGTCACCGCAATGATGGGCACAGTCCCGGCATCGGGGCGCTCCAGGGCCCGGATGCGGCGGGCGGCCTCGCAGCCGTCCATCTCCGGCATCTGCATGTCCAGCAGCACCGCGTCAAACCGGAACGGTTCACTCTTTTCAAATTGCTCCAAAGCCTGAAGTCCGGTCCACGCCTGGGTCACCTCCACACCATGCATCTGCAGCAGTTCGGTGGTGATCTCCATGTTGACTTCGTTGTCCTCCGCCAGCAGGATGCGGCGGCCTTCCAGTGTATAATTCTCGGGGGCGGGGGCTGCTTCGGCAGGGGCGTCCGAACCGGCGATCACCGCAAAGGGAAGCACCAGGGTGAAAGTGGTGCCCTTGCCTTGTTCACTTTCCACATGCAGTTCGCCGTTCATCTGGCTGACCAGATTTTTGGTGATGGACATGCCCAAGCCGGTGCCGATGCTCTGCTTGGCGGTAAAGCGCATCTCCCGGCTGTACGGTTCAAACAGGTGGGGCAGGAAATCCGAAGACATGCCGATGCCGGTGTCCGCCACCACGATCTTGTACTTGGCAAAATCGCCTTTGTCGATCTGGGTCACATGCAGCCGGATGGTGCCGCCTTCGGGGGTAAACTTGAAGGCGTTGGAAAGAAGGTTGTTCAGGATCTGGTTGATACGGGAAGGGTCACCCAGCAGCCGGGTGGCGTTCAGTTCCAGCTTTACATCCAGGGTCTTGTGCTGGGTCTGGGCCTGGAACCGGAAAGACTCCAGACATTCCTCCACACATTCCCGCAGATCGAATTCCCGGTTGTTCAGCATGACCTTGCCCTGTTCCATGCGGGAAATATCCAGAATATCGTTGATCAGGTTCAGCAGCTGGCGGCTGGCGTTGTTGATCTTGCGCAGGCAGTCTTTCAGCCGGTCCACATCCTCGTACTGGGCGGACAGTTCACTCAGGCCCACAATGGCGTTCAGCGGGGTGCGCATGTCATGGGACATGCTGCTGAAAAATGCCTGCTTGGCGGTCTCGTTGCGGCGGGCCAGTTCCAGGGCATCTTCCAGCACCCGGCGTTCTTCCATCTGGCGCTGCCGCTCCTGACCGATCTCCCGGAAACACAGGACGACCTCTTCGGGGGCCAGGGTCTCGTCAAACAGGACCCGCACATTGACCCAGCGGTATTCGTTGCCGAACCGGCGCTGGAAATCGCCGCCGAAATCCGCTGTGTGGGTTTCCACCAGATGGCGGATATTTTCCAGCGAGAAGCTCTGTCGGAACTCGGTATACGCGCCCGGCTCCATCACTTCCTTTACCACCTGCATCAGGTCGGCATAGTTGCCTTTCTCCGGCAGATGCCCCTGTACAGGCGGGGCGCTCTTGATCATCTCATAGGTGCCGTCGGCACAGTCCACCCGGTACAGGGCGTAGTAGGAATTGCCCAGAACCTGTACTGTTTCGTTGGCGCGGCCGATGCGGTCGTTGTACCTTTTCTCCCGCCAGATGGTCACCGCCAGCACCAGCAGCGAGATGACCAGGATCAGCATGGACACGCTGCCGAAGGGGCGCAGATCGCCCAGGATGCTTTCATAAGGGACCGTTACGATGGAATACCAGCCGTTGTCCATCTGGTTGTAATAGACACCGCGGCGGTTGCCGTCCAGGTCGGTGATGTATTCGTTGAATTCATCCAGCTCCCCGGCGGAAATCTTTTCCAGCAGGGTGTTGCAGTAAGCCTGCAGATCAGCATCCGGTAAGTCCAGCTCGGTGCGGGCATACAGCACCGAACCGGCGGCATCGCACAAGAAGAAGGAATCGGCATGGGCCAGGCTCAGCGGATCGGCCTGGAAATGGAAGTTCTCGGTGAAAATGTCAAATCCGAGTATCGCCTCGCCGTTGTTCACCGACTGTACCACCGAAATGGTGGGCTGGCCGCTGACAATATCGGTGTACAGCCCGGTAAACACCACCTCGCCGTCCGCTTCCACCGCCATGCGGTACCATTCCCGCTGGGTGGGGGCGTAGTCGGGGTCGATGTCAGTGGGGGAAAGTTCTGTGGTGGTCAGCATCTCACCGTCCAGCAGCAAAAACGGGCTGATGACCTGGTCGCCCAGCACACTGGTGACCCGGTCAAAATACATTTCTGCCGAAGCAAACAGCTCTTCGTTGGTGTAACCCTGGTTCAGCCGGTCCTGCAAAAAGGCGGTGCCGTAGCTGACCAGCGTCTGATATACCGTCAGGTTGCTGCGGGCTTCCTCTGCATAACTGCGGGCCAGCGCGGACCCGGATTCCTGGGCGTTTTTCAAAAGCGAACGGCGGATCATCAAAACGCCGAACAACACCAGGCAGACCAGCACGAAAAATGCCAGCAGGCTCAGGCGCATATCTCCCAGAACGCGGTGAATGTTGTTGTGGCTCTTGTTTTTCTTGTTCTTCATGGTGGGCAGCCTTTCCCTTTGTTTGCTGATAGCCCGCCGCATGACAGGGCATGTTCTTGCTCATTTTACCTACATTATAGTGCATTGCGGCCTTTGGGGCAAGACACCGATTTTGCGGGGAAAGTTCAGAATAATTTCGATAATGAAAATACGGATGATTATTGACACATAATGGTGTTGCGCGGTATGATATAAAATAACAAAATTGCGGATTGTTCGCTGTGTTTCTCATCCCTGTGGAAGACGGTGCGTGACCAGAGCGGCCGACTGTGCGAAGAAGGGCCGGCGCTTTGGCTGGAGGAAGGATGTTTGAACTTATTCTATGGATGCAATGGAATTGTTTACCCGTCAGTTTGGTTTGAATGATCCGGCGCTGCTGGATACCCTGTCTGCACTGGCGGAAGTACAGCATATACCCCGGGGAACCGTGTTCCTGAAAACGGGGGAAGTGCAGTCCAAGGTGTTTCTGCTGCTCAATGGTGTGGTTCGCGGTTACTTTGTGGATGTGGACGGCTGTGAACACACCGATTGTTTCTGCTTCCGCAGTGGTACGCCGGCCATGCCGCCCTGTGCCTTTGACGAACCGTCGCCGGAGAATGTGGCGGCTTTGACCGATTGCGATCTGGTGGTTCTGCCGCTGAAGGAGACCATGGATCTTGTGCGTACCTGCCCGCAGCTGGCGGAGTTGTATGCCCGCTTTCTCACCGATTCCATGCGCCTGCACAACCATACCAGGCATGCGATCTGCAGCTTGCCTGCCCGGCAGCGGTTTGAATGGTTTCTGGAAGAGTATCCCGGCCTGATTTTTGATGTGAATAACCGGCACATTGCCAGTTTTCTGAATATGACGCCCGAAACACTCAGCCGCATGAAAAGTGCGACGCGCAAAAAAAGACCAATTGGCTGAAACGGCTTCTGCGGCGCAGTCCCCCGGCGGGGCTGCGCCGCTTTGCGTTGGTTCCGGCATTTTCTTTTGCGGTTGTCCGTGGTATAATACAGAAAAATTCCGCTCGGAAGGGCAAAGGGAGGGGCGTACTGTGGGCAAGAGAATAAGGCTGCGCCTGTCCGCGCTGGCACTGGCCTGCGGAGCTCTGGCAGGCTGCGCTCCGGCTGCATCCGGCACTGCGCCGGCCCCGCAGCCCACAGCATCCGCCGGGGAGCAGGCCACGGCATCCCCCTCCGCGGCGCCGGCAGGACTTCTGGCGGAAATGACCCTGCGGGAAAAGGTGGGCCAGTTGTTTCTGGTCCGGCCGGATGCCTTGGACCCGGCGCTTTCCCAGCAGACCATCGACGATGCTGATGCTCCCGGTGTGATTGAAGTGTCCGAAGCCATGGCGGCCTTTCTGGAAGAATACCCGGTGGGGGGCGTGGTGCTTTTCGGCAAGAACATCACCGACGAAGTCCAGCTGCGCGGCCTGATTGCCGGATTGCAGCAATCCTCGCCGGTGCCCGTGCTCATTGGTATTGACGAGGAGGGAGGCGTCGTTGCCCGTCTGGCCAACAGTCCCGGCTTTGACCTGCCCCAGTACGAGAGCGCGGCGTCGATGGGGGCACAGGGGACCGATGAGGTCCGTGCCATGTCCGCCGAAATCGGCGCTTACCTGGCCGGGTACGGCATCAATCTGGATTTTGCGCCGGTGGCGGACGTGAATACCAACCCGGATAATCCGGTCATCGGAACCCGCGCCTTTTCTTCGGACCCGCAGGAGGCAGCCGACTGCGTGAACGCCGCGGTGGAAGGATTTTTCCGAGCGGGGGTGCTTTGCTGCCTCAAACATTTTCCCGGCCATGGAGATACCGCCGGGGACAGCCATGACGGCACTGTGTATACCGAAAAAACCATGGAGGAGCTTCGTGCCTGTGAATTTCTGCCTTTTGAAGCGGGTATCCGGGCCGGGGCCCCGCTGGTGATGGTGGGGCACATTGCCGCCCCCAACGCAGTGGAAGGGGAGGAACGTGATCTGCCCGCCACCTTCTCCCGCGCGCTGATCACCGACGTGCTGCGGGATGAACTGGGCTTTGCCGGGGTGGTGGTCACCGACTCCCTGGCCATGGGCGCAATCACGGAAACCTGCACCCCCGGTGAAGCGGCTGTACTGGCCTTGCAGGCCGGGGCGGACCTTTTGCTGATGCCCGCCGGTCTGGCGCAGGCTTATGACGGGGTTCTGGCCGCCGTGGAGGATGGCCGCCTGACAGAGGAACGTATCGATGAAAGCGTGGCCCGGATTCTGGCCCTGAAACAGCAGGCGGGACTTTTGCAGGCCCCCGATACTCAACAGGAGGACAAGGGATGAAGAAACATGATATGACCGCCAAGCCGGCCCAAAGTACCCTGGCCGGTACCTGCGGGGAGCGTACCCGTCCCTGGCAGGTGCGGGACTGCGGGGGCAAACCTGCCGCCAAACCGCTGTATGCGGTGGACGGCTGGTTTTTCACCCAACGGCTTTCCGGCATCCAGCGTTACGCCACCGAAGTGCTGGCCGAGCTGGATAAGATTGCTCCGCCCGGTGTTCTGGAAGTGGTGGTGCCGGAAGGTGCCGTCCAACCGGTTTACGAAAACCTGAAAGTGGTGGTTTACGGCAAACAGAATGCCCTGTGGGAACAGCGGGATTATCCCCGGTACCTGGCCAAGGCGGGCCGCCGCTGGCTTTGTATGTGCAATGTGATCCCCCTCAATGCCCGGCGCAATGCGGGAATCGCCGTCTGGCACGATGTGTGCTACCGCGCCCGGCCGGATTTTTACCGTGACCCCAGGGGCCGGGCTTCGGCGGCCTGGCACCGCCTGCAGTACCGGGCTATGGCCCGTCAGTGCTGCGGCATCGTCACGGTGTCGGAATTTTCCAAGAACGAGATCGTCAAGTACTATAAGGTGGACCCCGGGCGGATCACCGTCATCGGCAACGCCTGGCAGCACATGCAGCGGATCAAGGCCGACCCGGAGGTATTTGCGGGGAAGGGCAAATGGCCTGCTTTGCGGCAAGGGGAATACTACTTCTCCATGGCCAACCTGCTCAAGAACAAGAACTTCCCCTGGGTACTGCGGGCGGCAAAAAACGCGCCCAAAGAGATGTTTGCCATAGCGGGCGGCGGCAGCCTGCAGGCCCAAGCCGAAGAACTGGGCCTGGCCGACCTGCCCAACGTGGTCTATCTGGGCTATGTCACCGATGGGGAAGCCAAGACCCTGATGGCCAACTGCAAAGCATTCCTGTTCCCCACATTATATGAAGGTTTCGGCATCCCGCCCCTGGAAGCAGTGGCCTGCGGTGCGCCGGAAGTGCTGGTCAGCGATACCCCCTGTATGCGGGAGGTCTACGGCCCCTGTGCGGGGTATATCGACCTGGCCGTCAACCATGGGGAAGTGACCCGTGTTACTCCGCCCGCCGCCGACCCGGCGGAACTGCTGGCCAAGTATTCCTGGGCCGAAAGCGCCCGCCGCCTGGCCGGACTTTTATTCTGAACAACATCCCACACAGCAAACCGCCCGGCCCCGTTTGTGCCATCAGGCACGCGGGGCCGGGCGGTGTTTGATTTTTCTGTCAGCGGCGGTCCATGCTGCGGTATTGCAGGGCTTCCATCAGTTCGGCAGTGCCGATGATCTCGCTGCCGTTCAGGTCCGCCACCGTGCGGGCCACCCGCAGGATGCGGTCGTAGGCGCGGGCGCTGTATCCCATTCGTTCAAAGGCGGTGCGCAGCATGGTCTGGGCGGCGGGGGCCAGGGGACAATATCGGCGCAAAAGACCGCTGGGCAGCTGGGCGTTGCAGGCAAAACCCAGTCCCGTATACCGCTGCTGCTGCAATGCGCGGGCTTCGGTCACACGCGCCAGGATGGCAGCGCTGGATTCTCCGCCCGCTTCGGCGGCCAGCGCGTCATACTCCACCGGTCGCACCTCCACATGCAGGTCGATGCGGTCCAGAAGCGGTCCGGAAATACGTTGACGGTACCGTTCAATGGCGCTGGGGGTGCAGGTACATTCGTGGCCGGGGCAGCCGTGGTACCCGCACTTGCAGGGGTTCATAGCCGCCACCAGCATGAACCGGCAGGGGTAGGTGGCGCTGGCATGGACCCGGCTCACCGTGATGCGCCCGTCCTCCAACGGCTGGCGCAGCACTTCCAGCGTGTCCCGGGAAAACTCCGGCAGCTCGTCCAGAAACAGCACCCCGTTGTGGGCCAGGCTGACCTCGCCGGGTCGTGCGCTGCTTCCGCCGCCCGCAATGGCGGTGGCGCTGACACTGTGGTGGGGACTGCGGAACGGCCGCGCCTTCAGAAGCCCCTGCCCGGAGCGCACCAGCCCTGCCACCGAGTAGATGGCGGTGGTCTCTAAAGCTTCGTCGTAGCTCATGGGCGGCAAGATTCCCGGCAGCCGCTTGGCCAGCATGCTCTTGCCGGTACCCGGCGGGCCCACCATCAACAGATTGTGTCCGCCCGCAGCGGCCACTTCCAGGGCCCGGCGGGCTTCTGCCTGCCCCCGAACGTCCGCAAAATCCGGGCCCAGCCATCCGCCCTCGGCATCGTAACCGTCGGGCTGAGCGGGGGAGAGCTTTGCGGTGCCGCACAGATGCTCCACCACATCCCGGGCGGTGCGGGCGGGGTAGACGGTCAGCCCCTGGGCCACGGCGGCTTCGGCGGCATTCTCGGCGGGCAGGAACAGCTCGGTGATGCCCGCCTTTTGGGCTGCCAGGGACATGGGCAGCACGCCGGGGATGGGCCTAAGAGTTCCATCCAACCCCAGTTCGCCCAGAAAGGCCTGGTGGGGTGCGGGGGCGGTCAGCTGTCCCTGGGCAGCCAGGATTCCCAGAAACACCGGCAGGTCATACAGCGACCCGGTCTTGCGCACGTCGGCGGGGGCCAGGTTTACCGTGATGTGGCTGGCGGGCCAGGGATAGCGCAGGTTTTTTACGGCGCTGCGCACCCGCTCGCTGCACTCTTTGACGGCGGAATCCGGCAGGCCCACCAGGGCAAAGGCGGGCAGCCCGCCCGAAATATCCGTCTCCACCGTCACCGGGTATCCGTTGAGCCCCGTCACCCCCAGGCTGTTGATCTGCGCAAACATAATGCCCCTCCCCGTATCTTCGTTTCTTTTATCAGTATATCGTTTTGACCCGCCCGGGGCAAGCAAAAAGCCTAAAATTGCAGGAATCAGGGGCGAAAAACCGTTGATTGCGCCAAGATTCGATTGACAAGACCCGCGGGGATTGGTATATTTATGATAGTTAAGCAAAACTACCCAAAATATCCCATTGTAGGAAAAGCGCAGGTGTTCAAAATGTATAAAGAAATGTTTGACCGCTGGCTGGCCTTCGACCTCGATGACGCCGACCTGAAACCCGAGCTGGAAAGCGTCAAAGATGACGACGCTGCCATCCAGGACCGTTTTGCCGTATCTCTGAAGTTCGGCACCGCGGGCCTGCGCGGCGTGATCGGCGCCGGTACCAACCGGATGAACGTCTACGTGGTCCGTCAGGCCACCCAGGGCCTGGCCAACTGGGTCAAGACCCAGGGCGGCACCCAGACCGTGGCCATCAGCTACGACAGCCGCATCAAGAGCGATGTCTTTGCCAAGGCCGCTGCGGAAGTGCTGGCTGCCAACGGTGTCAAAGTGCGCATCTACAAGGCACTGATGCCTGTTCCGGCCCTGAGTTTTGCCACCCGTTACTACAACTGCAACGCGGGCATCATGGTCACCGCGTCCCACAACCCCGCCAAGTACAACGGCTACAAGGCATACGGTCCCGACGGCTGCCAGATGACCGACGAAGCCGCCGACATCGTCTATGCCGAGATCCAGAAGACCGACATCCTCACCGGCGCCAAGACCATGCCTTTTGCCGAAGGCATCGAAAAGGGCCTGATCGAGTATGTGGGTGATGACTGCATCCGTGCGCTGTACGACGCCATCGAAGCCCGCTCCATCCGTCCCGGCATCTGCAAGACCGCCGGTCTCAAGCTGGTGTACAGCCCGCTGAACGGCTCCGGCCTGGTGCCCGTCACCACCGTTCTGGACGAGATCGGCATCACCGACATCACCATCGTTCCCGAACAGAAGGACCCGGACGGCAACTTCCCCACCTGCCCCTATCCCAACCCCGAGATCTTCGAGGCTCTGCGCCTGGGTCTGGAACTGGCCGAAAAGTCCGGTGCCGACCTGATGCTGGCCACCGACCCCGACGCCGACCGTGTGGGCATCGCCGTCAAGTGCAAGGACGGCAGCTATGAGCTGCTCTCCGGCAACGAGGTGGGCGTGCTGCTGCTGGACTACATCTGCGCCGGCCGTATCGAGCAGGGCACCATGCCCAAAGACCCCGTTATGTGCAAGTCCATCGTCTCCACTCCGCTGGCTGACGCTGTGGCTGCCCATTACGGTGTGGAATGCCGCAACGTCCTGACCGGCTTCAAGTGGATCGGCGACCAGATCGCCAAGCTGGAAGCCGACGGCCAGGTGGACCGCTTCATCTTTGGCTTTGAGGAAAGCTACGGCTACCTCGCCGGTCCTTATGTCCGCGACAAGGACGCCATCATCGGCTCCATGCTCATCTGCGAAATGGCTGCCTACTACCGCGCCAAGGGCTCTTCCATCAAGGAAGAACTGGAGCGCATCTACGCCGAATATGGCCGCTACCTGAACAAGGTGGACAGCTTCGAGTTCCCGGGCCTGTCCGGCATGGACAAGATGGCCGGCATCATGGCCGGTCTGCGGGAAAATCCGCCCAAGGAATTCGCCGGCGACAAGGTGGTCAAGGTCACCGACTACAAGAAGCCCGAAGAGACCGGCCTGCCCGCCGCCAATGTCCTGATCTACAAGCTGGAAAGCGGCGCCGCCGTGGTGGTCCGTCCCTCCGGCACCGAGCCCAAGATCAAGACCTACTTCACCACCCTGGGCAAGGATCTGGCCGAGGCCCAGGCCCAGAAAGACAAGCTTGCCGAAGCTCTCAAACCCATCCTGGCCTGAATCTGAACCATAACGCCGGGGCTGCCCTTTTCCGGGGCAGCCCCGGTTTTGCGTACCGCCCGGACCCCTCTTTTCAAAATCCGCAAAAGTGTATATAATAAGAAGAAGCTGCCAACAGCGGAAAGGAGCGCACTTACATGCCCGGCGATCTTCATACACATACCACATTTTCCGATGGTTCCACCCCGGTGGCCAAGCTGCCGTTTCTGGCCAAGTGCGCCGGTATGACCCATCTGGCCGTGTCCGACCACGATGCCATCCGCAGTGTGCGCTATGCCTATGCCAACCCGGTGGTGGAAGGGGTCCACCTGATCCCCGCCACCGAGCTCACCGCCTACGACTATGAGCGGGGCCACCGGGTGCATATCCTCTGCTTCTGGCCGGATGACTGCGCCGCTCTGGCGGATTTCTCCAAGCTGATGTCCGAGCGCCGGTATAACGCCGTGATGCAGAGCTGCCGGGAACTGGAGGAGATCTGCCCCCAGTTCAAGACCGCCGAAGCGCTGGAGTATGCCAAAGACAGCGGCACCCTGTATAAAGCCCACGTCATGCGGGTTTTGTGGCAGTACGGTTTGTCCGACGGCATGTACAATTCGGTGTACAAGTCGCTGTTTGGTCTGCGCCCGGTGCGGGGCAAGATCCTGCACAACCCCAAGTATGAAACGGTGGACACGGTGCTGGACCTGATCAAGACCTGCAGGGGCGTGGCTGTGCTGGCCCATCCCAGCGTGTACAAGAGCATGCCCCTGGCCCGGGAACTCATTGCGGCCGGACGGCTGGACGGCGTGGAGATCGACCATCCCCGCAACACCCCCGAAGACAAGGAAGAACTGACCCGCCTGGCCAGGGAAAATGATCTCATCGTCACCGGCGGCACCGACTTCCACGGAATGAACGCCAACAATCCCCGCCCTGTGGGCGCATTTTATACCGCGGACGACCAGATCGCCCGCATCGAAGCCGTCGCCCGCGCCCGCAAGCGCTGAGCGGCAAAAACAAAGGAGAGAACGATCATGATTTACGAACGCAAGAACCAGGGCACCTGCTCGGTGCTGACCCGTGTTGATCTGGCCGAAGACCATACCATCCGCAAGGTGGAAGTTATGGGCGGCTGCAACGGCAACCTGAAAGGTATCAGCCAGCTGCTGGTGGGCATGAAGGCCGAAGACGCCATCCAGCGTATGAAAGGCACCACCTGCGGTCCCCGTCCCACCAGCTGCCCGGACCAGATTTCCCGCGCGCTGGAAGAAGCCCTGACCCATCTGGGCTGATCCGCATGATCTGACAACGAAGCAAAGGAGCCTGCCATGGACTGCTTCCGCTACCCTCTGGATACCGAACAGCTGCTGCGCAAAAAGCGCCGCATCCGCCGGGAACTGCTGGCTCAGAACCCCAGCCCCTTGCACAAAAAAATCGCCATCCTCGGCGGTTCCACCACCAATGAGGTGGCCGACCAGCTGGGGCTGTTCCTGCTGAACTACGGCATCGAGGCGGAGTTCTATCAATCTGAATACGGCCAGTACTGGCAGGACGCCATGTTCGGCACCCCCGAACTGGACGAGTTCAAGCCGGATGTGATCTACATCCACACCAACTGGCGCAACATTGAACATTTCCCCACCACGTCGGACAGCCCGGCCCAGGTGGACGAGCTGCTGGAATCCGAATATGCCCGCTTCGAGAGCATGTGGCAGGCTTTGTCCCAGAAATTCAGCTGCCCTGTCATCCAGAATAACTTCGACCGTCCCAACTACCGCCTGATGGGCAACCGGGACGTGTGGGATGTGCGCGGGCGCACCAACTTCATCTCCCGCCTGAACCAGAAGTTCTACGCCTACGCCGCCGCCCATGAGGATTTCTACATCAATGACCTGGATTATCTCGCGTCGGATTACGGCCTGACAGCCTGGGGGGACGCCTTCTTCTGGCACATGTACAAGTACGCCATGTGCCTGGACGCCATCCCGTCCCTGGCCAACAGTCTGGCCAATATCATCAAGTCGCTGTACGGCCGCAACAAGAAAGCCCTGGTCCTGGATCTGGACAACACCCTGTGGGGCGGCGTTGTGGGTGACGATGGGGTGGACGGCATCGCTGTGGGCCCCGAAGTGCCCGAAGGCCAGGTCTACGCCGAATTCCAGAGCTACTGCAAAGCGCTGAAATCCATCGGTGTGGTGCTGGCGGTGGACTCCAAGAACGAGGAAGAAAACGCCCTGGCGGGGCTCAACCATCCCGACGGCGTGCTGCGTCCCGACGATTTTGTGGCCATCAAGGCCAACTGGGACCCCAAGGACCAGAACCTCAAGGCCATTGCCGCCGAGCTGAACCTGGGCGCGGACAGCTTTGTCTTTGCCGATGACAACCCGGCGGAGCGGGCCATCGTGGAAGCCCAGGTTCCCGGTGTGGCGGTCCCGGTGCTGGATGGTGCCGAAAACTACATCAAGACCCTGGACCACGGCGGCTACTTTGAAGTCACTACCCTGTCGGGTGAGGACCTCAAAAAGACCGAGCTCTACCACGCTAACGCCGAGCGCCGCCGGGCCCAGGCGGCTTTCGCGGATTACGGCGCCTATCTGGACAGCCTGGAAATGACCGCCACCATCCGTGGGTTTGAGCCGCTGTATATCCAGCGTATCGCCCAGCTGACCAACAAGTCCAACCAGTTCAACCTCACCACCCTGCGCTGCTCCGAGGATGACATCCGCGCCATGGCGGAAAAACCTGCCTGGCTGTGCCTGTACGGCAAGCTGGTGGACAAGTTCGGTGATAACGGCGTGGTCACGGTGGTGGCCGGTGAAACGGAAGGAGAGACCCTGCACCTTCGCCTGTGGCTCATGAGCTGCCGGGTGCTCAAGCGCGGCATGGAGGATGCCATGATGGACGCCGTGGTGGCGGACGCTGCTGCACGGGGAATCAAGACCATCCGAGGCTACTATTATCCCACTGCCAAGAACGGTATGGTGAAGGAATTCTATGCCGGTATGGGCTTTGCCAAGACGGCGGAGGATGCCGACGGGAATACCACCTGGGAGCTGGCAGTGGAAGGTTACGCTCCCCGCCATCCCCATATGCAGATCGAGCGCTGAACCTGCCTGATAACATAAAACCATCCCGCCCGCCGGTAACAGCGGGCTTTTCTTATATAATAGTGGAAGAGAAAAAAAGAAAAGGGGAGACCGGATGTGGTCTCCCCCTGAGCAGGTGTATGGTTTGGAAATCAGCACTTTTTTACCATGACAAAGTTGGTGAGCAGAACCCCGTGCCTTTCAACCGCTTGTTCTTTCACAACAGTGTACCCTCTCTTTTCAAAGAAAGGCTTGGCTGTAATGGAGGCGTGAGTGGTAAAAGGCCTCGGCACGGACTGCTCCAGCCGGTCGCACAGGGCAGTGGCGATCCCTTGCCTCTGGTGATCGGCATGCACATACAGGCGGTCCAGATAGCCGTCATCGGCCATGTCGGCAAATCCCGCGATGCGGTCATTCTCTGTCGCCACCAGGGTAAGATGTTCCAGAAAGGACCGGTCCCACTGTTCCAGATCTACCTGCCCGGTGGCCCAGGCGTCCAGCTGGGGCCGGGTGTAGTCTTTTGCGTTGACGGTGTGAACCGTCTGGTAGAAAAGCTCCGCCATCTCCTTACAGTCTGCGGGCTGATACGTTCTGATCTCCATGGCGATACCTCAATTATGGTTTATTGATGGCTCATTATAGCATGTGGCGGTCTTTCTGAAAAGGGAAAGTCGGGAATAGAGGAGAAAAACAGCCCAAAACACAGGAAAAAAGTGACTTTTTTCAAAGAAATTTTGCAGATGACGATATATCGCAAAACTTTTTTTGAAAAAACACTTGCATTTCTCTTGATCGTTTGCTATAATAAACAAGCACTCGACGAGAGATGCAGACAACCGAACAGATGGGAGCTTTCCCGAGTGGCCAATGGGGACAGACTGTAAATCTGCTGCGTAATGCTTCGGTGGTTCGAATCCACCAGCTCCCACCAAAAAAACCAAACACAGCTTGTGTTTGGTTTCTTTTTTGTTTTGTTAGCTTAAGCGTAAGGACAACCCCCGGCTATGCCGGGGAGTG
>CAJMLV010000002.1 GCA_905214345.1 uncultured bacterium
TTGCCCATTTGTGTGATTTCACCCGGTCCGGAAACGAAACCTACGATGTAGATGTGGCAGCGACAGCCAGATCGCCGTTCTGAAGAACGAGAACGAACACGCCCAGGCCCAGATCAGGGACGCCGAGGCCGAACTGGCCCGGGCCGGGGAGGGCGCCAAGGGTATCGAAGCCGAAGCCCAGACCCACCGCGCCGCCATCGAGACCCTGCGCGCCCAGCTGCAGCAGGCCGAAGCCGCCATCTCCGACCTGCGGGCCCAGATGAACGCGCTGGAACAGCAGGCCTTGCAGAGCGGCGAGCGCCGGGACGTGGTGGAAGCCGCCATGGCCCGCCTGCAGGACGCCGCCACCACCATGAAGGTGCGGGCCGCCTCCCTGACCTCCGCCGCCGAAGCCGCCCGCACCCAGCTGGACGGCCTGCGCAACCAGGCCGCCGCCGCATCCGGCGCCGCCGACAAGCTGAACGCCGAGCGCCAGGCTGCCGCCGAGACCTTGCGGGAAGCGGAGGAAGCCGTCACCCGCTGTGATAACATCAAGGCCGGGCTCAAACTCAAGCTGGAAAGCCGCCGCCGTCAGCAGGCCGAAGCCGCCGACGCATTGCAGAAGGCCGACCGGGACCGCTCCAACACCGCCCAGCGCATCCGTATTCTGGAAGACCTGGAACGCAACCTGGACGGCTACCAGCAGAGCGTCAAGACGGTCATGCGGGCAGCTTCCGCCAACCGTCTGCGGGGCATCATCGGCCCGGTGGCCGGTATCCTCACCGTGCGCAAGGGCTACGAGACCGCCATCGAGACGGCCCTGGGCTTTGCGCTGCAGAACATCGTGGTGGAGGACGAGCGCTGCGCCCGTTCTGCCATCGCCTTTCTGAAAGAAGAACGGGCGGGCCGCGCCACCTTCCTGCCTCTGGATACTGTCCAGGGCAGCCGGTTCAACGGCCGCCTGACCGGCACCGCCGAGGTGGCCGCCGACCTGGTGGACACCGATCCCCGGTACCGTCATATCATCGATAACCTGCTGGGCCGCATCATCGTGGTGGAGGACCTGGCGGAAGCTTCCGCCGTGGCCAAGAGCCTGGGGTATCGCAACCGCATCGTCACTCTGGACGGCCAGGTCATCAACGCCGGCGGTTCCTTCACCGGCGGTTCCACCGCCCGCAGTGCGGGTGTGTTCAGCCGCAAGCAGGAACTGGAAGAGCTGCGCGTCAAGCTGAAAAAGCTGGAACTGCGCCGGGCCGATGCCGAGCGGGAAGCCAAGGCCCGCCAGGCGGAAGCCGATACCCTGGCCGCCGAGCTGGCCGGTGCCGAGAGCGAGAGCGTCAACGCCGCTTCCGCCCGGCTGAAAGCCCAGCTGGACCTGGAACGCCTGGACGCCGCCGTGGCCGAAGGCACCGCCGCGGCCCAGCGCCGGGACGGTGAGATCAAGCAGCTGGAAGACCAGCTGAAAGAGAACGAAACCGCCCGCGCCCAGGCCGCAAACGGCGCCGCTGCCGCCGAGGCTGAACTGGCCAAATACGCCGATGAGCTGGCCCAGCTGGGCGAGAGCACCGGCGAGCTGAGCCGCCGCCGGGAATCTCTGTCCAACGCCCTCTCCGACGCCCAGATGAAACGCCTCACCGGGGAGAAGGACATCGGCCTGCACGAAGCCGCCCTGGAGACCCTGCGAGGCCGCACCGGCGAAGCCGAAGCCCGTGCCCGGGAACTGCAGGCGTCCATTGAAGCCGCCCGCCAGACCATCGCGGCCAACGAGCTGCGCGCCGCCGACATCGAGCGGGCCCGCGCTGAGACCAAGGAAAAGATCGCAGCGGCGGAAGAGACCATCCGCGCCGCCAACGCCGCCCGGATGGAGAAGGAAGCCGCCGTCACCCGCATGAGCCAGGAAAACCGTGCTCTCACCGACGAACGGGAACGGATGAGCGGCGAGATGGCCCGCCTGGCCGAGCGCCGCGCCGCCGCCGAAAACGAGCTGAACACCACCGCAGCCAAGCTGTGGGACGAATACCAGCTCACCGAAGCGGAAGCCAAGGGCCTGTGCGTGGAATTCACCAACGTCACCGAACTGCGCCGCCAGGTGGCGGAAGTCCGGGGCAAGATCCGGGCTTTGGGCAACGTGAACGTGGGCGCCATTGACGAATACAAGGAAGTCAAGGAACGCTACGACTTCCTAAAAGCCCAGGTGGGGGATGTGGAACGCTCCAAAGCCGAGCTGACCCGTATGATCGGGGAACTGCGGGGCGAGATGGAGGAGATGTTCTCCAAGAGCTTCAAGGAGATCAACCGCAACTTCAGCCGCATCTTCCGGGAACTGTTCGGCGGCGGCACCGCACGCCTCTATCTCTCGGACGAGAACAACGTGCTGGAATCCGGCATCGAGATCGAGGTCTCGCCCCCGGGCAAGGTCATCCGCAACCTGTCGGCCCTGTCCGGCGGCGAGCAGGCACTGGTGGCCATCTCCATCTACTTTGCCATCCTGGAAGTCAACCCCTCGCCCTTCTGCATCCTGGACGAGATCGAAGCCGCCCTGGATGACGTCAACGTTACCCGGTATGCCCAGTACCTGCGCCGCATGACCGGCAATACCCAGTTCATCGTCATTACCCACCGCCGCGGCACCATGGAAGCCGCCGACGTCCTGTACGGTGTGACCATGCAGGAGGACGGTGTTTCCAAGCTGCTGCGCCTGGATCTGAACAACGTCAGCGCCGATCTGGTGAACTGACACCCATCTTACATACGCCACGGAGGTGTGCCCCATGGGCCTGTTTGACAGTTTTAGAAAGAAAAAGCTGGAAGACGGCCTGGAAAAGACCCGTACCGGCTTTTTCCAGTCCATCGTCAACACCCTGACCAATTCCCAGATCGACGACGATCTGTACAACGACCTGGAAGAACAGCTGATTTTGGCCGACGTGGGCCCCTCCACCGCCGTGCGCCTGGTGGACGAACTCCGGGACGTGGTGGAACGCGACCACCTGAAAACCGGTGATCAGGCCCTGAAGGCCCTGCGGGAGATCATCCGCCTGGAAATTTCTCCCCACGATGAGATGGACCTGACCGGTCACCCGGCGGTGGTCCTGGTCATCGGCGTCAACGGCGTGGGCAAGACCACCACCATCGCCAAGCTGGCCTACCTTTATAAGGACCTGGGCAAGCGGGTCATGCTGGCAGCGGGGGATACCTTCCGCGCTGCGGCCAGCGAACAGCTGGAGACCTGGGCCCAGCGGGCGGAAGTGCCCCTGGTCAAGGCCGGGGAAGGTGCCGACCCCGCCGCCGTCATCTTCGACGCGGTACAGAGCGCCAACGCCAAAGGCTATGACATGGTCATTGCCGACACCGCCGGTCGTCTGCACAACAAGAAGGGTCTGATGGACGAGCTTTCCAAGATTGCCCGCAGCGTCAAGAAGGCCAGCCCCGAAGCCAGCCTGGAAGTGCTGCTGGTGCTGGACGCCATCACCGGCCAGAACGCCATCAGCCAGGCCCAGGAGTTCTGTCGTGCCGCCGGGGCTACCGGCGTGGTGCTCACCAAGCTGGACGGCACCCCCAAGGGCGGCTGCATCCTGGGCGTGCATGAGAAGCTGGGCCTGCCCATCCGCTTTGTGGGCGTAGGCGAAAAGATCGACGACCTGATCTTCTTCTCCGCCACCGACTTCTCCGAAGCGCTTCTGCCCGAACTGCCCAAGAAGGAGGAACAGGCATGATTTTCTGCGCTGCCACCAACAACAACGGCAAGCTGAAAGAGCTGCGCCGTATCCTGGAACGGGCCGGTCATGAGGTCAAAAGCCTGCGGGAACTGGGCGTGAACCTGGACCCCGAAGAGACCGGCACCACTTTTGCCGAAAACGCCCGTATCAAGGCCCAGGCTTTCTGCAAAGCCACCGGCCTTGCCACCGTGGCCGACGACTCCGGCCTGTGCGTGGACGCCCTGAACGGCGAACCCGGCGTGTACAGCGCCCGGTATGCCGGGGTCCACGGGGACGACGATGCCAACAACCAGAAGCTGCTTGCCGCCATGAAGGACGTGCCCGCGGACCGGCGTGCCGCCCGGTTCGTCTCCGCCGTCTGCCTGGTCCTGCCCGATGGCCGGGAGCTGACGGTGGAAGGGGAGTGCCCCGGCTCTGTTGCCTTCGGCCTCACCGGAAACAACGGCTTCGGCTACGACCCGCTCTTTGTGCCCGACTGTGTGGGCCTGCCCGACGGCACCACCACCCCCAACACCGCCCGGCGGTCCTACGCCGAACTGGCGGACGAGGAAAAGGACGCCATCAGCCACCGTGGCCGCGCCATGGAGCGCCTGGAACAGGCCCTGCCCGGATTTCTGGGCGAATAAAAACGAATCACCGAAAGGAATTTTCTATGATGACTCTGACCAGCAAACAGCGCGCCGCCCTGCGGGGCGCCGCCAACGGCCTGGACCCCGTGTTCCAGGTGGGCAAGGGGGAGATCGGCCCCGCCATGATCGACGCGGTGGGCAAGTGCCTGGCCGCCCGTGAACTCATCAAGATCAAGGTGCTGGAAAACAGCGAATACACCGCCAAAGAGGCTGCCGCCATCCTGGCCGAAGCCACCGACGCCCAGTGCGTGCAGGTCATCGGCCGCAAGTTCGTCCTTTTCCGCCAGAAGGACAAGGACTCCGACTTTACCGCTCTGCTGGCTTCCGCCCGCTGAACCCATGGACACGCCGGGCAAGCTGCTTTTGTACGGCGGCACCTTTGACCCGCCGCACATGGGGCATATGAACAATCTGCGCGCCGTGATGAAGGCGGTGGACCCGGACAAGGTCCTGGTCATGCCCGCCGGCATCCCGCCTCATAAGGCGGCCAGTGCCACCTCCGGCGAACTCCGGCTGGCCATGTGCGGCTGTTTTGCCGCGCTGGACCCCCGGGTGGAGGTCAGCCGGTGGGAGATCGACCAGCAGGGCCGCAGCTATACCGTCCACACCCTGCAGATGCTGCGGGACCGCTATCCCGGTACCGCCCTGTATCTGGCCCTGGGCAGTGACATGCTGCTCAGCTTTACACGGTGGCACCGATGGCAGACCATCCTGGCCCTGGCCACCCTGGTGGTGCAGAGCCGTACCGGGGGCGACAGCGCCGACCTGTACGCGGCTGCCGATGGGCTGAAACCCTACGGCGGGCGGGTGCTCTTTGCCCATGCGGTACCGGTGCCCTGTGCCTCCAGCCAGATTCGCTCCGGTGCGCCGGATGACGACACGCTGCGCCGGGTCCTGCCCGAATCCGTGCGGGAAATCATCCGGCAAAACGGTCTGTACGGCCTGGCCGACCGGGTGTAAAGCCGTGGTGCCTGCCTGCCGCCAACCGATCTTTTTTGACAAAGAGGGAAGTATACATGACCTGTGAAGAAGCCCAGGAACTGGTAAAAGGGCGCTTGTCCCACAAGCGTTACAAACACACAATAAATGTAAAAAATAAGGCGGTGGAACTGGCCCGGCATTACGGCGCAGACGAAGAAAAGGCCGCTCTGGCGGCACTTTTGCACGACAGCGCCAAGGAACTGCCCCGGGAGGAACTGTTGCAGATTTTTGCCGACAATGCTATAATGGCTAAAAATGCCGCCTCGCGCCCTGCTCCGGTGTGGCACGGCATTGCCGCCGCGATTCTGTGTGCCACCCAGTGGGGGGTCACCGATCCGCAGATCATTTCCGCCATTGAGTGCCATACCACCGGCAAAGCGGACATGACCCTGCTGGAAAAGATCATCTACATGGCCGACGCCACCAGCGCCGAACGGGATTATCCCGGTGTGGACCAGCTGCGGCAGGAAGAGATGCAAGACCTGGACCTGGCTTTGCTGCACAGCCTGCAGCAGAGCATTGCTTTTGTTAAAGAGAAGGGCGGCAGTCTGGACCCCCAGACCGTGGCCGCCTGCGAGGATCTGCAGGCCCGCATCGCACAAAAAGGATAAACATACCATATTCCCAGAAGGGATGCCCCGGTCCTGTCCGCCGCACCCCACCACAAAAAAGGGAGGACGCCCATGAGCGAACCACGCAAACTGAACACCGGTGACGCCCAGCGCTCGGTGTATCATGCCGGCGATGCCCAGCGCACCATCCGCACGTCCGGCGCTTCCAGCCAGCTGGAAGAAGCACGCCGCCGCGCCCGGCTGGCCGCCGCCGAAAGCAGCCGCCGCAGCCGTCAGTTTACGCCGGTGCAGCCGGCCGATGTGCAGCGTTACCAGGCTGCCCGTCAGGCCCAGGCAGCACAGCCGGCCCAAAGTGCCCCGCGCACCATTCATCAGCCCCAGCAGCGCGCAGCCCAGCCTGCCCAGCAGCGCACCATCCACCGGGCCCCTGCCCAGCAGCAGGCAGCCCGCCCGGTGCAGCCTGCCGCCCAGCAGACGCAGCCCGGTGAAGAACAGCTGACCATGGCCCAGCGCCAGGCAATGGCCCTGCGCCGCCAGGCAGCTGCCAAACAGGCTTCCGCCGGTGCCCGGGCACAGGTCCAGCACCTGGACCTGCGCTCCACCCAGGGCGAGCGCGCCGCCTATGATATTGACGGTGACGCCGAGTACGAAGCACGGGCGGCCCGTGCCGCCCGTGCTGCGGCTGCGGCACAGCAGCCTGTGGCCCAGGCTTCCCGCAGCGCGGGCACTGTTGCCGGTCGCAGCGGGGCTTCCTCCTCTTCCGCGTCCGGTTCTGACGGCCGCAAAGCCGGTTCTTCCGGCGGTCAGCCCCCCAAGGGGCCCGGCAAGGGCCGCAAGGGCGGCGCCGGTGACGGCGGCAGCGGCAAGAAGGGCGGCAAGAAAAAGAAGAAGGTGACCTGGTGGAAGGTCCTGCTCGCCACCCTGCTGGTGCTGGTACTGATCTTCGGCGGTACGCTGGCTCTCATCATGAACGCCCTGCGCCCCGCAACCGGCGGCAACATCACCTTCAACCAGCTGCTGAACACTCCCAAGGAATTCGCCGGCAAGGAGATCAACATCCTGCTGGTGGGCGTCGACCGTTCCACTGAGAATGGCCAGGGAGAGGACTCCCAGAGCAACGACGGCATGACCGATATGATCATGTGGATGCACTTCAACAACGAAACCGGTGAGCTGAAGATGCTCCAGATCCCCCGTAACATTTTCGTCACCACCGACGCCAGCTACTCCGGCAACTACCAGATCAACGCCATCGCCAAGACCCAGGGCTCCGACGGTTACAACAACCTCAACGCCCTGTGCGAGGAAGTCAGCAAGGAATTCCAGATCCCCATCGACGGCTATGTTTCCATCCGTATGGAAAAGCTGGTGGAACTGGTGGACATTCTGGGTGGTGTGTACTGCTACGTGCCCCAGGATCTGTCGTACAAAGGCAGCTATCTGGAACAGGGCTACCGCAACCTGGACGGTGCCGCGGCCGAGTTCCTGCTGCGCAACCGTCACAGCTACGCCAACAGCGACCTGGGCCGTCTGAATACCCAGCGCTACTTCTACGCCGCCATGTTCGCCAAGCTGCGCTCCATGACCGCGTGGGATATCGCCAAGAACCTGCCCTTCTACCTGAGCATGGTGGAAACCAGCCTGAGCATCTCCGACCTGGTCAGTGTGGCCGTCAGCCTGATGAGCGTTTCCAGCGATAAGATCATGCTGGCCCAGGTGCCGGTGTATATGGGCAACATTATGTACCAAGACCAAGACGTGGTCGTGGTGGCCCGCCAGGAGACCGCCGACCTGCTCAACACCTATTACCGCGAAAACACCGGCCCCGTGGATGCCAGCGAGCTCCAGGTGGTGGACAATGTTCTGGACATCAGCGGACGCAGCCCCTCCGCTCCCAATGTGCAGTTCATGGCTTCCCTCAATGCGGAAGTCACCGACGCCATTGAGGAATCCGGCGAGGATACCGGCAACGAGTACGTTTACGATACGCCCACCCCGGCACCGGAAGGTGACGCCTCCTCCACCGAGGGCGACGCTTCTTCCGAAAGCGAGGACGCAGCCGCGTAAGTGCAACTTTTTGAAGGAGAAATCATATGGACAGCAAGACTCTGGCCATTGAACTGGCCCGTGCCCTGGACGCCAAAAAGGCGCTGAATATCCGAATCCTCAAGGTGGAGGATCTGACCACCGTCACCGATTATTTCGTCATCGCCACCGGCACTTCCACCACCCATGTGGGTGCCCTGGCTGACGAGGCGGACTTTATCCTGTCCCAGCAGGGCGTCAACCCCCTGCGTACCGAAGGCCACGACGGCAAGCGCTGGGTGCTGCTGGATTACGGCAGCGTTATCGTACACGTCTTCACCAAGGAAGCCCATGATTACTACGATCTGGAACATCTTTGGGCCGACGCTGCCGAGCTTGGCTCCGACGAATGGATGAAGCCGGCCGAATAAAGGCAAAATGCCATCATTTTTGTAAAAACAGTGGGGAGAGATCAACCGTGAAGTACGACTTCAAAGCAGTGGAAGCCAAATGGCAGAAAGTGTGGCGCGACGAGCACACCTTCCACGCCGAAATCGACCATTCCAAGCCGAAATTCTACGGCCTGGTGGAATTTCCGTACCCGTCCGCCGCGGGTCTGCATGTGGGGCATCCCCGCAGCTATACCGCCCTGGACATCGTGGCGCGCAAAAAGCGCCAGTGCGGGTATAATGTTCTGTACCCCATGGGCTGGGACGCTTTCGGCCTGCCTACCGAGAACTATGCTCTGAAGAACCACATCAACCCCGAGATCGTCACCGAGAAGAACGTGGCCCGCTTCAAGAGCCAGCTCCAGGCTCTGGGCCTGTCCTTCGACTGGGACCGCGAGATCAACACCACCGATCCCGAGTACTACAAGTGGACCCAGTGGATCTTCCTGCAGCTGTACAAGCACGGTCTGGCCTACAAGAAGGAGACCACCGTCAACTACTGCACCGGCTGCAAGGTCGTTCTGGCCAATGAGGAAGTGGTCAACGGCGTGTGCGAGCGCTGCGGCAGCCCCGTCGTCCACAAGGTCAAGAGCCAGTGGATGCTGAAGATCACCGCCTATGCCGACCGCCTGATCGACGATCTGGACGGTCTGGACTTCATCGAGCGTGTGTCCACCCAGCAGAAGAACTGGATCGGCCGCAGCCACGGCGCCGAGATCAACTTCGACACCACTGCCGGTGATACCCTCACCGTCTACACCACCCGCGCCGACACCCTGTTCGGCTGCACCTACATGGTGGTTTCTCCCGAACATGCTTTCCTGAAGAAGTGGATCGACGAAGGGCTCATCAAGAACCCTGAGGAGATCGCCGCTTACCAGCAGGAAGCCGCCCGCAAGTCTGAATTTGAGCGCACCGAGCTCAACAAGGAAAAGACCGGCGTGCGCATCCAGGGCGTGGAGGCCGTGAACCCCGTCAACGGCAAGACCGTGCCCATCTTCATCTCCGACTACGTCCTGGCTACCTACGGCACCGGCGCCATCATGGCCGTTCCCGCTCACGACACCCGCGACTGGGAATTCGCCAAGAAGTTCGGCCTGCCCATCGTGGAAGTGGTCAAGGGCGAAACTCCCTCCAACCTGGAGGAGGCCGCTTTCACCGACGTGGCCACCGGCACCCTGGTCAACTCCGGCTTCCTGGACGGCCTGTCCGTGGAAGAAGCCAAGGAAAAGATGTATGCCTGGCTGGAAGAGAACGGCAAGGGCCACAAGCAGGTCAACTTCAAGCTGCGCGACTGGGTGTTCAGCCGTCAGCGTTACTGGGGCGAGCCCATCCCCATGGTCTGGTGCGAAAAGTGCGGCTGGCAGCCCCTGCCCGAAAGCGAGCTGCCCCTGCGCCTGCCCGAGATCACCGACTTTGAGCCCGGTGAGGACGGCGAAAGCCCCCTGGCCCGCCATACCGAGTGGGTGAACACCACCTGCCCCTGCTGCGGCGGCCCCGCCAAGCGGGAAACTGATACCATGCCCCAGTGGGCCGGTTCCAGCTGGTACTTCCTGCGCTATATGGACCCCCACAACAAGGACGCCCTGGCCAGCAAGGAAGCTCTGGAATACTGGGGTCCCGTGGACTGGTACAACGGCGGCATGGAGCACACCACCCTGCACCTGCTGTACAGCCGTTTCTGGCACAAGTTCCTGTATGACATCGGCGTGGTGCCCACCAAGGAGCCCTATGCCAAGCGTACCTCCCACGGCATGATCCTGGGCCTCAACCCCCACAGCTTTGTCAACCTGCCCGCCGACGAACAGCGCCAGCTGGTGGCGGAGTATGGTTCCGAGAAGGCCGCCAAGGCCCACCTGGTGGAGAAGTACGGCGAAATGGCCGAGCACCCGGTAGTCAAGATGTCCAAGAGCCTGGGCAACGTGGTCAACCCCGACGACGTGGTGGACGAGTACGGTGCCGATACCCTGCGCCTGTATGAGATGTTCATCGGCGACTTTGAGAAAGCCGCTCCCTGGAACACCTCCTCCATCAAGGGCTGCAAGCGCTTCCTGGACCGCATCTGGTCCATGGGCGACAAGCTGCTGGAAGGCGGCGTGCGTCCCGAACTGGAATCCCTGATGCACCGCACCATCAAGAAGGTGGGCGAGGACATCGACAGCCTGAAGGCCAACACCGCCATCGCCCAGCTGATGATCTATGTGAACGCCCTGGCGGATGCCGGCGGCGCCACCCGCGGCGAGTATGAAGTGCTGCTGCAGCTGCTGAACCCCTTCGCTCCCCACATGACCGAGGAACTGTGGGAACAGATGGGCCATGAAGACCGTCTGGCCTACCATCCCTGGCCGCAGTACGACGAAGCCAAGTGCACCGAACAGACCATCGAGATCGCGGTGCAGGTCAACGGCAAGGTCAAGGCCCGCATCAAGGTTCCCGCCGATGTGGAAGCCGCCGATGCCATCGCCGCCGCCAAGGCGGAGCCCGCTGTGACCGAAGCCCTGGCCGGCAAGACGCTGGTCAAGGAGATCTACGTCAAGGGCAAGCTGGTCAATCTGGCCGCGAAATGAGAAAACGGAGCCCCCGCAGCCACGGGGGCTCTTTTCGCATATCAAGAGCATCTGAATTTGGTAAGGAGAGAAAAACCTATGCGGCAAAAACTGGCTGCCATCCTGCCGGAACGCCTGCGCCGCCACTGGCTGGTGCTGGTGGTGATTTTGCTGGAACTGGCGTTTCTGCTGGGCGGATTCATCCAGGACCGTGAAGTGCGCGGTACCACCACCCTGCTCAGCGACAGTATGGGCGATATGGTGGAAGAGGGCATCACCCACACCAACGAGGGTACCCAGGTGGCGGAAGGCCTTTCCGGCGAGGTACTGGCTACCCGCTGGCTGGACCTGGAACCCGGCATGTACAACGTCACCGTGGCCTATCTGGGCGGCGGCGAGGACGTGACCTGCTATTTCTACAAATCCACTGCCCAGGCGGATGTGGTCACCCTGGAAAAAGACATGCGGGCCGTGACCTTTCAGGCACTGGTGACCAGCGACCAGGAAAAAGCCACCCTGCGCATCGCCACCGAAGGCAGCGGGTTCACCCTGGAAAGCATCGTCATTTCGTACAGCCAGGCCTACTCCTGGTATAACCTGCTCTGCCGTCTGGTGTTTTTCATCGCAGCAGACCTGATCTGGCTGCTGTGGTCCGGACGCCTGGTTCTGCCCGGCGGCCCGAAAGCCGCCGTCACTGCCCTGGGACTGGGCGGCGCGGTGCTCATTGCATCCCTGCCGCTGCTCACCGGCGGTCTGGTCCCCGGCCATGACCAGGGCTTCCACCTCAACCGGATCGAGGGCCTGGCCCAGGGCCTGGCTTCGGGGCAGTTCCCGGTGCGCATCCAGCCGTTCTGGCTGGATGGCCGCGGCTACGCGGTGTCGGTGTTTTACGGCGACCTGCTGCTCTACTTCCCGGCGCTGCTGCGCTTCTTCGGCGTTTCGGTTCAGGGGGCGTTCAAGGTGTATGCGGTGGCGGTCAACCTGGGCACCGCTCTGGTCAGCTGGTTCTGCCTGCGCCGTATGCTGAAAAACAATTGGGCGGCACTGTTCGGCAGTGTGCTCTACACCCTGTCTATCTACCGTATCATCAATATCTACCTGCGCGGCGCGGTGGGGGAATACACTGCCATGCTCTTCCTGCCGCTGGTGTTTTACGGGCTGTGGCGGATCTTCACCCAGCCCGACGGCGAACCGGCTGCGCCCCGGATCTGGCTGCCGGCGGTCATCGGCTTCAGCGGGCTGATCCAGACCCATCTGCTCAGCTGTGAGATCGTGGGCATCCTCACCCTGGCAACCTGTGTGGTGCTGCTGCGCCGCACCCTGCGCAAAAATACCTTCTGGCCTTTGTGCAAGGTGGTGGGCATCACCGCCCTGCTCAATCTGTGGTTCCTGCTGCCCCTGTTCGATTATCTGCGTCTGGACCTGGTGGTCAATACCCAGGAAAGCTCCGGCCCCCACAACGGCGCCGCGTACCTGGGGCAGATGCTGGGCCTGGCCTTCAACGGCATGACCAAGCGTTTCAACCTGGGCCTGGACCAGGGCACCTTCGAAGAAATGGCCATTGGTCTGGGACTGACCCTGCTGCTGGCGGCCGGACTGTTCGTGGTGGTCACCGCCATGGGGCAGAACCGCAAGGACCCGGTGTGGAAGCTGGGAAATTTCGGCCTGTGGGCCGGTCTGGCCTGCCTGATCCTGTCCAGCGACATCTTCCCCTGGGACAATATCTATAACTTCAACGAAGTGCTGGGCCGCCTGATCGCCATGGTGCAGTATGTCTGGCGTTTCCTCAGTCCGGCGACCTGGTTCTGGGCTCTGACGGGAGCCTGTGCCATCTGCCTGCTGAAAAACAGGCCCGATCTGCGCAACCTTTCGGCGGGGGTGCTGCTGGTGCTCACCCTCTTCAGCTGGGGCACCTTTGTGCAGAGCGCCCTCACCGACAACAAGACCCTGTTCTGTTACAGTGCCGCCAAGTTGGATTCCTGTGACGCCGGGGCAGGGGAGTACCTGCCCGCCGGTACCGAAAAAACCGACTTCCGCGGTCCCCGACTCTTTGATTCCGATGGTGTGGAACTGACCGGGACCAGTCTGGACGGCCTGCAGGCTACCTTTACCTGCCAGAGCACCGACGGCGGTACCGTCACCGTACCCACGCTGTATTATCCCTACTATCGTGCCGTGGACGAGACCGGCGCACAGCTGAGTGTGTCCCAGGACCCCGAAAGCAAGATGATCCTGGTGGAGATTCCGGCAGGGTACAGCGGCACCGTGCGGGTGGATTACGCCGAACCCTGGTTCTGGCGTGTGTCCGAAGCTGTCAGCCTGCTGACGCTGGCAGGGGTGACCGTGCTCTGCCTGCGCCGCAAAGGTTCCAAACGGCAGTCCGTCCAAGCCAAAGGATAAGACCATGATGCAAGAGAAAAACCAAGAATATTCCGTCCTGCCCGCCCTGACCCGCCTGGCACGCCGCCCGGTGCTGTGGGCGGCGCTGGCGGTGCTGGCAGCCCTGGGCTACGGCTATGCCATGGCGGTGCCTGCGGTGGATATGGACGACCTGGCCATTGCCACCTACCAGCAGGGCGGGGAATTCCTCCGCCAGGGCCGGTTTACCGTCTGGCTTCTCCAGGCGCTGACCGGCATTATGGAGTATCAGCCCTTCTGGCCGGAATTCTTCTTTGCGGTATGCCTGGCGCTGGCCGGCCTGCTGCTGGCTGCGCTCTTTTACACCGCTGCCGGGCGGCAGACGGCCCTGCCCGGGGCGCTGTTTCTGGCTGGCGGACTGCTGCTGTGGCCCTACCATGGCGAGATCCTCATGTATTCCAACCAGTGCGGCGTGGGACTGGGGTATCTGCTCTGTGTTCTGGCCGCCTGTCTGGTGTGGCCCGGCATGGCCGGCGGATGGCGCCGCAGCCTGCCCGGCGGTCTGGGGGCGGCAGTCTGCCTGATGTTTGCCCTTGGATTGTATGAATCCTTCGCCCCGGTGTGGCTCACCCTGGTGTTTGCGCTGCTGCTGGCTGCGCCGGCACAGCCGCTGCGCCGCGGGGCGGGCGCTTTTCTGCGGGGGCTGTGGCCTCTGGCGGCGGCTCTTGTGCTGCGCGGCGGTGCGGCAGCAGCCCTGCGCGGGCTGACCGGCGTTACCGGCGAGAACGGCAGCGCTTCCAAGACCATCTTCTGGTTCCGGCGGGAGAGCGTGCGGGACGCCATCCTCATCCCTTTGCGGGAATTCCTCACCAAATACGGCGCCGAAGCTCTGGCCGTGCCTGCGCTGGCGCTGCTTCTGCTGGCCTGCCTGGCCCTGGTGGTATGGGCGGTGCCCCGACGGGGACGCCGCCTGTGGGCTCTGGGGCTGCTGCTTTCCCAGTTCTCTCTGGGGCTTTTGCAGGGCACCGGCTCCCAGATGGCCCGGGCCTGCCAGTGTTTTGCGGTGTTTGTGCCCTTTGTGGCCTGGCTGTGGCTGGGCAAGGCGCTGGATGATTCCCGCAAACCCCTGCGGGCGGTGGCCTGCGGGGTGCTGGCCGTTGCCCTGCTGGGGGTGGAAGGCTGGGCGTTGAACGATGACCTGCGTTTCGGCCGGGACCGCTGGCAGTACGAGAAATCCATCCTGGAACAGACCGCTGCCGACCTGGCTGCGCTGGACCCCACCGGGGAACTTCCCGTGGTGTTCAGCGGCGAGATCGAACTTTCTCCCGAACTGGAAGCCCGGGCGGCCATTCCCGCAGGCAACCCCGCCTACACGGCAGCCTGGGTCATTGCCACGGCGCTGGATGGTCCCCAGGGGACGCTGTATCGCTACGAAAATCCCCAGACCCTGGTGATCAACTGGGCGCAGACGGCTTTCGGCAGCCATGAACAGATGTACCTGCTCATGGAGGAACTGGGGTATGAATATCTCCGCCCCTCCGCCGAACAGCAGGCGGCAGGGGATGCCCTGGCCCAGGAACTGCCCGCCGGTGTGAGCCGGCAGGACGGATACCTGCTGGTTTGCTTCTGAACCCGTTGCACCGCCGCTGTGTCTGCGGTATAATAAGAAAAAGTTTCTGCCCGAAAGGTGGTTCCCCCTATGCTGATCTCCCTCGTTGTGCCCAGTTACAATGAAGAGGAAGCCATGCCCCTGTTTTACCAGGAGGCATCCCGTGTGGCCGCTGAGATGAAAAAGAGCCACGGCGCGGATTTTGAATTCATTTTTGTGGATGACGGTTCCAAGGACGGCACTCTGCGTGTGGCCCGGGAACTGCATGACCGCGACCCCCGGGTGCGGTATGTTTCCTTCAGCCGCAACTTCGGCAAGGAAGCGGCGATCTATGCCGGCCTGAAGGCGGCCAAGGGCGATTATGTGGCCACTCTGGACGCTGACCTGCAGGACCCGCCCGCCCTGCTGCCCCAGATGCTGGATTCGCTGCTCACCGGCGACTATGACTGCGCCGCCACCCGCCGCACCACCCGCAAGGGCGAACCCCCGGTGCGCAGCTGGTTTGCCCGCAAGTTCTACCAGATCATCAACCGCCTCAGCGATACCGAGATCGTGGACGGCGCCCGTGACTACCGCCTGATGAGCCGCAAAATGATCGACGCGGTGCTCTCCATGGCGGAATACAACCGCTTCAGCAAGGGAATTTTCAGCTGGGTTGGTTTCAAGACCAAGTGGTTTGACTACGAAAACGTGGAGCGTGTGGCCGGACAGACCAAATGGAATTTCTGGGGGCTGTTCAAATACTCCATCGAAGGCATTGTGGGCTTTTCCACCGCGCCGCTGGTCATTGCGGCGGGGGCAGGCGTGATTTTCTGCCTGGCTGCCTTCATCGGCATCCTCTTTGTGGTGGTGCGGGCGCTGGTCTTCGGTGACCCCACCTCCGGCTGGCCCAGCATGGTCTGCATCATGCTGCTGTGCAGCGGTGTGCAGTTGTTCTGCCTGGGCATCGTGGGCGAATATCTGGCCAAGACCTACCTGGAAGTGAAGCACCGTCCCATTTATATTGAACGGGAAACCGAACAGGACCGGGACGCCCGCAAATAAGCAGGGCAGGGAGCTTTGTACATGAATGACATGACTCAGGGCAGTGCGTACCGTCATCTCTGGCAGTACGCACTGCCCTTGATGCTGGGCAATTGGTTCCAGCTGGCTTATAACGCTGCCGATTCGGTGATCGTGGGGCGGTTCATCGGCAAGGATGCCCTGGCGGCAGAAGGTGCCGCCGCCCCGGTGATGAACCTGGTCATCCTGGCCATTTCCGGAGTGACCATCGGCGCCGGAGTGCTCATGAGCGAATTTTTCGGCGCGCAGGACGGACCCCGTCTGCGCCGGGAACTGGCCACCACCCTGATTTCGGGGTTCTGGTTCTCCCTGGCGGTGGCGGTGCTGGGGTTCGTGTTCACCCCGCAGATCCTGCGCTGGCAGGCGGTGCCCGCCGATATTTTCGACATTACGGTGATATATCTGCGCATCACCTTCCTGGGGGCGCCCTTCACCTGCTTCTACAACGCCCTGGCTGCCGGACTGAAAAGTGTGGGCGACGCCAAAACGCCCCTGCGTTTTTTGATGTTCTCTTCGCTGCTGAACATCCTGCTGGACCTGGTGCTTATCGGAGCGCTGGACCTCGGCATTGCCTGTTCGGCGGCCACCACCGTCTTTGCCCAGGCGGTCAGCGCTCTGCTGGCGGCGGTGTATCTGGCGCGGCGGATTCCCGACCTCTGCCCCCGGCGGGAGGAATGGGCCATCGATCGTCCGCTGCTGGGCCGTACCCTGCGCTACGGCAGCGTCACCGCCTTGCAGCAGGCCTGCCAGCCCATCGGCAAGGTGCTCATTCAGGGCCAGGTCAACGCCTTGGGCGTGGATGTGATGGCTGCCTATAACGCCGTTACCCGGGTGGACGATTTCGCCTGTATCCCCGAACAGAGCGTGGCCCAGGGCATCACTACCTATATCGCCCAGAACCGGGGCGCCCGGCGGTACGACCGCATCCGCGCCGGGTTCCGGGCGGGGATGCTCATGGAATTCTGCTACTGGATTCTCATCGGCAGCATCACCGCCTTGTTCCGTACCCCCATTGTCTCCCTCTTTGTTTCGGGAGAAGGGGCCGAGCAGGTCACGGCGCTGGGCAGCCAGTATCTGGCCGCCATGGCGGTGTTCTACATCCTGCCCGCCTTCACCAACGGGTTCCAGGGCTATTACCGGGGCATGGGCCGCATGGGCATCACCCTGGCGGGAACCTTTATCCAGACCTCCCTGCGGGTGGTGTTTACCATGCTGCTGGCGCCCCGTGTGGGCATCTTCGGCATCGCCTTTGCCTGTGCGGGCGGTTGGATCGTTATGCTGTTGTTCGAGATTCCCCTCTATTTCCTGCGTATGCGGGGACACGAGGAGGAACGGGCAGCCTGAGCCGTATTTAATATGTGTATGCAAAAGCCGGAAGAGGATGATTCCTCTTCCGGATTTTTGGTGCAGGCAGAAAAAAGGAGCGGGCCCGCCGCTGTGGCGGACCCGCTCCGGGTGCTTTTGGTTACAAGGAAAATCAGGCCTTGTTGGCAGAGCCGAACAGCTCGATCTTCTCGCGCACGGTAGCCTTGATGGCGTCGGCGCCGGGAGCCAGCAGCTTGCGGGGGTCGAAGCCCTTGCCCTGCAGATCCTTGCCCGCTTCGATGTACTTGCGGGTGGCGTCAGCAAAGCTCAGCTGGCATTCGGTGTTCACGTTGATCTTGGAAACACCCAGGCTGATGGCCTGACGGATCATCTCGGCCGGGATGCCGGTGCCGCCGTGCAGGACCAGAGGAATGTTGTTGGTAGCCTTGTGGATCTTGTCCAGAGCGTCAAAGTCCAGGCCCTTCCAGTTGGCGGGGTACTTGCCGTGGATGTTGCCGATGCCGGCAGCCAGGAAATCGATGCCCAGAGCGGTGATCTTGGCGCATTCTTCGGGATCGGCCACTTCGCCGGCACCCACAACGCCGTCTTCTTCACCGCCGATGGAGCCGACCTCGGCCTCGATGGACAGGCCATGGTCGTGAGCCAGAGCCACCAGCTCGGTGGTCTTGGCCACGTTCTCGTCGATGGGATAGTGGCTGCCGTCGAACATGATGGAGGTGAAGCCGGCGGCCACGCAGGCCTTGGCGCCCTCATAGGTGCCGTGGTCCAGGTGCAGGGCCACGGGAACGGTGATGCCCAGGCTCTCGTCCATAGCGCGAACCATGGCGGCGACGGTCTTGAAGCCGGTCATATACTTGCCTGCGCCCTCAGAAACACCGAGGATGACGGGGCTGTTCATCTCCTGCGCGGTCAGCAGGATGCTCTTGGTCCATTCCAGGTTGTTGATGTTGAACTGACCGACGGCGTAATGACCGTCGCGTGCTTTCAGCAGCATATTGGTTGCGTTTACCAGCATAGTGAAGATACCTCCCAATGTTCTTCTGTTCCGTTGCAGGAAAAACCCGCGCGGAGCCGTGCGCCCCGCGCGTCACTAGGGTATAGTCTCATTATAGCCTGACATTGACAAAAAAGCAACAAAAATATTTGGCAAGCGTACAGAATGTCATTTTTTGCGATAAAAAGAGGAATTTTGCCTTTTGCGCACCGCTGGCGGGCAGGCGTTTTCCGCCTGTGGGCAGTGGGAAATCCCCGCGGAAAGGGCGGGCGCCCCGGAGTTGTGCGGGCATGAAGATGCCGGGATGAACTTTTCGTCCCGGGGTGCCCGGCAGGGGACGGATGCTGGAAAACCTTGGGCATTTTGTGAGAAAAAACGCCTCAACAAGGGGATAAATCAGAATTTTGCCAACTTGACACGACGGTTTATCCGAACTGTTATGTGGAAAAATTTTCAACACCCTGTGGAAAACATCCCCTGCTTTGGTGGAAAAATCCCATTACAGGCGGGTTTTCCACACTTTCAACAGAGTTTTCAACAATCAACTCGTCCCATTGTGGAATTACGGTTTGTATAAAGAGCGGTTCAGCGAAAAAAGGGGCCCGCGAAAAAGCAAAAAATCTGCACTTTTGACGCGTGTTTGCAGGTGACAAAGCCTCCCTGTTTGTGGTATACTATATCCGTATAATTGCCGAAACAGGGCCCTGGCCCCCGACATACAAATTTTATGGGTGCGGCCCCGCCGCCCCGCCGGAGGAACGACATGAACAGACCGGAACGCCCGGACAACCGAACCAATACATCCGAGACCCCCGACACCCTCGTCTGGGGCAAGAACCCCGTCACCGAACTGCTGCGGGCGGGCACCGGGGTGGATACCCTGCTGCTGGCCGACAGCCTGGACCCCCGCACCGTCTCCTACTTTACCGCGCTGGGCAAGCAGGCGGGGGCGGTGATCAAGCGGGTGCCTTCCGGCAAGCTGCAGAAGCTCTGCGGCACCGCTGACCACCAGGGCATCGCCGCCTGGGCTGCCCGTATCCAGTATGCCGATCTGGAAGATCTGCTGGACGCTGCGGCCGCCAAAGGGGAACCGCCCTTCCTGGTTCTGTGCGACGGCATTGAGGACCCCCACAACCTGGGTGCCATCCTGCGCTCGGCGCTGCTGTGCGGCGCCCACGGCGTGATCATCCCGCGCCGGGGCGGTGTGGGCGTCACCGGTACCGTCATGAAATCCAGCGCCGGTGCGGCGGCCCGTATCCCGGTGGCCCGGGTCCCCAATCTGGCCCAGGCCATCCGCACCCTCAAGGAACGGGGCGTCTTTGTTTACTGCGCCGACCTGGGCGGGGAATCTCCCGCCCGCACCGATCTGACCGGGTCGGTGGCCCTGGTCCTGGGCAGCGAGGGCAGCGGCCCTTCGGCCCTGACCCGCAAACTTTGCGACGGTGCCGTCACCCTGGACATGGCCGCGGGGGACTGCGGCGTGGACAGCTACAATGTGTCGGTGGCCGCCGGGATTCTTTTGTATCATATCATGCAGTGCCGCCGCGGGCACTGATCGCCGGATTCCGGCGCCGCCGCCCGCACAGCGGGCAGGGAAGGGGAGAAGGATATGCCAAGCAAACGCACCAACGACTCGGTAGAACGCATCCTGGAAGAGCTGAGCCATCAGCAGGCCCGGGATGGAGTGCGTGACAGTGTAAACGAACGAAAGGTGGACGAGATCCTCAAGAGCGTGGGCATCGATACCGCCGCGCCGGGAACGTCCCAGGAATATCTGGGACCCATCGGCAAAGAGGACCTGCCCCGTGTGGAGGTCAGCGGCGGCATGGCCGAGGACCGCTTCTCCACCGCGGTGCTGGACGATCTGCTGGGAGATCTGCCCAGCATGAAGTTCCTGAAAAAGAAAACACCGTCCAGCACCCAGTCCGCCCCCCAGGCCCGGCCTGCCCAGCAGCGCCCGGCCCGGCAGGAACAGCCTGCCCGTCAGGCGGCACCCGCCCCCCAGGCCCGGCCGGTGCAGCAGCGCCCGGCCCGGCAGGAGCAGCCTGCCCGTCAGGCGGCGCCCGCGCCCCAGGCCCAGCCGGTGCAGCAGCGCCCGGCCCGGCAGGAACAGCCTGCCCGTCAGGCGGCACCCGCGCCCCAGACTCAGCCGGTGCAGCAGCACCCGGTTCAGCAGGAACAGCCTGTCCTCCAGACCCCGACGGAAACGCCCAAGCGCAGGGCGGATGATACCCTGGGGGACACCACCCGTACCAGCATCATCAAGAACTTCCTGCTCAAGATGGCTCCCGGCAGCGACCACGCCGACAGCCGTGCCCTGAATGAGGGCAAAGAGCAGTTCCAGCAGTTCTTCGGCAAGACCGCGGCGGTCCTTCCCGATGAGGACGGCAAGCTGCGGGACCCTTCCCGCCGCAAGCGGGGGCTTTTCGGCCTGGGGAAGGCCGAGGATACCGGCGAGTTTGTGCCCATCAACGTGTCTTTGGGCGGCCGCCGGGAAGAACCTGCCCCCCAGCCGGAACCGGAGACCTTTGAACAGCCGGAACCGGAGGAAACGGAATTCTACGACGAGGTGTATGACGCCGACACGGCGGATGACGGCGAGGCGGCCGATCCCGCCTACCGGGAAGAAACGCCCTCCCGTTCCTGTGAGGAGGATTTCTCCGAACCCGAGGTGCGCGTTATGTCCCCGGAACCTGAGGAGCCGGAAGAACCCACCGTACAGAAAACGGTCTACCATTCCAGCCACAGCGGTGCGGCGTCGTCTTTGCCCACCCGTACCGGTAACACCGGCGGTATCACCCTCGGCGGCATCCGGGCGGCGCTGCGGGGCAGCTCCACCGGAGCCACCGGCACCGTTTACCGCAAAAAGCGCAATACCATTGAGTTTACCCCCGGCCAGAAACTGGCCCGCACCCCCGAAGTGCCGCCTGCTGCGGCCGAAACCCGGGGTGAGCCGGTGGGTGAGCCGGTCATGACTTCCACCGCTGCGGTGGAAGCGCCCTCCACCACCGCTTTCAACATCCCTCTGCAGAAGGAAGAAAGCGCGGCGGAGGATACCAAGGACTTCCTGAAGGACCTGGGCATCGGTTCGGCGACCGCGGTGGAAACCGCCGCCCGGGCTACCCGTGCCGTTCCGGCGACCCAGCCTGCGCCCCGTCCTGCGCCTGCCCCGGAGGCTCCTTCCGGGCAGACCGGCAACATTTCGTTGTCCGCCCCTGCCCACACCGCCACCCTGCGCACCGAGATCCCGGATACGCAGCCGGCGCCGGCACGCACCGCCCGGGAAGATACTTTTGAGGAGATCACCCGGGATGAGGCGGTCACCCTTACCGGTGAAGTGCGTCTGGCCGATATTGCGGCAGGCCGCACCGAACAGGAGGATACCGCTGCCTTTGCATCGGACCTGGAACATGCGGGCACCCATGAAGTCAGCCCCGATACCGCCGATTTTATGGCCCAGCTGGAAGCCCAGCCCCGCCCGCGCCCCGATACCGGTGCCTTTGTGCGGGAGATCGAACAGTCCATCAACGAGGAGGAAGGCCCTGCCCAGGTGGAGGACCGTTTTGCCCAGGCAGCCAACATCCTCACCGATACCTCCGAACTGGAGGAAGCGCCCAAGACACCCAAGGGCAAAGGCGGCATCCGCCTGACCGGCACACCCAAGGATGAGCAGGAGGGAGAGAACGCCGAGCCGCCCTTTGAGGAGGAGGACACCGCTCCCTCGCCCCGCCACCGGGAATATGAGCGTCTGGACGATGCCCCCGCCGTGCGCCGGGAGCTGAACAACCGGATTCTGCTGCTGACCGTGGCTGCCATTGTGTCCGGCGTTGCCGCTGCCGTCATGCTTTATCTGGGCATTGCGGCGGGGGGCACCCTGCCCATGCCCGGCCCGCTGGATACCCTCGCCGGCACCACGCCGCTGCTGGCCACCATGCTGGTATTGCTGGTGGTGTGCTGCGGCCTGAACTGGCGCACCATGCTGGACGGTCTGCTGGGCGTGGTCAAGAGCCCCACCGCCGATACGCTGCCTGCTCTGGCCGCGTTGGGGTCGGTGGTGCAGCTGGCGGCCTTCCTCATCCAGCCGGAATGGTATGACCCCGAAAAACTCTGCCTGCTGGCCGGTCCGGCGGCGTTGGTGCTCTGCTTCAATGCCCTGGGCAAGCGGCTGGACGCCATCACCACCCGGGAAAACTTCCAGCTGGTCAGCGCCAAGGTGGACCACGCCGTGGCCTACCGCCTGAAGGACGCCGGCATCCTGCGTGCCGTGACCCGCGGTCTGGACCAGCCCCGGCCCAATGTGCTGGTCAGCCGTCCCACCCAGCTGATGAAAGACTTCCTTTCCGCCAGCAGTGCCCACCGCACCTCGGACAAGAACCAGCAGCAGCTGGGCCGCCTGGTAGGTGGTGTGGCGCTGATCGCGCTGGTCTTTACCTTGCTGTACCGCAAGGACGCGGGCCTGGCTTTCACCGCCATGGCCGCCGTGCTCTGCCTGGGCGCGCCCCTGGCAGGCACCCTGCTCAGTGCTTTGCCCGCCCGGCTCATGCAGCGCAGCGCCGCACAGGTGGGTGCTGTCATCCCGGGTTGGCGTGACATCCGCCAGCTGGGCCGGGTCAACGTGATCCAGGTCACCACCCAGGACCTGTTCCCCAAGGGCTGTGTCAAGCTCTGCGGCATCAAACCGGTGAACAAGGAACGCATCGACCTTGCCATTACCTATGCCGCCTCCATGATGGCCGACGGCGCTCCCACTCTGCGGGAGGTGTTCATGGGCATGATCGGAGACAACCGCAAGCTGCTGAGCAAAGTGGATGACTTTGAGGTCGTCTATGGCATGGGCTATGTGGGCTGGATCGACGGCGAGCGTGTGCTGGCCGGCAACCGCCGCCTGATGGAAAAGTTCGACATCCAGCTGCCCAGCCTGGAATACGAACAGCGCCATACCGTCAACCAGCGCCGGGTGATCTATCTGGCCGTTTCGGGCAAGCTGTTCAGCATGTTCCAGGTGGCCTATCAGGCCGACCCCGACACCGCTGCCGTACTGGACGGTCTGCGCCGCACCGGCGTGTCCCTGATTGTGGACTGCGACGATTTCAACTGTGACGAATCCCTGCTGGAAGCCGCCTACACCCTGCCCACCGGCACGGTGCGTGTGCTGGATGCCGCCGCCCGCAAGGCGCTGGAACCCGCCACAGCCTGGCTGCCCGAAAGCGAGGGCAACATGCTGCATCTGGGCAGCTTCGTCAGCTATGTGGGCGGCCTGGAAGCCGCCGCCGGCGCCGCCGAAGGCGAGCGCAAAGCCGCCATGATCCTGTCGGTGTCGGTGCTGCTTTCCTGCGTGCTGGCCATCGTCATGGTGCTGGCAGGGGGCATCGCGGCCCTGCCGCTGCCCGCTTTGGTATTGTACCAGGCGGCCTGGGCGGTGCTGGCTCTGATCTTCCCCATGCTGCAGCGTTATTGATAAAGGAGGCATCGCCTTGTACCGCACCAGCGAACAGCAGATGAGCATCTACGACTATCTGCCGCCCTATCACGGCGAACTGGCCGAGCGCAACCGTTGGGTCCGCCTGGCCGAAGCCATCGACTGGGATGCCTTTGAAAAAGAGTACAGCGGCCATTTCGGCCATGTGGGCAAAGTGGCGGTCCCCGCCCGGGTGGCCTTCGGCTGCCTGATCGTCCGGGCTGCCTGCGGTGTGTCCGACCGGGAGACCGTGGCCCTCATCCGGGAAAGCCCCTACCTGCAATACTTCCTGGGGTTTGAATCCTTCACCGATACGGTGCCCTTCTCCGCCCGCAGCATGGAGCGTTTCCGCACCCGCATCCCCGCGGAAAAAGTCCGCTGGGCCGTGCGGATGCTGCGCCGGTTCGAAGCCGAAAGCTGAATCTGCCTTTCCTCTCCAGGGACGGGTCCCCGCCCCTGGCTTTTTGTGCCCGGGTCGCCGGGTATGCCCCTTCCGTCACGGCGTTACCGTTCACCGCCGTTTTCCACTCTTTCCGCACCTTAACCCCGCAACCAAAAAGGAACACAAATGGAACACATCATTCTGCACTCCATCGAGCATGCCTTTGAAGACAGCATCAAGATGCTGCCCTTCCTGTTTCTGGCGTATCTGCTTATCGAATGGCTGGAACGCCACCATGGCGAACGCATCGAGCAGGCATTGGCCGGCGGCGGGCGCTGGGGCTTTGTGCCCGGCGCGGTCCTGGGCTGTGTGCCCCAGTGCGGTTTTTCCGCCCTGGCTGCCAACCTGTACGCCAGCCGGGTCATCACCCCCGGCGCGCTGCTGGCTGTCTTTGTGGCCACCAGCGACGAAGCCATCCCCCTGCTGGCCGCTGAACCCGGCATGTGGGGCGCGCTGCCCCTGCTGATCATCGGCAAGGTGGTGGCCGGCGTGGTGGGCGGCTTTTTGCTGGACGTGCCGCTGCGCAAGGTCCTGCCCGCCGGATTGTACGGCGGCTATGCCGGCCATGCCGATGACATCGACTGCCATGAAGAACACGAGGAGCACAGCGGTATCTGGCTGGCAGCCCTGCGCCACACGGTGGAAATCTTCCTCTTCATCCTGCTGTTCAGCTTCCTCATCGGGTTCGCCTTTGAACTCATCGGGGAAGAAACCATCACCACCTTCCTTACCGGTATGGGTATCTTCCAGCCCATGGCCGCCGCCCTGGTGGGCCTGATCCCCAACTGTGCCGCCAGCGTGCTGCTGGCCCAGCTGTACGCCCAGGGAGCCATCACTTTCGGCAGCCTGTTCGCCGGGCTCTGCGCCGGTGCCGGCATCGGCCTGGCCGTGCTGTGGCGGGTCAACCCCAGCTGGAAACAGAACCTCTTCATGACCGGCATCCTGTGGGCCGGCGGCTCGGTCTGCGGCATCCTGCTGCAGTTCCTGCCTCTGTGACACGCCTTCTGACAAACCCCATACAATAACAATACCCCGCCCGCCGTAAAAACCTTGCAGTTTTACGGCGGGCGGGGTATGATATTGTCAACGTGCAGCCTTCAGGCCGTACTTCTTTGGCTCTGTCGCGGCAGGCAGCTTACAGCTCTTCGCCGTCCTTCACCAGCACTACCGCCCGGCTGCCCAGCTGGCGGTAGACCCGCATGAAGCGGTCCCGGGGCACGGTGCGGTTGAAATCCAGCGGGTCCGCCACCGTAAAGTGGGTATCGTCGGCGCCGCACAGCACCATGCAGTGCAGGGTGTGGAACACCTTGTGTACTCCGCCGCCGGGCAGGGGATAGGGCTCCACATCCGCGAAGCGGATATCCTCAAAATGCAGCGACGCCCAGAAGATCACCGGCCGCCCTTTCTCCAGCTGGGCCACAAGGTCGGCTTCCTCCGCCCCGGTCAGGTCCCGGGCGGTATATCCGCCGCCGTGGCGGGCCAGGTAGGCGTCGGCCGCCTTCACAATAGGCCCGGCAAAGCAGTAGTAGCCTTCCTCGGGGGTACCGTCGTTCTTGTGGGGGTCACCCATATACACTGCATCCGGGTCGGCGCCGTACCAACGCTCGCTGCGGGGCAGATAGTTGTCTGCCAGATCGCACTTGTCGGCGTCAAAGCCCAGATACCGCAGCACCTCGCAGCAGCTGGTGATCTCGCACCCGTTGGGCAGTTCCGGGTTCTGCAGTATCTGGGGCACGTTCAGCAAAATTTCGGTCATGGTTCCTCCCCGCCCGGCGGGGCCGGGACTTGTGATTTTTCCTTATTCTATCATATCATCCTTTTGAAAGGAAGTGCATCCATGCCCACCATCCGTGACTATGGCCTCGTGCCCGGGCACCTGCCTGCCGGGCCCCGCAACGCCATCACCGACGTGCCCGGCGTGCGGGTGGGGCATACTACCGTCAATACAGGTGCCCACCGCACCGGCGTCACCGTCATCCTCCCCCGGGAAGATGTGTACACCCACCGCTGCACCGCCGCCGCCCATGTGATCAACGGCTTCGGCAAAACAGCAGGGCTGGTGCAGGTCCAGGAACTGGGCCAGCTGGAAAGCCCCATCGCCCTCACCAACACCCTGAACGTGGGTCTGGTGTACGACGCCCTGGTGCAGTACACCGCCGATGCTTGCGCAGCCCGAGGGGAAAAACTGCGCAGCTTCAACCCGGTGGTGGGGGAGTGCAACGACTCCACCCTCAGCGACATCACCGACCGGGTCATCGGCCGGCGGGAGGTCTTCCACGCCATCGAGACCGCTTCCCCCGATTTTGAGCAGGGCTGTGTGGGGGCCGGCACCGGTATGATCTGCCACGAACTCAAGGGCGGCATCGGTTCCGCCAGCCGTGTGCTTACGGTGGCCGGGCGGGAATTCTGCATCGGGGTGCTGGCCCTGTGCAATCACGGTCAGCTGGCCGAACTGAACATTCTGGGCCGCCGCCCCGGCGCCGAGATCCGGGAACGCATCCGGGGCACGCCCCGGCCGGAGGACAAGGGCAGCTGTATCCTGGTGCTGGCCACCGATCTGCCCCTTTCCAGCCGCCAGCTGGGCCGGGTCTGCCGCCGCTGCGCCGCCGGTCTGGCCCGGGTGGGCAGCTACTGGGGCCATGGCAGCGGGGACATCACTATCGGTTTTACCACTGCCCACGACATCCACCGGGGGGAGGACGCCGAGATCGCCACCCACGCCATCTTCAACGAGGACAAGATGGACCCCCTCTTCCTGGCTGCTGCCGAAGCCGCCGAAGAGTCGGTGCTCAATGCCCTGGCGGCAGCCACCACCACCGTGGGGTATGACGGTACCGTCTGCCATGCTCTTTCCGAATTTGCAGACCTTCTGGGCTGAGGAAACACTCCCGCCCTATACTGATTGAAAAGCAGGTGCATCCTATGAAAATCACCAACATCACCACCACCGAATGTCAGATCCCCCTGCGCACACCCTTCAAAACGGCGCTGCGCACGGTGGATTGCGTCCATGATCTTCTTGTCCGGGTGGAAACCGACACCGGCGCCGTGGGCTACGGCGAAGCGCCGCCCACCGCCGTCATCACCGGCGAGACCCTGGGCTCTCTGCACACCGCTGTGGAGGAATTCATCGCCCCCGCCCTGCGCGGGATGGAGGTGGAGGACCTGGACGCGGTCATGACCAAACTGGACCGCTGCCTGGTGCGCAACACCAGCGCCAAAGCTGCCGTGGACATGGCTCTCTATGACCTGTTTGCCCAGAGCTGCGGCAAACCTCTGTACAAGGTGCTGGGCGGTGCCCGCAATACCATCGAAACCGACCTGACCATCTCGGTGAACCCGGTGCCGGTCATGGTGGCGGACGCCAAAGCCGCCGTGGAAGAGGGCTTCAAGGTGTTGAAAATCAAGGTGGGCAAGGAAGGTCTGGCCGACATCCCACGCCTGAAAGCCATCCGGGAAGCGGTGGGCCCCGAAGTCTCGCTGCGTGTGGACGCCAACCAGGGTTGGACAGCCAAGCAGGCGGTGCGCATCATCACCGCTCTGGAGGACGCCGGCGTGGACCCGGAACTGGTGGAGCAGCCGGTGCCTGCCCATGACATCGACGGCCTGGAATACATCACCCGGCGGGTGGCGACCCCCATCCTGGCGGATGAGAGCGTCTTTTCCCCGGCGGATGCTTTCCACATTCTGCAGCGCCACGCTGCGGATATGATCAACATCAAGCTGATGAAGACCGGCGGCATCTGGCAGGCGCTGAAGATCTGCTCTGCGGCGGAAGTGTACGGCGTGGAGTGCATGATGGGCTGCATGCTGGAAAGCAAGCTGGCGGTGTCGGCGGCGGCCCATCTGGCGGCGGCCCGGTCGGTCATCACCCGCATTGATCTGGACGGCCCCAGCCTGTGCAGTGTGGACCCCTACACCGGGGGCCCCGTATACGAAGGCCCCCGTATCCTGATGAACGATACCCCGGGCATCGGCATCACCGGTGTGCCCGGTTTTGAGGGGGTGTAAGCCGTGAAAGTCTGGGATCTGCACTGTGATACGCTTTCGGAATTGCGCCACGCCCGGCTGAACGGCACCCCCAAGAACTTTGAACACAACGATCTGATGATCGACCTGCAGCGGCTGAAACAGTCGGGCTACGGATTGCAGTGCTTTGCCTGTTTTGTGGACCTGGCTGCGCCGGAAGACCCCATGCACACCGCCTTGCAGGAGATGGACATCTTCCACACCCTGCTGGCCCAATATCCCGATGACCTTGTCTGGGTGCGCACCGGTGAGGACGTGAAAAAGCTGGAAAACGACCGCCGCATCGGCGCCATGCTCACGGTGGAGGAGGGGGGCACCTGCCACGGAGACCCGGCCATCCTGCGGGATTTCTACCGCCTGGGCGTGCGGATGATGACCCTGACCTGGAATCACAAAAACGAGCTGGCCGAGCCCAATGTGGGCCCTGATTACAGCGAGGACACCTGGCCGGTGGCCCCCAACACCACCGGCGGGCTCACCGACCGGGGTGTGGAGTTTGTGCGGGAGATGGAACGGCTGCACATGATCGTGGATGTGGCCCATCTGTCCGACGCGGGCATCCGGGATGTGCTGCAATATTCCACCCGCCCCTTTGCCGCCAGCCATTCCAACGCCCGGGCCTGCTGCCCCCATGTGCGCAACCTGCCCGACGACCTGCTGCGGGCCATGGGGGAGAAGGGCTGCCTCATCGGGCTGAACTTCTGCCCCGCCTTCCTGGATGAGGGCGCCGACCGCCATCACCTCATAAGCCGGGTGACGGATATGGCCCGTCACGCCCGGTACATCATGGACCTGGCCGGGGAGGATGCCCTGGCCCTGGGCAGCGACTTCGACGGCATCGGCGGCGAGTTGGAGATCGCCGGTGCCCAGGATATGCCCCGCCTGGCGGAAGGCCTGTGCAAGGCCGGTTTGACCGAAACCCAGGTGGAAAAGATCTTCTGGGGCAATGCCGCCCGTTTCTTTGCCGAAAACCTCTGATTCATATAAGGAGAACTTGTATGCCGCATCCTTCTCTCACACTTGAAAACCGCATCGCCGCCGAACTCTGCGGCCTGGACGCCACCATGTGCGTCTATGCCGACGACCTGCGGGGCCATGTGGTGGAATGGGGCGCCGACGAAGCCTTTGAGTCCGCCTCCACCATCAAGATCTTTGTGCTGGGCTGTCTGTATGACCAGGCGGAAAAGGGCAAGGCCCGCCTGGACGAGGTGCTGACCTACGAAGAAAAGCACTTTGTGGACGGTTCCGGCATGATCCGCGCCCTGGGCACCGGGGCGCAGCTGCGGGCCGCCGACGCCGCCACCCTCATGATCATCTGCAGCGACAACATCGCCACCAATATGCTCATTGATTACTTGGGACTGGACACCATCAACGCCTTCATCCGCGCCATCGGCTGCAGCGCCACCACCCTGCACCGCCGCCTGGCCTCGGACAACTGGGGCGAACCCCTGGGCACCATCACCCCCCGGGACATGGGCCGTTTCTTTGCCCTTCTGGCCAAGGGGGAACTGGTCAGCCCCGCCGCCAGCGACGCCATGCGCAATATTCTGCGCCAGCAGCACTACAACACCATGCTGGCAGGCAATCTGCCGCCCTACTACACCGACGCCGAGGAATCCGGTGCCGATCCGGACCTGATCTACACCGCCAGCAAGAGCGGCAGCATGGACGCCTGCCGCAACGACGGTGGTCTGGTACACACCCCCTACGGCGATTACGTGGTGGTGCTCATGTGCAAGAACTTTGCCAACAAGCTGGAAGTCAATGACCACCCCGCCTTTGTGTACGGCGGGCGGGTCAGCCGTCTGCTGTTCGACCAGTATCTGGCGCTGGAAGGCAGCTTTGCCCTGGACTGACGGAGGTGCCGCCATGACCATCCTGAATCTGATTTACTGTGTGCTGGGCGCGGTGTTCATTGCCCTGGGCGCCGCCTGCCTGTGGGAAAAATACCGCACGGTGCGCGGCGGCATGCGCCTGCCCGCCCGTATTCTGGAATGCCGCCGTCAGGGTTCTGCTGCGCGCAAGCGCAGCGGGGGATACTGCTATATGGTGGAATTCACCTCTCCCGACGGCATCCGCCACACCGCCGCCACCAACGACTCCTTCTGGTTCGAGCGCCCCAACCGGGTGGGCTCGGTCATCGAGATCTGGTATAACCCCGCTACCCCCACGGTGGTGGAACGCCGCAGTGCCGAAGCCGAGATCCTGGGCGCGCTGTTTGTGGCCATGGGTTTCGGGGTCATCTTCTGCCTGGGACTGCACTGACCCGGCGGGAGCTGACCATACAAAAACAAAACAACAAATGGTTGTAACACCCGGCGGCATGTGGTATACTGGACCCATCAAATACAAGGAGATACAACACACATGGAACCGCTGATCTATCTGCTGCTGGTGCTGGCCCTGGTGGGCGATGTGCTGCTGGCGGTGGTGCTGGTGCTTACCCTGCGCCGCAGCCGGGAAGAGGGGGACGACGGCCAGCTGGCCCGTACCCTGCAAAAAGTGATCGAATCCGAAACCGACCTGCTGGCCGACCAGCTGCGCGCCACCCAGGCGGAATCCGCCCGCTCCACCCAGGCCGCTGTGCGGGACCTGGGAGCTGTTTTGGCCGAAAGCCAGCGCCAGAGCAGCGCCGCCGCCACCGCCCGGCTGGAAGCCATCGACCGGGCCGGCGCCGCCCGCCAGAAGGCCGCCGGTGACGCCACCGCCGCCCAGCTGGCCCTGCTGGAAAACCGCCTCAAAGGGTTGGAGGACTCCAATGCCGCCCGCCTGGACGGTATGCGGGGCGCCCTGGTCCAGGGACTGAACACCATCCGGGCGGACAACAACCGCAAACTGGACGAGATCCGCGGTACCGTGGACGAAAAGCTGCAGGATACCCTGCAAAAGCGCATCTCTGATTCATTCCGCACCGTCAGCGCCCAGCTGGAACAGGTGTACAAGGGCCTGGGCGAGATGCAGACCCTGGCCGCCGATGTGGGCGGGCTGAAACGGGTGCTTTCCGGCGTCAAGACCCGGGGCATGCTGGGCGAAGTGCAGCTGGGTGCTATTTTGCAGGAGATCCTGGCCCCCGGCCAGTATGCCGAGAACGTGGCCACCGTGCCGGGCAGTGCCAACCGGGTGGAATTCGCGGTGAAGCTGCCGGGGCAGGGAGGCACCGTCTGGATGCCCATCGACGCCAAGTTCCCAGGCGACAGTTACGCCAAACTGGTGCAGGCCCGGGATTCCGGGGATGCCGCCGCCGTGGCCGCCGCCCGCAAGCAGCTGGACGCGGTGCTGCGTCAGGAAGCCAAGGACATCCACGACAAGTACATCGAAGTTCCCTACACCACCGCTTTCGGTGTGCTGTTCCTGCCTTTTGAGGGACTGTATGCCGAGGTGGTCTCTTCCGGCATGACCGAAACTCTGCAGCGGGAATTCCAGATCAGCGTGGCAGGCCCCTCCACCATGGCGGCCCTGCTCAACGCGCTGCAGATGGGCTTCCGCACCCTGGCCATTCAGAAACGCTCCGGCGAAGTGTGGCAGGTGCTGGCCGCGGTCAAGACGGAATTTGAAAAGTTCGGCGCCGGTCTGCAGGCCATGCAGCGGCATCTGAACCAGACCGGCAGCGATCTGGAAGAACTCATCGGCACCCGCAGCCGGGCCATCACCCGCAAGCTGGAATCGGTGCAGCAGCTGGAACCCACCGAAGCCGCCGACCTGCTGGGGCTGGACCCTGTTCCCGGCACGGCGCCCCGCCTGCGCCGCCGGGAGGATACCCAGTCCTGAACATCGGCACCGAAATGAAGGAAGTGACCCGCCGGCCGCTGTGGCTGCGGGATAAAAAAGGAGGCAATCTGCCATGAAACATCTGCAATGGGACCGTCTGATTATGCCCGCCGCCGGCGTGGTGCTGGGCTTGTTCCTGGTGGTCCGTCCCTGGAACGCCACCGCTGCCCTGTGCAGCCTGATCGGCTGGCTCATCCTGCTGGCAGGCGGCTGCGGTGTGGTCAACGCCCTGGCCTTCCAGCGGGCGACCTTCATCTCCAGCCCGCTGCTGCCCATCAGTGTGGGCGCTGTGGTCATCGGCTTTTTCTTCATCCTCAGCCCCGGCGTTCTGGTGGCGCTGGTGGGCACCATCGTCTGTGTGTTCCTGCTGGTCACCGGTCTGAGCAACATCCAGGCCGCCATGGCCCGTCATGCCTGGGGCGACAGCCTCTGGTGGATTCCTCTGGCTGTGGGTGTGGTCTGCGTGCTGCTGGGGCTCTACGCCCTGTTTGCACCGGGGGCTTCCGCCGCCATGGTCATGCGGCTGGTGGGGATCATGATCCTGTGCTCCAGCGCGGTGAACCTGTTTGCGGCGCTGACCTGGCGGGACTGATTTTGTTTGCACAGCGGTTCAATTTTTGACAACCCGCAAAAGTATGGTACAATAAGGAAAAACAAACGGACGACCTTTCCCAGTCTGCACGGTTGCGCCGAGAAATGAGGCTTGCTGTATGATCCGCATTCTGACCGACTCTGCCGCTGACCTGACCCACGCCGACGCCCAGCGTCCCGGCGTGTCCGTCGTGCCCCTGCATGTGCTGTTTGCCGACGGTGAAACCATCCTGGACGGCGTGGACATGACCGGCGATGAATACTACGCCCGTCTGACCACCGAAGCCAAGCTGCCCCGTACCAGCCAGCCTTCTCCGGACACCTTTATTCAGATCTTTGAGGAAGCAGCCGCTGCCGGGGACGAAGTCCTGGCGGTGCTGATCTCCTCCAACCTGTCGGGCACCTACCAGTGCGCCCGCCTGGCCGCAGAGACCTGCGAGTTCGAGAATGTCCGCTTCGTGGATTCCCGCACGGCCTCCCAGGGTGAAGGTATCCTCATCCGGGAAGCCCTGCGTCTGCGGGACGAGGGCAAGACCCTGGACGAGATCGCCGACGCGCTGGAAGAGCTGAAAGCCCGCATCCGTATCCTGGGCATTGTGGACAGCCTGAAACACCTGCACAAGGGCGGACGTCTGCCTGCCGCTGTGGCCCTGGTGGGCGGCGCGCTGGGCATCAAGCCGGTGCTGTCGGTCATTGACGGCGAGATCAAGCTGGCCGATACCGCCCGGGGACGTCCCGGCGCCATGGTGGCTCTGTTCAAGCAGATCGACAAACTGGGCGGTGTGGATGAGCGCTACGGTTACGTGCTGCTTTACTCCGACCAGAAGACCATCACCGCGCCTATTCACCGCTATATGCACGAGAACCTGCACCTGACTGGCGGCCGTGTGGCCCGCCTGGGCGCCGCCATCGGCACCCATATCGGACCGGGCTGTGCTGCGCTGGTCTTTGTGGCCAAGGACCCCGATACCCTGGACTGAACCTGATATGTAAAACAAAACGCCGCCCCGGCCGGGACGGCGTTTTTTCTTTGACGGGCTCTGTTCAGTGCAGGAATCCGCTCTGTTCCTCTTCCATTTTTTTGTGCAGCAGTTCCTCAAATACGGTGCTGTCCACCGGCAGGCGGACTTTGCGTTCCATCCAGGCCGAAACATAAGCCGCATTGGTCAGTTCCACCGCCCGCAGCCCGTCGGTGCCGTCGGCCACCATGGGGGTGCCTTTGCGCAGGTGGCCGCAGAATCCCCGCAGGATGGTCTGGTACATTTCCGGGTTGGCCTCCACCGGGATCTCCCGGACGTGATGGGGCAGCTCCCCGTATACCTGGGTGTTTTCCGCCGCAAAGCGGGTGGTGGACATTTCGTTTTCATCCAGGAATACCCGGGTCATGTTCTCCACGCACAGCCGTCCTTTGTCGCCCCAAATCTCCAGCCGGTTCACGCCGGGGGCCTCGCCGGTGGAACTGATAAAGGTGCCGTGCAGGCCGTTGTCATACAAAAACTGTATATCCACTGCATCGTCCACCGTGATGGGAGCATACCGGCCGAAAGAAAGGTCGGCGTATACCGCATCCGGGGCGCCCAGCAGCCACTGCCACAAATCCAGATAATGCTGGCTCTGGTTGATGAGCAATCCGCCGCCTTCTCCGTTCCAGCTGCTGCGCCAGGGGGCGGATTTGTGATACGCCGGGGTGCGGAACCAGGTGTTGCACACCCACACCGCCCGCACCGGAGTGCCTACCGCCCCGGACTGCAGCAGTTCCCGGGCTTTGACAAAAGCCGCGTTGGCCCGGTTGTTGAAGATCATGCCGAAGCTGACCCCTGCCGCATCGGCCATATCGACCAGTTCCCGTACCTGCCGGGCATACACCCCGGCGGGCTTGTCCAGCAAGATGTGCTTTCCCGCCGCCACCATCTGCCGGGCGATCTCCACATGGCTGGTGTGAGGCGTCACGATCAGCACCGCGTCAAACTCGTCGGCGTGGGCCAGGGTGTCCGTCACGTCCCGGTAGATGGCCACACCGGGGAACTCCTCCCGCAGCGTCTGCTGACCCGGGGCGTTGCGGCAGCACACCCCCGCCAGGACCATACCGTCGATCTCGCCGTCCCGGATCATGGCGGCGTACTTGCGCCCCATACCGCCGAACCCGACCAATGCCGCGCGTACCTGCTCCATCTGGAAACGACCTCCTTGTTCAGCACCCGTGGGGGCAGCTGTTCTTTGCATACCATTATATCATGGGGGCGTAAAGAAGGCAAAACAAAGAAAAAACGAACAAATTTTGCCAAAAAGCCTGCAAAACGCAAAAAAATCCGACAAGTCTGTAACATCTTCGATACATGAATCGTTATATAGTATAAGTGGGAAAGACAAAAGCGCGATGCGCTGCCCGCAGGGGTTATGTGGGGAATTTGCGGAAATCTCTATGTAAAGAAGGCTGTTGAAGTATGGCAAAGATCCTGATTGCTGAAAACGAACGCGCCATCGCACAGCGCATGGCGGTGAATCTGCGTCTGGTGGGACATCGGTGCGACCAGGCAAACAACACCCGGCAGGCGGCCGACCTGGTCCGCCGCAATACCTATGATCTGATTCTGATGGACCTGGCTTTGCCCGGCGCCGGTGGGTTTGAGGGCGTGCAGGTCTGGGAAAGCCACTGCCCCGTGGTGCTGCTGGTGAGTGAAAGAGAGATGGCGGACTGCCCGGCAGAGCTGTGCCGCCGCTGCCTGGTCAAGCCCTTTGAGGTCATGGAACTCATGGGCATGGTGCAGCAGGTGCTGGGCCAGAACACCCGCGCCGGGCGGGAATTCCACTTCCATGATATTGAGGTGGACATGGCCGGGCGGCAGGTCCTGCGCGGGGGCCGGGCGGTGGCCCTGACCCCGCAGGAATATTCCCTGCTGGAGACCCTGGTCATCAACCGCAACCTGGCTCTGAGCCGCAACAAGCTGCTGGAGATCGCCTGGGGCTACGGCTACCAGGGAGCTACCCGCACGGTGGATGTACATATCCAGCGCCTGCGCCGCAAGCTGGGCCTGGAAAAGGAGATCCAGACCGTGTATAAGATCGGCTACCGGCTGAATACCCGGGAGGAAGCCGGTCCGGTTTGACGCTTCTGCGAAAAAAACACTGGAACGCCCGTTTCTTTGCACCCGACCGGGGCAGGGAACGGGCATTTTTCCTGCCCAAACTGCCCAAAAACCCTCCGGCACTCCGGGAGGGATTTGCACGAACTGACGAAAATGTGAACATGTAATATTTATACATTGACAATGAATAAATACAACACTATACTAAGGGATATCCCGGCGGGACCTGTCCGCCGGAATCAGAGGGAAAAGAACAGAACACTGTATAAAAAGAGGGTAAATCACATGAAAAAGCTTCTTTCCATCCTGCTGGCCGCCGGTATGGTGCTCAGCGTGACCGCTTGCGGCGCTTCTTCCGAGAGCACCGCTTCCACCAGCGAATCCACCGCCTCCGAATCTTCTTCCACCGAGGAAGCTACTTCTGAGGCTGCCGCTTCCGGCGAATTCACCACCGTGACCGACGGCGTGCTGACCATGTCCACCAACGCCGCCTTCCCTCCCTACGAAATGACCACCGACAGCGGTGACTTCGAGGGCATCGACGTGGAGATCGCCGGCGCCATTGCCGAAAAGCTGGGCCTGGAACTGCAGATCGACGATATGGACTTTGACGCTGCGCTGCTGGCTGTGCAGCAGGGCAAGAGCGACATGGTCATGGCCGGTGTCACCGTCACCGAGGACCGTCTGGCCGTCATGAGCTTCACCGATTCCTACGCCAACGGCATCCAGTCCGTTATCGTGACCGAGGATTCCGACATTGCTTCCATCGATGACATGGAAGGCAAGCTCATCGGCACCCAGGCCGGCACCACCGGTTACATCTACTGCTCCGACACCCCGGAAAACGGCGGTTTCGGTGAGGACAACGTCATCGCCTACGACAACGGCATCACCGCCGTGCAGGCTCTGATGAACGGCCAGGTTGACTGCGTGGTCATCGACAACGCTCCCGCTCAGGAGTTCGTCAAGGCCAACCCCGGTCTGAAGATCCTGGACACCGAGTATGCCAACGAGGATTACGCCATCGGCGTGAACAAGGACAACACCGCTCTGCTGGATGCCATCAACGGCGCCCTGGCTGAGCTGAAGGCCGACGGCACCATCGATTCCATCATCTCCAAGTACATCAGCACCGACGCTGAATAATCACACAACGGCGAGCACTTCGCCGCGGGGCGGTCCCGGAAGGGCCGCCTCTTTTGTGGTTTCTACTATTTTTAACGAAAGGCGGCTCCTTCATGGCATACCTGACCCAACAGTTTGAAATCCTGTCGGCTCTGGCCGATAACGGCGGGGATCTGACTGCCTGGCAGGACGCGTTCCTCAAATTTTACCGCGCGTTCCTGGCCAACGACCGCTGGATGCAGTACATCGAGGGCGTGGGCACCACCCTGCTGGTCACGGCCATTGCCCTGGCCATCGGCGTGATCCTGGGCGGCACCGTTGCCCTGGTCCGTGTGGCTCACGACCAGCAGCGTCCCCATCACCGCAACGCGGTGCTGGGCGTGGTGAACGCCATCTTCAAGGTGTATGTCACCGTCATCCGCGGCACCCCCATGATGGTGCAGCTGCTCATTATGGGCATGGTCATCTTTGCCTCCAGCCGTAACTTTACCATGGTCGGCGCCCTCACCCTGGGCATCAACTCCGGCGCCTATGTGTCCGAGATCATCCGCGGCGGCCTGATGGCCGTGGACCCCGGCCAGATGGAAGCCGGCCGCAGCCTGGGCCTCAACTACATCACCACCATGATCAAGATCATCATTCCCCAGGCTATCCGCTCCATCCTGCCGGCTCTGGGCAACGAGTTCATCATCCTGCTCAAGGATACCTCGCTTATCACCGTCATCGGCGGCAAGGAACTGCTGTATGCCGCCCAGGGTATTTACAGCCGCACCTACGAGTGCATGTACCCCCTGCTGGGCACCGCGCTGATCTATCTGGTACTGGTCATGATCTTTACCTGGCTGTTGGGCAAGTTTGAAAGGAGGCTGGCGCAGAGTGATCGTCGTTAAAGGTCTGAAGAAAAATTTTAAGGGTCTGGAAGTCCTCAAGGGCGTGGACCTGACCATCAACAAGGGCGACGTGGTGGTTCTGGTCGGTCCTTCCGGCTGCGGCAAATCCACCTTCCTGCGCTGCCTGAACCGTCTGGAAGAGCCGGACGGCGGCACCGTCACGCTGGACGGCCAGGAAGTCACCGAAAAGGACATCGACGCCATGCGCGCCAAGATGGGCATGGTGTTCCAGCATTTCAATCTCTTCCCCCATCTGACGGTGAAGAAGAACATCACCCTGGCTCCGGTGCATCTGAAGCTGATGGACCAGAAGACCGCCGATGCCAAGGCCATGGAGCTGCTGGAACGCATCGGTCTGGCAGACAAGGCCGACGCCTACCCCAACATGCTTTCCGGCGGTCAGAAACAGCGCATCGCCATTGTGCGTGCCCTGGCCATGAACCCGGAAGTGCTGCTCTTTGACGAACCCACCAGCGCCCTGGACCCCGAAATGGTGGGCGAAGTTCTGGAACTGATGAAGGAACTGGCCCGCGGCGGCATGACCATGGTGGTGGTCACCCACGAGATGGGCTTTGCCCGTGAAGTGGCCAACCGCGTCATCTTCATCGACGAAGGCACCGTGAAGGTGGACAAGCCGCCTCAGGAATTCTTCAGCAATATCGAAAACGAGCGCCTCAAGACCTTCCTGTCCAAGGTTCTGTAAGCGCTGCCGCAGCCCCGCCCGTGCGGGGCTGCTTTTGTTTGCCCGGCCGGTGCTTTACAGGGCCCGGTCCGGTATTGTATGATAGGGAGCAGAAAAGGGAGGGATACCATGCCAGTGATCACGGTTGACGGCCACACCCCGCAGGACGGGGACGCGGCTTTTGTGGCCCCCAACGCCACCCTGGCGGGGGCTGTTTCTCTGGAAGAGGGCAGCAGTGTCTGGTACGGTGCGGTGCTGCGGGCAGATACCGGCCGCATCCGCATCGGGCGGGACAGCAATGTGCAGGATAACGCCGTGCTGCACACCGGCACCGGTCTGGATGTGACCATCGGGGCACGGGTCAGCATCGGCCACAGCGCGGTGGTCCACGGCTGCACCGTGGGGGACGACTGCCTCATCGGCATGCATGCCACCGTACTGAACGGCGCGGTGCTGGGGGAAGGCTGCCTGGTGGCGGCCGGAGCCCTTGTCACCGAGAATACCGTCGTCCCGCCCCACAGTGTGGTCATGGGGGTGCCCGGCAAGGTGCGGGGGACTGTGACCGGACAGCAGGCGGCGGAACTGGCGCACAACGTGGAGGAATACCGGGCCCTGGCCCGGCGGCATGCCCGGGAAAACGGGCAGGGGAAAGGAGAGTAACATGGCAGTAAAGATGATCTGCAGCGACCTGGACGGTACCCTGCTGCAGTACGGCCGCACCGAGATCGGCGGCGAGATATTCGACCAGATTCGGGCTCTGGCCAGGCTGGGAATCCTGTTCTGCCCGGCCAGCGGGCGGCAGTATACCAGCCTGCGCAAGCTGTTTGCCCCGGTGGCGGAGCATTGTGTGTTCCTGTGTGAAAACGGTGGGGTGGTCTGCCGGGAGGGCAAGGTCATTGCCAAAACCCCCATGCCCCGGCAGCTGGCCGAGGAGATCGCCTGGGATATGTGGAACGGTTCTGAAGGAAAGGGCGAGGTCATGCTCTCCGGTGAAAACATGAGCTATCTCATGGAACGGGGCCTGGGCGTGCACGACCGCATCCACCAGATCGGCAACAACCACACCGTCATCACCGACCCGGCCCAGATCCCGGAGGATATCGTCAAGGTCAGCGTCTATCTGCCCGGCGGGGTGGGGGAGTACGTGGACCGTTTTGTGCCCAAATGGACCCAGGCCAACGCCGCCGTGGCGGGGCCATTCTGGATCGATACCACCCTGGCCAACAAGGGGGTGGGGGTGCGCAGCCTGTGCGATGTGCTGGGCATCGACCCCGCCGATGTGATGGCCTTCGGGGACAATTACAATGACGTGGCCATGCTGGATCTGGTGGGCCAGCCCTATATCATGCAGACCGCCGCCGCCGAACTGCGGGCCCGCTACCCCCGCCATACCCCCCGGCCGGAGGATACCATCCGGGCGCTTCTGGAAGGCTCTTGCACAAATTGAACAAATCAACAAGATGAAATTTGTTCAAAAAAGTTATGGACAAATCTTGTATATCCTTGTATCATAAATACAGAACAAGATTGTTACTCACCTCCGAGGCATTACTTGTGTTCAGCGACTCAACTTGAAGTGTGTCGGCTGGCGTGTATGCCTTTGGGGTTATTTTTTTTGACAGAAACAGCTTGCAGCCAAAGATTCCGACCAGGTGGGAGCGCATGGAAATCATCAAGAAGATCAACAACAATATTGCCCTGGCCCGCGACGCCAAAGGCCGCGAAATGGTGGTGTTCGGCAAGGGGATCGGCTTTCCGGCCACCCCATACACCCTCCAGGACCTGAGCAAGGTGCAGCGAACCTTCTATGATGTGAACGACAAATACTTCTCCCTTCTGCAGGAAGTGCCGGAAGAAATTTTTCTGGCGGCGGATGATATTGCGGAGGACGCCAACGAAGAACTGGATTGTCCGCTGAACCCCAACCTGCCGTTCATTCTGGCCGACCATCTGAATTTTGCCATCCAGCGCACCCGGGCGGGCATGACCCTGCGTACGCCCCTTGCGTATGATATAAAACATCTGTACCCCAATGAGTACAAGCTGGGCCTCAGCGCCCTGCACATGCTGCGCCGCCGCCTGCAGGTGGAACTTCCCGACCAGGAAGCGGTGAGCATCACCCTTCACATCATCAACGCCGAGGCAGAAAACGGCGATATGCATGCCACCATGCAGAGCGCACAGGTCATCTCGGAACTCACCGAGATGGTGGAAAAGTCCTTCGGCATTACCCTGGACCGGGACAGCTTCAGCTATTCCCGCTTTGCCATGCACCTGCGGTATCTGGTGCAGCGGATGATGCAGGGCAAGCCCCTGCCCGCCGATGCCGGAAGCCGTGATCTGTTCCTGACGGTGCGGCGCCAGTATCCCGAGATCTACACCTGCACCCGTCAGCTCTCCGATTATCTTCGGAACCGCTACGGCTGGAACTGCACCGATGAAGAGGAACTGTACCTGACCATGCACATCCACCGCGTCAAGTCCGAGCAGCAGCCGGACGAGGATGCCTGAACCGAATACACACAGGATCGTTACCCGCACATTGTTTGCGGGGCGTCACCCAAAACATTTTCCGCACACCCGGCGGCTTTTGCCGCGGCAGGTGCTGTACGGTCGTGGTTTGGGTTCTTTTTTTGCCGGTTTTTCCGGTTTTTGATGTCGGTATGTCTACGCCCGGCGCGCGAGGGCGGTGCATATACATTTTCCGCGGTAACGCGGTCCCCATTACGGAACAAGAGGTGACCACTATGGAGCCAAATCAGACCCCGGGTAATCTGCCCCGGGAATTTCTGCCGCCGTTGGGCGGCGAGGCCAACATTGTGGGGGCCTCCCGCAGGGGCAACCGCCTTTCGGTTTCTGTCAAGGACGAAAGCCTGGCAGACCCCAATGCCCTGGCCAGACTGCCGGGTGTTGCGGGCTGTACGCTGCAGAACGGCCGCGTCAGGATCGAACTGACCGAACAGACTCACAAGACAGTAAAGGAGAATCGTCTTATGCCCAGTAAATACGACGGCCTCGCCCGCATCATCATCCAGAACGTGGGCGGCAAATCCAATATCAATAGCGTGGCTCACTGCATCACCCGGCTGCGCTTCAAGCTGAAAGATGAATCCAAAGCCAACAAGGACGTGCTGGAAGCCACCGACGGCGTGATCAAGGTCATGCAGTCCGGCGGCCAGTACCAGGTCGTCATCGGCAACAATGTGGCCGATGTCTACGACGCCGTTCTGGAAGTGGGTCACTTCCAGGGCGCCGGCACCGTGGACGAGGACGGCAACGCCGTGGACGACGGTGAATCCGACGGCGGCAAAAAGAGCCCCGTGAGCATCCTCATCGATATGATCTCCGGCGTCATTCAGCCCACCCTGGGCGTGCTGGCCGCCACCGGCATCATCAAGGGCCTGCTGGCTCTGTTCTCCTTCCTGAATATTCTGCCGGCAACCAGCGGCACCTATCAGGTCCTGTACGCTGTGGGCGACGGCTTCTTCTACTTCCTGCCCATCATCCTGGGCTACACCGCCGCCAAGAAGTTCAAGATGAATGAGTTCATCGGCATGGCCATCGGCATCGCGCTGTGCTATCCCGCCATGGTCAACATCACCGGCGGCGAAGTGCTGGGCACCCTGTTTGCCGGTACTGCCTTTGAGATGAGCTACTACACCACCTTCCTGGGCATCCCGGTCATCATGCCCGCTTCCGGCTACACCAGCTCCGTTGTGCCCATCATCATCGCCTGCGCCCTGGGCGCCATGTTGGAAAAGTGGCTGCGTAAAGTGATCCCCGATGTCATCAAGCTCTTCGTTGTGCCCTTTGTCACCCTGGTCGTCATGGTCCCCCTGACCTACCTGGTCATTGGCCCCATCGCCACGATCCTGTGCAACCTGCTCACCGCCATCTTCAGCGCCATCTACGGCATTCCCGTGGTGGGCGGCCTCATCGCCGGCGTGCTCATCGGTGCCTTCTGGCAGGTTCTGGTCATCTTCGGCCTGCACTGGGGCCTGGTTCCTCTGGGTCTTATCAACTATGCTACCCTGGGTTATGACTTCATCCTCAGCCCCTACTTCTGCGTTTCCTTCGCCCAGACCTTCGTGGTTCTGGCCATGCTGCTCAAGACCCGTGACGACAAGCTGAAGAAGATCGCTCTGCCTGCCTTCATCTCCGGTATCTTCGGTGTCACCGAACCCGCCATCTACGGCGTGACCCTGCCCAAGAAGAAGCCCTTCATCTACTCCTGCATCGGCGGTGCCATCGGCGGCGGCTTTATCGGTTTCATGGGCGCCCGCAGCTACACCATGGGCGGTCTGGGTCTGTTCGGTCTGCCCAGCTACATCGATACCGTGGGCAACACCGGTATCCAGAGCCTGATCTACGTGGTCATCGGTACCGTGATCGCTTCTGTCATCGGCTTTGTGCTCACCTGGGTGCTGTACAAGGACGAACCCGCCAAGAAGTAATCGGCATCCCCTGTATCCAAACAGGCCCCGGCGGCACGCCCCAAGGTGCCGGCCGTCGGCCCGATTTATCAACAACCCAAAAACGGGAGGTATTCTTTTATGGCTTCGGTCTTTCGCAAAGATTTCCTGTGGGGCGGTGCTTGTGCCGCCAACCAGTTTGAAGGTGCCTGGGATGCGGACGGCAAAGGTCCCAGCATTCCGGACATGTGCACCAACGGTACCCACACCACCCCCAAACTGCTGACCACCTCCATCGAGCCGGATAAATTCTATCCCAGCCATGAGGCCATCGACTTCTATCATCACTATGAGGAGGACATCGCCCTCTTTGCGGAGATGGGCTTCAAGACCTTCCGCACCTCCATCAACTGGACCCGCATCTTCCCCACCGGGGAGGAGACCGAGCCCAACGAAAAGGGTCTGGAGTTCTACGACAAGGTTTTTGACTGCTGCAAGAAGTACGGCATCGAACCCCTGGTCACCATCAGCCACTATGAACTGCCCTACGCCCTGGTGGAGAAGTACAACGGCTGGGCGGACCGCAAGCTGGTGGACTTCTACATGAACTACTGCAAGACCATCTTTGCCCGGTACCAGGGCAAGGTCAAGTACTGGCTGACCTTCAACGAGATCAACGCCGGCATGATGCCCTTCGGCGCGGTGCTCTCCCTGGGCACCTGCCAGGGGTACCGCGGCCCCGCCGTGGCCATGCCCGATGATCCCCAGACCCGCCTGCAGGCCCTGCATCATCAGTTCATTGCCAGCGCGCTGGCCGTGAAGTACGCCCACGACAACTACCCCGAATACAAGATGGGCAACATGGACTGCTTCATCACCTCCTACCCCTATACCTGCGACCCGGCCGATATCCTGGCCAACCAGCAGGCCATGCGCAAGACCAACTGGTACTGCTCCGACGTGCAGGTCCGGGGCGAATACCCGGCCTTTGCCAAGCGCCTGTGGGAGGAACTGGGCGTGACCATCCACATGGAGCCCGGCGATGAGCAGATCCTGAAGGAAGGCACCGTGGACTTCTACACCTTCAGCTACTACATGTCCAACTGCATCACCACCCACAAGGATGCCGCCAAGACCGACGGCAACGTGGCCAGCGGGTTCAAGAACCCGTATCTGAAGGCCTCCGAGTGGGGCTGGCAGATCGACCCGCAGGGTCTGCGTTACAGCCTGAACGAGATTTACGACCGCTATCGTATTCCTCTGATGGTCGTCGAGAACGGTCTGGGCGCCCGGGACACCCTGGAAGCCGACGGCACCGTCCATGACAGCTACCGCATCGATTACCTGCGCCAGCACATCGAGCAGATGGCCGAAGCCGTGAAGGACGGCGTGGACCTGATGGGCTACACCCCCTGGGGCTGCATCGATCTGGTTTCCGCTTCCACCGGTGAGATGGCCAAGCGCTACGGCTTCATCTACGTGAACAAGTATGATGACGGCACCGGCGATTACAGCCGCCTGCGCAAGGACTCCTTCTACTGGTACAAGAAGGTCATCGCCACCAACGGCGAGGACCTGACCTGATTCTGACATTCGCCATTTCATCATAAAAGCACGGGGCACGCCGGGCTGTGGCCTGGTGTGCCCTGCTGTTTTTGCAACAGGAAAGGAAATTACCCATCATGTGCAAAATTATTTTTCTGGATGTGGACGGTACCCTGGTGGATTACGAAAACCGTCTGCCGGACTCCGCAGCCCTGGCAGTGCGCCAGGCGCGGGCCAACGGCCACAGGGTGTATCTGTGTACCGGCCGCAGCCGGGCCGAAGTGCAGCCCACGCTGTGGGACCTGGGCATCAACGGCCTGCTGGGGGGCAACGGCAGCTATGTGGAGGATGACGGCAAGGTCATCATGCACCAGCTGCTGAGCCTGGAACAGTGCCGCCGTGTGGTGGACTGGCTCCATGGCCGTGGCCTGGAATTCTATCTGGAAAGCAACAACGGCCTGTTTGCCAGCGAGCGGTTTGAGGAGGTGGCCCTGCCCACCCTGCTGGAATACACCCGCCGCAAGGGCCATGACTTTACCGGCAAGACGGTGCGGGAGATATTCCCCGATCTGCGGTTTGACCAGCAGGGCGGGGACCTCTACCGGGACGACGTGAACAAGATCAGCTTTATTCTGAGCAGCTATCAGGATCACCTGGACTCGGCGCGGGAATTTCCCGATTTGCAGCCCGGTACCTGGGGCGGCAGGGGAGAGACCGCCCTCTTTGGAGACCTGGGCGTAAAAGGCATCACCAAGGCCCACGCCGTGCAGGTGCTGCTGGAACATCTGGGGGCCGACCGGGCCGACACCATCGGCTTTGGGGATGCCAAGGTGGATGTTCCTTTGCTGGAAGCCTGTGCCGTGGGGGTGGCCATGGGCAACGGCGGGCCGGAGATCCGCACCGCCGCCGACTTTGTCACCGATGATGTGGAACAGGACGGGCTGTACAATGCCTTCCTGCGTCTGGGCCTCATCCAGGGCTGAAAGGGGAGCTGTACCCGGACCCTTTTCATGGACACGGGTGCGGCTTTTTGAACAACTGATTTTGACAAAAATTTCACCTATGTACAAAAAGAACGAAAAAGCGCAAGAGTTTGTGCCCGGTTTTGGTTGACGTTGCGCGCCGAACATGGTACTATATAGACAAACATTCACGCTGCGTCAGCGGCGTATGGGAGGAAATAACTATGAAAGAATTCACTTATACCATTCAGGAAGCCGTCGGTATTCATGCTCGTCCGGCCGGCCTGCTGGTCAAGGAAGTTAAGAAATATGAGAGCACCGTCACCATCACCAAGGGGGACAAGTCTGTCAACGCTCTGAAGCTGATGGCCCTCATGGGCATGGGCGTCAAGTGCGGCGATACCGTCACCGTCACCGTGGAAGGTGCCGACGAAGAGACCGCAGCTCCTGCTCTGGAAGCTTTCTTCAAGGCCAACCTGTAAATTTCTGCCCGACTCCGTTGCGGCCAGCCGTCTGGCTGGTCGCTTTTTCGTATTGCTATGTTATTGAACGAGGTGAACGCCAATGATCAGTATTCAAGGCAAGGGCGTATCGTCCGGCGTGGGCGTTGGTCCGCTGTATTTCTATCATCGCGCCAAGACTTCCATCCCCCGCTATACCGTGGAGGATACCGACGCTGAATGGCATCGCTTTAAGGGTGCCCAGACCGGCGCCATCGAACAGCTGGGCGAACTGGCCGAAAAGGCCCGTGCCGAAGCCGGTGATGAGGCCGCCATGCTGTTTGAGACCCACCAGATGATGGTGGAGGACCTGGATTACGAAGAGGCCATCGAGGACCGCATCACCAACGAAAAGATGAATGCGGAAGCCGCCATCGCCGACACCTCTCTGCAGTTTGCCGAGATGTTCGAGGCTATGGACGACAGCTATATGCAGGCCCGTGCCGCCGACGTCAAGGACGTGTCCCGCCGCCTTTTGCCCATTCTGGGCGGCGCGGTGCAGGGCGGCATCGCCTCCGACGTGCCGGTTCTGCTGGCCGCCGATGACCTGGCTCCTTCCGAGACCGTCCAGCTGGATAAGTCCAAGATCCTGGGCTTCATCACCGCGGGCGGTTCCGGTTCCAGCCACACTGCCATCCTGGCCCGCACCATGGGCATCCCCGCCATCGTGGGCGTGGGCGACGCCCTCAAGCCGGAATATGAAGGCCGCCAGGTCATCATCGACGGTGCCACCGGCAGCGTGGTCATCGATCCCGACGACATGACCCGGGACAAGCTGCTGAAAAAGCGGGAAGAACAGCTGCGCCTGCAGCGTCTGCTGGAAACCCTCAAGGGCCAGCCCAACATCACCAAGGACGGCAAGACCATCCGGGTGTACTGCAACATCGGCAGCCCCGAGGACGTGCATGCCGTGCAGGTCAACGACGGCGGCGGCATCGGTCTGTTCCGCAGCGAATTCCTCTACCTGAACTGCGAGGATTATCCCACCGAGGACCAGCAGTTTGAGGCTTACAAGCAGGTTCTGGCCGATATGGACGGCAAGGAAGTCATCATCCGTACCCTGGACATCGGCGCTGACAAGCAGATCGGCTACTTCAACCTGCCTCATGAGGAAAACCCCGCCCTGGGCATGCGCGCGCTGCGTATCTGCCTGACCCGTCCGGAAGTGTTCCACACCCAGCTGCGCGCTCTGTACCGCGCTTCCGCTTTCGGCAAGCTGCGCATCATGTTCCCCATGGTCACCAACGTGTGGGAAGTGCGGGAAGCCAAGCGTCAGTGCGAAGATGTGAAGCGGGAACTGAAGGCCGAGGGCATTCCCTATGGTGACGACGTGGAAGTGGGTATCATGATCGAGACCCCCGCCGCCGTCATGCTCAGCGACCGCCTGGCCAAGGAAGTGGACTTCTTCAGCGTGGGCACCAACGACCTGACCCAGTACACCCTGGCCTGCGACCGCCAGAACAACGATCTGGGCCGCTTCTATGATCCCCATCATCCGGCGGTGCTGCGCATGCTCAAGATGGTGGCGGACAACGCTCACAAGAACGGCATCTGGGTCGGCATCTGCGGTGAGCTGGGCGCTGACCTGACCCTGACCGAGACCTTCCTGGCCATCGGCATCGATGAACTGTCCGTTTCTCCCCGTGCGGTGCTGCCGCTGCGCAATGCCATCCGCATGACCGATACCCGGGAGACCAGCCCCCGCATTCTGGCGGCTCTGGCGGACGAGTACACCAACAACTGAAACCACGAGGCCCGGACCCTGTAAATACAACAAGCCGTTCCCCGGCAGGGGAGCGGCTTGTTTTTTGTTTCAGCCTTCGGCGGGGCGTACCCGCAGCTGCAGTTCGGTCACATGGTCGGCATCGTCGCCGGAAATGTGGATGTCTGCCAGCAGAAATTCCAGCAGCGGCCCCTGGGGGCGGTATCCCCGGGCGTCGGCTTCGGCCAGCAGGCGGGGCACCAGGGTATGGTTCTGGTCATTGGGCCCCCGATAGGCCAGGCAGAGGTACTGCCCCCGGGGCAGGGTGCTTTCGCCTGCCGGGTGCAGGATGAACACCCCCGTGTACCGCTGGCAGTCCCCCTGCCCGGCGGCATCCAGGTCCACAAAGGAGCCGATACCGTCATTGCCCCACACATACAGGTGGTCGGGGTCAAAACGGCGCAGCTGCTGGATCAGGGGGTCCATCTCGGCGTCGGTGCGGTAGGGCTGATGCAGGGCATGGCAGCGGCGGGCGGGGAACTTCTGCTCAAAACATTCCCCCAACGGCAGGCTGTATGCCCGGTCACAGCTCTCCATCCGCCGCTGTACGGTGCCCCGCAGGGTCTCCAGCCGGCGGATGCGGGTGTTGAGCAGCGCCAGTTCATCCTCCAGTAACTGGCGGGTGGTGGCGGCGCTGTGGTCTTCCAGATAAGATCGGATGGTCTCCACCGGGATGTCCAGGGTGCGCAGGTCCCGGATGACATTCAGCCGCCAGATGTCTTCGATGCTGTACATCCGGTATCCGTTTTCGGTGCGGCGGGGACACAGCAGATTTTGCTGCTCGTAATAGCGCAGCAGATCGGGGCTGACCCCGTACAGCCGGGCCAGTTCCCCGATACGGAAAAAGCGGGGCATGAGGACACTCCTTTCGGTGGTTTTTCTTCATTATAACAGCCCTTGCAGCCCGGCAACAAGCCCCCCTCGGCTTGCAGTTCGAGGGGGCCTTTGCTATAATGAATACTGGTATGGTGTTGTGACGGGCGCGGTATACGGCGCCGCAACGCCAAAAAATGATCCGGGTGACGCTCATGCTTTTTGATTTGCAGCAGATTTCGCGGGATTCCCGCGACGCCCTGAATTTCCTGGGCGAAAGCTCTCATGAATATTATTTCTGCTACGACTTTGCCGGCAGGATCGCGCTGTTTTCTCACAATACGTGGGACCGCTTTGCGCTGCCCCGCGCAGAAGATGATACCTGCACCCCCCACGCTCTGTATGAGATCGTGCATCCTCAGGACCGGCCTATTGTCACCATGCAGTTTCACCGCCTGAGCCGGGGCGAAACCGATACCTATGACGGCAAATACCGTCTGCGGGCCAAGACGGGAGAATATATCTGGGTGCGCAGCTGCGGCAAAAGCCAGCTGAATGAAAAGGGACAGCCGGTATGGATGATCGGCCGCATTTCTGTCAGTGAGGCGGAACCGGGCCAGCGGCCGGATGTGTTTGACCTGAACCGCCTGAAGCAGGATGCCGAAGTGTATCTGGCGGAAAAAATGCCCGCCAGTTTGCTGGTCATCGGCGTGGATAACCTGCGGAGTATCAACCTCAAGCATGGGCGCAGCTTTGGCGATGACCTGCTGGCCCGCCTTTATGCCGCTTTTGAGGAAGCGGTCTACGGCCGGGAACGTGTCTACCATACGGTGGGGGACTGCTATGCTGCCATACTGCCCCATACCGATGAGGAAAAGGTCACCCAGGTGTTCCGGTATGTGCAGCAGCGTCTGACCGACTGCTGCACCCTGTCTGCCGGGTGTGTGCCGCTGCAAACCTACAAGATTCCCGACGCCGAGACCTTGTATCAGTATGCCGAAGTCACCCTGGCGGCGGCCAAACGGCAGGGACGGGACAAGATCGTCTTTTTCTCGGCGGAAGACTACGAGAAGGAAATCTCCGCCCTGGAACTCAAGGATGAGATGAAGCGCAGCGTGGAGAGCGACTTCCGGGGCTTCTTTCTGGCATACCAGCCCCAGGTGCGCACCAACAGCGGCCGCCTGTACGGCGCCGAGGCCCTGCTGCGTTACCGCTCGGAACAGCGCGGAGTCATATCCCCGGTGGAATTTATCCCGCTGCTGGAACAGTCGGGGCTCATCGGCAAGGTGGGGCTGTGGGTGCTGCGGCAATCCCTGGCCCAGTGCAAGGCGTGGCGGGCCCGTGTGCCGGATATGCACATCAGCGTCAACCTTTCTTTTGCCCAGCTGTATCAGGAGGGGATAGCCCAGGATGTGCTGGATGCTTTGGCTGAAAGCGGCCTGCCCGGCAGCGCCTTGACCCTGGAAGTTACCGAGAGCCTGGAATTGATGGAATATGCCCGCATCAATGAGATTTTCCGCCTCTGGAAACTCAACGGCATCGAGATTTCGGTAGACGATTTCGGCACCGGGTATTCCGGCCTGAGCCGCCTGAAAGACCTGGAAGTGGACGAGATCAAGATCGACGGCATGTTCATCAACAACATCCACCGCAGTGCCTACAACTACCGCCTGCTGAGCAACATGATCCAGCTGGCGGACAGCAGCCGCATCCGTGTGTGCTGCGAAGGCGTGGAAAGCGAGGATGAACTGCGGGTGCTGCAGGAACTGCACCCCATGCTGCTGCAAGGGTACCTGGTGGGACGTCCCGGTACACCCAAACAGCTGGAAGAACTTTTCATGGAAACGGACAGCGCCGCCTACCTGGAACGCCAGGAGCAGATCCGGCGCTTCAATGCCACCCGTTCCCGTCCGCCCATATCCGGCAGTCCCTGCAGCGAGAGTGAACTGGCACTGAAGGTGCTCAATTCCGAGAGCAATATCTACTATATCAGCGACCCCGAAACCTATGAACTGTACTACCTGAACCCGGCGGGACAGAGCCTGTTCGGTGTGCGGGACTATCAGGGCCGCAAATGCTACCGGGTGCTGCAGGGCCGGGATACCCCCTGCCCCAACTGCACCAATGCCCAGCTGCGCCAGGACGGTTTCTATGTCTGGGACCATTACAACGAATACTGCAACCGCCACTTCCTTCTGCGGGACAAGCTGATCGAATACAGCGGCCGTCTGGTCCGGCTGGAGATCGCGTCGGACATCACCAAGCACGAAAACGTCAGCCGGGACACCGGCGAACGGCTGGAATTTGCCCAGAAAATCGTGGAAAATACCGCCATCCTGGCCGGGGAAAGCCGCTACGACGAAGCGGTGGACAAGGTGCTGGCCTCGGTGGGGCAGTATTATCAGGCGGACCGTGCTTATCTGTTCCAGCCCACCCCCAGCATGCCGGGATTCTGGGACAACACCTTTGAATGGTGCGCCCCCGGTGTGGAACCCCAGCACGGAAACCTGCAAAAGGTGCCGCCCAAAGCGGTGAAGCGCTGGATGGAACAGTTTGCCCGCAACCGCACCGTCGTGCTTCTCAATATCGATACCATCCGGGACAAAAGTCCCGATGAATGGCAGACCCTGCAGGCGCAGAACATCACTCGGCTGATCGCTGTGCCCCTGCGGGACGGCGGCAGTACGGTGGGCTTTATCGGGGTGGATAACCCCCGGCATTCCATCCGGGATGATTCCCAGATCCGGGTCCTGGCCCATTTCCTCATCACCCGGCTGCACCAGCAGCGCAATGAACACCGCTATCAGGAACTTCTCCGGGCCGAAAACCGGGATGTTTTCTCCCGCCTGGGGCTGGGTTTGTGGGTCATCTACCTGGACGCTGCCGCCAACCTGCGGGAGATGCTGGGTGATGACACCATGAACGTGGCCATGGGTGTGGACCGCAGCCTGAGCCCGGCGGAATACTACGATTTCTGGTATACCCGCATCAACCCCGGTTACTATGAATATGTGGACCGCTCTGTGCAGAATATGGTGGATTCCGGCAAGGTGGTGCAGCTGGAATATACCTGGAAACACCCTTTGCGCGGGGATGTGATGGTCCGCTGCACCGGTGTGCGTACCGCCGACGAAAACGGCTGCATCTGCCTGAAAGGTTACCACCGCATTGTGGACGACGTGGAGCAGCGGCCCTATCTGCCGGCCGCCTGCGACCGGGACATTTTCGAGTTCAACGAGCTCACCGGCAATATTTTCTTCCACACCCGGCGGGTGCTGCTTCAGGGCGAAGCCCAGCAGGAACAGCATTTCCCGCAGGGGTGGATCGAAAGCGGCCTGGTGCATCCTGCCTTTGCCCAGGCCTTTACCGAAGCTTTTTCCCGCCTTCGCATGCGGGATGAACTGGGCCGGCTGCAGGTGCAGCTGCGGGGCAAGAGTGGCAACTATGAATGGTTCCGCCTGACCCTGCAGCATCTGAGCCAGAAACTGCAGGACCTGGACACCATTCTGGTCATGGTGGAGCCTATGGGGGCCCAGCGGGACCAGGAAGTGGAATACATGCGCATGCGCCGCTTCTATCAGGTGCTGTTGTCTGAAGCCATCGCCTATGCGGAGGTGGATCTGGATCGGGACGACCTGCAGGCGGCGGGCGGTGTCTGGCACTGCCATGAGAAAGACTACCTGCATACCGGCCGGCACTTCTTCCAGGAACTGACCAAGGCGCTGGCCAACAGCTTGACCAAGGAGGAAATGCGGGTCCTGCAGGAATACGGAAACGCCGCTGCCCGGGAAAAAATGTTTGCCGAAGGCAACCTGAACCACCGGTTCTACTATCGCCGCAACATCGGCAATGAACTGCACTGGGTGGAGCTGACCGTCTATCTCTTCCGGGAACAGATGTCCGGCAGTGTGTATGCCCTCCTGTACCTCAAGGATGTTAATGCCGAGAAGGAACGGGAACTGGCACAGCTGGATGCCGCTAACCGCGACCCTCTCACCGCCATCTACAACCGCTCCGCCTTTGAGCGGGAAATGACCCGCAGTATCATCGAATCCACCGCCAGCCCCTGCGGGTATCTGCTCTTGCTGGACGTGGACGACTTCAAGCAGATCAACGATATGCACGGGCACATGGAAGGGGATACCATGCTGAAGATGGTCTCTCACCAGCTGCTTCAGACCTTCCGCAAGGGGGATGTCATCGGCCGTATGGGCGGGGACGAATTTCTGGTATACATCCGGGGCAGCATCCCGCGGGAAAGCCTGGAACAGCGCCTGACCCACTTCCTGGAACAGCTGCGTACCAACTCCCACAACATGCTGACCTGCAGCATGGGCCTGACTCTGGTCACCAGCGAGCATTTCGACTACGCCCGTTCCCTCAGCCAGGCAGATACGGCCATGTACCACAGCAAGCGTCATGGCAAAAACAACTTCAGTTTCTTTGAAGACCTGAATGTCTGAACCGCTTTGCCAGGATTTTCCGTCCTGCTGCCGCTTGACATTTTTGCCGTCCGGCGCTACCATATAGGTATAAACCGTCCCGCATGGACGGATGTGGATTTTAGGTAGTAGGTTACTTTTCGCCACACGAACCTGCCTTTTGGGCAAGTGCGTGTGGCTTTTTTTTGTGCCTGTGTCCCGAAAATAAAGGAGAATACCCGAACCAATGGAACAAACATTCATGAAACAAAGACCCGTTCTGCCCCTGGTGCTGTCCATGTCGCTGCCCATGGTGCTCTCCATGATGGTGTCGTCACTGTACAACATCGTGGACAGCTATTTTGTGGCCCGCATCAGTGAACAGGCCATGACCGCCCTTTCGCTGGTATTCCCGGTGCAGAACCTCATCAACGCGGTGACCATCGGCTTTGCCATCGGCATCAACGCCGTCATTTCCTACTATCTGGGCGCACGGGAAAACGATAAGGCCGACCGGGCCGCCACCCAGGGTATGGCCTGCAATGCCCTGCACGGACTGGTGCTTACCGCCGTCTGCATTGCCGGTATGCCCGCCTTTTTGTCCTTCTTCACCACCGATACCCTGGTCATCGACCTGGGGGTGCGGTATTCCCGTATTGCTTTCAGCTTTGCGGTGATCATCGCCCTGGCCATGTCCTTTGAAAAGATCTACCAGGCGGCGGGGCAGATGGTGCTGACCATGGTCAGCATGCTCTGCGGCTGTGTGGCCAACATCATCCTGGACCCCATTATGATTTTCGGACTGGGCCCGGTGCCCCGCATGGGTATTGAAGGCGCAGCCTGGGCTACCGGCATCGGCCAGGTGATCAGTCTGGTGCTGTATCTGGTGTTTTACACGGTACGCCCGCTGAATATCCGCATCTCTGCCAAGGCGCTGCGCCCCGACAGGCGTATCCTGAGCCGCTTGTACGCGGTGGGGGTGCCCGCCTCCCTCAACCTGGCGCTGCCCTCGCTGCTGATCTCTGCCCTCAATGTCATTCTGGCGGCTTACTCTCAGGTATACGTGCTGGTACTGGGTGTGTACTATAAGCTGCAGACCTTCCTGTATCTGCCCGCCAACGGCATAGTGCAGGGCATGCGACCCATCATCGGCTATAACTACGGCGCCGGGGAGCATGCCCGGGTACGCCGCATCTACCGGGTCACCCTGGCCCTGGCCGCCGCCATCATGGCGGTGGGCACTGTGCTCTGCCAGCTTATTCCCGAAGAACTCATCGGCCTGTTCTCTTCCAATGCCGAGACCATCGCCGCCGGCGGCACCGCCCTGCGCATCATCAGTGTGGGCTTTCTGATCTCGGCGGTGTCGGTCATCTCCTCCGGCGCACTGGAAGGCCTTGGGATGGGCGGTGCATCGCTGATCATCTCGCTGATGCGTTACACGGTCTTTATCATCCCGGCGGCATTTGTGCTCAGCCGCTTCTGGCAGGCCAACGGCGTATGGCATGCGTTCTGGATCACCGAGGTGGTCACCGCAGTGGTGGCGTACCGTGTCTATCGCAAACGAACCGCGTCGGGTCCCCGAGGGTCCGAAATCTGACCTCTAAAGAAAAAATATTGCAAAACGGACGGCGTCCTTCTGTCAGAACAGAGGGGGGACCGTCCGTTTTTTGCGTGTGAACAAGAGATAAAAGATGTGGTAAAGATAACCAAAAGCAACAGAAAAAGTGCTGAAAAATGGCGGAAAATTTTGAACAATTTTTCACGGCTTGTCAAATCGAATCGAAGCGAGTATAATAAAAGTGTACGCAGGTCCGAATACTATACGGAAAGACGTCGGAAACCCTTCGGCTATAACAGGAAAGTGTACGGAACGCCGAACAGGTTTGTGTGACGATGTAACGGGAGGAGCCGGAATGGAGTACATAACGGTGCGGCAGTTTGCCGAGAAGTGGGGAATATCTGAACGCCGGGTACAGAAGTACTGTGCGGCGGGGCGCATACCGGGTGCTCGGAAGTTTGGCGTCTCCTGGGAGATACCGGCCGACGTGGAAAAGCCGGAAGATCCCCGCAGACAAAGGGGGGAGGCAGCCCCTGAACCGGCAGCAAAACGGGAACCCGCCCTGGAAGGTGCGGGGCTGATGCCGCTGCTCAACACTCCCTTTCAGCCTGGGCACTGCCTGGAAACCATCCGCGCCATGCCGGACGGGCCACGCAAGGATATTGCTTGGGCGGAATACCATTATTTCAGCGGCCAGGCGGAGCAGGCCGTGCGGGAAGTGGAACTGCATCTTGCAGACAAGGATATGGAGGTACGCCTTTCCGCCTGCCTGATTTACGCATATGCCAATCTTTCGCTGGGGCAGATTCAGCGGGCCAGCTACACTCTGAACGAGCTGAACCGGACTCTGGACGCTACCGACAGCACGAATTCCCTGCAGCTGATGGCGGCCAAAGGCTTTGCGGCCAGTGCAGCGGCAGTGCTGCTGCACCTGCCTCTGCCTGAAAATTTGCCGCCGGTCGAAGAATGTCTGCCGTTGCTGCCGCCGGGTCTGCGGGCTTTTTCCATGTATGTGCATGCCCATTACATCTACCTGCAGGGAGATTATGCCAAAAGCCTGGGTGTGGTGGAAGCGACCCTGGCCATGCAGAATAAAGTGTACCCGATACCCTCCATTTACCTGCATCTGGTGGCTGTGATGGACAATATGAGCCTGCGCCGACCGGAGGAAGCCCAGGCCCATCTGCTGGCGGCCTGGGACCTGGCCCGCCCCGACGATCTCATCGAAGGATTCGGGGAACATCACGGCCTGCTGGGCGGCATGCTGGAGGCCGTCATCAAGAAGGACTGGCCGGAGGATTTCAAGCGGATCATTGAGATCACCTACCGATTTTCGGCGGGGTGGCGGCGCATCCATAACCCCGCCACCGGCCACGACGTGGCGGACAACCTGACCACCACCGAATTTGCCGTGGCCATGCTGGCTGCCCGGGGCTGGACCAACCAGGAGATCGCCGAGCACATGAATATCTCTCCCAACACAGTCAAGCATTACATTTCCCTGGTGCTGCAAAAACTTGATGTCAGCCAGCGTCAGGACCTCAGACAGTTTATGCTGCAATAAGAAAACGGCTCCTGCTTTCGGGAGCCGTTTTTTGTTGCCGCGCAATCCTCTTTCGAGGGAGTGCGCGGTATTTTTTTACCCGTTTCGGGGGCCGTTTCGAGCTAGGCCGCCGGGGTAATACCCTGCCCGTTTTGCCCCCCTTCACGGGTGATGGCAAAAAAATTCATTTATGATATATTGGAAAAAAATAGCCTTTTGCAAAAAAGTATATATTTTTGAGGATGCCGCTGTAATTTTTTTGCAGCGGCATCCGCAGCCATGGTGCACACAAGCAAGGAGGAACGATATGGCTAACCCCGATATAACTCTGGAAGTTATGGAGGAACATATTCGTCAGGAAGAATGGAATGATGCGGCCGCGATTCTGGAACAGACCGATGTACAGCGTCTGCCCTGGAACCAGAGGGAGAAGGCCATCCGGCTGTTTTCTCTTCTGCCGGAGGAACTGCGGCTGACCCGCCCGCTTTTGTGTGCGCGCAGGATTCAGCTGGCAGCCGGGCTGGGAGACCGGGAGCAGATGCGCAAAGGTTTTGCGGCGCTGACCTTTGTGCGGGAACACAGCCGGGAAAATACCCCCGAACGCCAGAAGGTGGAAAATCTGCTGAGCACGGCCTGCCTGCTCAAACGGGGAACCGACAACGCCCAGATGCTGCTGACTTTGTCGGTCTTGTATAACGAACTGCACGGTGCGGTGCCCCAGTTGGTCTTCAGTGCCACCGGCGGGCGGCCCAGCGTGCTGAACGGTGCCAAGGACCTGTCCCAGTGGGGACGCAACTGGCGGGCAGTCAGCAGCATTGTGCGGCCCATGCTGGGCGCCCTGCTGCCTTTTGGCGGAGAGGGAGCGGCAGCCGCCGCCTGTGCGGAATTGCTGTATCTGAAGAACGACATCAACAACGCTGCTCTGCAGGTGGTAGGGGCCAAAAATGCACCCGATCCCGAGATCCGGTTTGCCGGTCTTGCCCTGACGGTCTGGCTGCACCGTCTGGACCCGGCGGCCAAACCGCCGGAGGAACTGGCCGAAAGACTGCTGGCGACGCTGGAAAAAGAAGATGCCTCCTGGCTGATCCCCAACGCCGAAGCACTGATCACCCGGCTGGACATCAGCCGGGGGCGGGTGGAAAAGGCGGAACAGTGGGCTGCCCGGTACGAGGGGGCCGAACTGGACCACTGCTGCCCCGACAATGCCTATGTGCTGCAGACCAAAGCGCAGGTCTATCTGGCGCTGGGCCGGTTCAGAGAAGCCGCCATGCTTACCGAGGAACTGCTGCACATGATCGAAGGGGACTGCCGCCCCATCGACCGCATCGAATATCTGCTGGACGGGGCACTGGCCTGCGAGCGGATGGGCGATGCAGCCACCGCACTGGACAAGGTACGGCAGGCCCTGACCCTGGCTTATCCTTATGGCTATGTACGGCTGTTTGCGGACCGGGGGGCTCCCATGCTTTCGCTGCTGGACCGCTGTGCCAAGGAGTGTGACCTGCCCGAAGAGCAGATCTCCTTCTGGCGCAAATGTGTGGAAGCCGCCCGTCAGATGTCTTTGCATTGCCCCGCGCTGTATGCTCCGGTCGCCAAGGAAGAAAACACCACCGAGCTGACCCGTACCGAGGTACAGGTGCTGCACCTGCTGGCACAGGGAAAGACCAACCGGGACATCTGCGAGAGTATGGGATTCAAGCTGCCCACAGCCAAATTCCACATCCACAACCTGTGCGATAAACTGGGCGTTGCAAACCGTACCGCCGCCGTGGCGGAAGCCCAAAAACAGGGGATTTTGTGAAAGAAAGATGGTGAAATTGCGAAAACCTATACTTTTGGCTAGTTACGGGTCGTTGTCGGTTTTTGTAGAATGGAGAAAATGAGCGGAACAGGGGGCTTTGCCGATGCAGAAGGAAATGAGCGAGCAGAGCCGCAGGGAAACGTCGGCCCGGTTGACCGCGCCCCAGCACCTTGTGACCACCCGTTTTGAAAAGCATCAGAAGATCGAAGGCTACGAGCAGGACAGGGCGGTGCCGGAATTTTACGGCTGTGACAGGTTGTGGAAGATGGATACCCTGTACGGGCGCATCCAGATGGGCTACCATCCGGGGCGCGGCCAGAGTTTTATTTTTGCCAATATCAAGACTTCGATTTTTGATACGGCGCCTTCCGCCTATCAGCACCGGATGAAAGAGACCCAGCAGATGCGGGCCCTGAAGACCGGCACCCAGAACCAGGCGTACAGTTCCCGCCGCTGGAATAACAGCGCTGTCCTGCTGTACAAGGCCGAAAACAAACCCTGGTCGGAACAGTCCATTGCGCCGTATCTGCGGCGGGTCAATCTGGAAACCCTGCGCAAGACCATGCCCTTCCTGGACAGGAGTGAGGCGGGCCAGCGGGAGGAAAACCGGGAGGAAAAGAAGCGCCTGGAGCAGCAGGTCCGTCAAAGCCTGTGGGAAGGAAATGACCGGCGCACCGCCGAGCTTCGCCTGCAGGAACGGGAACTTTCCCGGGAACAGGACGCCCTGAGTGCGCTGCTCATCCGCAAACAGACCCAGAGCCAACTGTTTTTCCGCAAGATCAACATAGCGTTCGATCTGCAAAAAGCAAAAATGTTCGATTACTACCGCCGTATGCGGAACCGCCGCATGCAGCACGCAGACGAGATGCAGGCTGCGGCGGGAACGGAGGAAACGACGCCGAATGTCCAGAACGAACGCCGTGACAACTGAACAATACATGGAAGCTGTCTGTGCCGCCGGCCGTGCCGCGCAAAAGGGGGACGCTTCCGCCGAGTTGCGCGCTCTGGCCGTTTTGGAACAGGGCGCGCAGTGCTTTTTGCCCGCGGCCCATCTGCGGGATGCCTGCAGCCTCTCTCCGGCGGAGACCCTGCTGCTGTATCTGTGCGCCGCCCGTCTGGCCGACGGCCAGACGCTGCCCGGCAGGGCCGAAGCAGTCTCTCTGCTGGCCCGGTTCGGCCGTGACCCCTGGCAGGGGGTGTCCCCGCTGTTCACGCCGGGAGCTGAGGGCGGATGCCTGCATCCGGCAGCAGTGGATTTTCTGCTGCAGCGCTCTCCCCGCCTGGCACCCGGCGCTCGCCTGATTGTGCCGGAAGAGGGAAATCTGTACCATTCCCGTGGGGAACTGGACCGGATGGAACGCTTTCTGGAAGGTCTGGCCGACCGGCCTGTGCCGCAGCCGGCAGCTGTGGTTCTGTGCGGAGCAACAGGTACCGGGCGTCGCTTTCTGCTGGAGCAGCTGGCGGCCCGGCAGGGCTTTTCTCTGCTGCTGCTGGAACATCCCCAGGCGGTGGATGCCGTGGACCTGGAAATGTTCAGCCGCATCTACAATGCGATTCCCTGTGCGGTAAATGCCGAAACTGCCTGGCCGGAACTGGCGGACCTGCCCCTGGTGTTCTACACCGCCTCTGAAGAGGGGCTGGCAGGCGGCATGCCCGCACAAACCGTTCTTTTCTGCGCCGTGCAGCCCATGACCGCAGCCGAAAGCGTTTGCGCCGTCCGGGATATGTGCGGTTCTTCCGCCGCTGCCGTGTGGGCCCAGGCTGCTCGGGTCTGCCGCCCTACCGTGGGGCGGCTGCTGGCTGCCTGTGCCAGAGCCCGGGCCGAAAAGCTCTGCGGCCGGGATGCGGCGGAAGCTTTCCTGGCGGCATTGCGGGAGGAAAACAGTGCCGCGCTGCGGGTGGGGGCCCAAAAGCTGGTCACCGGCCACCGATTTGGGGACCTGGTGGTATCTCCGGGGGCGGAAAGGCAGCTGCGGGAGATCTGTGCGTTTGCCCGTGCCCGTTCCACCGTCTACGGTGAATGGGGATTCGGAAAAAAATCCAGCTCCGGCCAGGGCGTTACGGCGCTGTTCTATGGCGCTTCCGGCACCGGCAAGACCATGGCCGCCGGGGTGGTGGCCAATGAACTGGGGCTGGAACTGTATCGGGTGGATCTGTCCCAGCTGATCAGCAAATATATCGGCGAGACCCAGAAAAACATCGGCCGCATCTTTGACGCCGCCCGGCGGGGCGACTGCGTGCTTTTCTTTGACGAGGCGGACGCTCTGTTTGCCCGGCGCACCGATGCCACGGACGCGCAGGACCGCTATTCCAATGCCGAGATCGCCTATCTGCTGCAGCGCACAGAACAGTATGACGGCATCATTCTGATGGCCACCAACCTGCTGCAGAATTTTGATGAAGCTTTCCGCCGCCGCATCGGATTTATGATCCACTTTACCATGCCCGACCGGGAACAGCGGCTGCGGTTGTGGCAGGCGGCTTTTCCGCCGCAGACGCCGGTGGAAACACTCGACTGTGAACTGTTGGCTGAGCAGCTGGAACTGTCCGGTGCGGGGATCCGCTCCTGTGCTGTGCAGGCGGCCTGCCTGGCAGCGGCGGAAAACGGTCCGGTCACCATGGACCGGGTACTCCGTGCCGCACGCCGGGAATACGCGAAAGAGGGGAAAGCCTTTTCCCCCAGACTTGATGTGATGTATCCGCAGGAAGGGAGGATGCAGTGATGAAAAGATACTGGCATCGAATGTTGAGCCTGATGCTGGCATGGCTGCTGCTGCCGGCACTGCTCCCCGCCGAATTGGCAGAGTGGGTGCCGATGACCACGGCCTATGCTGCGGAGAGCGTCACCATTTCCAGCGCCGAGGACTGGAACCGCTTTGCGGAGTCGGGGGCTTCCGACGCCCAGGTGACCCTGACGGCGGATATTACCCTGAGCGGCGATATCCCTACGAAAGACTACTTCAACGGAACATTTGACGGCCAGGGGTATGTCATTACCATCCAGAGCGGCAGTGTCCTGACCCCCAAAGAAGGCACCGACCAGTCCTCCGTCGGTCTGTTCGGGCGCCTGGACAAGGCCACCGTCAAGAATCTGGTCATCCAGATCGATAACCTGCTGGAAGGTACCCACCTGACTTCCATCAAAATCAGCGAGGGCAACGACACCGATCTGGACTGCTACAATTTCGGCGTGCTGGCAGGCAGTGCGGAAAACGGCACCCGTGTCAGCAACGTGGCGGTCATGGCTGGTGACGCCGGCGGCAGCTTCCGTGCGGTGGTCAACCGCTGGCAGACCGCAGACAGCAATGTGGGCGGTCTGTGCGGGTACAGCGACGGCAGCACTTTTGAACAGTGCTATGTGGGAATCAATGTACACAGCTGGCGTATGCTGTCCACCAACGAAGCCATTCTGCGCACCGGCGGCTTGCTCGGCTGTGCGAGAAACACCACCATTACCGACTGTATGGTGGCTTCCGGTGAGATCAAGAACCATCATTCCAACCCTGGCTTGCAGGATAACACCGCCGGTCAGGCGGCGGGGCTGGTCTGCACCGTGGAAGAAGGGACCAGCATCAAGAACTGCGTCATCGATGGCGTCCAGATTGTTTCCCGTGATGTGGCCGAGTCGATTCCGGAGGAAAACGCGGCGCTGAACCGGTTCGGTCTGAACAACGTGAACCGCGGTACCACCGGATTGGCGTATGCCATCAACAACGGTGCAACCGTCTCCGACTGTTATGCCTACAACAATACCGAAATGCAGTACGGCGGCCGGATCGTTTATGACGGCGCCGTAAACGGTACCAGCGCGGAAAGCCAGGCCAAAAGTGCGCTGGGCAAATCGGATGCCTGGGTCTCGGATACCAGCGGCCATCTGGGCCTGGCCTGGATGTATCAGAGCCCTGAAGTGGCCCTGCAGTCCACCGGCGACGGGTCGGTGAACCTCACGGTTTCGCAAAAAGCAACCAATGTGCTCCGTGCAGCTGTGACCACCTGGGAGTACACCATCAAGGCCAGCTTACGCGGGCAGAACGCCACGCCCCAGCAGCCTTCCGCTGTCCTGGGCAGCGATCCGGTGGTCAGTTCCATCGAGATTCTGGAAAGCCGCCAGCCCGATACGGGCAGCGAGTATTACAGCGGTGGTACGTATCAGTTTTATGCCAGGATCACGGGTCAGAATCTGACCGAGGAAAATACCCCCGTGACCTGGGAACTGCAGGATGTGCCCAAGAATGAAGGTGTCTCTGCCGCTACGATCAGCAATACGGGCCTTCTGAGCATAAACCAGGATTTCTTCGGTTCCCTGACCGTGAAGGCCACTGCCGGCGGGCAGACTGATACCTATGAACTGGCTGTGATCCCCGCCAAGCTGACCATCCTGACGCCGGAGGACGTTACGACGGTGGAGCAGGGGGCGCAGGTGGACTTCGGTATCCGCATCGAAAGCTATCGCGACACTGCTTCCGGCGCAGAATTCCCGGTCAAATGGTCGGTGAGCGGCGGAAAGTCCGGCACGAGCATCGATGAGAACGGTGTTCTGACCGTGGCTGCCAATGAAACGGTCGGAACCCAGCTGACCATTACGGCACAGGCCAATGTGGAAAGCATGGAAGCCGGTGAACAGGAACTGCTGAAAGTGGATTCCGTAACGCTGAAGGTGGCCAAAAACACCATCCCCGAAGAAGTGGTCAAAGAGGTATCTCCGGCTGCTACTGCCCAGAAACTCAGCGTGGAGCTGGTGACCGGCCAGAAGCTGCAGGTAAAACTGGATGCCCAGGCGCCTGCCCCCACGGCACCTCCCGGTTACAACACCGAGGCGGTGGATGATACCTTCACCGTGAGCTGCAGTCCCGAGGAGGGCGCACTGCAAAAAGACGGCGAGACCTCCTTCCTGGCAGCGTCTGCGGGAGCGGCCACCGTCACGGCCACCCGGACCCTGGTGTTTGAGGAGATCTCCCAGGCAACACCGGAATCCGCCAGAGCATCCCGGGGCATTTTCAGCAGCTTGTTTGCGAAAAGCACTGCCGTACAGGCGGCCGCCGGAACGACCGAGGTCAAATGGACATCGGAAATTTCGGTCACGGTCAAAGACCGCACCGTGCCCAAAGCGGAAGATGAAAATGTGACCATGTCTCCGGTAGCCGGTGATACCGCGAAACCGGAACTGGATACCACCGAAAACCTCGAATACCGTCTGGTCTTTCCTGTGGATACCACCGGCGTGCAGTATCGGATGAGCATTGTGAGCCAGGGGGAACCCACACCCTCCGGGGCCTGGAAAGACCTGCCGGAAGACAACAATGTGGTCGTTCTCAGCAAGGAGCAGGTCCAGGCATTGAAGGCCGGTACGCTGTATCTGTGGATGCGTCAGAAAGCGGCGGATGACCTGGCCGCCAGCAATACGGTTGGCTACTCCGTCAAGGAGGCAGAAGGAACCCCTGTTCTGACCGTGCTGGAAAGTTATCCTGCCGACAACGGTCTGGAAGCCAAAAGCGGTATTGAGGTCACCGGGCAATGGACGGTCCGTAACGGTGAGATCGAAGGCCCCGAGCAGCCGTTCAATGTTCTCGAACTGCTCAAGCAGGGGGACCCCTCCCTGGAAAAATATACCAGCCTGAACACCGGCGAGGTCCGCTTGACCGTGCGCCAGGCGGGCGGCAACTACAAGAACCGGGGCAGTCTTTTCACGGTGGAAGGCAGTGCCTCCCTGGCAGTGGGCAACGCTATGCTCAAGCCTACCATCCAACCCCGGGAGAACGGTCAGCTGACCAATTACAGCTTTACCATCGATGTGCCTGACCAGAAAGACAGCCAGGTATATTACCAGATCTATCCCAATGTGAGTACTGTGCAGCCTTCGGAATATCCCGGGCCCACCAACGGCGGCATCAAGTATACCGCCGGCACGCAGGTGCCGTACCCCACCGGGGAATACCAGATGGTCACGGTGGTCGCTGTGACCTATTCCACCGACGCCGGTTCCACCGCGCTTCCCAGTGACCCGGACATTGTCACGTTCACCGCTGCCAACCTCAATGCGCCGTCGCCGCCGGAACTGCGCATCGGCGAGCAGGACGCGGAGTTTGTGGGCAACCAGAAATACGTGGACGGGGAAATCTTCAAGTTTGTATATGATACCAACCTGACCGGCGGCCAGACGGAGCCGTATCAGGTATACTACACCATCAACGGCAAAGATCCTGTTCCGGGGCAGGAAGGGACCCTGTATGATCCCAACAACCCGCCCAAGCTGCAGTTCAATATCTCCACCAGCCTGACCATCAAGGCCATTGTGTATGACCCCAACTACGGGACCCGGTCCAGTGTGGTCAGCTATACGGTGGAACGCCGCAGCAATGCAGCCAAGCCCGTTGCCGACGTGGAAACCGGCACTCTCGTCCGTCCGGGGCAGGAACTGACCCTGGAACTGGCGCCCGACTTTGTGGCCAATCTGGCCAACCTGGGCAGTATCCGCAGCGCCGAATACGTGGAGTACAGTGCCGACTCTCCGGTGTTTTCCGCTTATGCGGATTACATCCGCAGCGATTCCGCCGAACCCATCGAAGGCGTACGATATCTGCTCATCGATACCGGCAGCAGCGGCAGCACCACTGAGCTGCCCAGCATCAAGTATCTGCTGAACAACACCGAAGATTCCCTCAAGGAGTCGGGCGCCAACTACCGTTATGCGGTATGCCAGGTGTGGAACGCTCCCGATAGCAGCGGGGAACAGAAAAATTATATCCGCTTCACCAATCCCGACCCCATCGCCCTGAGCGGTTCTTCGGGAGATAAACTGACTCTGCGGGCCATGACGGTGGCACCCACCGGTGTGACCAGTTATCTGGACAGTGAGGAAGCCGTTTTCACCTATACCATCCGCGGCACCCTGGCCTCTCCCCAGTCTGTGCCTCAAACGGATGGAATGGGCTCCACCGCCGTGGATATCGGGGAAAGCATCGCACTGACTGCTGAGGCGGATACCGAGATCTATTATACCACCAACGGCACCCAGCCCCAGGTCACCTGGGTGGAGCAAAGCACCGCCGAAAGCGCAGGAAGCGGCCATTGGGAAGCTGCCAATGAAGTGACCTTCAAATATGTGGAAAATATAACGGTCCCCCGAACAAATTCCAAGCTGTTTATCATCAATGCCATTGCCGTATCGGTGAACGACACCATGGAAACCAGCCCCCTGGCCAGTTTTGTCTACACCGTCAATCCTCTCACCCAGGCGGCGGTACCCATGGCCAACCCCGTCACCGACAGCGGCGATCCCACCCGCCTGGCCAACGGTGAGCGCATCACCCTGACCAGCTCCACCCTCAACACCGATATTTATTACACCGTTGACGGCAGCGTGCCCAGCAGTGAGGCACGGGATGAGTGGGACGCGGGATACGCCGCGGCCGCCGAAAAGGGGCAGGACCCCGACGGCACCCGCTGGTATACCGATGCCCAGGGTGCGAAGCAGACAGAACCTGCCACCCGTGTGTACGATGTACAGCAGGGCATTGCCATGACGGCCACGGAGGAACAGCAGTTCTTTACCGTCACCGCTATGGCGGTGGACAGGGACCGCACCACGCCCAAGAACTCTTCTTCCGACGCAGTCAGCTTCGTCTACCGCCTGGCCCAGGTGGAAGCACCTTCCGCCAGCCCGGTGACCAGCGACGCAGAGGTGGCTGTTGTGGAGCCCGGCATGACCATCGTGCTCACCAGCAACACCGTGGGTGCCAAAATCTACTATACCAAGGACACCACCAACCCGGACCTGACGGACCTGAATGCGGTGGACAAGGCTTATGAGGAATGGTATGCCGGCTGGAGTGCCGCCGCCGAAAACAACCGCGGCACCGACGGCAAGGGAATCCGCTGGTATCTGGATTCTGCCGGCAACCGGAAGACCGAACCCTCCACCATTCCCTATGACCCCGCGGAGGGCATCACCATGCCCAGCACCGTCACTACCTTCCTGACATTGCGGGCGGTGGCTGTGGTCGAGGACGGTTCCAGGGCAGCCAGCGACGTGGTGACCATCAGCTATCAGCCGCCCGCCGCCGTCAACGCGGTATACGCCAGTCCGGTGGACGGTTCCGCCGTGGAATACGGCACTGCCGTTACCCTGAGCTGTGCCACCGATGGCGCGCAGATCTTCTACAAGGTCTACACATCCCAGCCGGCTGAGGGGGACGTTCCCGTGGCCAACAAGGACCTGGGTTACAGCGGCCCCATCACCATCACCAAGGAAGTGTGGATTCGGGCGGTTGCGGTACGCAGCAACGTGGAAAGCGCGGTGACCACTTATCACTATACCGTGGCGCCCACCGCCGAAGCACCCACCGCATCGCTGCCCGGCGGCAGTGTGGTACCCAAGGGTACTCGCATCAGCCTGTCCGGCGAAGGAACCATCGTCTATACCCTGGACGGGTCCGATCCCAAGGAAGCTGACAGCGAGAAGCTGTACGGCACCACCGTCAATCTGGACGGTGATTACGGCGCCACCATCACGGTCCGCGCCTATATCCAGCGGGACGGCTACACACCCAGTGATACCGTTTCCTTCGGATACACCATCTGCAAGGAGGAAGATTACCTGACCATTTCGGTGGACAGCGGTTCGGTCATCGCCAACGACACCAGCGTGACCCTGAGCACCGCCATCACCAACGGCCGGATCTTCTATACCCTGGACGGCTCCACCCCGCAGGTGAGCAACGTCTATTCTGACGGAAACGGCAAGAACTATACCACCTACGAGTGGTCCGCCGGTTCCTCTTCCACCATCGAAGGCAGCGGCTTCACCCTGTCCGGCAACCCGGACACCGCCGTGACCGTGCGCGCTATCGTGGTGGTCAACGGCGGCGACGGCGGCCAGGTCCAGACCTTTACCTACAAGTTCCAGCCCCAGGCGGCGGCCCCCACTGCCAGCATTCCTTCGGGTGCGGTGGTGTTTGAGGGAGCCACGGTGACCCTGACCGCCAAGGAAGGCACCATCTACTACACCACCGACGGCACCAATCCCACGACCTCTTCCGCGATTTATTCCAACCCCATTGATGTATCCGGCGGCGAGGGAACCGTGCTGAAGGCCATCGCCGTGGTGGACGGCAAGGCGCCCAGTGAAGTGGCTGTGTTCAGCTATACCCGGGCCGGTCAGGTGGCTACGCCGGTGTTCAGCATTCCTTCCGGGGAAATCGACACCGGTACCATGGTGGAGATCACCACCGCCACCGAAGGTGCGACCATCTACTATTCCACCGACGGCACCGAACCCACCGCCGACAACATCAAGGAACTGACCATGTACGTGGCCCCCATCTCCATCACCCGTGCGGTGACCATCAAGGCCATTGCCGTCAGCGACAAGCAGGACGAAAGCGCGGTGCAGAGCGCCACCTACACGGTCAAGAAACCCGAACCCCAGCCCACCGAAAGCCCTGAGGATGAAGTGGTGCAGAATACCGTCACCGACCGGCTGACCAGCCGCCGCACCTACAACAGTGTGGGGGACGGCCCCTCCTATTCCGACGTGGTCCTGCGGGAAAATGTGTGCAACACAGTTCTCTCGGCTCCCGCCGGCTCGGTGCCCGACGGAGCGGTGCTCACCGTCAAGCAGGTGGACCCCACCCGCAGCGATGAGAACTCGGTCCAAAGCAGCCTGGGGCAGAAGATCGCCCTGGTGTATGAAGCACAGCTGACTCTGGACGGAGATACGGTGCAGCCTTCCGGTGAAGTGGAACTGGGCTTTGCCGTTCCCGCTGAATACCAGAACGGCGTGGTCACCGTCAGCCTCATCAATGATGACGGGACCCTGACCCAGTACACGGCCCGGCGTTCGGGCGGCATTGCCTACATCAAGACCAACTCCATGGGCCGTTTTGCGGTCAGTGTGCCAAAGACTTCGGATCAGGCGGGAACATTCCTGCCCTTCCTGCTGTGGGGCGGCGGCGCTGCGGTCCTGGCGGGATTGCTGCTGGTGGCGCTGTACCGCCGCCGGCGCAATGCCGCCGGGGAAGCTGCGGTTCCCCAGGATGATTCGGAATACCAAAGTCTGGAAGAATTCTTCGAAACTTCCGACACCACCTCTTCCCAGTGACCTTGGGACCTTCTTTTCCACCAATTCTGAAAGAAAGCAGGCGGACCGATGCTGAACCGTAAATATTTCCCGTTCCAGCGAAACAATTATTACTACGGCAAGCTGCTCACGGCACGTGACTTCGAGGAGGAGCAGCGCTATTTCAACGACAAGCGCCGCCTGGCCAACCGCCTGACCGGCGCCAACGGAATCGTGGCCGGTCTGGGTGTGATCCGGGCCGATGATCTCTCCCTGGTGATCCAGGCCGGCTGCGCCTACGACGCTTCCGGCCGGGAGATCGTCGTTCCGGCCACCCGGGTGGTCAAACTCTCCACCATTGAGGGCTTTGCCCAACTGGCATCCTCCAGCGCGCTGCTGGGCATCCGCTATGATGAACAGCCCGCCGAGGAAATGTATGCCGTGATGGACCCCAGCGGCGAGACCCGGTACAACCGGGTGAGGGAACAGTACAGCCTGATGCTGCTGGACGAAAACCTGGCCGCCGCCATCAACACCCCCATGTCCGGCTTTGTGGGTACCACCGTCATCTACTCCGACCCGGAAGTGGAAGTGGTGCAGCAGACCCCGCTGTATATCGCCCGGGGCAGCCTGGTCCGGGTGGCAACCACCATCCGCCGCACCGGTGCCGGAACGGCAGAGTACGCCTTTGCCTATCATCTGGACGCACCGGGATTTGTCGGTCCGGACGGCCCGGGGGCTGACGTGGCCTGCAACAACCTGCGCCTGTCCCAGGGGGAAGAACACACCATCTATACCGTGCTGGCCCCCGAGGATTACCTGTGGGGCGGCGCCAGCGCTGCACTGACCCTGAGCGGCTTTGCCATCCGCCGCAATGACGAGACCTTTACCCTGAACCAGAGCATGGAAGTTGCCCTGAAACCGGTGGACTGCGACATCGAAAGCCGGTATCTGGCCGACTATTACCAGCGCTCTATGGACACCGAGCTGGAAGACAGCTACGACGAACGGCTGTGGCTGGCCCGTGTCCGGCTGATCCGTCAGGGCAACGCGGTGATCATCGACCGGGTGGACCCGGTACCCTACGGGCAGTACTGCTACAATGCCCAGCAGCTGATGATGCTGCGCCGCCTGGAAGAGTACTACCCCACGGGGACCGAACTTCCCGCGGTGGGGACTGAACCGGGTGTACCCGCACCCCGGGCAGGCATTGCCGCGGAGCGGGCCGAACCCGCCCGCAGCACGGCATGCGGTGTCTTCGATTTCCCGCTGGGGATCGGCGGCACGGCGCGGCAGGCGCTCTTCTCCGACGAGATCATGCACGGGCTTGGTCCCGGTCCGGTCTGTGTGCAGATCGGGGTGGAGTACATCACTTCCGACGGAAGAGGCGGCACCAGCGGCGAACTGCTGTTCGGGGATACCTCCATCTTTGCCGCCGAACAGCGGCAGAGCGCGGCAGAACGGGTCTACCAGCTGAACACAGCGGTGAAGGTCCTGCCCGAACGCGGAACCTTCATTGTGGGGCTGCGTCTGCTGGAGGATACCGGCCTTATCAGCCTGCGTATCCGCTGGTTTGCCTTCCGCGCCGGTGAACTGGACAAACAGTTCCAGCAGCACCGCGCCGGTGAACCCATGCTTCTGGTCAACCCCGATACCATTGTGCTGCAGCCCAAGGAAACGGCCCATATCTCGCCGGTGTTCATCAACATGCCCAGCGAAGCCTGCACCTTCTCCATCAAGGACCCGGAGGGCGGCAGCATCGACAACAACGGCACCTATACGGCGCCCGCCCGGGAAGGCGTGTATGAGATCCGGGTGGAAGCTGTCAGCGACCCCAGTGTCTGTGCCTACGCCTTTGCCATCGTAAGCCAGAAAAAGAAAGAACAGACCCAGGGCTGATGCCCGGGCATGACCCTGAAGAAAGGAGGAACGACGGATGATCGCGGTGCTGAACATGGACCTGGAACCCATCCGCCTGGTGCTTGCCAACGAAGTGGAACGCATCCAGGTGTGTGAGGACCGCAGACGTGCTTCCGGCGCGCTGTACACCGTCGTTTCTCTCACCGCCCCGGATGCCCGCCGCACGGCGGCTTCCTATGTGGCAGGGGGCGCTTTTGACGCCAACGGCGATTTTCTGGGCAGTGCCTCCCAGGGCGAAGCCCTCCATCTGGTGTTCCGGTACCGGCCGGAAAATCTTCTGGCCAGCCGGGAAAGCCTTTTGGGGCAGGACTTCCTGCGCCGGCGCATCATGGCCGAAAGTTTTCTGGCGGCATGTGCCGAAACCCAGCTGCCGCCGGAACTGGCTCTGCTGCTGCTCAACAACCGCTGCGTGAACCTGAGCGAGACGGGCGAGGTGTATTTCAACTATTTCCTGGATTTTACCGAATACCGTACACAGTGGACCCAGGCGGCTTTCTGCCGCACCGCTGCCGACCGGGTGTTCGGATTCCTCAGCCGGGCCTATGAACCCGAAGCCGAAGGCCAGCTTTCCCGCTATCCCCGGGAACTGGTGGCCTTTTACCGCAAAACCCAGGCGGGCGGCTTTGCCACCGTGGGTGCCATCCTGGCAGCAGTCCGGGCCATGCCGGACCACCCGGAACCGCCCCACCGGGGGCTGCGCCTTCTGTGGGACCGGATTCTGGCATTGCTGGGCTTTGTGCGCCGGCATTCCATGGCTATATTCCTGACGGTGCTTGTCTGCATCACTGTGGTCTATGCCGCTTACCAGATCACCATCCGCGTGTCGGCCCAGAATGCCGTGAAACAGAACACGGCCTACGGCGGCATGCAGACCATCGGCGAAGTATCGCTGGTGGATGAAACAGCTTAAACAGAGAAAGGGGGGAGAACCATGGCAAAACAGGAAGGCAGGGGACTTCTCGTTGCCGCGCTGGTGCTGGCGCTGTGCCTGAGTGTGGTCCAGAACATTGTTCTGGGGAGCCACACATATTCCAACATCGCTGCCGTGCAATACAGCAGCGGCGGAGCGCTGGTAGCCCGGTACGAGGAGGACGGCCTGACCGTTGAGCGGGTGGAAAGCGGAGGCATTGTCTCTCAGAGCTTTACCGTGCCCGAAAAGATCGGCGGCAAGCTGGTCTCTCTCAACGATATGGCGACGGATACGGAAGGAAATGTCTATCTGCTGCTGGAACTCAGCGACCCTCTCTCGGGGGAACACCTCTCCCAGCAGCTGAACACCTACCGCCCGGAACGTCTGCTGTTCAAAAAGACTGCGTCCCATACCCTGGATGCCGGTGCCAACAACGTGCGCTGGCGCTGGCTGTCGGTCACCAGTTCCATCAGTGTCATGGGAACTACCCCCGACGGTGCCAGCCTTGTGCGGGAGGTATACGAACCCGCGACCCTGACGCAGGGGGGCAGCTTCGCTCCCAGCATCAGCCGGGGCTATACCATTGATTCTTCCGAAGGCATCTGGCGTGCCTGGGCCATGGGCAGCGATACCGCCTATATTTCCGGCTCCGGCAAACTGTTCCTGGCCAGGGAAGGCGAGGGCAGCACCGAAATCTATCCCGCCCGGGTCCTGGAAGAGGTCATGTATCCCATCTACGCTTCCCCCCAGGATACCGAGACCATGTACATGGGCGAACAGGAAAGCGGCGACATGCTTTCCATCGACCTGACCACCCGGGAAACCACCGTTCTCAAGAACGGCACCGAGCCTTTTTCCGGTTCAGCCAGCTATGCTCCGGTGGACCTGGTTCAGGTTTCCATGGAAAGCGAACAGAACTTTGTGGGTGTGGTGAAAAACGACACCGAAAACCGTTATGAACTCATCCTTTCGGTGGACGGCCAGGTGGAAGTGATCGCTTCGGTGCGGCCGGGGGTGGCGTCTCTGCTGGGTTCCACCCTGCTTTGGACGGTGCTTTGGATGGCGCTGTTCGCCGCAGGAGCGGTGCTGGTTCCCATGGGCCTGCGGGCCCTGCGCAGCCGCCGTACCCTGGCGGCCAAGCTCATGACCGCCGCCGTGCCGCTGCTTACGCTGGCGGTGGTGCTGTGCGGTGTGCTTTCTTACCGTACTTATGCCGACGCCATCCTGCAAAGCTTTGAAAAGCAGGTGGTGGACGAAGGCAACATGCTGATGGCTCTGTTCGGCACCGAAAGCTTTGATGGTATCGAATACCCCTACGACTATACCGGTGACGATTACGGGTATCTGCTCAATCAGATGAACACCCGTTCGGTCTACACCCGCACCGCCTACTATGAGCGCGGTCAGCTGTATACCGGCGTGGACCGGGCTGCGCCCTGCTTCTATCCCTTCAGCGTCAATATGAATGCCGAAGCGGATGAGCTCTACCTGAAAGCCGCCTACACCGGCACCGCCCAGACGGGCATCCTGCGGGACAAAAACGGCGAGCGCCTGGTCTGTGTCACCCCGGTGGGCGGTATGTCTGGCAGCACCGTCTATCTGCTGGAGACCGGCATCCTGATGGACAATGTGCGGGAATACACCCGGGCTTATCTCATGGGATACTGCCTGGTGAGCGCGTTGTTTCTGGTGGCGGTGTGCGTGGTTCTGGCCATGGTGTTCCGCCGTGTGCTCAGTCCCATCAGCAAGATCCGCAGCGGTCTGGAACAGTTTGCCCAGGGCGACCGTACCGTGCGGCTGGAAGATGACGACTCGGACGAATTTTCCGGCATTGTGCGGGTGTTCAACAAGATGGCCGGGGACATTGATGTCCAGATCTATAACCTGCGCCAGACCAGCGCCACCTATTTCCGCTTTATCCCCCAGAAGGTGTTCCAGCTGCTGGGCAAGGAAAATCTGGGCGACCTGGACCTGGCCAGCGGCAAACGGGCTTCCTACCATATCCTGAGCGTGGATATGTCCCTGAGTTCCCGCCTGACGGAGGACGAGGTCAAGGAACGCACCGACCGCTTCTTTGCCATTGTGGATGAACTGTGCGAAGAATACGGTGCGGTGCTTCTCACCGACAGCGTCAACCTGCGCCGCCTGCAGGTGATCTGCCCTTCCGGCGGCGACAGCGCGGTGGACATTGCACTGTCCGCCCTGTCCCGGCTGGATGCGGTCAACGCGGCCGCTCCGGTGCAAAGCCGGATGGAAGCCTTCTTCCTGGTGCATCGGGCCGAAGTGTACTATGGTATCTGCGGCGACGAAAAGCGCCTGGTCCCTGCCATGATCAGCGGCGAAATGGATACCCTGGCCGCGCAGGCCGGGGAACTGCGGCGCTTCTCCAGCCGTCTGGTAGTGACCCGGGCCGCGCTGGAAGGTATGGATGAATCCCATTACTTCCACCGCTTCATCGGCTGCCCCGAAGGCGCCGACGAAAGCAGGTTCGGACTGTACGATTTCTACGACAGCTGCACACCGGAGGAGATCCGTCTCATCAACGAGACCCGGGAGGCCTTCGACAAGGCCATGGAACTCTACCGGGAAGGCCGCTGGTACGATGCCAAAAACATGTTTGCACTGGTCCTGCGGGAAAACCAGTACGATAACGTATCCCGCACCTATATTTTCCGCTGTGAAAAGCGGCTGTGAATTTGATTTTTCCGGTAAGGGGGTGAGCCTTTGTTCAAACTGCTGACGAGCGTTTTCAAGCGCCTGGTGACAGCTGTCACAAATCCCTTCCGCATGCTGATCGTGCGGGTGCAGCGGTTGTTCAATGTCAATATCCTGACAGCCAAGCTCATCCCGCCTCTGACCAAAAAGGTCAAGGCTCTGGTCACCCTCAAACCCCAGTCGCCCAAGGACTACTTCAGTGTAGGGCGGTACTGGGTCTACAAGAAACTGTTCCTCACCCTGATCCTGGCGTTGTGTGCCGGCGTGTTCCTGTATTTTTCCATGTTTGCACCCAAGGTGGCCACCCGGCCCACCCAGCCGGAACAGGTCATGACCAGCGTGACCTTTGACTACGATGACATGGATCTGGCCGAATACACAGGCGTGGCCAATATCCGGGCCGCGGACGGCACGGTGGTGTATGTGGGGGATGTGGTGGCCGGTGTATGCACCGGCAACGGCACCCTCAAAGACCGCAAAGGCCGCCTGGTGTATGAAGGCGGGTTCGAGAACAACCAGTACAGTGGTCAGGGCATACAGTACTGGCCTTCCGGCAACCGCCGGTACGAAGGCGGGTTCGAGAACAACCAGTACAGCGGCGAAGGCATTCTCTATGGGGAGGATGGCCAGACGGTGCTCTACGCAGGCAGCTTCAAGAATGGCCTGCGGGACGGCACAGGCAAGGCGTACAGTGAATCCGGCGTGCTGCTGTATGAAGGCGATTTTGCCGAGGACCTGTACCACGGCAGCGGCACCCAATACTACGAAAGCGGGATCATTGCCTACGCCGGCCAGTTCTTCCGGGGCCAGCCCCAGGGCGAAGGCACCCTGTACAGCAGCCAGGGGCGGGCTTTGTACACCGGTGCGGTGTATGCGGGCAAAATCAATTACAGCGCCCTGGTGGGAGCGACCCTGGCAGATATTGAAGCCGCCTTTTCCGAGACCCCCTGCATCTACTACAACGACAGCGAGAGCGTTTTTCTGTATGAGGAGGCAGGAGTGGTGATCACGGTGGATTGCCGGGTGAGCGTGGATGTGTGGGAAAACGAAAACGCCGCAGCCTCCGAAAGCGAAAAGCTGTATTATATGCCGACTTCTCAGCGGGGCACGGTCACCCATGCGGCGGCCCAGCCGCTGACGGCCGGTACGACCACGCTCCGGCCGGTGGGCTGGCTTGCCCCCGGAAGCGGAGGTTCCTCCTCCTCGTCCTCTTCGTCCTCCTCTTCCGGCGAAACGGACCCCACGGCTTCTCCGACGCCTTCTCCCTCTGCCGATGCCGGTTCCGGCGGGGCATCTTCCGACGCTTCGGATTCCACCTCGTCTTCGTCCGTATCGTCCTCTTCTTCGGGGGGAACATCTTCCTCTTCGGGCAGTACGTCGTCCGCTTCTTCCTCTTCTTCTGCTGCACCCGCGACGCCGACGCCTGCTCCCACACCCACCCCGCAGCCGGCGGCATCCGCAACCCCCGATTTCATCCAGAAAAACCTGACGCTGTATTTTGAGATCGACGCCAACGTCTGGCAGGCGGAAGCCGACCTGGACAAGACCAAGGTCTTTGTCAGCAAGGTGACGGTCTGCAACGATACCGTCAGCCTGGACAGCCTGCCGGAAGATACCTACGAGGAAGACCGCTCGCCTTCCATCGAAGACTGTGTGGCCATCCAGCGCCTGCGGGAGGATGAGCCCACCTCGTTCTCCAACGTGACCTTCCAGCTGGACCAGCAGAACAAGCTGTTTGTGGAAGTCAGCGGCATCAGCTACGCCAACCAGATCCAGCGCCATGTGCTGGAAAAGGACGGTCTGATGTATGAATACTGCTATCCGTACGATGCCGGTACCGTGCTGGACACCAACCCCGGCGATGCAGTGCCCATGTATTATTCCATCCGAAAGGGGTGATGTGCCATGGCTGATTTTTCTGTGGTGGCGGATGTAAGCGCCGGACTGATCAAGCTGCTCAGAACGCACATGTGTCCCGCACCCGTCAGCGCGCCGGAATCCATCCGGCTGGCCGCCCCCACCGACAAAACCGGGGATTTCCAGCTGGGGTTATATCTGTACGACCTGCGGGAACTGGGCGAATACCGCACCGGCACCATGCAGCGCGGGGCGGACAACATCCGCCGCCGCCCGCCGCGTCCCCTGACCCTGCACTACATGCTCTTTCTGAACAGCAAAGCCCAGATGAGCACCGGTGCCGAAGCGGAACAGCGGATTCTGGGCCGGGCGCTGCAGGTCCTGACCGACTACCCGTCCGTGGACATCAACGAACTACATCCGTACTCTCAGGAACCGGAGGAATCCGCGGCGGTCACGCTGCTGACCCTGTCCTTTGAGGAAAAAACCAAAATCTGGGCGGCGCTGTCCACCCCGTATCAGCTGGGAATCTACTTTTCGGTCTCGCCGCTGATGCTGTCCTCCCGCCGGGAAGAAAGCTTCACCCGTGTGCGTGAAGTGGAGATCCGCGGCACAGGCCCACGGTGAGAGGGAGTTCCCTAAAAGGGAATCCCCGAGAAAGAAGGTGATGTGTTTTGATCCATATTTCCGTGCGTTTCGCTCTGCTGCTGAAAGACGATTTCAGCGGTGCGACCATCGCGGACGGCGGGCAGCGGTTCACAGTCAATGGCCGCCCCGCCCGCCCCATACGCAAACCGGACGGCTTCTTCGTGTTCACGGCACCGCCCGGGCCCGGTCCGGACCCGGAACGCAGCTGGGATGTCTGTGTGGAAAGCGCACGGCATTTCCCGCGCCGGATACGGATCGAAGCCGACGACCTGCCGCCGGGCATGCCGCTGCGCATTGTGCAGATGTACCGCCGTCCTCACAGCGGCTTTGCCGACTGCGACTGGTTCGAGGCCAAGGGCCCGCCGGGATTGCTGGCCGCCGCCCTGTACGAAGGGGACCCGCCTCTGGCGCTGAACCGCTTTTCGGCGGAAGGCCGCGGGATATACCTGCGGGGATTCATGGCGGCCAATCTGGTGTGGTGTCGGGTCTGTGTAGGGGTTGGTCCGCAAGCGGAACTTTTTACCCTGACTGCCCGGCATCCGGACGGCGGATACGAGCTGGACCGCCCGCCCCGCTTTCCCTGGAAGACGGGAACGCCGGTTTACCTTGCGGCTTGTGCCCCGGTCCGGGAAGACGGCCTGTGCCACATCCCAGTACGCCCCGGATGGACGGAAAAACAACCGCAGATCCGCTATTATGACGAGGAGGCGATGCAATGGCAGGAAACCTGGTGTGCGCCGGCGCGCAGCTGATGTGCAGCTTCGGCATGGCGCCTTCCGCCCTGGTGGTCACCCCGCAGAACAAGGTTTTGTGCGGAGGGCCGCCGGCAGCCAACATCATGGATATGAAACCCATGGCCAACATCGTTCCCTTTGGCATGTGCAGTTCCATGGCCAACCCCACGGTGGCTTCGGCCACAGCGGCCGCCATGGGCGTGCTTACCCCCATGCCCTGTGTGCCGGTGATCTCCGGCCCGTGGGCGCCGGGCAGCACCACCGTGCTGCTGGGTAATATGCCTGCCCTGAACAGTACCTGCAAACTGATGTGCGCTTACGGGGGAGTGATTCAGATCGTATCCCCCGGGCAGATAAAAACGACCGTAGGCAACTGACCCCCGCAACCCTGAAAAAACAAATAAAAAAGGAGGAGTGGTCCGGTCCATGACCGACCGGACCCAGACAGATCATGGCTGAGTATTTATCCCCCGGAGTGTACGTGGAAGAATTTGAATCCGGCATGCGCGCTATGGAAGGCGTCAGCACCAGCACCGCCGGTTTCATCGGTATGGCCGAGCGCGGCCCCGTGGTGGGCACGCCGGAATTCATCACCAGCTTCGCCGATTACAAGCGTAAATTCGGCGGCTACCTGTCCGAAAACACCCATGGCGGCAACCGTTTCCTGCCCTATGCGGTGGAACAGTTCTTTGCCAACGGCGGCGCGCGCTGCTTTGTGATGCGCGTGGCCCCCGCCGATGCCAAGGCTGCCAGCGCCGTGATGAGCTGTGTGGTGCTCACCGCAAAGAACCCCGGCAAATGGGGCAACGGCATCCGCGTCACCGTCACCGCCTCTTCCAAGGGCAAGACCCAGGCTGTGGCCGTGACCGAAGACGCTGCCGCCGCCAAGACCTACACCCTGAAAAACGCCTCCGTGTTCAGCGTGGGCGATGTGGTGGCCCTGTATGAGAACGGCCGCCTGTCCGGACACAACCGTGTGGCCCGGGTCCAGGGCAACGAAGTGGCCTTCGAGAATGAATTCGAGCAGGACATCGTGGATACCGGCCTGGTGCCCCGCCGCGTGCTGGCCACCTGCGAAGTGAACATCGAGATCAGCTGCGAAGATGTGGCCGAAACCTACGAGACCGTCTCCCTGAATCCCCAGGACGCCAGCTACATCGAAAACAAGCTGGCCCGTTCCGCCCTGGTGTCGGTGAAGGTCACCCCCATTGATGATGTTTGCCCGCCCATGCTGGCTCTGGCCGGCGATGCCGCAGGCGAAAAGGCTGTTTTCACCTTCTCCGGCGGCAGCGACGGCAGCTGCAAGAAGGTGGACGATTCCATCTACATCGGCGGCGGCGACGCCCCCGGCAAGCGCACCGGCCTGGCTGCCTTTGAGGAAGTCAGCAACGTGAGCATCATGGCCATCCCCGGCATCACCAGTGCCGCTGTGCAGCTGGCTCTGGTGGCCCATTGCCAGAACCTGGCCAGCCGCTTTGCCGTTCTGGATATGCCGCTGGAAATGACCAAGCCCCAGGACCTGCTGACCCACCGCGAGATCGTGGATTCCGATTACGCCGCCATGTATCATCCCTGGCTGGAAGTCTACGACATGGCTGCCAAGCGCCCCGCCTACATTCCGCCTTCGGGTGCCGTCTGCGGCATCTATGCCCGCAGCGACATCACCCGCGGCGTGCACAAGGCTCCCGCCAATGAGGTGGTCAACAACTGCATCGGCCTGTCCTGCATGTACAATAAGGGCGAACAGGACCTGCTCAACCCCGCCGGCGTCAACCTGATCCGTGCGCTGCCCGGCCAGGGCATCCGCGTCTGGGGTGCCCGCACCTGCTCCAGCAACAGCCTGTGGAAGTATGTCAACGTCCGCCGTCTGTTCATCTATCTGGAAGAGAGCATCCGCACCCAGACCAACTGGGCCGTGTTTGAACCCAACGACGAAGTTCTGTGGCTGCGTGTGCAGCGCACCATCGTCTCCTTCCTGCGGGATATGTACCGTTCCGGCGCGCTGGTGGGTGCCACCGAGGATGAGGCATTCTTCGTTAATATCGGCCGCGACACCATGACCGAGCAGGACATCGCCAACGGCCGCCTGATCTGCGTGATCGGCGCTGCGCCCAGCCGTCCCGCCGAATTCGTCATCTTCCGCATCACCCAGAATATGAAAGAGTGACGCCCACGGGCAAGCTGAACGAAAGGATGGAACATAACCATGGCAGTCAATACCTATCCCTTTAAGAAATATAACTACCGCGTGGAGATCGACAGCATCGATGTGGCGGCCTTCTCGGAGGTCAGCGGCTTCGACGCCAGCGTGGATGTCATCGAATACCGCGAAGGCACCGACGCCATCAACTCTCCCCGCAAGATGCCCGGCCTGACCAAGTACGGCAACGTCACCCTGAAATGGGGCATGACCGAAAACCTGTCCTTCTATGAATGGGTGGCCGGTATCTCCAACGGCACCAAGGCCGCTGCCGAGGACCGTGTGCAGGACATCACCATCTATCTGCAGGACGATGCCCACAACGACATCGCCAGCTGGACCCTGGTCAATGCCTGGCCCTGCAAGTACACTGCCCCCGACTTCAACGCTTCTTCCAGCGAGATCGCTTTCGAGAGCGTGGAACTCGCCTTTGAGGAAATGCGCCGGGATCAGTAACCTTTTCGCATAACGCGTTCGTCCCGCAATGACCCGCACGGCTGCAGCCGTGCGGGTCCGGGGCTGAAAGGAACACATCATGCAAGATTTTGCCACCGAATTTGAGTTCGATCTGCCCAAAGGGTATATCGATGCGGCCGGCACCCTGCACAAGCACGGCGTCATGCGCCTGGCCACCGCTGCGGATGAGATCCTGCCTCTGCGGGACCCCCGGGTGGTGCAGAACCCCGGCTACCTGACCATTATCCTGCTGTCCCGGGTCATCACCAGCCTGGGCACCGTGCCCAAGATCGACCCCCGCGTGATCGAGCGGCTGTATTCTTCCGACCTGGCGTTTCTGCAAAGCATGTACCAGCGCATCAACGCGGTAGAACCCATTGTGGAAACCTGTGTGTGCCCCGAATGCGGCCATACCTTTGAGCAGCAGGTAAATTTTACTTCAGCGGAGTAACCCTCTATCCCGAACAGGAGCTGTACAAGGAGGTTTCCTTCATCTCCTACTACTACCACTGGGATTATCAGACGGTTATGACGCTGGACCACAGGACCCGGCGCCGGTTCTGCGCGGAAATCTCCGCCATCCACAAGGAACTGAACCAGACGCCCAAAAACATCTTTGAGGTATAAACCATGGGGAGTGCAAACACACCGAACAAACGGTTCGAACCAGTGTCGGGCTATCAGTTTCAGGTCTATGTCAGCAACATCCGCATGGGTTTTTCCAAAGTGACCAACATCGAGGAATCCATCGAGACCCGGGCCTTTCAGGAAGGCGGCGTCAATGACCGCGTGTATTCGCTGTACAGCCCCGTCACCGCCGAGCGTACCCTTGTGTTCGAGCGGGGGCTGGGCAACAGCAGCCAGATGTCCGATCTGCTCAACCCGCGGACTTCCGTGGGGCGGCGTGTCCTGCCCGACATTCTCATTGTGGTGGGGGCGCGCAACGGTTCGGTGAGCAACATCTATCAGGTGCATGGTGCGGTCATCAAGCGCTGGAGCCTGGGCGAACTGGATGCGCTCAACAGCCAGGTGGTGATTGAGCGCTTTGAGCTGACCTATGAAACGCTGGAAAGCTGCCCCGTGTCCCACAGTCTGGCGGGACGGGCGCTGTCCTCCCTCAAGGCCGGCGATATCTGACCCAAATTCTGATACCCAAACAAAGGAGGCGTGTGTATGCTGCGGCCCGTGCTGGACCCTGTCCTCGGCAGGGAGATCCTTTCGCGCTACACCGCCTTTGCCAGTTCTGTGGGGGCGCCTGCTCCCATGGAACATCTGATGGCGGAGGGGGCGGTGCAGCCCGCCCGATATGAGACCTATGTGGAAAATCTGCATCAGGTCACCCAGGCCATCCGCAAAAATTATGTCGTCAACCTTCAGATGGACCTGCGCTTTCTGGCACTGCAGCTGGCTTCCGCCATGGAACAGGCCGGACGTGCCGAAACCAGGCGCGTGCAGATGCTGGAACGGCAGATCACGATCCTGCGTGACGAAGCGGGCCGCCTGAAAGCAGCCGCGCTGCCGCAGCCGGCAACGGTGAAAAAACCTTCGTCCGGCCGTGAAATCTCTGGAAATGTTCCGGGAAACGGTCTGGCGGCGGTGCAAAACGCCCGGCGGGCTGCGCTGGCCCCGCTGCAGCCGGTGGAACCGGAAGCAAACACCTTTGCACCACCGCTTGCCCCGGCGGAACGGGTCCTGGCTGCGCAGCATCTGCCGGCGGAGGACCGAACGGAAGGGAAAACGGCAGCGTCTGCCGGTGTCCGTCCGCCGGCCCGCAAGGAGCAGGGGCCAACGGAATCCCGGCTTCCGCCTCCGGTCCCCGCGCAGCGTGTTCTGCCGGACCTGCAGGCAACTGCACCCGCTGGAGAGAAAAGGAGAACCCGGGATGCCGTCCCGGAGCGGCCGGTCCCCGGCCGTACGGCGGGGCAGGTCCCGGCAGCAGCACTCCGTAACCCGGCGGTACATCTTCCGGACAAAGGAACGGTTCCGCAGCAGGCGGAGCGGGTCATGTATGCCCCCGCCTCCGGGACCCACACCGAAGCCAGGGGCTCTGCCCCCAACGCTCCCGCGGTCCGTGTGCCGCTGGGACATATGGAACCAGATGACCAGGACGCAGAAAATGCGCCCCTGCCCGATCCCCGCCCCGCGCGTCTGCTGCGGCCCGAGCCGTCCCGGCGCGTGCTCCGCAGAGATGCGCCGGAGCGGGCGTCAACACGGCAGGAAAATGACGGTTCCGCCAATTTTGGCCACACGCTGCCCCGCAGTGGCCCGGCACAACCCGAAAAAACAGCAGCTGCGGTTTCCACACAGGCGAAAGCCGGGGATACACCCGCTGCCCGCGCCGCCGTGGATGCTGCCGGGGTACGGCCTGCCCCGGATCTGACCGCCGCCTCGCTGGTACATGCGGCAGCCGGAACCCGGGAGGACATGCCTGCGGACGGCTCCATGCCCCGCAGGACCGTGATGCCCGGGACTTTGCCCGCAGTGCAGAACCCCGAGCAGGGAAAAATGGCGATCAGGGCTGATGATGGTCCTGCCGCGGTCACGGTCCGTCCGGCACCCGATCTGATCACGGCTCCTTTGGTACACGCTGCGGTACAGGGAGAAAAAGAGCCCGCCCGCAGGGGGGCGCCCAACACCGATGTGACCGCCGCAGCCACGTCCGCCCCGCAGAGCGGGACCGGCAGGCAAACCACCCCGGCTGCCACCCGGACGACCCCCATTTCCGCACAGGAACCCGCCCCGGCGGCAATCCGCCCGGAGCCCGGCCTGACCACGGCACCTTTGGTGCATGCGGTGGTGCAGGGGGAAAAAGATTCCGCCCACAGGGGAACGCCCAACACCGATGTGACCGCCGCAGCTGCGTCCGTTCCGCAAAGCGGCAGCAATGGACAAAATGTGTCTGTGGCAAGCAGCGGCCCGGCCGCTGCCGTTAACCGCTCTGCGCCGGTACAGGAATCTGCCCCGGTGACGGCCCACCCGGTGCCCGGGCTGGCAGCAGTGCCTTTGGTTCATGCCGCTGCGGCACAGACGGCGGCGGACCCCGCCCGTGAAACGTCGGAATCCCGCAAGGCACCCGCCCCGACGGTGATGCCTGCCCCGCAGAGCCGCGGGCAAAAAGCGGCTTCGACAAACAGCAGTCCGGCTGCTGCCGTCAATCGGTCCGTGCCCGCTGCTGGGAAAGAACCCGCCCTGGTGAAAGAAACCTCCCCGGTGTCGGTCCACCCGGCGCCCGGCATGACGGCTGTACCTCTGGTGCATGCCGTCGGCGGGGAAAGAAATTCGGTTTCCCAGCAGCTGTCTTCTGAGAAGAAGATGGAACCGGGTACCGCCAAGGCGGCAAGTACCGGAACAGCGGTTTCTTCCGCGGCGTCGGGGCGTGCCCCAAATGCGGCGCGCCCGGAATCAGGCGGAAAAAGCCGCCCGGAGGCGGTTTCTTTCCGTCAACCCAATGCGTTTGTGCGGGCGCCTATGGTTCCCGCCGCCGGAAACCCGCCGGTGGTCACAAACTTTGCCGCAGGAACGGCCGTCTCCGTGAACCGGACAATGCCCGGGGCGGCGCCTACCCGGACTGTGCATCCCGCGCCTGCTGTGCCCTCCACGGCGTTTGCCCGGGGGGCGTCCCCTGTGGGGGTCCCCCTACAGGAAAGCGGCACCGTGACGCCGGGAACGGCCACCCGGCAACCGTCGGTCCCGGCAGGCAGTCCCGCTCCTATGGAACTGCGTCGGGGCGCTGCCCCGGCTGCTCCGTCGGCGCCGATGGCTTCGGCACCGGGAAATTCCTCCTGGGAGCCCGGCGGCATCCGCACGGTGCACCGGACCCGCACCGTGCGCACAGAAACCAAGCAGGAAACACCGTCCACCGTGACGGTGCGGCTGCCGGGACAAAGCACTGTCCCGGCGGCAGCGGGGGCTATTGGCCCCGCCGAAGTGGAGCGCATTGCCGAAAAAGTTTACCGGCAGATCGAGGAACGCCTGCGCAGCGAAAAGATGAGAAGGGGGATGTGATCCATGCTGACGACCGACGGGGCCAAGACCACGGCCACGAACAACACCAAGGACAGCGGTGCCAACACCCTGACCCCCGCCAAGCTGGAAAAAGCCCGGCTGGAGATCATCGCCGGGGCGGACGAACGCACCACCACCGATAAAAAAACGGTGACGGTGCAGTTCAATCCCTCGGAATATACCCTGGAACGCAGTGTGCACCTGTCCCGGCATCGCAGTCTGGGCAACAATGGCAATCCGGACCAGGGGCAGGTCCCCGCCGGGGAACCCGCCCGTCTGACAGTGCCGCTTTACTTTGATACCATCACCGAACTGCCGGGACCGGGCAGTTCCGGGGGTGGCAGTACCTCCGGCGCCGATGGCCTGGTACCGCTGGCACGGGAACAATGCAGCCTGGGGTCCAAAGACAGCCCGGCCGCCGCCTGTGCCGAGATCATGCAGCTGGTCAAGTTTGTACGCCAGTGCCACCAGCCGCCCAAGGTCAATTTCCTGTGGGGGACGCTGGATTTCATCGGCGTGGTGGAACACGCCTCCGCCCAGTACACCATGTTTGCGCCTGGCGGTACCCCTGTGCAGGCCAAAGTCACCCTGGTGATCGTGGGGGAGGAGTGCTCGGTCATCCAGCAAAGCACCCAGCAGCCCAACGAATCCCCCGACCGCACCAAGGAACGGACCCTTGCCCAGGGCGACCAGCTTTGGATGATCGCCGGGCAGGAGTACGATGACCCCGGCCAGTGGAAAGTCATTGCTGAAGCCAACGGCATCCTGAATCCGCGCCGCCTGGAACGGGCGGTGGTACTCAAGGTGCCTTCCATCCAATAAACCGCAGAAAGGGGGCGCACCATGGACCTGATGACGGCCAGCACCAGCTATCAGCAGCTGCAGAGCAAGTACGAAAAGTTCCGTGCGCCCACTGTTTGTGTGCTGGTGGACGGTACCGACATCACCCAAAACCTGAAAACGCATCTGTCCCGGGTCACCGCCGACCTGACCTGCGGTTACGCGGCTTCCGGTGTTTCCTTCGATGTGATCGGGGAATATGAATACGAACAGACCTCCTTTTCCGCCAAGGGCGTGGCCAAAGTCCTGCAGTTGGGGGCGCGGGTGGAGCTGAAACTGGGCTACATCCGCACCGAAACCGTCTTCAGCGGCCTGATCGCGGAGGTGCGCTATGAGTTTGAGGAGGACGAATCCCCCTACATTCATGTGGAATGTATGGACGCTAAGTGCCTGCTGATGAAGACGCAGCGCCTGGAGATCCGCAGCGAAAAAAAGATCGCCCCCATTGTCAGCGCCCTGCTGGGCGCCCAGCCGGTGAGCACCTATCTCAGCGGGCGCACCGTGGACCTGCAGGAAGCGGAAAAACCGCCCCTGCCCTTCAATATGGAGAGCGATTATGATTTTTTGGTCCGGCAGGCTCAATATACCGGGTGTGAGTTCTTTATCTTTGCGGGCAAAGCATATTTCCGCCGTCCGCCCGCATCTTCCACACCTGTGATGACCCTGGAACCCCGCCAGGGCATCGCCCGGGCCAGTTTTTCCCTGCGGGGGGCGCCTTTGGTGAAAAAGGTCACAGTGGTGGGGGTGGACCCGGACAGCGATGCCTCTGTTTCCGGCAGTGCTTCGGCCCAGGGCAGCTTCGGCAAGGGCGCCGGACCGGGGCGGATGCTTTCCGGCACCGAGCGTACCTACTTTGATGCCCGGGCCATAAGCGCCAAGGACGCTGCCGACCGCGCCAAAGTTCTGATGAGCGGTATCCAGCAGCAGTTCGGGCAGCTTACCTGCCGGTGCATCGGCCTGCCGGAACTGGTGCCGGGACGATGGATCAGGATCAAGGGCCTGATGCCCGAAGCGGATACCGGTTTCTATATCACCGATGTCCGGCATGTGTATTCCCAGAACGGATTCACCACCACCTTTGATGCGAGGATCAGCAGCTTATGAGTGAGATCACACAACTTCTGGAACCCGGCGGCGATTTTGCCAAGGACCCGGCTCTGCGCCGTCCGCCTCATTTTGTGCAAGGCAAAGTGGCCGACAATGCGGATAAAAATTACCCCGGCATGGTCAAGGTGGAGTTTCTGTCCTGGAAGAGCGGCAGCAATATCTGTGAGTGGATGCCGCTGCTCCACCCCTATGCAGGCAAGGAATACGGCGCCTATGCCGTGCCCGAAGTGGGGGATGTGGTGCTGGTGGGTTTCCTGGGAGCGGAGATGCGCCGCCCCTTTGTGATGGGGGTGCTGTATCCGGCAGGGGCCCAGTATCCCGGCAAATGCTACGACGACAAGAACTGTGTGAAGTCTTTGCGCACAAAGGGCGGGCACGAGGTGGTGTTCCGGGATGAAAGCGGCAAGGAAAGCTGCACTGTCACCACCCCGGGCGGCCTGACTGCCTGCCTGGATGATGAAAAGCAGAGCATCACCCTGTCCGACAAAGACGGAAAAAATCTGCTCAAACTGGATTGCAAGTCCGGCGAAGCGCAGATCACCGCCGATGCCAAGATCGTGCTCAAGACCGGAAAGTGCACCGTCACCCTGGACGGGCGCGGCGGGGAACTGAAACTGGAATGTGACCGGCTGACAGCCAAGGCCACCCAGCAGGCCAGCATCACGGCCAACCAGATGATGCAGCTGTCCGGCGGTATGCTCACCGCCGAAGGCAAGCAGACCGCGCAGTTCAAGGGCGGCGCCATGACCGAAGTGTCCGGCGGCATGGTCAAGATCAACTGATACAACGGTCCGGTCACAGCCGGACCGGGAGAAGGAGGCGAACATGGCAGGCACAAGAGATTTTCTCGGCACGGGGTGGGCTTTCCCCCCAAGGGTGGACGCCGCCACCGGCCGCCTTGCCACCAGCAGCGAGGAGGAGAATATCCGCCAGTCGGTGCGCATTATCCTGACCACCCGCTGCGGCGAGCGTGCCATGCGCCCGGATTTCGGATGCAATCTGCACAACTACGTGTTTGAACTGCCCGACCTGTCCGCCCTGACCCGCATCAAGGCCGAGGTGGTGGAGGCGCTCACTCTGTGGGAACCCCGCATCATCGACATCACCGTGGATGTGGATATGAACGATCTGGGGCGCGGTGTGCTGACTTTCCATATCGGCTACACCGTGCGTTCCACCAACAATCCCAATAACCTGGTGTTCCCGTACTATCTGTATGAGGGCGTCGGGGATGATCTGTGACCGCAGGGGAGGGCGCACGTATGAAACAGGATAATCAGGCGCTGCGTCAGCGGCTGCAGGCACTGGCCCGGGCCTATGTGCCGGAATGGCGCTTTGACCCGGAGGAGCCGGACCCGGGTTCGGTGGCGGCGCTCTTGCTGGAAGAGATGCTGGCCGACAGTGAAAAGCGATTCGGCAATGTGCTGCGTATGCACAAGATCCATTATCTGAACCTCTTTGACCGTCTCCGGCCGGACCCGACCCTGTCGGCCCGCAGCTATGTCTGCTTTGAGCCGGTGGCGGGCGCCGGACAGGCGGTATATGTGCCCCGCGGCACCGCACTCCTGGCCGAAAATGAACAGGGCGGTCCGTCTCTGATGTTCGAAACCACCGAGGGAATCAGCGCGACCCCCGCCCACCTCAATGCCATTGTGGCCACCCAGTGGGACGGGGAGCGCATCGTCACCGTTCTGGACGGAGAAAATGCCGACCGGTGCGTGTTCACTGCCTTTGACCCGGACCCCGCCAGCGAATCCCACCATATCCTGACCCTGGAGTTCGATCGCGGACTCGGTCAGTTGGGGGCAGGGGAATTGGGGCTGAAGATCACCGTGCCGGACCCCCAGGATGCCCCGGCGGCGGCCGAACGTCTGGCCGGGCCGGAAGTGACCTTCTTTCTGCCGGGACAGGGCGAGGAACCAGACCTGATTCTGCCTCGTCCCCGGGTGGAGGAAGACACCCTCTGGTTTACCCTGGAGGAAGACTGGCTTCGCGCCGACGCCGGGGAGGGGGAACCCCGTTACCGGCTGTGTGCCCGGGCACAAACCGCGCTGGATCTGAGTCTGTCCGGTGTATCCCTGGTGTTTTCCCGGTCGGACATCCTGCCGGAAGAGGTGCGCTGTGCCGACATCACCCAGCCGCCGGGACGGTTTTACCCTTTTGGTTCTCCGTTGGAACTGTACGCCGAATGCGGCATCGAATGTGCCGCGGCACTGGAACGTCCCGGCGCCGACGTGACCATGGAGTTCGATCTGGAATTTGAGACACTGGAGCAGACTCTGCCCGAAGTGGAAGTGGAGATCGACTACAAGGTCATCATGAAAAAGGTGACCCAGGCCCCCCGCCCCGAAATGCGGGAGGTACAGCCCGATTATGTGCTCATTGAATACCTGAGCACTCGGGGATGGAAGCGCCTTTTGCAGGACGAACATGCCACGGTGCTTTTCAACGGTTCGGCCCAGGGGCACGTGACGCTGAACTTCCCCTGCCCGGCAGACCTGCTGCCGGCGGACCAGATGTCCGGAGGCTGCCGCCTGCGCCTGCGCCTGATGCGGGCCGACGGTCTGTACCGTCTGCCCTGCCGTCAGCATGTGCCGCTGATCACTGGCCTGCGCTTCTCGTACAGCTACCGTACCGAACCGCTGGCTCCCTGTGCGGCATATACCCTCAACAATTTTGTGCGGCAGGACCTGCTGGACCTGTGGCGGCACGGGCGGAGCACCCCTCTTTTTACCTGTTCCGAACGGCGGGGTGCATGCCTGTATCTGGGATTTGACGCCTGTCCCCAGGGCAGCCCGCTGAGCCTGTATTTTGAGGTGGAAAACAACGAAGACCAGCCCCTGGACTATGGGGTGGAATACCTGGGCCCCGGCGGTTTTGTTCCGGTGCAGGCCCAGGACGGTACCGGCGGCCTTTTGTATTCCGGCGCGCTGATGGCTCTGGTCCCCGGCGATGCCGCACGCAAGGTCCTGTACGGCAAGGACCGCTACTGGCTTCGGCTGGTATGCGGGGAACTGGGCGAACGGGCCGGTCTGCCGGTGGTGCATGGTATCACCCTGAATATGGCACGGGTGGAAAACCGCAGCACCCGTACCGAGGAATTCTATGTGGATGATCCCCGGGCGGCGGTGCGGTTCAAACTGGGAGAAAGTCATATCCTGAGCGCCCGTGTCTATGTGAATGAAGCCAGCGCCGACCATCCCCGCAGCAACCACTGGGTGCTGTGGCAGCGCAGGACCGCCGCCGCCCAGCGGGGGCGCTTCTATGAGCTGGATACCGCGTCCGGTGCGGTGCTTTTCGACCGGCACACCTTCTCGGTCTATGCCCCGCCCGAAGGGGCGCCCGCCGTGCGGGTGGAATACCAAAGTTATCAGGGCAGCCAGGGCAATGTGCCCGCCGGAGCCATCCGGACCATGGCACAGCCCATTCGCTACATCAGCCACGTTTCCAATCCCATGGCCGCCTACGGCGGTACCGACGCCGGGGACGAGACCACTGCCGCCCGGGGGGTGTCCAGCCTGCTGCGCACCCGGGGCCGGGCTGTCAGTGAACGGGATTATTTCGACATCATTGCACAGCTGGGCTGCGGCGTGCGGCAGATCAAATGCTGCAGCGGCATCGACCGCCAGGGCAATCTCGCCGCCGACACCATCACGGTGGCACTGCTCATCGAGGAATACGAAAAGGGCAGCCATATTTTTTCCGCTGTCAAGGATGCCGTTCGGGAAGCCCTCATCACCGCCGGCGGCATGGTGCCCCTGGGCAAGACTCTGGTGCTGTGCCAGCCCCGGTTCGTGCGGTTCTCGGTGCGCATCTGGCTGGGCTGCCGTGATATGGAAAGCGTGTATGAAGTACAGCGCCGTACCGAAGAGTCCATCCGCCGGTTCCTGGACCCGCTGCAGGGCGGTTTTGACGGCCGCGGCTGGAAAATCGGTTCCCTGCCCACCCCGCAGCAGCTGCTGGCCTGCCTGAAAATGAAGGACAGCTCCTTGCATGTGGAACGCATGGCCATGGTGGCACGGTCCGGCGGCCGGGATTATGCGGTGGATGAGGATTTCCTGGCCCGCATGAACGACCCCTTTGTCATGGCCATCAACGGGACCCATACTGTGTATGTGGACCTGATCTGAACCTGACGGCGCAGAGCAATCTCGCGGCGCCGCGGAACCAATCAACGGGCAGACGCCCCGGAGGTGCCTTATGCTGCAAGTGCCGCGCCTGGACGGCGACGATTACGAATCCATATTTCAGCGTGCCAAGGCCCGCATCCCCACCCTGACCGAAGAGTGGACCAACTTCAACGCGTCGGACCCCGGCATCACCACGCTGGAGACCTTCGCCTGGCTGTTTGATACGCTGCATTATTATATGAATGCGTCGGGAGAAGTCCATCGGCTGAAATATTTCAAGCTGCTGGGGATCGAGCCGGTGCAGCGCCCGGCGGAATGTGTGCTTGCGCTGGAAGGCCCCGGCCCCGTTGACCTGCCCCGGGGGACAAGGGTGTATGCGGGGGAGGTTCCCTTTGAAACCACAGAATCCCTGCAGGGGCCCGTCAACCGCCTTACCGCCGTGTGGCTGGAACAGGAAGGCCGTCAGACCGACCTGACCGCCCGCGCCGGGGTGGATGGAGGGTTTGCGCCGCTGTTTACCCCGGAAAGCCCCCAGGGCAGTATGCTGTATCTGAGATTTGCCGGGCCTTTGTCCGGTACCGTGCGGCTGTATCTGGAACTGGAACCCCAGCCCCGCACGCCCTTTGATGAGACCTTCTGCCTGGCACGGCTGGACTGGGAGGCCTTTGACGGGGAAAACTGGCGTCCTGTCCATGTGGAGCGGGACGAAACCTGCGGCCTGCTGCGCAGCGGGTTCCTGACCATGACACTGGCAGAGCCCGCTGAGGTCCCCGGTGACGTAAAGACCCCTGCCGGATGCTGCCTGCGCTGCCGTCTGCTGGAAAATCATTACGACCTGACCCCGCGGCTGGGCCGTGTGTTGCCCTGCTGTGTGCGGGCCGAGCAGGTCCGCACCTGGGCCAGGGCAGAGGAAATCCTCTGTGACGGTTCCATGGTGCTGGAACCGGATTTCTGCGTGCGGGCGGATACCATTGCGGAAGTGTATGTGAAGCGCGCCGGAGAAGAGGAATATGTCCGCTGGTGTTCGGCGGAACACAGGGCCGACGACCTGGCCGAAGTGCATCTGCCCGATGTCAGCGGCCGGATGCAGGTGATTTTTGATGCCGAACGCTTTGGTACGGCACCCGGTGCGGGGGACATGGTCCTGGTGACCGCGCTTTCCCCTCAGGCGGCGGAGATGGCTTATCTGGGCCGCACCGACGGCTGTGCGGGACAGCGGATGGACATCGATGCGGAAAATATCAGCGACCTGACCCTGGCGCTGCTCCGGTCCGGCCCGGACGGGCGCCCCGTCTGCCGGCTCTGGCGGCAGTGTGATGACCTGATGGAAGCGGGTTGGGACGACTGTGTGTTTGAACTGGACGAACGGGAGCGGCAGGTTGTTTTCGGCGACAGCCTGCGGGGGCGTCAGCCGGAACCCGGCTGGGATGTGGTGGCGGTGGAGATCCGCACCTCCCGGTTTGAGGGGGGCAATGTGGTGGCCGACAGTGTGACGGCACCGCAAGACCCCCTGCCGGGGGCGGAACGGGTGTACAACCCGGGACCTGCCCGGGGCGGATGCCGCCGCAAGACCGCTGCCCAGCTGCAGAGCGAACTGGACGAGGAAATGCTGACCCCCGCCCGCGCCGTTACCAGTGAAGATTACCGGGCCATCGCCATGGCGACCCCCGGCCTGATGCTGGACAGCGTGGCGGTCATCCCCATGAAGGAATATTGCCGCACCTACCCCCAGCCCGTGGCAATGAACACGGTGGTGGTGGCGGTCAAACCCCGTTCCCGGCAGCGTCTGCCGGTACTCAGCGAGGTATACCGCCGGGCGGTGGCCGCCCACCTGGAACACAGCCGCATCCTCACCACCGACATCCGGGTGGTACCCGCCCGCTATATCGGCGTGAGCGTATACGGGCGGCTGTGGCTTCGCCCCGGCGAAACCGGCGGCAGGGCCCGGGTGGAAGCGGTCATCCGGTCTGCGGTGGAGACCCTCCATACCGGAGAATACGGCCGGGGCGTGGACTGCGGGCGGCTTTTCTCCGCCTTGGAGCTGGAACCCTGCGTGCAGCGGGTGGAACGCCTTTCCCTGGAATATATCGGCCAGGGCGGCGGCAAAAACGAACACGGCGACATCACCGCCGGGCCGGACTGTCTGACCTATCTGCTGGAGACCGGCATTGAATACATGTAAAAGGGGGCGTGCCGCGTGAAGCAGCCGCTGAAACAAGTCAACTTCTATAAGCGTGCCCTGGCAGCGGGCTGTGCCCACGGCTTTGTGCCGGACGCCGAACTCTGCCTGCACCTGCGGGACCGGGAGGGCGGCGCCTGGTTCGCGGCCTTTGATACCGCGGATGCCGACAGTACATACAACCGGCTGGTGGTGGACGGAAGCTTTGAAGGCACCAAACTGGAAGTCATTGTGGCAGTCGCCCCGGCGGATGTGGGACCGGGAGAGGGGACCCTCTCCGATTATCTGGCCTCCGGGGCCTCTCCGGCGGAAAAAATGGCCTGCCTGACTGCGCTGCCCCATCTGCGGGCGGTGGACCGGCAGGACATCCTGCTGCACAGCCTGCAGGGGCGCTGGGTGTACCTGTGTATCAGCGCGGTGCCCCAGGACAGCGCCGAATGTGTGCTGAAAGGCCTGCGGCTGGAATTCCCGCGGTACAGCTTTACGCAGTATTTCCCCGAAATTTATCAGCAGGACGATTTCTTCCGCCGGTATGTGGCTGTGTTCCAGTCCTTGTACCTGGACCTGGAAAGCCGGGTGGACGAAGTACCCCGCATGCTGGATTACGAAAGTGCCTCCGACCCGCAGGTGGAGGTCCTGGCCGCCTGGCTGGGCATCGATACGGCGGGGGGCTTGTTCGGCCCCCGGCAGCTGCGCAGCCTGATCCGGAACAGCCGCCTGTTCCAGGGGGGCAAGGGGACCCGCGCCGCCCTGGAAGGGGTGGTGGAACTGGCCTGCGGGGTGCGTCCGCACATCGTGGAACATTTCCAGTGGAGCCGCCTGGCCATGACCAACGAGCGGCGCCGCCTGTACGAGACACTCTACGGCGCCGACGGAAATACGTTCTGCGTGATTCTGGACATGACCGCCCATGAAGGCCCGCTGCCGGTGGGAGAGGCCCAGCTGGACCGCCTGATCGATGCGTACAGCATGCTGGGTACCCGGCACCGGCTGGTGTTCCTGCGCAGATGCAGCTATACCGACACCCACTGCTATCTGGACGTGAACAGCTGCCTGTCCACCCCGGAAATGGCGGCCGTGGACGGCGTGACCCTGGGCGGATACTTTACCATCGGATAATACGGGCGCAGGCCTGTGCTGATATTGACCCTGTTTTGCGGATGTGTTAGCATGGAACAAAATCCATCTTCCGTCCGCTTTGGGCCTGCAGAAGGCCCCATCGCAAAGGAGGACGAAATTATGCCGGAACATAGCAGACAATGGCTGAACGAGATCGGCATGACCGACGATCTGCTGGCTTCGCGCGTTGCCCGGGCCCATGGTCCGGTCACACCCAAAAGCCTGCCGCAGGACGTTCGTTCGGATTTTGAAAGCCGCAGCGGTTATTCTGCCGACAGCGTGCGGGTGGTGGAATCAGAGCTGCCTGATGCGGTCGCTGCCGGTGCTGTGACCCAGGGCAATACCATCCACTTTCCCCGGGGGGGATATTCCCCCTCTTCCGGGGAAGGCCGGCGGATGCTGATGCATGAGCTGGGCCACACCGTCCAGCAGGCTGAAGGCCATGTGCGGGCTAACCGCGGCGGCATCATCAATGATTCACCCGCGTTGGAACAAGGAGCGGACAATGCCTTCTCTTCCTCCTCTTTCGGGGGGCAGGGCGCATCCGTTGCTTCGGCATCCCTTTCCGCCATGCCTTCGGGCGGTGCGGGGGCACCCTTGCAGCTGGATCCGCCTACCGGGGCACGAAGAAATGTGTTCTCCCGTATTTTCCGCAGGAATCGTTCTTCCCAGCAGCCATCCACCCCGCCTGCTCCCAACCCGCCCGCGCCCGCCCCGGCACCTGCGCCCGCCCGGACCCCTACTAAGGAAGAAGCGTACGAGGCACAGCGTATGCAGGCGGCAGGCCTGACGGAGGAGCAGCTGCAGCAAGGCATGGGAATCAGGGAACGACACAACCGGCGTTCCGAACTGAGGCACCGGGACCGAAAGGCGGAAAAGAAGGAATTCTACCGCAAGATCAGGGAGGTGGAAGCGCGAAACCCGATGCCCGTCGAGGAGGACGCGCACGCACTGCAGGAGATTCTGGATATCAACCCCGATGAACCCAATATCCAGCCGGAAGAGAAAAAGAACAGAATCAAGCTGCAAATGGAGAAGATCCGCTTCTTGCAGGAAAAGCGGGAACAATGGCAGAGAGAACACCTGCAAAAGGTGTACGCTGAGGTGCAGGCAAGCGGCATTTCGGAGGACGCGGGCAGAAGCCTGCGAAATCGGATTCAAAAGGCGATACGGCATAACCAGAAAAAGGAATTGAAACGGGTCCTGAAGAATTCCGGCTATGTCCAAATGATGCAGGAATATGACGGTAAAGTTTACAATCCGAATGCACGGGCTTTTAATGCTCGGTCTGCGCCGGGCGGTGGTGCAGGCGGCGCATCGACCCAGGGCGGAGTGGCTCTTCCGGGAATGGCGGCTCCCCGGGCCGGTGGGAATGCGACCAATGTCCGGGACATGAGCGTGGATCAGCTGGCGGCCATCGCAACCCCTGGCGCAGAAGACCCCGGATGGAAAACTGCGTTGGAAACTGGCGAGGATGGGTTTGGATATGTGGATGAACTAAGCGGTGCGTTTTATGACAGCGTGGAAGACGCAGGCGAACTGCGAGCGGCTTATACCCTTACCGAGGCGCAGCGGCAGATAAGAACGGAGAAAATGGACGCGGGAAATGGCGACCCGTTTGCTTCAAAGTTCGAAAAAGGCGTGAGCGGTTCCGCAGGTACAGGTCTGAACCATGCTTTGCAGCTGGTAGGTATCGCAACGGATGCACACAGTGCATATAAAAACAGCAAAGAGGCCAGCGAGGCGCGAAAAATGGGCGATACCACCGAGGCGGTGAGAAAAGGCGCCGAAGCCGCGGGTAATGTTGCCAGCATAGGTGGACGGTTCAACGGATTTTTCTCCTCATCGCCGGACCCGGTATCCTGTGCTTTCGGGCTTCTGAACAACGCAACGGGCATGGTATCTTCCGGCGCCGGTGTGCACGGAGGCCGAAGCATCAGAAAGGCTATGACCGAGCAGATCCAGCAAGGGTATTCCCAGGGATACTCAGACAGCGACAAGGAGAAGGTCAAGGGGTACCAGGCCAGGCAGCTGGCTCGCCGCCAGGGCCACCGGCAGGAGGTCAGCAGCGGTTTTGATATGGCCAAGAACCTGGTGGGGATGGGCGGAAATGTTGCGGGCTTGTTTGTCGGTCCCGGTACCATTATCAAGGTCGCTGCCACTGGTCTGAGCCTGATCGGTACCCTGGCCCAGAAGATCACAGAGGGCGCTATGAAGAAGCATGGGGAACATGCCATGGCCGATGAGGTGCTGGGAACCAAGGAACAGCTGGAGGCTTTCAGCCGGTCCGGTGCCTGGGGCCTGTCCCAGCGCGATATGCGCAAAGCGCTGGCCAAGGCCAGCGGCGTGAACAATGTGGAAGAACTGACCAACCGTGTGGCTGCTATGCGCGCTGCGGAACTGCACAGCCGGATCAGAAGACAGAACATCGCCAACCCCAATGCCGGGCAGCGTGGGTCTGCCGCGCGGGCCCGGAACCGTGCCGTTACGGCTGTCAATATCGTCAGTGCGGAAGACAAGGCATTGCTGAACGGGCTCGGTTTTACCGATGAGAGCAAGTTCCACAACATTACTGTGGACGCACTGTACGCGAAAATGGGTGGACAGGGAAGCTGGCAGCAGGCCCTGATGGGAACCAGGCTGATCCACAAGGTACAGGAGGCAAAACTACTGAAACAAAGGGGCGACCGGATCGCCCAGATCGGGCAGGCAAGACAGCAAAGAGCCAACCAGGGCGGAAACCAGGGGGGCAACCAGGGCGGTACCCAGCCGTAAACGGCCTGTGTTGCCCGGTCTAAAGTCCCAATAATTACAAGCAGAAGAGGTAACAGATATGACCAATCAGGATTTTCAAAAACTGCTCGTATCCGTCGAAGCATTTTTGAAAGAAGAATACGGTTTTGAGACCTGGATCGGGGAAGATGAAGGCTATCTCATGCTCAAGGCCCGCCTTCTGGGCCTGGGCGAATGCCAGGGCGAGGCTGTGATGGAAGTCTGCCCCGTTTCCCTGGACATGGAACCGGCAAACGGGATGCATATGCTGCAGTTTTATACCACCGTGGCGGCCAACATCAATGAGGACAACATTCTTCCGGCGCTCCATGCCCTCAACAGCATGAATATGCGCTGCCCGGTGGGCGCGTTCCATCTGTTTGAGGAGGACAGACAGATGTACCACAAGTATACCGCCCTTCTGGAAGAAGGGGAGAGCGGTGTCCGGCAGGCCACCATCGCCCTGTCCATGGTGGCCGAAACGATCAACCAGTTGTTTGACGAGGCCATCCTCATCGCCTATGATGCCCGCAAGGCCATGGAGGAATGATTCCTGAAGGAGACATGGGAATGAATGGTCTGGAATACCTGGCAGCCCGCGCCATGGCCCGGTGCGCCCCGCTGTTCAGGGGGCAGCCTGCCCTGGAAAAGCTGATTCAGGAATATGACGGCTTGACCGACGCACAGAAGATGGAACTTCAGCTGGGCATATCCGGCGGGCGTTTTGCCGTTCTCAGCGAGGGATATTGTGCGGGGCAGCCGGCCGCCGATTTGGCCCTGGGCCTGGCGGTGGCCTGTGCCCTTTATCCCGCGGCGGAGAAAACCCTGACCCGGGCAGCGGGGGAACCATTATCCCTGTCTCTGGTCTGGCGGCTGGCTTCGGGCACACAGATCTGGGATGAACCGGATACTGCCCGGGAAACGCTGGAAAACCTGCGTCTGTTTTTGTCTGTGCCCCGCGGCAAAGGGGAATTTCGCGCGCCACTGACCGCCGATGAGCGGTTGGTGGCCTATCTGGCCGGCGGGGATGAGATCGATCCCCTTGTGGCCGAGGTGGCGAAGTTCACCGCCGGGGAAAAGGAGGAGGTGCTGGTCCGGCATTCCCTGCTGGACGAGCTGACCCGGGCACTGGACTGTTCCCGGCAGGACGGCGTGCTGCTGCACCTGAGTGGTGCGCCGGGAATCGGCAAGAACTTTGCGATGGATCATGCCGCCGCCGGTCTGGGGCTGCCTTTGCTCGCGGTGGACTGCCGCCTGCTGGAAGCCAACTCGCTGGAGGTCATCTGGTCCATGATGGACAGTATCCGGCGGGAAGCGCTGTTTTACGGTGCGGTGGTCTGCCTGCGCCGGGCAGATAGCTTTGCCCGGCGGGCGCAGCCCGTGGAGGAAACGCATGAGCCCTGGGAAAAGCGTTTTTTGCATCTTTGCGTGGAACCGCTGGTGAAAAGCGATCTGTCGGTGTGTGTCTGCACCGATGAACCGGCCAGCTTTCTGCCATGGACCGACCGTCCGGTGCGGCAGATCGAATTTCCCGACTGCACACGGGCGGAACAGATCGCTTTGTGGCAGGGCCTGGCGGAGCGAGCCGGTGTGACTCTGGACCCGGTCCAGTGCGGCTCCAAGTACAAACTCAGCCCCCGGCAGATCGCCACGGCGGTGCGTCAGCTGGCCCACCAGGACAGGAACCCTACCCTGGCGGTGGTCAACCAGGTGTGCGGACGGGTCCTGCCGCCGCCTGACCAGGGAGGCATCCGGCGCATCCGGACCAGATATACGCTGGAGGACCTGAAGCTGCCCGCAGAGCAAAAGCAGAAACTGCAGAATATCGCCGACCATGTGCTCTACCGGCACCTGGTCTACGACGAATGGAACATGGAAAGCCGTTTTGCCTACGGGCGCAATGTTTCCGCCCTGTTTGTGGGTCCGCCCGGCACCGGCAAGACCATGGCGGTGCATGTGCTCTCCAATATGCTGGACCTGCCGCTGTATCGCATCGACCTGTCCCAGGTGGTGGACAAATACATCGGCGAAACGGAAAAGCGGCTGGAAAAAATCTTTGATACGGCCGAAAAAAGCAACGTCATCCTCTTTTTTGACGAGGCGGACTCCATCTTCGGCAAACGCAGCGAGGTCAACGACGCCAAGGACAAGTATGCCAATACAGAGGTCAGCTATATCCTGCAGCGCATCGAACAGTATGACGGCATCGTGATCCTGGCCACCAACTACAAGCGCAACATCGACGAAGCATTCATGCGTCGCATGCGGTATCTGGTGGAATTTCAGCTGCCTTCCCCCGAACTGCGGGAGGAAATCTGGCAAGGCAGCTTTGCTCCGCAGGTCCCCCTGCAGGAGATCGAATTCCCCTATCTGGCCCGGCAGTTTGAGTTGTCCGGCGGCAGCATCAAGAATGTGGCCCTCAATGCGGTGTTTCTGGCGGCGGAATCCGGCGGGCCCGTGACCATGCGGCACATTCTGGAAAGCCTGCGGGACGAAAACCTGAAAATGGGAAAACCCATGCTGCCCCAGGATTTTGCGGAGTATGCCCCGCTGATACGGTCATAAAAACAGACAGTCCCCTGTGCCGTAGTGCACAGGGGACTGTTGTTTTTTGCGGGTCATGCCAGTCGGCGGACGGTTTCTTCAAATTCCTGGCAGTGGGCACGCTCCCGGCGTATGCCGTCCAGAGATCCTTCCAGTTCTCTGCGTTGGGCAGATACCGGCGCCAGCAGCTGGGCGCAGAAGTCCTCCTGGGCGGCGCGGACGGTCCGCTCAAATCGGCGGGCTCCTTCATCCAGTTCCCGCCGGGCTGCCGCCAGAGCTTCCTGCACGGCTTCCCGGCAGCCTTCTTCCAGAGCGGCCCGGGAGGCCGGGTCACAGGCTCTGGAAGGAAAACGGGTCTGCAGACGGGTCCGCAGGGCTTCGGTGCCCAGTGTCAGCCGGGGAGGATACAGGTGGGAGAGCGCACGCCGTACCATTTCCGGCACAGCATCGCCCTGTTCCGGGCATCCGATCTCAGTCAGGGCAGTCCGGGCATACATCATCAGACGATTATGCAGCCGGGCGGTATCGGTCATGGGGGCGTAGATGCCGTCCCACAGCAAAGAGAATTCCCGGGGGAACTCTTTCAGAAATTCCACGGTATCGCCCACTTCCCAGTAAGAGTGGGCGGTTTGCTGCACAGAGTATTCCCGATGGCTGTGTCCCCAGGTCCAGGGTTTCCAAAGCACCGTATCCGAGATAGTCTGGGCCTCGCTGCGCAGGGTCACATCGGTGCGTTCCGCGGGCGCGGGGGAGGCCCGGCCCATCTCTTCCAGGGCGGCACGGGCATTGTCCAGCAAGCCTTCCAGCGGCTGCAGGTAGGCATCAAACAGCTGGGTGGTCTGGGCGGTGATGCGCCGTGCATCCTCGGCCAGGCGGGCGCTGCGTTCCATGGCCTGCCGTTCAGCTGCCCGCAGGGTTTCGCCACGGGCACGGCGGTGGGCGCACAGCCGGTCCAGCAGGTCCCGCAGTTCAGTCTGGGATACAGCGGCAAAGCTGTCCGCTTTGCTTGCCAGTGTGGCGTCCTTTTCGGCGGCAAAACGGTCAAACTGCCGCCGCGCTTCCTCCATATTCCCCAGGCGCCGCAGTTCTTCCGGGTCCGGGGTTCCGTCAAACAGGCAGGCGGCCACGGCTTGTTCGGCGGGGGTGTAATCGGCGGGGGATTTGTCCGCCATGCGGTGGGCCACAGGCGAGACAAAAAGCGGTTCCCGGCAGTCCCGGATGACTTCCAGCACAGGCTGGGGTACTCCGCGGCGCTGCAGGGTACGCACCACCTCGTCCAGTTTCCCGGCGGCCCGCCCGGCCAGACGGCGTCGGACATCCTCTGCGGTAACAGGACCTTCGGCGGCACGCACATCTGCCAGTGCGCCGTCAAAGCGGCTGCCTACCAGCAGAAGCCGCCGGACGCCCTTCTGGGGCAGCTGGGCGCAGAGAAGCGCCAGGTCGTTCTCGTCCAGAAAATAGCCGCTGTGGCTCAGGAAGAAGGCAGCGTCACATACTTCCAGAAACTCCCGGGTCCGCTGGGAACGGGAGAGCACGGGGTCGTTCAGACCGGGGGTGTCCACCACCGATACGCCCCGCAGTTCTTCCCGGCAAAGGCCCAGTGTCACACACTTTACAAAGGGGGACCGGACTCCCCGGCCGCCGGCGGTGTCTTCCAGCAGTTCGGCCAGGGCATCCTCGCCGGGACAGGGGAAAACCTCGGTGCCCTTGGCGGCACAGCGTACCCGTTCTTCCTCCATGCCTTCGGCGGCACGCAGGATCTCCCGGGCACCCCGGGCGGTGGGGCTTTCCAGCGGGACGGCAGCGCTGCGGCGCAGCAGTTCCCAGTCCTCTTCGGTATAATATTCCACGGTCAGGCTGGTTTCGGGGGCATATTCCAGCCGGGTAAGTACGGCGGTCTTGGGGCTGGCTGCCTGGGGCAGCAGGCTCTGCCCGCCAAACAGAAGGGCGTTCAGAAAGGTGGATTTGCCCGCCTTCACCTGCCCGATGACCGCCAGGCTGAACAGGTGTTCCTCCTCAAAAAAGGTCCGGCTCTTTCGGGTGTACGCATCCCGCAGTTCCTGCACAGCGGCAGCTTCTTCCGGCCAGGGGGCCAGCTGGGCGCACAATTCGTCCAGGGTCTTCCCGAAGCGTTCAGCCCGGAGGCGGGCTTCCTGGGTGCGGTCAAACATCATCGGAACCCTCCTCAAGTCGTCCGGTCATCTGTCGGAGCCGGGCCAGATCGTTTTGCAGCTCTTCCAGCGTCTGGCTGCTGACGGCGGCCTGTTCATGCTGCTGGCGGCGGGTATCCTCCAGGGCTTTGCGCAGCGAGGCCAGCTGCTCGTACAGCGGGTCGGACAAGGTGCGGCTCAGCTGACGGAACGCTTCTCTCCCGCCCTGGCACAGGCACTGTTCCACCAGCGCCTGCAGCGCGTCGGAAAGGGCGTCGGGGGCAGTGGAACTGCCGAAGAGGGTCTCGGTGCCGGGGAAGGCACTGTCCATCAATGTTTCGGGTTCGACTTCCCGGGCGGGAATGGTCAGCCCGTACAGGCTGGCCACACGGCGCATGGTCTTTTCGTAGGAAGCCAAAACGGGGAGAATGTGGCTGCGGGCCTCAGCGTGGATCACGCTGAGCACGGCCCCGTCTGCAAAGGGGGCGGGGTCCTGCCCGGCGGTCAGCAGGTCGGCCAGCGGTGCGGCAAGGGGGGCCAGGGTGTCCCGGCTGCGGCGGGCGGCATCCTCCGCCGTCTGCTCCACCAGGCGGGCGGCCCGCTGGTTCATCTCTTCCACCACGGTGTTCAGCCGTTCCAGCCGTTCATCCAGCAAATCGGCTTTGCGGGCCAGTTCCGGTTCCAGCAGACGCCGGCTCCGGATGCGCTCTTTCAGATAACGTACAGCGTGGGCAGTGCCAGCCAGCAGGCAGCGCCGGGCTTCGGCGTCCCGCAGTTCACCGGCGCGTACCTGCAAAGCCTGCAGGAATTCCGGCACGCCCTCCGGCCGGGTATCAGCGGTGCAGCTGACCCGGCACAGGCGGACCTGTAACCCCAGCTGCTCTGCCAGACTTTCTTCCAGGTAGGCGGCAATGGTCTGCTGCTGTTCCGGACTGAACTGGTCGCATTTGGTCAAAACGCACAGCACCGGTTTGTTGCCAAGAGGCAGGGCCGAAAGAAACGCGGCCATGCTTTCGGTGATAACGGGAGCATCTGCCCCGAACACCAGTATGTATGCCCCGGCATCCCGAATCAGGCCGGGCAGCATGGTGCTGCGCACCGCCTGGGGCGTGCCCACACCGGGGGCGTCCAGCAGGCTGATGCCGGGCAGTTCGGCCAGGGCAGGCAGGGGAAGGCAGACCCGGGCCATCTGGGCACCTTCCAGAGCGCCGTCTGCAGCACGCAGGACGGTGGGGTCGGACCGGAAAGCGCGGCCGTCCCGCAGCAGGGTCACGCCCTGGCTGCCGTAACAGATCTCTACCGGCAGACGGGTTTCTTCCTCTGCCGACACCCGTACCAGCCGGGTGTTCAGAAGCCCGTTGATGAGCGCGCTTTTGCCGGTATTGAAGGCGCCCAGCACGGCCACCCGGACACGGTATTCTTCGGCCAGTCCGGCACCTCGTTCCAGCTCCTGGGCGGAAAGACCGTATTTGCGGCACAGGTCTGCGGCCTGTGTCAGGCTTTGCGTCAGCTCCTCCACGCGGGCACCTCCTTTTTTGTGGAAATCGGTCGATAATCTTTTTCCATTATACAGGATTTCGGCAGGAAAAGCCAATCTTTTCCCGCCGAAAAAGCACCTGCTTCGGAGAAAATGCGTATCTGTATCTCTTTGTCATAAGGAGGAAAACAGACGGCCGTTGTGCAGGAGAATTTGGCTGCACAGTCAACCTGTCTGTCGGTGCCAAAGCAGGGGACCGCAGATTCCGGAACGGCCCGATAACAGGAAAAGCCGGGAAAACTTCCCGGCTTTCTCTGTTACTTTGATATACAAATTGTACAAAGATGGTGAATTATTTCGGATGGTTAATAGGAAAGTCCGAATCCGTATTCATAATACCGGCCCGCGGCGTCACGGTACGCATAGGCTTTTCCGTTCTCATCCTTGAGGGCGTCGGGCATGTACTTGTCCTTGTCGTAGCCGGGCACGTCGTTGGGGCTGATGCAGACACCGTCGGCGTTGACGGCCAGCACTTCGTCCCCGCGGGGCAGGGTCAGAGGCAGTTTGCCCACAGGAGCAAACCGGCCCCGCATCACATCCAGGGTGGCATCGGGGTAGGTGTCGAACCCGGCGGTGAGAGCGTCGCACAGGGGTTCCAGGCTGCCGGGCTGCCAGGCCAGAGAGATGTTCAGGTTGCCGATGACCTTGCCGCCCCGGGCGTGCACCGTCCGGGCAATCTCGGCAATGCGGCCCATGCCGGTGACGGTGGTCTCCTCGTGGGTTTCGGGGGCGGGGCGGCCCTCCTCATCCACATTGTGTACCGTCTTGCCTTCGCACAGATCCAGCTCCAGATACCCCGGGGTAGCGCTGAAATAGGCGCCGGACTGGGGCGTCACAAAGAGCAGAGCGTAATCGGCGTTGGCGGGATCATCGGTGAGGGTCAGGTCCTTCAGCAGTTCCCGCAGTCTGGCGGTGGACTGTTCCGAAAGCCGGGGGTCCTGACTGGGGAAATGCAGCTCAGTCTTTGGGCAAAAGACCTTTCCATTCGTATGCGTACAGACAGTTGGTCATCAGACCCAGGAAAGCGGCAACGACGGCGGCCAGTAATACCAGAACGATGATGCTGTAATCGTAAGGCAGCCCCTGGGAGCCGTAACCCTGAACAGCCAGCAGACCCACGGCGTGGAACAACGGCCAGAAACCCAGCCACTGAATCCCGCCGGCCATGCCCGAAAGGCTCAGCAGCGGCGGCAGACAATACCCCACGGCGCTGACGAACAGGGTGGGGAGGGAATTGCCGAAGGCCCGCCCCAGCCACAGGGTGATGGTGCCCATGCACAGGCAGGCCGCCGCCCGGCATAGGAACCAGAACAGCAGTATGTCGGACAAGGTGAAGCAGGCGGGCAGGTTCCCCAGCTCGGAAATGCTGACGGCGGGCGCCATCAAGGCAGGCAGACCGTAGTCCCGCAGTACCCGGATCAGGTGGGGCAGGCAGGTGGCGGCCGCAATGCCCACCGCCACCCCGGCGCTGACAGCCAGCTTGGCCCGCACCGTATGTTTGCGGCCCAGGGGTGTGGTGCACAGGATCTCTTCCATGCCGCCTTTTCGTTCCATGGCAAACAGGCCGGAAAAACACAGGGCGCAGAGCAGCCCCGCGTATAAAGTGTCCTGGACGTCTGCCGTGTCACCGAACCCGAACAGTTCCCGGTAGCCGCTTTCGTACACCAGCCAGGCTTTGGGGTGTTCTTTCAGATAATAGTTGATGTTCTGGCTGATGATCTGTTGGTACACGCCGTATTTCTGCTGCAGGGCCGAATACGCCAGCAGCGCATCGGCGCTCAGCTGTCCGGCGGCCACTTTTTTCTGCACGGCCAGCAGGGGAGCAAATTCCTTGCCCTGCTGTTCCAGCCAGTCCCGGCTTTCCTGGGTGTACGGGCCGGAAAGCTCCTTCATATAGTAGGCGTAGTAGATTTCTTCGGCGTCGATATAGCTTTCGGGGGTCACACCCTGCCAGATACCGAACCCCACAAAGGCAGCCAGAAAGAGAGCCGCGCCGTTCAGGACCAGCAGTTTGCGGCTTTCCTCCCGCCAGACGGTAGTGGCGCGGGTTCGGTGGCGGCGGCCCGAAACAAACCTCTGTTTGGGTGCGGGCAGAAGCTGAGCGCGGGCAAAGACAATACAGAAAGCAGCCCCAAACCCCGCGCCGAATATTATGGCGGCGGTCCACTCCACCAGCGGCAGCCCGATGGGGGAGCCGAACCAGTAAAGATTGCGGTAGTTGCCCAGCAGCTCGTTGGTCTGCAGCAGGCTGGCCAGGTTGGCGTATTTCACCACGTTCAACCGGCTGGTGGCGGGGATCGCCGCCCGGATACCGTACATGGCCAGGGGCAAAACCAGCGCGCCCACCCAGCCCACGGCGGCCCGGCGGGCCATCAGCGCTGCCAGCATGACCCACAGGCCCATGACAAAAGCCCCGGCCCATTTGGCCAGCAGAAAGCGGAAGAGATACTGCCCTACCGTGATCTGCATGGTGCACCGCATAAGGGCGGGGACGCTCTGAATGGTGCGGGTCAGGGGCCCCAGCCCGAAAGCGGCCCCGCAGTATGCCAGGTTCACCCCGTACAGCAGCATCAGCACACCGAGCAGAGAGATGGAAAAGGCTCCCGTTTTGACCAGGGCGGTCTGCAGCCTTCCGCCCGGCAGACTGCGCACCAGGGCCAGCAGGCCGCTGTCCCGCTCCTGCCGTACCAGCAGCAGAGCCAGCAACAGCATGGCCGCCAGCAGGATCAGGTCGGTGAAGGTATAGGAGAGAGCGGTGTACAGGCCTTTCTGCGGATAGTAGTCGATGGGAATGTCATTCAGCCCGGCGTATATCCGGGCGGTGAGTTCAATGTTTTTCAGATCGTAGCCGGTGGAATCCTTCTGGAAAATGGAGATCCCCGCCAGTTGGCAGGCCTTGGTCTGTACGCTGTCCAGAAACTCCCCATACCCGGCCACCGTATCGTATTCGCCGCACAGCTGACTGAACAGCCGGTAGTCCAGGGTCAGGCTGGTGGTATACAAATCGTAACTTTTGTCTTTATATTCCTGCTCGTATTCGTCAAAAAGGCCGGCGTTTTCCTCCCGGTAATTCTGCAGATAGACACTGTCACCGTAGGCCAGTTCCCGGTAATAGTCGGTGATGCGCAGCAGACTTTCGTATTCGGTCAGTTTCTCGTGGAGAAATTCCCCTTTTTCTTCCATGGTCATGCCGCTCATCTCTGCCCCCACGGCCTTGTATGCCGCGGCGGGGGGCTGGTTGGGGGTAGGGCGGGTTCCCATCCAGAGCAGCAGAAGGTTGGCGGCGGCCAGCACCGCCAGCAAAAGGGGAAAGACCCGGCTGCCCCAGACCTTGCGCAGCTCGGCAAAAAGCAGACTCATTTTCCGTCCCCCTCGCCGAACACCTGCAGGTACACATCCTCCAGCCCTTTGCCGGGAGCGTGCTTTTCAATGAGGTCGGGCACCGGGGCGGCGTCCACAATCTGCCCGGCCCGCAGCAGAATGACCTTGGTGGCCACCGTTTCCACATCGCTGACCACATGGGTGGCCACCAGAATGATGCGGTCGGCTGCCATGGCGGCCAGCAGTTCCCGCAGCCGGACCCGTTCCTTGGGGTCCAGCCCGGCGGTGGGTTCGTCCAGAATCAGCAGCTTCGGGTCCCCCAACAGGGCACAGGCCAGCACCAGCCGCTGTTTCATGCCGCCCGAATAAGCGGAAAGCCGCTTGTCCAGCTCGTCGGAAAGATTCACCGCCGCCGCCACCCGGTCCACTTCGGCGGGGACATTGGCGCGGGGAATCTCCTTCAGCGCCGCCATGTAGGCCAGGAACCGCCGCCCGGTGTAGCTGTCATACAGCCCCTGCTGCTGGGGCATGTAGCCCAGTACCCGGCGGAAATGGATGCCCCGGGCAGGTTTGCCGCACCACAGCACATCACCGGAATCTGCCGCCAGCGTGCCGGTGATGATGTGGATCAGGGTGCTTTTGCCCGCGCCGTTGGGGCCCAAAAGGCCGTAAAGCCCAGGACCCAGGGTGAGTGATACCCCGGCCAGGGCTTTTTTGGCTCTCGGGGGATTGCTGTTCCGACGCCTGAACAGCGGGGCGGGCAAGGTGTAGGATTTGCACAGGGAATCCAGAACCAGGGATAAATCGGACATGAGAGTAAGCCTTTCTAAATCAAACAGTTCAATCGGCTGTATCCAGTATGCAAGACAGGTATGTCAAAGTTATTTCAGAGGACTGTGGCGGCCGGTGTGCCGGGCAGAGAAATTCTGCCCCATTCTTACGTTTACACAATAGCATGGGGCGAGGGCGGAATCCACAAATCCGCCACAAAAGCAAAAAATCCGACATGAACGCAAAAAAACCAGCAGCGGCTGCTGCTGGTTTTTACATGGGTTGTATGTCCGGCCAGTCGGCGGTAAAGATAAACCGTCCGTTCTCAAAGGCAAAGTTGTATTCGGCTTTGTATTGGTCCAGAATATCCCTGACGTTGCGCAGCCCGAAACCGTGTTTGTCCGCATCGGGCTTGGTCGTGCAGATCTGACCGTCCACGATCTGCACGGGGCGGCTGGGATTGACCACCGTAAGGGAAAGGCTGTTATGAAAGTACATGATCTGTACGCTGACCCACCGCTGCGCCGGCGGAAAGTCCGCGCAGGCTTCCATGGCGTTGTCCAGCAGATTGCCCAGCACGATGGTCACATCCACCCTGGGCAGTTTCAGCGCGGAAAGATCATTCACCCGGAACCGCATGTCGATGCCGCGCTGCTGCCCGGCATAGCCTTTCTGGTTGAGCACCGCGTCGATGGCGGCGTGGTGACTGTTGACCAGCAGGATGCGCTCGGTCTGGCGGACCTTCATTTCGCCAAGAAAGGCTTTGGCTTCCTCCCACTCTCCGCGGTCCAGCAGGCCGGACAGGGTGGTCAGCTGGGCGCGGAAATCGTGGGTCAGTTTCCGCTGCCCTTCGTAGGCCTGGCTCAGGGCCAGGAGGTTTTCGTCCTGCACGCGGGCCCGTTCCGTTGTGGCGGCCAGTCTTTCCCGGGCGGCGGCGCTTTCCTCCAGATGGTCCAACAGCAGCAGAGCCACCACATCCACCACGTTCAGGATCAGCAGGCTGGTCTGCCAGAATTGCTGGTTCTGCCGGTCAACAAAGATCTGCCACAAAATCAGCAGGGTGCTGGCGGGGAACACACAGGAAAGCGGTACCCAGGCCCGGGCTTGTTTGCCCACCACCAGGGGCCGGTGAAAGTGTTTGGTGAGCAAGGCCAGGCCCAGCTGGAATAATAGGCGAAAGACAAAGGTGGCGGAATACAGGGGGACATTCCACACATACGTTTCGTAGCTGATGCCCAGTGAGGCATAAATGAGAAAGTCCAACCAGTAGTTGACGGAGTACAGGGAGGCGTAGATCGCCACCACCACAAACAACCGGCGGTCCCAACGTCCCCGGAAAGCTGCCAGGCTGAACGCCCAGTATGTTGCGATCTCGCATACCATTCTGAGGCCGTGCCCTTGGGTGCTTCCCGTAAGAACGGTCACAAGACGGGAAGCAATGTTCAAAAGAACATAGGCCAGGAAATATGCCCGGCCGGATATTCTGCGCGGAAAGAATGCGCTCAGGAACAGAGAAAAGACCCATGAGCTTATCAGATTGCCCAGGACAGCGAGCACAGAACCCCATAAATCTACCATATCTGATGCGCCTGCCATTTCACGAATTCCTGTTTGTTTTCCCGGTAGCTGCGGGCGCCCACGGGCAGGCTCTGCCCTGTTGAGAGCAGGGCACCGGTGCTTTGCAGGGACTGCAGGTACGCCATATTCACAAGAAAACTCTTGTGGATGCGCAAAAAGCCCTGGGGTCCCAGTAGAGATTCCAGCTGACTCATGGTCATGCGGGTAAACAGCTGGCGGCGGGGACCGTCGGTGAGATACAGGCATTGCTCGTGACCCTGGCTTTCCGCATATACCAGATGCTGCACGGGCAGGGAAACCGGTTCTCCCTGGCAGAGGATCTCCACCTTCCGCTGCCGTTTGCGGCACATCGCCACAGCGTCGGAAAAATACCCCGACAGTTTTTGGCTCACCTCGGATTTTTCCAGATAGCGGAAGGCGTCCACCTCGTATCCTTCGGGGGCGTATTCCTTGAAATTGGTCACAAAGATCAGTACGGTGCCGGTGTTTTTCTGGCGCAGCCGTCTGGCCAGGTCGATGCCGTTCTTCTCCCCCAGGTCGATGTCCAGAAACAGCAGGTCGCAGTCGGCAAAAGTTTCGTCGCACAGGGCCTGTTCTTCGGTCAGACAGTGCAGGGTCATGGTTTTGGGGGCGTAATCGGGCAGGGCGGCGATCTGCCGGGCAAAGTTCCGGGCAAAGACCGGGTCATCATCGTAAATCAGAATGTTCAGCATATTCTCTCCCGGCGGGGATTCCCGCAACGTTGCTTTTTTCTAAAAATACGGCATCCCGTTTGCGTTGTCAACCGTGCCCGCGGCCGCAGATCACAACCGCACCGGCACCGGCCGCAGGATGGCAAGGCTGTCCGGTGTTACCGCACATTCCATGGCCAGTACCTCCACCCCCTGGGAGGCGGCGTTCCGCAAAGCCTGCCCGAAAGCCGGGTGGGTGGCATCATTGGGGGCAAAATCTTTCATCCCGTCCATCTGCAGCACAAAGCAGACGGCGGCCTCGTAGCCTTCCTTGCAGCACAGGGCCAGCTCTTCCAGATGCTTTACCCCCCGCAGGGTGGGCGCATCGGGGAAACGGGCATGCCCGTCCTCCTCCAGGGTCACACCCTTCACCTCCACAAAGCCCCGGCGGCCGCCCCCGGTTTCCCAGTAAAAATCAAAGCGGGAATTGCCCCACACCGTTTCCGGCCGCAGCAGGGTCAGCCCCGGCCGGAACTGCCCGGACTGTGCCCATTCTCCGAACACCCGGTTGGTGGCCTGGGAATCCATGTTCACCAGCAGCGGGCCCTTTTCCACCGCGATCAGGTCATACCGGGTCTTGCGGTTGGGGTTGCTGCCCGGGGTCAGGTATACCGTGGTGCCCGGCACCAGCAGTTCCCGGCAGCGGCCGGTGTTCTTAACATGGACGGTTTCCCGCTCGCCGTCCAGCAGCACATGGGCCACAAAACGGTTGGGGCGGGACAAAAACTGAGCTTTACGGACGGCGGAATATTGCATGGCGGTTCTCCTGACAGTGGTTTGATAGGGTGAGTATAGCACCGGGGGGAGGCCGGGCGCAAGGGATGTTCTGCCGTTTGGCGCTTGCGCAATCCCGCCCCAGGCGGTATAATAAAAAAGTATTTACCATCCAATGTCCCGCAAAACATCCCGTTATGGTATAGACCGTTGCGGCAAACGGCGGGCGGCCGTTGATTGACCACGCACAGGGCCCGGTGCCCTGCCATTTTGACAGAAATGAGGAAAGTACCAATGGAAAAGATCAAGATGACCACCCCTCTCGTGGAGATGGACGGCGACGAGATGACTCGCATCCTGTGGAAGCAGATCAAGGATGAAGTCATTTTGCCTTATGTAGACCTGAACACCGAATACTACGACCTGGGTCTGGTACACCGTGAGGAAACCAAGGACCAGGTCACTGTGGACGCGGCCAACGCCAACAAAAAGTACGGCGTGGCGGTCAAGTGCGCCACCATCACCCCCAACGCCCAGCGCGTGGAGGAGTATAACCTGACCCAGATGTGGAAGAGCCCCAACGGCACCATCCGCGCCATTCTGGACGGCACCGTCTTCCGTGCGCCCATCATGGTCAAGGGCATCTCTCCCGTGGTGCGCACCTGGCAGAAGCCCATCACCATCGCCCGTCATGCCTTCGGTGACGTTTACCGCGCCACCGAGTACCGCGTGCCCGGCGCCGGCAAGGCCGAACTGGTCTTTACTGGGGCGGACGGCACCACCTTCCGGGAAACCATCAACGATTTCGACGGCGCCGGTGTGATCCAGGGCCAGTTCAACAAGGACAGCTCCATCACTTCCTTTGCCCGCTCCTGCTTCCAGTTTGCGGTGGACACCAAGCAGGATCTGTGGTTCTCCACCAAGGATACCATCTCCAAGAAGTATGACCACACCTTCAAGGACATCTTCCAGGAGATCTACGACGCCGAATACAAGGAAAAGTTCGAGGCCCTGGGCATCGAATACTTCTACACCCTCATCGACGACGCCGTGGCCCGCGTCATCCGCTCCAAGGGCGGCTTTATCTGGGCCTGCAAGAACTACGACGGCGACGTCATGAGCGACATGGTCTCCACCGCTTTCGGCTCTCTGGCCATGATGACCTCCGTGCTGGTCTCTCCCGACGGCAACTACGAGTATGAAGCTGCCCACGGCACCGTCACCCGCCACTACTACAAGTACCTCAAGGGCGAGGAGACCTCCACCAACCCGGTGGCCACTCTGTTTGCCTGGTCCGGCGCCCTGCGCAAGCGCGGCGAACTGGACGGCATCGACGCCCTGGTCCGCTATGCCGACGCCCTGGAAAAGGCCACCATCGATACCATCGAGGACGGTGTCATGACCGGCGACCTGTGCTCCATGTGGGAAGGGGAAAAGCCCGCCCGCAAGGTCACCTCTCTGGAATTCCTGCGTGAGATCCGCAGCCGTCTGGACAAGGCTCTGGCCTGATTTTTCTGACTGAACCGATCTGAAAAGCCGCGCCCCACAGTCTGTGGGGCGCGGCTTTTCATGTCCGGGAGGAGGTGCGCCGTTTGGGTGCGGTGAGGGCATAACTCTCGGCAATACAGGTAAAGACCTGCTCCTCGGTCATGCTGCCGTCCAGGATAATGCCGATCCAGTGGCGCTTGTTCATGTGATAGGCCGGAACCACGGCCGGGTAGGTCTCTTTCCAGAAATCGCCCCAGGCGGGCTCGGCTTTCACGTTCACCCACAGCCTGCCCTGGTGTTCAAAGATCAGGGCAAAGGTCTTGCGGTTGCTTTTGTGGCGCATCACCGTCCAGTTCGGGTCATGAAAGGGATAGTCCTCGTAACAGTCCGGCAGCCGCCGGCACAGGTCGATCGCCCGGGTGCGTGTCCACACGGTGTGCACCTTCTTTCCCACAGGTTCCGGGACAGGAAGTTACAGCTGTTCCAGAAAAAGATTGATATAATTCAGCGCCACACCCAGGGATGCCGCGTGTTTGGGATAATGGCACAGATGGATGTATCCGGCATCCTCGTCAAAGGGGTCCCGCAGGGCGGTCAGGCGGCGCAGTTCGGGCAGATAGGGGGGCAGATACTGGGCCAGATACCCGCCCAGCACGATGTCGCAGTCCAGGACCATGCGGATGGCGGCCAGACCCTGGGCCAGATGTTCCAGATAACTGTTCCACAGGGTGCGGTAAGCGGAATTGCCGCCTTCCAGACCTTCAAAAAACTGTTCCACCGAGATACCCAGGTCGGTGGAGATCCGGGCGGAAGAACAGTAGGCTTCCAGGCAGCCCTGCCTGCCGCACTGACAGGGCAGGCCGCCCGGTTCCACGCAGATGTGGCCGAACTCGCCGCTGCGCCCGTTGAGTCCGGCATAAGGGGCACCGTTCATGAGTACCGCGCCGCCAACGCCGCCTTCCAGCGAAAGATAGGCCATGCTGTCCTTTTCTTTGCGGGCGAACCACTCCGCATATCCGCCGCTGGTGGCGTCGTTGCTGAACAGGGTGGGGTAGGGGATGACTTCGGTCAGTGCCCGCAGGTCCGGGTCCTGCAGATGCAGGGTGGGCGCAGCCAGGATGCGGGTGCGGTCGGCGCTGAGAATGGCCGGCAAGGCGACGCCGACTCCCAGCAGTTTGTCACGGTTGAGGCCAAAATCATCCAGAAAGGACTCCAGCTCCGCCACCAGATACCGCCCCAGCTCGCCCATGCTGCCGGTGCGGGGATGGGTGCTTTTGCGGTAGGCGATTTCTTCCAGCCGCAGATTGGCGGCCAGAATCCGGAAATGGTCCCCGGAAACCGAGATCCCCACCGCAAACCGGGCGTTTTCCGCCACGGTCAGCCGCATGGCCCGCCGCCCGCCGGTGGATTCGCTCATGCCGTCGGTGCGCACCAGTCCCGCTTTCAGCAGTTCGGTCAGATTCTGGTGCACGGTGGGCAGGCTCAGGGCCAGATCATCGGCAATATCCTGTTTGGAGCGGCCTTCCGGCGCGGCGTACAGGTAACGATAGATGCTGTTCCTGGTCATGCGGCGGCGTTCGGTGGCCGGTTCATGTAGCTTTTCCATAAATATCCTTTCGGGAACTTTACAAAAGTCGGCTGTAAGGTTGTTTTTCTTTATCTTAGACAACGCGGCGGGAAAAGTCAACCAAACAGATTTCTATTGTCGGTAATGCAACAAAAATGGCGTTATACTTTGTCGTATTTACAGATTGACAGCGGTGCGCAACTGCGGTATGATACAGAAAAAAACTTATGCAAAAATAATTTATAAAAGTTTACACATGAAAGGCAGGTCACTTTCCATGTTGTATATCGGCGTCGATTTGGGCACTTCGGCTTGCAAATTCCTGCTGGTAGACGAAACCGGCAAGGTCTGCAACCAGGTCACCCGGGAATATCCCCTGAGCATGCCCCATACCGGCTGGAGCGAACAGGACCCCGCCGCCTGGTGGCAGGCCTGTCTGCAAGGCATCCCCGCCCTGATGGAAGGCTTTGACCCCGCCCAGGTGCAGGGCATCGGCATGGGCGGGCAGATGCACGGGCTGGTGGCCCTGGATGCTGCCGACAAGGTGCTGCGTCCCGCCATCCTGTGGAATGACGGCCGCACCGCCGGGCAGACGGACTATCTGAACAATGTGATCGGCCGGGAAACCCTGAGCAAATACACCGGCAACATCGCGTTCGCGGGCTTTACCGCGCCCAAGCTCCTCTGGATGAAGGAGAACGAACCCGACCTGTATGCCGCCATCGCCAAGATCATGCTGCCCAAGGATTATCTGGTCTACTGCATGACCGGCGTGCATGCCACCGATTATTCCGATGCTTCGGGTATGCTGCTTCTGGATGTGGAGCACAAATGCTGGAGCAAGGAAATGTGCGAAATCTGCGGCGTCAAGGAAGAGTGGCTTGCCCATCTCTACGAAAGCTGGCAGTTTGTGGGCAGCCTGAAACCCGACGTGGCCGCCGCCCTGGGCCTGCCCGAAACCGTGAAAGTCTGTGCGGGCGCGGGCGATAACGCCGCCGCGGCCGTGGGCACCGGCACGGTGGGGGATGGCCGCTGCAACATCAGCCTGGGCACCTCCGGCACCGTCTTTATCAGCAGCAAGACCTTCGGCGTGGACGCCACCAACGGCCTGCACGCCTTCGCCCACGCGGACGGCGGCTGGCACCTGATGGGCTGTATGCTCTCCGCCGCTTCCTGCAACAAGTGGTGGATGGACGACATCCTCAAGGTCACCGACAAGGAATATCCCGCGGAACAGGCCCCCATCACCCCGGATAAGCTGGGCCGCAACACTGTATTTTTCCTGCCTTACCTTATGGGTGAGCGCAGCCCCATCAATGATACCGACGCCCGCGGCACCCTCATCGGCCTGAGCATGGACACCTCCCGGGCCGACATCACCCAGGCCGTGCTGGAAGGCGTGGCTTTTGCCATCCGGGATTCGGTGGAAACCGCCCGCTCCATCGGTGTGGAGATTCCCCGCTCCAACATCTGCGGCGGCGGCGCCAAGAGCCCGCTGTGGTGCACCATCATGGCCAATGTGCTGGGCATCCCTCTGGACATTCTGGTCACCGAACAGGGCCCCGGCTACGGCGGCGCGCTGCTGGCCATGGTCTGCTGCGGCAGATATGCCACCGTGCAGGAGGCCACCGATGCCCTGGTACATGTCAGCCGTACCATTGAGCCGGACGCGGAACTCACCGCCCGGTATGAGGAACGGTATCAGAAATTCAAACAGATCTACCCCGCCTGCAAGCCGCTGTTCAAGGCGCTGGCACAATAACCGTTACGGAGGATTTGTATCATGACCATCTATTCCGTCACTTCTCCCGAATTTGCCCCCTACGGCCGGGTCATCACCGGCTATGAAGCCCAGTGCCAGGCCATCACCGATGCCCTGACCGCCTCCACGCCGCTGCCGGAAGGCACCGGTTATGTGCCGGAGGAAGAAGCGCTGCAGACCCTGCCGGAATCTGCTGTACTGGGCGTTGCGCTCTTCGGCGGTATGCCCTTCCAGATGGGGTGGTGCAACGGCCACAATACCAGGCTGAACTGCCTGGAATATCACCGGGACAGCGAGTTCAACCTGGGTACCGTTGATTTCATCCTGCTGCTGGCCAAGCAGGACGAGATCGTGGACGGCAAGCTGGACACAGGCAAGGTGAAAGCTTTCCGTGTTCCCGCCGGTACTCTGGTGGAGGTCTACGCCACCACCCTGCACTACGCCCCCTGCCACACCGACCCCACCCGGGGATTCAAGGTGCTGGTGGCGCTGCCCAAGGGCACCAACACCGACAAGCCGGACGTGCCCGTCAAAGGCGGGGATGACGCATATCTCTGGGCCTGCAACAAATGGCTGCTGGCCCACCCCGAATCCGACGAAGCCGCCCAGGGGGCTGTGGCTGCCCTCACCGGCGTGAACATCGACATCGCCAACGATCTGTAAATCCAAACACCAACATATATAAACGGAGGAACCTGCCATGAAATCCACCAACATTCCCGAAGCCCGCCTGGGCATCGTGGCCGTCAGCCGCGACTGCTTCCCCATCGCTCTGTCCACCCAGCGCCGCCAGAACATCGTGGCCGCCTGCAAGGCCAAAGGCTTTGAACCCTATGAGTGCGGCGTCACGGTGGAGAATGAAGCCGATATGCTCAAGGCCGTGGAAGAGGTCAAAGCCGCGGGCTGCAACGCTCTGACGGTATTTTTGGGCAACTTCGGCCCCGAGACCCCCGAGACCCTCATCGCCAAGTACTTCGACGGCCCCTGCATGTTCGTGGCTGCCGCGGAAGGTGACGGCGACATGATCAACGGCCGCGGCGACGCCTACTGCGGCATGCTGAACTGCTCCTACAACCTGGGTATGCGCCATCTGAAAGGGTACATCCCCGAATATCCTATCGGCACCGCCGAAGAACTGGCCGACAAGATGATCGAGTTCGTGCCCATCGCCCGCACCATCCTGGGCCTGAAAGACCTGAAGATCATCACCTTCGGTCCCCGTCCCCAGGACTTCTTTGCCTGCAACGCTCCCATCAAGGGCCTGTATGAGCTGGGCGTGGAGATCGAGGAAAACTCCGAACTGGATCTGCTGGTCTCCTACAAGGAGCATGCCGACGACCCCCGCATCCCCGGAGTCTGCGCCGACATGGCTGCCGAGATGGGCGAGGGCAAGTATTATCCCGAACTGTCCGCCCGCATGGCCCAGTTTGAACTGACCCTGCTGGATTGGGCCGAAGCCCACAAGGGCAGCAAGAAGTATGTGGCCTTTGCGGACAAGTGCTGGCCCGCTTTCCCCAGCCAGTTCGGCTTTGAACCCTGCTATGTGAACTCCCGCCTGGCGTCCCGCGGTATCCCCGTTTCCTGCGAAGTGGACATCTACGGCGCTCTCTCCGAGTACATCGGCATGTGTGTTTCCGGCGACACCGTCACCCTGCTGGACATCAACAACAGCGTGCCCGCCTACATTTACGATGAGGAGATCGCCGGCAAGTTTGATTACAAGCTCACCGATACTTTCATGGGCTACCACTGCGGCAATACGCCTTCCTGCAAGATGTGCGCCGACCGTGCCGTGAAGTACCAGCTGATCCAGCACCGTC
>CAJMLV010000003.1 GCA_905214345.1 uncultured bacterium
GTCCCCGATGGTGCACCAAAGAAAAGCCTTACGGGAACGTAGGGCTTTCTTTTTTGTTCAGTCTTCGGGAAAGCAGTGCCTGGTGCGCCATCGGGGATGAGAACAGCTCGCGCCCGCCGCCTGCTCCGGCGGGCACAAGATAGAGCGCGGGGCCCTCCGTGGCCTGATTGGCTGGAAAAGGAGCTGCAGCCCCGTACTGCCACACCAAAAGCGCCTTGCCGGAAAGCAGGGCGCTTTTCTTATGGCCTGCGCTGCCGGAACGCACTTTTTCGTGCCCTGTGGAGCAGGCAGCAAAAAAGGACGGGATAATCCCGTCCTTGCAGGCAAGATAAAGGCACACAGCCCGGAAAATGGGCATCCGAAAGAGTATCCGGAGGCGCGCTTTTGGCATTTCCGGCCGGTTAGGCGGTGTAGACCTCCCGTCCGCCCACCACCGTGCGCAGGACCTGCAGCTGCAAGAGCTGTTCATCCGGCACGGTGAGCAGGTCCCCGTCCAGCACTGTAAAATCCGCCAGATACCCCGGCGCAAGCACCCCTTTTTCCCTTTCGGCAAACTCGTTGAAGGCGCTGCCTTTGGTATAGCAGGCCAGGGCTTCGGCCCGGGAGACGGCTTCTTCCGGCTGCCAGGGCTCTCCCCCGGCCAAAGGCCGACGGGTCACGGCGCAGTAATAGTTGCGCAGCGGGTCCAGGTCCTCCACGGGGGCGTCGGTGCCGTAACTTACCGGCACCCCCAGCCGCACCGCCGTGCCGAAGGCATAGCTGGTGGCGGCCAGGTCCGTACCGCATCGGGCGGTGACGATGGTGTGGTCGTAATCCAGAAATACCGGCTGCACCAGCGCCCCGGCCTGGAGGGCTGCAAACCGATCCCACTGGTCCCGGGTGGTGATCTGGCAATGGACCACCCCGTGACGGCGGGGATTGCTGCCGTCGGGACACAGAGCCTCGATGACGTTGAGCATCTCGTCCACGGCGGCGTCCCCGATGGCATGGGCCACCACCTGCATGCCCGCTTCGTCGGCCATGCGGGCCATGGTCAGGGCGGTGTCATAGGGCAGGCAGCACAGCCCCTGCTGCCCCGGTTCGTCGGCGTAATCCCGGCGCATCCAGGCGGTGCGGGCGCCCAGGGACCCGTCCAGGAAGAGCTTCAGCGGGCCTACCTTCCACATGCGGCCGCCCCGGATGTCCGCGTCCAGAAAAGCCCGCAGGTCCTCCGGGGTGTCCAGGGCGCACTGCATGGTCAGCCGCAGGGGCAGCAGCCCGGCGTCGTCCAGTTCCCGCAGCGCCTGCACCACCAGCGGCCAGTCCCGGCTGCGGATGTCGCAGGTCTGCACGGTGGTCAGCCCCCTGGACACCGCCCGGGCGCAGGCCGCCGCAAAGGCGGATTTGATGTCCTCCACGCTCTCGTCGGGCAGGATGGCCCGCACAAGGGGAATGGCGTTGTCCCGCAGCATCCCGCTGGGCTGCCCGTCCGGGCCCAGATCGATGCCCCCGCCCTCCGGTACCGGAGTATCGGCGGTGATGCCAGCGGCTTTCAGGGCGGCGGTGTTGCACACCATGATATGCCCGCACACCCGGTCCAGCAGCAGGGGATGGTCCGGCACCAGGGCGTCCAGGTCCGCCCGGGTGGGCAGAACGGGGCCGCCGGTGAACTTGTCCTGGTTCCAGCCGTTGCCGTAGATGGCCCGTCCGGCAGGAATATTCCGGCGGCGGATGAACTCCGCACAGCGGGCGGCCATATCCGCGGGGGAGGTGGCCCCGAAGAGGTCGATGGCCCCCAGCCCCCGGCCCACGTCCAGAAGATGCAGGTGGCTGTCGTTGAAGCCGGGCACCACACAGGCCCCCTGCAGGTCCACGGCGGGGACGCCGTCGGCCTCTTTCAACAGTTCCTGGCCTCCAATGTGGAAAATCCGGCCGTCCCGCACCCACAAAGCGGTGCAGGTCCGGCCATCACCGCAGTAAAAGCGGCCATTATGATACAGCGTTTCCTTCATAGCCAATCAGAAATAGCACTTGATCTGGAACCGGTCGGTGGGGGCGCTCTCCTCCACCACCAGATTCTCGTGGTTGAAGTCGAAATGCACCGCACGGCAGTCGTCGGTGTTGCGGGTCAGGCGCAGCAGGGTGTCCACACGCTTGGTCTCCTCCTTGGTGTAGAAGAGATAGCTGGCGCCCTCCCGGCGGGCGCGGCCGGTGCGGCCGATGCGGTGGGTATAATGCTCGTTTTCTTCGGGCACGTCGTAGTTGATGACCGCGTCCACGTCGGACACATCGATGCCGCGGGCGGCCACGTCGGTGGCCACCAGAACGGCGATCTCACCGGCCTTGAACCGCTGCATGATGCGGTTGCGCTCCGCCTGGGACAGGTCCCCGTGGAGGCAGTCCACGTTGAAGTTCAGCCGGGCCAGCTGGTTGGCCAGCATGCCGGTGTTGTACTTGGTGTTGCAGAAGACCATCACCCGCTTGTAGTCCTTGGAAATGATGATCTGGGCCAGGTCGGCCAGCTTGTCCCGGCCGGTGGTCAGCAGCTTGAACTGGTCGATCTTGGGGCTGGAATCCTCCACCGGCTGCACGCTGACTTCGGCGGCGTTCTTCTGGTACAGCCAGCCGATGTCCAGCACTTCCCGGCTGATGGTGGCCGAGAACATGGACAGGCACTTGCGGTGTTTCATCAGGTCGATGATGTGCCGCACGTCCTTGTAAAAGCCCATGTTCAGCATCTCGTCGGCCTCGTCCAGCACGATGGTCTCCACCCCGGAAAGGTCGATGGCGTGGTGGCGGTAATGGTCCATCAGACGGCCGGGGGTGGCCACCACCACCTGGCAGCCCGCCTTCAGCTGGCGCTGCTGCTTGTCCATGCCCGCGCCGCCGTAGACGCAGACGATCTTCACTTCGGGCAGGAACTGGGCCAGGTTCTTCAGGTCCTGGGCGATCTGCTGGGCCAGTTCCCGGGTGGGGCTCAGGATCACCGCCTTGGGGGCTGCCGCGGGGGCGTCCGCCACCTTTTCCAGCACCGGAATACCAAAAGCCACCGTCTTGCCGGTGCCGGTGGGGGCCTTGGCGATCATGTCGTGGCCGTCCATCATCAGGGGAATGGCCTTCTGCTGGATCTCGGTCATCTCGGTAAAGCCCATCTCCCGGGTGGCCCGCAGGATGGGTTCACGGATCGAAAGTTCACTGAACTGCATGGGAAACCGCCTTTCCAAACGTCAAAATAGTGGGTCAGTCATAACTCAGCACCAGCCCGTCCAAAAGGCCGGTGGCGGCCTGGATGTCCCGCACCACCTGGGCGTAGAAATCCATATCAGCCGTTGCGTTGTCAAAGTGTACCCCGTCCTCCCCGAACAGCGCCGGGTCGTACCAGGGGGTCTGGGTAAAGTAGGTGGAATAACTGTCGTACAGCCCCGCCGCCCGGAAGGCCTCTTCCAGCGCTGCCATGGAGGTGCGGCGGGCTTCGCTGTCCGCCAGAGGGGCGCACAGCAGGTGGAAGTCCGCGCCCCGTTCGGCGCACAGGTCGGCCAGATTCTGCAGATTGCGCGCCGCCATGGCGGGCAGGGCACCCTCGGATTCTTTGGCGGGCAGCGCTTCCAGGGCGTTGAGGCAGAGCTTTTTCACCAGAGGGGAAGCATCCGCCCACCGCACAAAGCCCTTGGTGAGGAAGGGCGCACCGTAGGCGGCGTTCAGTTCCGCCCGGGTGGTTTCGTCCAGGCCGTCCAGCAGCCCGGCAGCGGCGAAGGGCGCCGCCGCATACTGGTAGCCGTACCCGGCGTCAAACCCGGCGGCAAAGCTGTCCGGCGTGAGGATGAGATGCACGTCGGTGGCGCCGGGGTGGGCGTCCAGGAAGGCTTTGGCCAGCAGATACTGCCCCGCCAGCGTCACCGCCCGGTTGCTGCCGTCGATGCGGTAGGCGGTGTTGCACAGGCTGAAGGGGTCGAACACCTGCCAGCAGACGCTGTCCCCCAGGATCAGGGCGGTGGCGCCGTCCTCGGCCTGCACGTTGGCGATGTGGGCTCCGATCTCCTCACTGGCCGAAGCGGAGTAGCCGGTGGAGTCGGTGAGTTTGGCGAAAATTTCTGAGAAGGGGGCAAAGGCCGAAAGCCCCAGCACCCCGGCAAAAAGCACCAGCGCGGCCAACACAAAGGCCGCCAGGCGAAGAAGAAATCCTTTCATGCTGCGTCCTCCCCCTTAAAACTGTGCGTAGTAGAAGGAAGCCGCGTCCCCGCCCACCAGACGGCAGGCAAAGACCAGCACGGTCACCGCCAGCACCAGCAGGGCGGCGGTGCGAACCGCCGCGGGCAGGGCGGCAAAGCGGTCATACAGGCAGGAGCCTTCGGCCTCCGCTTTCTCGGCAATGAGGTCCAGCACAAAGGCGATGACAAGCCCCAGGGCGGCAAAAGCAAGCTCGGTGCCGGTAACGCCCAGGTCCAGGGGACCCAGACCGGCAGCGCCGCTGCACATCCGCCCGATCATGCCGAACCCCTGGGCCACGCTGGAAGCGTTGAAGAACACCAGGGTCACCGCAAAACAGAGGGTCACAAAAGCTCGGCGCAACCAGACCATCACGGCCCCGCCCTGGCCCGCGAAGGGACGGCGCAGAGGTTTTGTCAGGATGCCCGCGATCTGCAGCAGGGCATGGAGCAGCCCCCAGAACAGGTAATGCCAGGCGCTGCCGTGCCACAATCCGCTGACCACAAAGGTGATCACCAGGTTGAGCATCCGGCGCACAGAGCCGCGGCGGCTGCCGCCCAAGGGGATGTAGATGTAATCCCGCAGCCAGCCGGACAGGGAGATGTGCCACCGCTGCCAGAATTCCCCCATGCTCTGGGCAAAGAAGGGGCGGCGGAAGTTGGCGGGCAGATCGATGCCCAGCACCCGGGCGGCGCCCAGGGCCAGGTGACTGTACCCGGCAAAGTCAAAGTAGAGGGAGAAGGCAAAGCCCAGGGCACCGGCAGCCACCACGGGGGCGCTGCACTCGGTCCAGCGGGCAAAGATGGGGGTGACCCAGTCGGAAAGCAGGTTGGAGATGACCAGCTTTTCCGCCCAGCCCCCCAGCATGGTCACCAGACCCCGGCGCAGGCGGTCGGCATCGCACCGGCGCTGTCCGGTGCACAGCTGTTCCAGCTGAGGGAAGAATTCTTCCGGGCGGCCGATGGGACCGCTGAGGATGCGGGGAAAGAAGCTGACATAGACCGCGTGGGAAAGCAGGCTTTTCTGCACCGGGCATCTGCCTCTGTACAGGTCGGCGATGTAGGCGGCGGCCTGCATGGCGTAGAAGGCCAGGCCGGTGACGGTGAGCAGGCTCACCCCCGGGGCAAACAGAGGCACCGCCTTGCGGGCGAACAGATACCCCGCGCTGGCCAGCAGCCCCAGCACCAGGAACACCCGCCGCCCGGCGGCGGTTCTGGCGGCGGCCATGCCCCGGCCGCAGGCCCAGGTGGCCAGGGTCACCCCGGCCAGCACACCCAGGGACAAAGCCCCCCAGCTGGCCATGTAGGCGGCGCTGGCCGCCAGCAGAACGGCGGGACGGGCCTTGGGCGGCACCAGCCAGAACACCAGCACCGCCAGGGCAAAAAACAGGGGAAAAACAAGGGAATAATAGGTCATGGAAAAACCTTTCGCTTCAGGCAAAAAACAGCGGAGCCGCGCCTTTGTGCCGCAAGGCGATAAGGGCGGGCCGCAAAAACAGACTACCCTTCATTATACCAGCAAACCCCGCCCGCGGCAAGGCCGCAGGCGGGGCGTAAAGGTTTGTTGATTTGTGGTTTATTTGGCAGCGCGGCGGGCGCCCTTGCCGGAGGTCTTTTTGGCTTTGGCGCCCTTGCCGGTCTGGGTGCGGGTGGTCTTGGGGGCCGCGGTGCGCACCGGGGCGGCAGGCGGGTCGTTCAGCAGCTTGGCGGGCACGGGTTCCAGCCGCCACAGCTGGTTTTCGCCGTACACATCCTGCCAGATCTGGGCCTGGGTGCCGTTGTCCACCCGCATGCCCACCAGGTCGATGACCTTGTCCGCCAATACATTGCGGATCTTCACCCGGCCGTTGTCGGCGGGGACCAGTTCCCAGCGCTGGCCCGCACCGGAAGTCTTGCTCCACTGGTGGACCCAGGTGCCGTTGACCACGCCGCTCATGGCCAGGTCCATGACCTTGCCGGTAAAGCGGTTGCGGATGCGGTACTGGCCGTCGGCTGCTTCCTCAAAAGTCCACTGCTGCCAGGGCTGTCCTTCATAACTCCAGAGCCGCACCGAAGCGCCGTTCTCGGTGTTGAAATCGGCTACCTCCAGCACACGGCCGTTGGCGGCGGCGATGGTGTAATAGGCTCCTTCACGGATCACGGTCTGCGCGGATCGTTTCATCAGGTTTTCTCCCCTTTCGGGCGCAGTGCGCCCAACCAAATTGATTTTATTTATTATATCACGGCGGCGGCTCGCGGTTTTGCCAAAATTTTCCGCTCCACCTTGTGAAAATTGCTCGGCGAACCGCCGGAAAACCTGCATTTTTTGCGCAAAACCCCTGCGAAAACCCGCCGGAAGGGCCCCGGCGCTTGCATTTTTTTCGTTTCTACCGTATGATAAATGTATATCACCGTTATATCGTGGAGGGCCGGGCCCGGCCTTCCGCCCGGACTTGCAAAGGAGAAAGTTGTCCCAATGAGGATCGCCCTGATCGCCCATGATTCCCGCAAAGAACTGATGGCGCAGTTCTGCACCGCCTATATCCGCATTCTGTCCCAGAATGAGCTGGTGGCCACCGGCGTCACCGGCAAGGTCGTGCACGACAACACCGGTCTGCCGGTGCGCTGCCTGTACCCCGGCGGGCGGGGCGGCGCCGAGCAGATCAGCTCCATGATCGCCTGCGGCGAGGTGGATATGCTCCTGTTCTTCCGCGACCCGGTGGGCGCCCGTCCGGATGAACCCAACGCCGTCAACCTGCTGCGCCTGTGCGATATGCACACCATCCCGGTGGCCACCAACATTGCCACCGCCGAAGTGCTCATCCACGGCCTGGAACGGGGCGACCTTGCCTGGATCGAACTGCAGCGGGACCACCGCTGAAAGGCCAAAAGCGGATTTTGGTGCAAAAATACGTCCCCGCACCTTGCTGCAAGGCGCGGGGACGTTCTTTTTTGGCCTATTGACCCTGGAACAGTTCCAGGGTTTATGATACAGGTGAGGTGAATTGGAATGGAAAAGTTCAACAAATGGCTGCGGGATGTTTTGTGCACCCTGCGGGCGGAGTTCCCGCCCCGCCGTCTGGCCATGATCGCTCTGGGGGCGGCCATTGCCACCTTCGGGCTGCATAATATCCACCAGCGCACCGGCATCACCGAGGGCGGTGTGCTGGGGCTGCTGCTTTTCGTCAACCACTGGACCGGGCTGCCTGCCTCCCTGGTGTCTCCGGTGCTGGATCTGCTGTGCTACGCGGCGGCGCTGAAGGTGCTGGGGGCCGGGTTCCTGCGCACGGCGGTGGTGTCCAGTGCCGCCATGGCCGCCTGGTTCAAGGTGTGGGAATGTTTCCCCCCCATGCTGCCCGACCTTTCCCCCTATCCGCTGGCGGCCGCTGTACTGGGCGGCGTGTTCATCGGCGTGGGGGTGGGGCTTATCATCCGGCAGGGGGGCTCCAGCGGCGGCGACGATGCGTTGGCCCTGGTCATCAACCGGCTGTCCGGCTGGGGGCTGGCCCGGTGCTATCTCATCACCGACCTCACCGTGCTGGCCTTGTCTTTGAGTTATATCCCTGCCTGGCGCATCGCCTTTTCCCTGGTGACGGTGACCCTGTCCTCCTTCCTCATTGAGAAGGTGCAGAACTTCCGCCGCCCGGTCCCGGCCAAGTGATTCAGCCTTCGGCTTCCTCTTCCCGGCAGAACATGAGCAGGAAGCTCACCCCCAGCAGCGCGCAGCTGCACCAGATGACCCGCAGACCCCACATCTGGGAGGTCAGGCAGCCCAGCACCGCCCCCACCGCAAACACGGTGATGATGGTCAGGTAGCGCAGGGCTTTGCGCAAAGCGGCGGTGTCGCCGTTGTGGCGCCAGTCAAACAGGCACTGTACCCCGCTGCGCAGGTTGCCGATGCACATGGTGCTGGCGTAGGCGCTGCCCCGTACCTTGCGGAATGCCTGTACCTGCATGGCGCAGACAAAGCTGACCAGCACGTTGGCGGCCAGATTCAGTTCTGCGGGGATAAAACCCACCAGGAACAGCAGCAGGATCTCGATGCCCAGCACCATCTGCCGCCAGTGCAGCCGCTGACGGTCCCCGAAGCGATGGCGCACCCAGGCCGAAAAATACACCCCGGCCCCAAAGGCCGCCACCGGTACCAGATACCGCAGGGCGGTGGCCCATTCGCCGCCGCACAGGTGTACCCCGAACAGGATCACGTTGCCGGTCTGGGCGTTGGCGAACACCTGGCCCCGGGCCATGTAGGTGTAGCCGTCCTGAAACCCGCCCGAAAGGGTGAGAAAGACCATGGTGCGTAAAGCGTCGGACATCTGCCCGTGATGACGCAGTTTTTCCAGCATACAGCCGAACCTCCTTCAAAGGGGCGGGGCTTCCCGTGCCCCGCCGCATACTTTTCCTCAAAAGGGGCAACAGCCGCGCACGGCGGTGCCTGACGCGGCTATTTCCCCTTTTGAAAACCCCTTCGACAAAATTTTACGGCAAACCGCGCACTCGTCCCTTCGCTCCTCGCACACAATTTGCCGTAAAATTTCCCTGTCGGTGTCGCCACCGTCGGCGCATGTCCGCCGATGGCGACGCGTTTTGAACTTTCGACAAACCAGCGGGCCCGGCGGTTTGACCGCCCGGGCCCGTGTTTTGTTTTGCGGCCTAATCATACCCCCGCGGGGGCCGGCTGTCAAGGGTCAGTCCCCGTGCTGCACCAGCACACCGGAACGGTAGGCTTCCAGCAGGCGGGTCAGGTCGGCGATGGTGGCCCGGAAATCCCGGCCCTCGTCGGTGTCCCGCACCAGGATGCGCCGGGGCGCCGTGTAGATGGGTTTGCTCTGGGAGGCGATGTCCTCGTCCTCCCGGATGGCCTTGGCGGTGCTCTCAAAGGGCTGGTGGGTGCGCAGGGTCATGCCCCGGCTGTTGTACACCAGGGTGTACCCCGCAATGCCGGTGCGCCGGTGGTATGCCCGGCAGAACCCGCCGTCGATGACCACCAGACGGCCCCCGGCCTTCACCGGGTCTTCGCCCTCCACCGCCCGCACCGGCACATGGCCGTTGAGGATGTGGCAGCCTTCTCCCGCGAGGCCGAATTCCGCCAGGATGCGCACGGCGATCTCCTCCGCCCGGGGGCCGCTGACCAGCAGGTAATAGGGGTTTTTTACCTCGGCGTGGGTGGCCTTGTCTGCAATGAACAGCCGTTCAAAGGTGGTCATGGCGCTGCGTCCGAAGATGGGGGACAGGGCCCCGCACCACAGGTACCACAGAAAATCCTGCCCGGCCCGGCGTTCGGGGCTGCCCGGCGGGGCAAAGTAGCCCTGACGCGCCCGGCGGTCGCAGTAATCAAACAGGGCTTTGCCGCTGTACTGCCGCCCCTCGAAGCTTTCGGGGGCGAAATTACCTTCGGGGGTCATGGGCACCGCCCCGTGGAAGAGCAGGTTGCCGTTGAATACCTTGTACACCGCGCCCCGGGCATACAGAAAGCGGATGTGCCGCTGCAGCCGTTCGCTCTGGGTGAAAGCCCGGCAGAGTCCCTCCACCAGGGACTGTTCCCAGGGAGTCAGGGCGGTGGGGGCGGCGGGGTCCACGGTGGGCAGGTCCCGGTCCAGCAGCGGATAGACCTTGCCCTGGCAGCGCACGGTGCCCGCCTCGTAGTCGATCTGGTTCAGGTAATCCCGCCCCTGCATCCGGAAATCCGGGTTGCGGGCAATGACCTGGGCTTCCAGCTTGAACATGAGCAGGGTCACGGCCTTGTGCATCCGGGCGTTGCGGGCCTGCACGTCGGGGGAGATGTTTTCCCGCTCATCGGCATGGGGAATCCACCGGCGGTCGATGGGCCCGCCGTAGAAGTGCATGGCAAAGCGTTCCAGCGCCCGCAGGCTGATGCCGTAGCCGGTCTCGATGAGGTCCAGGTTGCCGTATGCCAGGGAGGTCTTGAGCACCGTGAAGACGCAGACGGCGCTGCCCGCCGCCGCGCCCATCCAGACCACGTCATGGTTGCCCCACTGGATGTCCACATCGTGGTGGTCCATGAGCTGGTCCATGATCAGGTCGGGCCGGGCGCCCCGGTCGAACACGTCCCCGAGAATATGCAGCTTGTCCACCGCCAGATGCTTGATGACCTGGCACAGGCGGATGATGTAGGCGTCCGCCCGCTCATACCGCAGGATGCTGTCGATGATCTCACCGTAATACAGGTCCTTGTCGTGGTCCTCGAAATGGGCGTGGAGCAGCTCGTCCAGGATGTGGGCGCAGCTGGGGGGCAGGCACTTGCGCACATGGGCCCGGGTGTGCTTGCTGGACACCAGACGGCACAAGTCGATGAGCTGCAGCAAAGTGCGGCGGTACCAGCCGTCCAGGTCGGACTGTTTGGCCTTGATCTCCGGCAGTTTCTGCACGGGGTAGTAGATGAGGGTAGCCAGTTCCGCCCGGTCGTGGGCGGGCACCGAATCCCCCAGGACCAGGTCGATCTTTTCCCGGATAACGCCGGAAGCGTTGTTCAGAATGTGGAGAAAGGCTTCGTGCTCGCCGTGCAGATCGCTCATGAAATGCTCGGTGCCTTTGGGCAGGCGAAGCAGGGCTTCGATGCGGATGATCTCGCTGGCGGCGGCCGCGATGGTGGGGAATTCTTTGGAAAGCAGCTGCATGTACCGCAATTGCTCGCCGCTGGCAGGCAAGCCGGTGGAATCAGACATGAGGGACCTCCTTTGTGCTTGTTTGTTGGGTTTATTGTAGCACAATGGAAGGCCGTTGGGCAAAGGGGGGACAGCATCTAGCTGTTTAGTCCTTCCTTTTCGTGCCCGAAAAGGAAGCGAAAAGGTGGCGGTTTTTACGTCGCTTTTTGGCGGCAAAAAGCGACAACTCTCCGGCAGACTGCCGTTCCCTAAGAAGCAAGCAACAAAAAAGAACGGGCCTAGCAGCCCGTTCTGGAAAAAGGTATCACAAAATCCTTTGCCCATTGATGACCAGGGCAAACTTCTGCCCCAGCGCCTCGGCAGCCTTGCGGCACAGGATCATCCGGTCCAGGAAGATCTCGAAATAATCCATCACCGCGCACATCTTGGTGTCGATGGTCAGGTTCAGGCAGACTTCGCCGTTTTCCAGGGTGACGGAGGACTCCCGCACCGAGGAGTTCACCCGGTCGTGGATGTCGTAGGTGGCGGGGTCGATGTTGCGCACCCGGTTGGCCCGCACGTCGGTCTTGTCCGCCAGGATCAGGGCGGCGGCCACCGCGTTCACCGGGAAAGCCGTACCCTCGTCGTGGTTGCCGATGGCGGTGATGATGGTGGCGTTCTCTTCCGGGGGAAAGCCCATCTTGTCCAGAATACGGAAAGCCATCACCGCCCCGCTCTGGGCGTGGTCGATACGGTTGACCACGTTGCCGATGTCGTGCAGCCACCCGGCGATGGCCGCCAGCTCGGCGGTGCGCTCGTCGTAACCCAGGGTGCGCAGGATCTGGCTGGCCAGGGCCGAAACCCGCCCCACATGGGCGAAGCTGTGTTCGGTATAACCCAGGGCCCGCAGGCTTTCGTCGGCTTTGCGGATGTAGGTGGTCACTTCCTCGTTCTGTTTGACCTGTTCCAGTGTGATGGACATGGGCAAGCCCTCCTTTGCGGTACTATTTCCAGCATACCACGCGGGAGGGCCCGGTACAAGTAAAGTTTGTGTCAATTATGCGGGGCACAGCTCCCGGTACACCCCGCACAGGGCCTGGCCCATCCGGGGCAGGCTGCGGGCTTCGGCCACCGCCCGCCCGGCGGCGGTCACATCGGGCAGGCTGCCGTCCAGGATGCCCCGGGCCGCCGCGGCGAAACCGGCGTCATCCGCCGCCTTGTACACATTCACCCCGTGGGTGAGCCAGCCTTCATAGACAGGGATGTCCCGCAAAAGCACCGGCACCCCGCAGGCAAGGGCTTCCAGCACCACGATGCCCTCGGTCTCCTCGTGGCTGCAGAAGCAGAACAGGTCCGCCCCGCAGTAGGCGTCCCGCAGTTCGGCCTGGCTCACAAAACCGGGAAAATGCAGGTTGGCGGGGGCGTTTTCCATGGCGTGGCGCACCGGGGCGGGCACCAGGGCGGGCTGGGTGTAGCCGAACCAGTAAAACTGTACCTCCGGCAAGGCTTCCGCCAGCCGGATGAACTCGAAAATGCCCTTGCGCTGCATGAAATGCCCGGCACTGACCACCACCTTCTGGCCGGTGGGCAGGCCGTATTTGCGCCGGAATTCCGCGCCCCGCTCAGGGGCGGGAGCAAAAAAGTCGGTGTCCACCCCGTTGGACATGGCCCGCACCGGGCAGGGCAGGCCGTAGGTCTGCAGGATGCCTTTGGCGTAGGGGGTGGGAGTGAGCACCACGTCCCCCAGTCCGTAGCACAGGCAGAGCCACCGCTTGAACAGCGGAGCCAGCAGGTTGGACCCCACAAAAGAGTTGCGGAAATCCTGCATGGTGGAATGGCCGTAATAGACCACCTTTTCGCCCCGGCGGCGGGCCCGCAGGGCGGCCAGGGGGGCGTCGGGCAACACGGTGTTGATGTGTACCGCGTCGGCGGGTTCGTCCCAGCTTTCGGTCACTTCCACCCCGGCACTGTGCAGCATGGCCCGCTGATGGGCCACAGCCTGGCCCACCCCGCTGCGGCGCACCGCGTCCAGCGACCCGGTATACAGATGTACGCGCATGGCAAAAACCTCCTTTTTCAGGCCCACAGGCCCAGCACCCGCTGGAACAGCAGGGTCAGCCCCATGCTGTACGCCGCGATGGCCGCGGGCTTGCACAGCAGGATGATGGCGGCGAATACCCGGAACCGCATGGTGGTGGTCCCGGCCAGAAAACACAGGTAATCATCCGGTGCCACCGGAATGAAGATGAGGAAGGCCAGCCACCGGGTGAACCGTCCGCCCTCGGTGGTCCAGCGGTCGTATTTGTCGATCATCGCCTGGGGGAACATGCGGTAGAGCAGCGGCCGCCCGCAGCTGCGGGCAATGCCGAAGGCCGCCAGCGACCCCGCACAGATGCCGATATAGTTGTACCAGAACCCGTACCACGGCCCGAACAGCACCACCCCGGCCAGACAGCCCAGGCCGCCGGGCAGAATGGGCACCACCACCTGCACCGCCTGAAAAGCTACGAAAAGCGCCGCCGCCCAGGGGCCGAAGGGCGCCAGGAAATCCTGCAAGGCTTCCCGGGAAGTGAGCAGCCCGTTGCGCCACATCCACACCCCCGCCACCAGGCAAAAAACGAAGCCCAGCACCGAGATCAGCTGCATGGGATTGCGCAGGGTGTCCAGCACCCAGCTGCGCAAAGCCTGCAGATACACAAAAGGATCTTTTCTCACGCGGTCCATACGGCCCTCCTCTCCAGAGCCGGGGCGGCGCCGTGGAGCAAAATCTGCTCCCGGTACAGCGCCGCCGCCCGGCGGGCAAAGTTTTCTTCGGAAAATGCCTGGGCCGAGACTCTGGCCCGGCGGCCCATGGCGGCCAGTTCCTCGGGGTCCGCCAGCAAAGCGGCGGTGCGGGCAGACATCTCGTCGGCGTCGGCGCACTGGAAGCCGTTGACCCCGCCGCGCACCACCCCTTTCAGGCAGGGGTCCGCCCGGCAGATCACCGGCAGGCCCGCCGCCAGGGCTTCCAGATAGGTCAGGCCCTGGGTCTCGCTGGTGGAAGCGCTGAGGAACACGTCCGCCGCTGCATACCACACCGGCACATCCTTGGGGTCCACCATGCCGCCGAACACCACGTCCAGGCCCCGGCTTTCCGCCTCTGCCCGGAACCGGGCGCCGTCGGGGCCGTCCCCCGCCACCAGCAGGGTGGCGCCGGGCACCGCCGCGGCCACATCCAGCAGGGCGTCCAGGTTCTTTTCTTTGGCCAGACGGCCTAAAAACAGCAGCACCGGGCGGTCCTGGGGGATGCCCAGGGTGTCCCGCAGCCACAGGCCCTCCCGGCGGTCCACCCGGAACCGCTCCACGTCGATGCCGGTGGGCAGGGTGAACACCGGGCAGGCGACATCATACCCCAGCAGCAGGTCCCGCACCTTGTCGGTGGGGGCGAACATGGCGTCGCACCTGGCGGCGATGCTGCGGGTGAATCCCCGCACCAGGGCCTTGCCCCAGCGGCGGCTGGGGGAAAAATAATGGGTGTAATCCTCGTATACCGTGTGGTAGGTGTGGACCAGCGGCACACCGCAGGCTTTGGCGATGCGCCGGGCCGGAGCAAAGGTGCTGAATTCGCACTGGGAATGGACGATGTCCGGACCCCAGGCGATCAGTTCCCGCAGCAGCTCATCCCCTTCGGGGGCGCGCAGCCGGGCACCGGGGTAGATCATTCCGGCGTCCACCGAACCCAGGGCATAGACGCCGCCGCTGATATGGCCGTGCAGGCTGCCGGACAAAGTCAGCACCCGGACCTCGTGGCCCTGGCGGGTGAGCTGGCGGCGCAGGGCCAGCAGCGAAGTGACCACCCCGTTGACGGCGGGGATGTACCAGTCGGACGTGAGCAGGATCTTCATCGTTGTACCCTCCTTGCAGGCGTTGATCTTGTTCTCTTGCTCACAAAAACGCATTGCCCCGCCGGGATTTGGCAATCCCGGCAGATTTTTACAACTTGGCAACAAAACTTTGTGTCATCCCATCGACACAGCCCCCTTTGCCATGGTAGAGTAGAGGAAAGTACAAGACAGGAGCGTACCTTTTATGCGTCATACCTTTGAGATGCCCCTTTACCGGGAACCCGACTTCACCACCCCCGCCCTGGCCGCTGCCCCCGATGCCCGGTGGCAGGCCGCCGAAGCCGACGGCGTGGCGCCGGAGGGCTTCCACAGCACCTCCATGTACCCGGAATACTTCAAGATCGACGGCCGGTGGACCCTGGCCCCCGAAAGCCGGATGGATTCCAGCGTGGTGCTGCGCCCGGACGGCAGCCTTGCGGTGGTGGAAAACCGCAACCTGCGCAAGGGGGACCTGGTGGCCCTGGGCCGCACCGAAAACGGGGAGGACGGCATTTATCTGCACACCACCGGATTCACCGACGGACAGGCTGGGGGCGGCGACCAGTTCGTGTTCCGCCAGGGCCGCAGCCGGGAGACCGCCTACGCCCGGGACTACGACCGGCTCATGGCCCTTCTGCGCCACGAGAAGGAACACGGCAACATCGTCTGGGTCATGGGCCCGGCCTTCTCCTTTGACGCCGACGCCCGGGCAGCCATGCAGGCTATGATCGAAAACGGCTATGCCCACGGCCTGCTGGCGGGCAATGCCCTGGCCACCCACGACCTGGAAGGGGCCTACTTCCACACCGCCCTGGGCCAGGATATCTACACCCAGGAATGCCGCCCCAACGGCCATTACAACCACCTGGACGTCATCAACGAGGTGCGCCGCTGCGGGTCCATTCCCGCTTTTGTGGAAAAACATCACATCGACAACGGCATCATGTACGCCTGCGTCAAAAATCAGGTGCCCTTTGTGCTCACCGGGTCCATCCGGGACGACGGCCCTCTGCCCGAGGTGGTGGCCGACGCCTACGCCGGGCAGAGCGCCATGCGGGGGCTCATCCGTAAATCCACCACCGTCATCTGCCTGGCCACCATGCTGCACACCATTGCGGCGGGCAACATGACCCCCTCTTACCGGGTCATGCCCGACGGCACCGTGCGCCCGGTGTTCCTGTACACCGTGGACGCCGACGAATTTGTGGTGAACAAGCTGCTGGACCGGGGCAGTCTTTCCGCCACCACCATGGTCACCAACGTGCAGGACTTCATCACCATTGTGGCCCGCGGGCTGGGTGTTTTCTGAATGGTGCAAACTGCCGAAAAAAATGCCATATTTTTGACATGCTTCGCCAAGAACTGACAATGCCTTTCGGGCGGTTGTATGCTATAATGAGGCTATGAACGGGCTGCTTTGTGCGGCCCGGCAGCCTGTATGGGGAGAGTGAAGATATGAGCAATATTGAACAGCGGTATCAGGAATGGCTGGCCCAGCCCGGCCTGCCCGAGGACCTGGCCGAAGAACTGCGGAGCATCGCGGACGCCCCCGAAGCCGTCAGCGACCGGTTTTACCGGGACCTGGCCTTCGGCACCGGCGGCCTGCGGGGCGTCATCGGTGCGGGCACCAACCGCATGAACATCTACACCGTGCGCAAAGCCACCCAGGGTCTGGCGGATTATCTCAATTCCACCGATCTGCCCAAGAAGGTGGCCATCGCCCACGACAGCCGCCACAAGGGCGACCTCTTTGCCCGGGAGACCGCCCGGGTGCTGGCCGCCAACGGCATCACCGCCTGCCTGTACCCCCGGCTGGAACCCACCCCCGCCCTGTCCTGGGCGGTGCGGTACCTGGGCTGCGGGGCAGGCGTCTGCGTCACCGCCAGCCACAACCCCGCCAAGTACAACGGCTACAAGGTCTATGGCGCCGACGGCTGCCAGATCACCCTGGAAGCCGCCGAAAAGATCCTGGCCGCCATTGAGGCGGTGGACATTTTTGTGGGGGTCAAGCTGGCAGACTACGACGCCGCCCTGGCCGCCGGCACCATTCAGATGATCGACGAAAAGTGCCTGGACGATTTTGTGGACGCCGTCTACGCCCAGCGTGTGGGCGACGGCGCCGGCACCGCCGACCTGAAGCTGGTCTACACCCCGCTGAACGGTTCCGGCCTGGAATGTGTGCGCAAGCTGCTGGGCAAGCTGGGTGTCACCCACATGACGGTGGTGCCCGAACAGGAAGCCCCGGACGGGGATTTCCCCACCTGCCCCTATCCCAACCCGGAAATTCGGGAAGCCATGGAAAAGGGCCTGGAACTCTGCGACAAAGTCCATCCCGACCTGCTGCTGGGTACCGACCCCGACTGTGACCGCTGCGGCACCGCCGTGCCCGACGGCAAGGGCGGCTACCGGCTCATCACCGGCAACGAGATGGGCATTATCCTGCTGGATTACATCTGCCGCACCCGCAAGGCCCTGGGCACCATGCCCTCCGACCCGGTGGCGGTGACCACCATCGTTTCCACCGACATGGCCACCCCGGTGGCAAAGAAATACGGGGTGGAACTGCGCCGCACCCTCACCGGCTTCAAGTTCATCGGTGAGCAGATCGGCCTGCTGGAAGCCGAAGGCCGCGCCGACCGCTATATCTTCGGCTTTGAGGAAAGCTACGGCTACCTGTCCGGCGCCCATGTGCGGGACAAGGACGCGGTGAACGCCACCCTGCTGGTCTGCGAAGCCGCCGCCTGGTACGCCAAACAGGGCATGACCCTGCTGGACGCCATCGAAGCCCTGTACAAGGAATTCGGCTATTACCGCAATGCCCTGTGCTCCTTCACCTTTGAGGGCGAAAGCGGCATGCACACCATGCAGCAGCTCATGGCCCGCCTGCGCACCGACGCCCCCGCCGAGATCGCCGGGTACAAGGTGGAAGAAGCGGTGGACTACAACATCCCCGGCGGCTACAACGGCCTGCCCATGGCCGATGTGCTGGAATACCGCCTGGCGGGCGGCCACAAGTTCATGGTCCGGCCCTCCGGCACCGAGCCGAAGATCAAGGTGTATCTCTCCGCCGTGGGCGACAGCGAAGCCGCTGCCGATGCCGTCAACGAAAAACTGGCCGCCGCTGCGGCCGAGATGATGAAAGGATGATTCCGTCATGGCCATTCTGAAACTGAAACCCAGCTGCAAGGATTATCTGTGGGGCGGTTCCCGCCTGCGCACCGATTTCGGCATCGACAGCGACCTGGACCCCCTGGCCGAAGCCTGGGTGCTCTCCTGCCATCCCGACGGCCCCTCCTACATTGTGGGCGGCCCCGATGACGGCAAGACTCTAGCCCAGTACATTGAGGAAAAGGGTAAGGATATTTTGGGTGAAAACTGCAAGAAGTTTGCGGATTTCCCCATCCTGACCAAGTTCATCGATGCCAAGGGCAACCTGTCCATCCAGGTACACCCCTCCGACGAGTACGCCCTGGAACATGAGCACCAGTACGGCAAGACCGAGGTGTGGTACATCCTGGACTGCGAGCCCGGCGCCTTCCTGTACTATGGTTTCGACCATGAGATCACCAAGGAAGAGTTCGAGCGCCGCATCAAGGACAACACCCTCACCGAGGTGCTCCACGCCGCCCCGGTGCACAAGGGCGATGTCTTCTTCATCCCCTCCGGCACCCTGCACGCCATCTGCCAGGGCATCGTCATTGCGGAGATCCAGCAGAACTCCAACGTGACCTACCGCGTCTACGACTACGGCCGGGTGGGCGCCGACGGCAAGCCCCGGGCCCTGCATATTCCCCAGGCCCTGGCGGTCACCGAGTGCAAGCCCGCCGTGGACCATGATTTCGGCGGCCATATGGCCCAGTGCCAGTACTTCACCGTGGACGTGAAGGAAAACGGCTTCTCCGACACGGTGGGCGGCGACAGCTTTGTGTCCCTGCTGGTGGTGGACGGCGAGGGCGAAGTGGCCTGCGGCGGCGAGACGGTGGCGGTGAAGAAGGGCGACAGCCTCTTCCTGCCTGCCAACAGCGGTGATTACACCGTCACCGGCACCCTGCGCACCCTCTGCACCCGGGTGTAAGGCGGGTTGACAGCACTTTCCCAAAAGGTTTATCATCAAACCGTCCGACAGTTTGCCGGACGGTTTTTGTGTTGCACCGAAAGGAGTATTCCCCATGCCGCCCATCATCGAGATACACGACCTCAACGCCCCGGAACTGGCGCCCTTTGCCCGCCTGACCGAAGCCCAGCTGCGCAGCAGCGCCGAGCGGGAACACGGCCTGTTCATTGCCGAAAGCCCCAAGGTCATCGGCAGCGCCCTGGACGCGGGCTGCGAGCCTTTGGCGTTCCTCATGGAGCGCCGCCAGGTGGACGGCCCTGCCGCCCCGGTGCTGGCCCGCTGCCCGGATGTGCCGGTGTACACCGGTGACCGGGAGGTGCTGGCCGCCCTCACCGGCTATACCCTCACCCGGGGCGTGCTCTGCGCCATGGGGCGCCCCGCGCCCCGCAAGGCCGAGGATATCTGCCAAAACGCCCGGCGGGTGGCGGTGCTGGAAAACATCGTGGATTCCACCAACGTGGGGGCGGTGTTCCGCTCGGCGGCGGCCATGGGGGTGGACGCGGTGCTGCTCAGCCCCTCCTGCTGCGACCCGCTGTGCCGCCGTGCGGTGCGGGTGAGCATGGGCACCGTGTTCGTGGTGCCCTGGGCCCGGTTGGGAGAGGACAAGGCGGACTGGCCGGAAGCCGGGCTGTCCCGGCTGGAAGAGATGGGCTTTGCCACGGCGGCTCTGGCCCTGAACGAAAACTCCCTGCGTATCGACGACCCCCGCCTTGCCGCCGAACCCCGTCTGGCCATGGTGCTGGGCACCGAGGGGGACGGTCTGGCCCCGGATACCATCGCCCGGTGCCGGTATACCGTGCGCATCCCCATGCGCCCGGGGGTGGATTCCCTCAATGTGGCGGCGGCGGGGGCGGTGGCCTTCTGGCAGCTGTGCGGCAAAGAGTTGTGATATTACGAATTGTATAAAATAAAACGAAAAATACGCCCCGGCGGGAAGGACTTCTTCCTGCCGGGGCGTATTCGGTTGCGGAATGATTCAGGCTGTGTTTCAGGTGGTTTCGGCGCGGACAGGTTCCACCGCGCCGCTGACCAGTTCTTTCAGCGCCTTCTGGAAATGCCACATGTCATTGCCCAGAATGATCATGTTGTAGCCGTCGGCGATGGCCTTGTCGATGTTCTCCTTGGTGGGAGGCACCACCGGGCCCAGCACGCCCAGGCCCTTGGCCTTGCACTTTTCCACCAGCACCTTGAAGGCGTCGTGGACTTCCTCGCCCATGGAATAGCCGATCTTCAGCTGGCGGGACACGGCATAGTCGATGGGGCCGAAGTTCACCGCGTCGATGCCCGGCACTGCCAGGATCTCGTCGATGTTGTCGGTGAACTCAAAGTCCTCGTCCATGGGGATGACCAGGGTATCCCGATTCTGCTGTTCAGTGTAGGCGTTCCAGTCGAAGTTGTGGTAGCCGAAGCCTGCCGCCCGCACGTTGGTCTCGCCGCCGCGGCGGCCCAGGGGAGCGAACTTGGCGCCCTCCACCGCCTTGCGGGTCATTTCGGCGGTTTTGCAGTGGGGGATGACCACGCCGTCGGCGCCCCATTCCAGCACCTTGCGGATGGCAACCTCGTTTTCGTCCGCCATGCGCACCAGCACCGCAATATCGTGGAGCTTGGCGGCCATGATCTGCTTTTCAAAGGCTTCGTCCAGCATGTAGTTGGTGTGTTCCAGGTCCAGGTAGATGAAATCCAGTCCGGACATGGCGATGTTTTCGATCACGCAGGTGGTGCCGGTAAAGCAAGCCATGCCGAACACCGGGCCGCGCTTCATTTTTTCTTTCAGGGTCATGGGAAAATCCCTCCCGTTCCAATCAGTTCAGGCTGTAACCCAGCAGGGTGGGCAGCCAGGTGGTCAGCGGGCTCCACAGGCTGATGGCCAGAAGAACCAGCACGTTGCACACCACATAGGGGGCGGCGCCCTTGAAGATGTCCACGATGGGCATACGGTTGATCTTGTTGCAGGCGTTCAGGCACATGCCGACGGGCGGGGTCACCAGACCGATGGCCAGGCCGGTGATCATCATGGCGCCGAACTGCAGGGTGGAGATGCCGTAGCTCTGCATGACCGGCAGCAGAATGGGGGTCAGCAGCAGGATGGCGGGGCTCACGTCGATGAAGGTGCCGATGAGCAGGATCATCACGCAGAACAGCAGGGCGATGGCCCAGGTGGGCATGTTCAGGGACATGAAGAAGGCACCCACCGTCTGGGGCACGTTCTGCATGGTCAGAACCCAGGTGAAGATGGTGGTGAAACCGATGATGAGCATGATGGAAGAGGAGGAGATGAAGGTCTTCTTCAGAGCCTCCCACACGGCCTTCCAGGTCAGCTCACGGTAAACCAGGAAGCCTACCAGCAGGGCGTACAGAACGGCCACACCGGCGCTTTCGGAGGCGGTGCAGATGCCGAAGGATACGCAGATGATGATGAACAGGGGCATGATGAGGGCGGGGATGCCGGACAGGATGGCATGGGCGCAGCGCTTGGCGTTGAAGGCCTCACGCTTGGGATGCCAGCCTTTTTTGGCGCTGATGATGTAGACCAGCACCAGCTGGGTCAGGCCGATGAGGATGCCGGGCACGGCGCCCGCCATGAACAGCGCGCCCACCGAGCCGCCGGAGATCATGGAATAGACGATCATGGGGGTGGAAGGGGGAATGATCATGCCCATGGTGGAGGAGGCCACCGTGATGCCGGCGGCTGCGTCGGAAGGATAGCCTTCCTTCTCCATGGCGGGGATCAGGATGGAGCCCAAAGCGGAGGTATCGGCCACAGAGGAGCCGGAAATGCCGCCGAAGATCATGGACGCCACGATGTTCACTTCGCCCAGACCGCCGCGCACGGGGCGCAGGATCTCCATGCAGAAGTTGATGATGCGCTGGGTGATGCCGCCGGTGTTCATCAGCTCACCGGCCAGCATGAACAGGGGCATGGCGATCATCAGTTCGCTGAACGCACCGTTCCACACACGCTGGGGCACCATGCCCAGGAAGGTGGGGGCGTTGGTCACAATGTAGGATACGCAGGATGCGCCGATGGCGAAAGCCAGCGGCACGCCGAGGGCTGCAAAGATGATCAGCAGCACCAGCAGGATCAGCATTGCCATATTGTCGTGCCTCCTTTCGCTCAGGCGGGGTCGTTTGCGCTCAGGACCTTATTCTTGGGCGCAAAGTAGGAAATGTCGGCGGTGATCAGAATGGCGATCTTGACCAGGATGCACACGGCGCAGATCACGCCGGACACCGGCATGATGCCGTACATGTAAGTCATGGGGATCTCCATGCCCTGGCTGATCTGTTTGCCGGCCATGGCCACATAGTTGAAGCCCTGCCAGGTGAACACGACGTCCACGATCAGAACGATCAGGTGGTTGAGCACGGCCAGCCAACGCTTGGCGGCGGGGGGAACACGGTCGTACAGAATATCAATGATGACATGTTCGTCTTTGATGACGTTGACGCCCATGCCCCAGAAGGTGGTAAAGGCAAACAGGGTGGTGTTGAACTCGGCCAGCTGCTTCCAGCTCATGGAGAAGAAATACCGGGCGATAACGGCAAAGATGACCAGAACGGCCAGCAGCCCCATGGCGATCACGCCGATGGTGAAGTAGATGTCAAACACCTTTTTGCCGATCTTTTTCAAAGCTTCGATGGTGATCAGCCCCTTTCGTGGGATGTTTTCATAAAAAGCGGGCGGTCCGCGTGTATACCGGACCGCCCGCGGTTTGGCTCGTTACGGGTGTGGGGGAAGTCAGCCGGCGTTGGCCACGATCTCCTGCATCTGGGCGATTTCTTCTTCGGTGCAGATGCCCTCTTCCACGCAGGCGTCATACACGGGCTGGACAGCTTCCTGGAAAGCGGCCAGTTCTTCCGCGGTGGGAACGTAGATCTCGGCGCCGGAAGCTTCGATCTCGTCGCGGGCGGCCTGGGAAGTCTCGTCGATCAGCTGGTCGTTGTAGGTGCCCATATCGGTGGCGCAGTCGGTGAGGATGGTCTGGAACTCTTCGGGCAGGCTGTTCCACCAGGTGGCGTTGACATAGAACGGGTCGGGATGGAACTGGTAGTTCACTTCGGTGAAGTACTGCTGCACTTCATAGAACTTCATGCCCTGCACGTTGACCCAGGGGTTTTCCTGGCCGTCGGCCACGCCGGTCTTCAGGCCCATGTACAGGTCGGAGTAAGCGATGGTCGTGGTGGTGGCGCCCATGGTCTGGAAGGTCAGGTCAATGGTCTTCATGCCGTTGGTGCGCATCTTCAGGCCCTGCAGGTCCTCGGGCTTGGTGATGGGATGCTTGGAGTTGGAGAACTGGCGGTAGCCGCCGGCGTCGCACAGGTTGATGATGACGGTGCCGGTCTCGGCTTCGGCCTCTTCGCACACGCTCTTGGCCAGGTCGCTGGTCAGCAGGGCGGTGATCTGTTCACGGGTCTGGGTCAGGAAGGGCAGGGTGAACATCAGCAGGCGAGGGCTGAAGTCAAACTGGCCGCCGCGCATACCCTGAATGGTACCGGCCACGACCTGTTCCAGCATTTCCTTCTCGGTGCCCAGCTGGCCGTTGCCGTACACCTGCACGGTCACATGGCCGTTGGTGGCAGCGGCAACATCTTCCGCAAACTTTTCCAGGGAGGTGTAGCGGGGGTTGCCTTCGGGCTGGGCATGGCCCACGATCATGGTATAGTTGCCCAGGTCGGCGTAGGGATCTTCACCGGTGGTCTCGGCAGCGGCGGATTCCGAAGTGTCGGTGCTGGGTTCGGCTTCGCTGGTGGTGCCGGTGCTGGCGGGCGCGCCGCCGCAGGCTGCCAGGGACAGCATCATGGAGACGCCGAGCAGCAAAGAAATCAGTTTTTTCATGGGGCTTCCTCCTTCGTTTTGAGGGGTTGCAACCTGTATACAACCCTTGTTTCCGTGACTTCATCATACCAGAACGTTTGGGGCTTTTCAACCCTTCTTTTTGACACTTTCACTGTAACTGATTTGTCAAAATTATCAAAACAAGCAAGAATAAACGCAATAAAACGAAAGAATATTGCAAAAATTGCCTTGAAAAAGGCAAAAATCCGGCTGAGAACTGCCATCTTGCACAAAGGGGTGGGGAAAAGTTTGTAAACCTGTATACAGGGTGTGGAGCGCCGCCCAAAACCGCGTTGACAAAACGCGCTGCTTCGCATACACTGATAGAAAAGAACGCGCGCCCGCGCTGCTTTGGGCCGCGTGGGAAGGAGGACCCCCTATGCAGGCTGCCCATTCCCCCGACAGCATCTACCATGTGCTGGAACGGGAGATCACGGAACTGCGCATCCGCCCGGGCGAAGTTCTCAGCGAAAACAGTCTGTGCAAGCGGTTCGGGGTATCGCGCACCCCCATCCGCAGCGTGCTGCAGCGTCTGGAACAAAACCGGTTCGTGCGCATCGTGCCCTGCAAGGGCACCATCGTCACCCCCATTGATCTGAACATTGCCAACCAGCTGATCTACCGCCGGGTGGCCATCGAGTGCATGGTCCTGCGGGATTTCATCCGCAGCGCCAAACCCACCGAGATCGAGGAGGTGCGCTACCGCCTGCAGGTGCTGTGCGATGCCGGCGCCGGGCGCAACGACCCGGAACACTTTGACCTCAACGAGTTTTTGCAGAAGGACCTGGAGATGCACGAACTGTGGTTCCGTGCCACCGACAAGATGTTTTTGTGGAAGGAGATCACCGATCCCCAGGCGGACTATTCCCGGTTCATCCGCCTGGACATCCTGGGCGCCAAGAACGTTCCCGACGTGCTGGACGACCACACCCGGATGATGCAGATCATCGACGAAAAGGACGAAGGCGCCATCGAATCCCTGATGACCCACCACCTCTACGGCGGCGTGCGCCGTCTGGGGGGCAAGATCTTCTCGGAGGAATACAGCGTCTATTTCCAGGCGGCGGAACTGTGAGCTGATATGCCCGAAGGGCATGGCACACATGCAAACCAGGCAGTGGACAAGCCCCGGGACCGGGGGTAGAATAAAGGCGGAAGAACCCATTTACAGAAAGAAGTGTTTTGCATGGATTACCGCCGTACCGATCCCGAATTTGCCGAACGCATGGAATATTTTGCCCGCACCGAAGTGGGCGCCGACCCGGACTGCGCCCTGGACCCCGTCACCCGCTCTCTGTCGGTGCTGGCCGTCCTGGTGGGCTGCCAGGGGGTACAGGTGTTCAAACTGGCCCTGCCCGAAGCCCTGGACAGCGGCCTGACCCCGGTCATGGCCCGGGAACTGGTCTACCAGGCGGTGGACTACCTGGGGCTGGGCCGGGTGCTGCCCTTTCTGGATGCCCTCAATGAGGTGCTGACCGACCGGGGGGTGGAGCTGCCCCTGCCAAACCAGGCCACCACCACCCTGGATGACCGGCTGGAAAAGGGCGTGGACGCCCAGGCAGCCATCTTCGGGGAAGGCATGCGGCAAGCCTGGCGCCAGGGCACCATCAACCGGTGGCTGGGAGCCAACTGCTTCGGGGATTATTACACCCGCACCGGGCTGGACCTGCGCCAGCGGGAACTCATCACCTTCTGTTTCCTGGCGGCCCAGGGCGGCTGCGAACCCCAGCTCACCGCCCATGCCAAGGGCAACATGAACATGGGAAACGACGCCGAACTGCTCACCAAAGTGGTGCTGAACTGCGTGCCTTACATCGGCTACCCCCGCAGCCTCAACGCCATCACCTGCATCAAGAACGCCCAGAACTGAACCAAACAGAAAGCCCCCGCCTGCTGCACGCAGGCGGGGGCTTTTGTTGTAATGGGAAGAAAGTTACGCGGTCACGTCCTCAAACTGGCTGTTGTACAGGTCGGCATAGAACCCGCCCTGCTCCAGCAGCTCGTCGTGGGTGCCCTGCTCCACAATGTCGCCGTCCCGCATGACCAGGATGAGGTCGCTGTCCTTGATGGTGGACAGGCGGTGGGCAATGACAAAGCTGGTGCGGCCCTGCATCAGATGGTCCATGGCCGCCTGGATCTGTTCCTCGGTGCGGGTATCCACCGAGCTGGTGGCTTCGTCCAGGATCAGGATGCGGTTGTCCGCCAGGATGGCCCGGGCGATGGTCAGCAGCTGCTTCTGGCCCTGGCTCACGTTGCTGGCATCCTCGTTGATGACCATGTTGTAGCCGCCCGGCAGGGTGCGGATGAAGTGGTCCGCCTTGGCGGCCTTGGCCGCGGCAATGACCTCCTCGTCGGTGGCGTCAAGGCGGCCGTAGCGGATATTCTCCATGATGGTGCCCTGGAACAGCCAGGTGTCCTGCAATACCATGCCGAAGCCCTCCCGCATGGGGGATCGGTCGAATTCCCGCACATCGTGGCCGTTGAGCAGGATGCGGCCGGAGTCCACGTCATAGAACCGCATGAGCAGCTTGACGATGGTGGTTTTGCCCGCGCCGGTGGGGCCCACGATGGCCACCTTCTGGCCGGGCTGCACGGTGCAGGAGAAATCCCGGATGATGGTCTTTTCGGGGGTGTAGCCGAAGCGCACATGGTCGAAGGTGACCTGCCCGTCGATGAGGGCGGGGTCGGCGGGGGCGCCGGCGGCCTGCTGGTCCTCCTCCGGTTCGGCCAGGAACTCGAACACGCGCTCCGCCGCGGCGGCCATGCTCTGCAGCATGTTGGAAACCTGGGCCAGCTGCTGGATGGGCTGGGTGAAGTTCTTCACATACTGGATGAAAGCCTGGATGTCGCCCACGGTGATACGCCCCTGGGCCGCAAAGATGCTGCCCACAATGGCCACCGCCACATAGCCCAGATTGCCCACAAAGTTCATCACCGGCTGCATCAGGCCGGACAGGAACTGGCTCTTCCAGGCGGATTCATACAGACGGCTGTTGGCGGCGTCGAATTCTTCCAGCACCGCCTGTTCCCGGTTGAAGGCCTTGACCACCGTCTGGCCGGAATACACTTCCTCCACCTGGCCATTGACCACGCCCAGGGTGGCCTGCTGCTGCTTGAAGTATTTCTGGCTGACGCGCACCACGCACAGCACCAAAATCAGGCTCACGGGCAAAATCAGCAGCACGATGCCGGTCATGGCCGGGCTGATGGAAAGCATCATCACCAATACGCCCACCATGGTGGTGACGCTGGTGATGAGCTGGGTCACGCACTGGTTCAGCGACTGGCCCATGGTGTCCACGTCGTTGGTGATGCGGGAAAGCACCTCGCCCACCGTGCGCTTTTCAAAGTAGGCCAGGGGCAGGCGGTCGATCTTTTCGCTGATCTGGCGGCGGAAATCATAGCACATCTTCTGGCTCACGCCGCTCATCAGCCAGTGCTGCACAAAGCTGAACCCGCCGCTGAGCAGATAGATGCCCAGAAGCAGCAGCAGGATACGCCCGATATAGGCAAAATCAATGCCGCCGGTGCCGGTGAGTTTGGCCACCCACCCGGTGGCCAGGGCGGTGGTGGCTTTGGCCAGAATTTTCGGTCCCACAATGTTGAAGATGGTGGAAAGCAAAGCAAACACCAGCACCACGCCCAGCGCCAGACGGTAACGGGCGGCCTCCGCCAGCAGGCGGCGCAGCGTGCCCTTGAAATCCTTCGCTTTTTCGGTGGATTGTCTCATTCTCGGCATGGTCATTCACCTCCCAGACCCAGTTCTTTCTGGCTCAGCTGGCTGCGTGCGATCTCCTGGTAGGCGGGGCAGGTCTGCATCAGCTGGGCATGGGTGCCCTTGCCCACAATGCGCCCTTCGTCCAGCACCAGAATCTGGTTGGCGTGGAGCACGGTGGAAATGCGCTGGGCCACAATGATGACGGTGGCGTCCCCGGTCTCCTTTTTCAGGGCGCGGCGCAAAGCTACGTCGGTCTTGAAGTCCAGAGCGGAGAAACTGTCGTCAAACAGATAGATTTTCGGATTTTTGGCAATGGCCCGGGCGATGGAAAGCCGCTGCTTCTGCCCGCCGGACACGTTGGTGCCGCCCTGGGCGATGGGGCTTTCGTACCCTTCGGGCTTGGCCTCGATGAATTCGGTGGCCTGGGCGATGGCGGCGGCCTTGCGGGCGTCCTCGTCGGTGATCTGGGGCCCGCCGAACTTCAGGTTGCTGTCGATAGTGCCGCTGAACAGCACCCCTTTCTGGGGCACATAGCCCAGCAGGGCGCGCAGCTGGGCCTGGGGCATATCCCGCACGTCCACCCCGTCAATGCGCACACTGCCTTCGGTGGCGTCAAAGAAGCGGGGGATCAGGTTCAGCAGGGTGCTCTTGCCGCAGCCGGTGGATCCGATGATGGCGGTGGTCTGCCCCGGCCGGGCGGTGAAGGTGATGTCGGCCAGCGCGTCGGTGTCGCCGCCGGGATACCGGAAGCTCACATGGTCGAACTCCACCAGGCCGTTCCAGGCGTGGTCCTTGGCCTTGGCGGCGGTGGCTTCGTCGGGGTCATGGATGGTGGGTTCGGTCTCCAGCACCTCAAACACGCGGTCGGCGGCCACCCCGGCACGGGGCAGCATGATGGCCACCATGGTCAGCATCAGGAAGGACATGACGATCTGCATGGTGTAGGTGATGAAAGCGATGATGTCGCCCACCTGCATGGTGCCCAGGTCCATGGCTTTGGCGCCGAACCAGACGATGAGCAGGGTGGTGCCGTTCATGATGACGGTCATGAAGGGCAGCAGCCCCGCCATGGCCCGGTTGGTGAACAGCTGGGTCTGCATCAGGTCCCGGTTCACCCCGTCGAACCGCTCTTCCTCAAATTTTTCCCGGCTGAATGCCCGGATGGGCATGATGCCGGTAAGAATTTCCCGGCTGACCAGGTTCAGGCGGTCCACCTTTTTCTGCATGACCTTGAACTTGGGCATGGCGATGGCGGTGAGGGCGCCCATGGCGCAGAGCAGGGCCGCCACCGCCAGGGCGATGATCCAGCTCAGACTGCTGCCGGTGCCCGCCACCCGGATCACGCCGCCGATGCCCAGGATGGGGGCGTAGAACACCATCCGCAGCAGAATGACGCAGACCATCTGGATCTGCTGGATGTCGTTGGTGGAGCGGGTGATGAGGCTGGCGGTGGAGAAGCGGTCGGTCTCGGCGTTGGAGAAGCTGACCACCTTCTTGAAGACGCTCTGGCGCAGGTCACGGCCGATTCCTGCCGAGGTACGGCTGGCCAGAAAGCCCACGCCCACGGCGCAGGCGGCCAGCAGAAGGGTCATGCCCAGCATCTGGGCGCCCTTGAAAAGCAGATAGTGCATCTGTACCTGCCCGTCAATGCCCTGGGCTTCGTATTCCAGTTTGACCAGCAGCATGGCCTGGCTGCTCATGGTGTCCAGGGTGCTCTGGTCCACCTGGGCCATGGACTGGGCCAGAAAACCCTGGACCAGGGCGCGGGCGGCCTCCTCGCTGCCGTCATAGGTCAGCAGGGAATCCAGCAGACTGGCGGGCAGGTCGGCGGCCTGTATGGTCCCCGGGTCCATCTCCGCTTCCGCGGCGGCCTGCATCTGCCCGGCCATGGTTTCCAGCTGGGCGGGCAGGCTGTTGATGCTCTGCACCGCGGCATCCAGACCGGCGGCGTCGGCGCCCTGCTCCCCGGCGGACATGGCATACAGCACCATGTCCGGGGTGGTAAAGATCTCTTCCAGGGCATCCCGGTCGGCGCCGGTAGCCGTCAGGGTGCGCAGGCCGTTTTCATCGGCGGGAGAATAGGCCGCCTCGGCCTGTTGGGCATCTTCCTGGGGCATGAGCCATTCCAGGGCCTGGAGGGTATCGGTGCGCACCGTTTCGGGCACGGTGCTTTCGATGCCGCCCATCTGGATGCCCACGTCCACAATGTCGGAGGTGTAGCCCGGCAGGCTCAGGTCACACCAGGCCTGCAGCAGCAACAGGGCAAAAATCACCAGGCAGGCTTTCCAACGCCTGCCCAGCAGCTGAAAGATCCGTTTCATGGGTTCACTCCTTTCCTTCGGTCCGGGCGATCCGGCGGGCGGCGTTTTCTTCCTCCACCGCCTGCTGGAACCGGGCCCAGTCCTGCAGAAAACTGTTCAGGTTCTCCGGGCCCATCCGCCGCATGATGCCAAAAGCGTATTCCGACACCGCCCGCTCACATTCCCCGTGGGCGTGCAGGCCCTCCTCGGTCAGGCGGACGGTGGTCTTGCGGCGGTCCCGGGGGTCGGCTTCCCGGCGGATCAGGCCGTCCTTTTCCAGCACCCGCAGTGCCCGGGACACCGCCTGGGGCGAATCATACATCCGGCAGGTCAGGTCGGACACTGCCACCACTCCGTCCTGCCCGTTGTGCTGGATGGCAATGTACAGGCGGTGGAGCATGTCGAAATGGCAGCGGGGCTTTTCCGCCAGAACTGCTGCTGCCCCCGTAAACAGGGAGTGGCGGGCCTGCATGATCTGGTGGAAAAGTTCCCGGGCCATGGATTCCGTAGATTCCATAACAGCCTCCTTGAATTAGTTGACTATGGTTAATAATTAACAGGTGTTGTATTATAGTCCCGCTTTTTTTCCGCCGCAAGGGGCGGGGGATTTTGTTCGGAATTTGTTTACAAATCCACACAAAAAAAGCGGCCCCCTTTCCCGCGTGGGAAAGGGGGCCGCCATGGCGTTGATAGGTTGTTTATTCGGCGGGGGGCAGGTCGATCTCCATGTCCGCCAACGGATAGGTCACGCAGGGGTGGATGAACCCGAACTTGCGGTCGGCTTCCCGCCGGCCGTCACGGCCCTCCGCTACCTTGTATTCGCCGCCCAGCCACTTGCTGTGGCAGTAGCCGCAGCCGCCGGCCCGGCACTTGTTGGGGGCGTTCACACCCGCCCGTTCCAGGGCGGTGAGCAGAGTCTCGTCCTCCCGGGCGGGAATGGTCTGCACCTGGTCCCGCACATGCACCGTCAGGGTAAAGGTGCGGGGGGCATCCAGTTCCAGGGCGCCGCAGCAGGTGGCGTCCCGGCGCACCGCTTTCAGGGGCAGGGCGTAGGGGGCCAGTTCCCTGGCCAGGAAGTCATACATGGCCTTGGGCCCGCAGAGGAAGAAGGTGGACCCGGTGATGTCGGCGTGTTCTTTGATGAGGTCCGCCGTCACAAAGCCGTGGGCAAAGCCGGGGCGCTCCTCATCGCTGAGGACATACACCACCTTCAGCCCCTTTTCGGCCAGGGCGTCCAGCTCTTCCCGGTAGGCCAGATGGGCCAGGTCCCGGGCGCCGTAGAAAAGGGTCATGGTGTAGGGTTCGTCCCCCTCCACCATGCTCCTGGCCATGGACAGGAAGGGAGTGATGCCCGCGCCGCCCGCCACGCAGATGATCTGGGGGCGGTCCCGCAGGGTCTCGTAGTGGAATTCACCCGAAGGCTCGGTCATGACGAACTTGTCCCCGGGCTGTACCTCCCGGTTCAGATGGTGGGAGAAGAATCCCGCGTCCTCGATGCCCAGCACCAGCTTGTTCTGCAGGGCTTCCCGGGGGCTGGACACGATGGAGTAGGGGCGGCTGACCAGCCCGCCCTCCACCGGGCCCTGTAAGGACACATACTGCCCCGCCCGGAAGAAGGGGAACGCATCCCCGTCCAGACGGCGGAAGGTCAGTTCGGTCATGGATTCGGTCAGGGGGCGCACCGCCGTCACCTCCACCTGCATCCGGCCGGGGTGCAGCCGGTGGGCCAGGGTGTTGGTGCGGTATTCGGTGGGCAGGGGTTCGGCGGAACCCGCCGCCAGGGCGGCGCGGCGGTTGGGCACCAGCTTGGTGAACCGCAGCATGTCCATAAATCCGAAGATCTGTTTCTTGAATTTCATCTTACCGCACCTCCCGCTTCAGGTCGCCCGCCGTCTGCCGCCCGGACAGGTCGCCGGACACATAGGCGCTGGAATAGCCGCTGGAGCGCATGGCATAGCCCCCCGCGAACCGCAGCCCGGGGAAGAGCTGGGCGTCCTCTTTCATCATCATCATGCGGGGCATCAGGCTGTCCCAGTCGGCGGTCTCGTAGCCGTAGATCACGCCCTGGGGATGCCCGCAGTACCGGGCGTAGGTGGTAGGGGATGCCACCGCGATCTCCTCGATGGCGTCCCGGATCTTGCAGCCGGTCTCCCGCTCAAACACCCGGATCATGTCGTCGGCCACCCGGTCCTTGGCCTTGAAATAGTCGGTCTCGGACACATTGCCCCAGTCGTCGGACATGAACATGGTGGTGAAGTACATCATGCAGGTGCCCGGGGGCGAACATTCGGGATAGGCGTTGTTCAGGCAGACGGTGGCCTGCACATGGTTGGTGTCCACCTTGCGCATCATGTCGTACTGGCGCACGCTGTCGGCGGTGTCGTAGATAAAGTAGTTGTGGCTCTGGATGCCCAGTTCCTCCGCCGATTTGTTCAGCCCCAGGAAGAGGGTGAACCCGCGGCCGGAGAAGGTCCGGGCGTTGGTGGCCCGCACCATGGGTTCGGTGACCACGGCGGGGTCCAGCATCTTGCCGAACACCAGATGGGGCGAGCAGTTGGCAATGACATGCCGGGTGGGGATAACGGTGCCGTCGGTCAGCTGCACGCCGGTGATCTTGCCCGGGGCGTCGGCCAGGATCTTTTCCGCCGGGGAATGATACCAGATGTCCCCGCCCAGTTCCCGAATGCGGGTCTCCAGGGCCAGGCTGATCTCGTGGGAGCGCATGCGGGGCATCCAAGCGTCCCGGGTGATGTAGCGGATGACCATGGACCCGTAATGCAGAAAACTCATCCGGTCCAGGTCCACGCCCAGATAGCACCAGTATGCCCCCAGAATATCCTGGGCGGCCTTGGGCATGTGCAGGGCTTCCAGCACCTCATTCACCGAGTAGCTGCCCGCCCGGATGAAGTTGGGGAAGTTCTTCTTCATGTAGTCGGAGTCGGTGTTGCCGTTCACCGAGTTGGAGTAGGTCTGGGCGTCCCGGACCTCGTTGCACAGGGCAAAGAAGTCGGTCATGGACTGCCGGGACCCGGGCACATACTCCTCCATCTTGCCGATGAAGGCCTGTTCCCCGAAAGGCATCACGCAGTCGTATTTTTTGTCGGTGGTGATGAGGTGGTAGGCTTCGGGAATGCGGATCCAGTCGATCTTGTCCTCCACGCCCAGGTCGCGGAACAGGGTGCGGATGTCCCCCGGTTCCTCGGCGGAACCGAAGTCGTTCAGTTCGTGCAGGCTGGCTTCGAACTCAAACCGCCCGCGCTTGAAGCTGGTGGCAAACCCGCCGGGCAGGTTGTGTTTTTCCACCACCAGGCAGGAAAAACCTGCCTGCAAGACCCGGATGGCGGCGGTCAGACCGCCGTTGCCGGCGCCGATGACCACCACGTCATAGGCTTTTGCGGTCCGTGTTTCCATAAGGACCCTCCTTTTGTTGTTGGGATATGGCCGAGCTGCGGCCTTCTGCTGGTTTCATTGTACCATCCGCCCCCGCGCCGGGTAAAGGGGAAAACGCCACAGGGGCAAAAAACTTTGCCGCGTCATTGCCCAATCGCCTCCGCCGTGGTACACTCAAAGAAAAACCATCCCCGGAAGGAGTCTGTATCATGCTGGCATACACCTATGCGGAACACGGCCGTTTTGAACTGCGGGACAAACCCCGCCCCACCCTGCAGGACCCCCGGGACGCCATCGTGCGGGTGACCTTGTCCAGCATCTGCACCAGCGACCTGCACATCAAGCACGGTTCGGTGCCCCGGGCGGTGCCGGGCATCACCGTGGGCCACGAGATGGTGGGCGTGGTGGAGGAAGTGGGCGCGGCGGTCACCACCGTGCGCCCCGGAGACCGGGTCACCGTGAATGTGGAGACCTTCTGCGGCGAGTGCTTCTTCTGCCGCAACGGCTGGGTGAACAACTGTACCGACCCCGACGGCGGCTGGGCCCTGGGCTGCCGCATCGACGGCGGCCAGGCGGAGTATGTGCGGGTGCCCCACGCCGACCAGGGGCTGGACCGCATCCCGGACAATGTCACCGACCGCCAGGCCCTGTTTGTGGGGGATATCCTGGCTACCGGCTACTGGGCGGCCAACATCGCCGAGATCCATAAAGGGGACACGGTGCTGATCCTGGGCGCCGGGCCCACCGGCCTGTGCACCCTGCAGTGCGTGCGGCTGCACGGACCCGGGCGGATCATCGTATGCGAGCAGGACCCGGTGCGCCGGGAGTTCGTGCGCACCCATTACCCCGACGTGCTGGCCGTGCCGCCGGAAGGGCTGGAGGAATTCGTTCGGGCCAACAGCGGCCACGGCGGCGCCGACGCGGTGCTGGAAGTGGCCGGCACCGAGGATACCTTCCGCCTGGCCTGGGCCTGTGCCCGGCCCAACGCGGTGGTCACGGTGGTGGCCCTCTACGACCGGCCCCAGACCCTGCCGCTGCCGGATATGTACGGCAAGAATCTCACCTTCAAGACCGGCGGGGTGGACGGCTGCCACTGTAAGGAGACCCTGGACCTCATCGCCGCAGGCAAAATCGACACCACTCCCCTCATCACCCACACCTTCCCCCTGCGGGAAATCGAAGCGGCCTACGACCTCTTCGAGAACCGGCGGGACAACGTCATCAAGGTGGCCATCGAAAGCTGAACCAGTCAAAAAGCCCCGGACCTGGGTGGTCCGGGGCTTTTCTGCGGAAAATCAGGCTTTTTGTGCCGCTTCCATGGCGGAAAGTTCCGGCATGACGGTGCGGCGCATGGTCAGGTAGCAGGCCAGGCCGCCAATGACGTTGGAGATGGGTTCCGCCAGAAAGACGCCGTTGACCCCCAGCCCCGCCACATGGGGCAAAATCAGGGTCAGGGGCACCACGATGATGGCTTTGCGCAGCAGGGAGAAGAACACCGCCATTTTCGCCTTGTTCAGGGACTTGAAAACGCTCTGCCCCGAAAACTGGAAGGCCATCATCACGAACCCGAAGAAGTAGATGTGCAGCGAAGGCACCGCCGCCGCCAGCAGGTCGGGGTCGTGGTTGAAGATCTGGATAAAGAGGGAGGGGAACAGGGAGATCAGCCCCCAGATGAGCAGGGTGTAGGCAAAGCCCAGCTGGGTCATGAACCGGATGGCCTTGCGCACCCGGGGCACGCTGCGGGCGCCGTAGTTGTAGCTGATGACAGGGGAAGCACCGTCGGACAGGGCCATCACCGGGGTCTGGGCGATCTGCCGCACCGAGTTGATGACCGTCATCACGCTGATGTAGAGGTCCCCGCCGAAGGTGCGCAGGGTGGAGTTGCAGGCCACCTGCACCAGGCTGTCGGTGAAGGACATGACAAAGCTGGAAGTGCCCAAAGCGGCGATGCGGCGGATGCAGCCCCAGTCGGGGGTAAAACCCCGGAACCGCAGCCGCAGTTCGGTTCTGGCCCCGGTGAGGAACCGGGTCACCCACACCGCCGAAAGCCCCTGGCTGATGACGGTGGCGATGGCCGCGCCCCGGACCCCCAGTCCGCAGCCATAGATGAGGATGGGGTCCAGCACGATGTTCACCGCCGCCCCCAGCAGTACGGTGAGCATGCCGGTCTTGGCAAATCCCTGGCAGTTGATGTAGGGGTTCAGCCCCAGGGAGATCATCACAAACACGGTGCCCAGCATGTAGATGACCATGTAGGAGGCGGCGTAGGGGTAGGTCTCGTCGCTGGCCCCCAACAGGTAGAGGATGGGTTTGTGGAAGGCGATGCCCAGCCCGGTGAGCCCCAGCCCGCAGACCACCAGCATGAAGCAGGCGTTGGTCATGATGGAACAGGCCCGGTCATGGTCCCCCTGCCCCCGGGCGATGGAACACAGGGGCGAACCGCCCACCCCGAAGAGATTGGCGAAGGCGGTGACCAGGGTCACCACCGGGAAGCACAGCCCCAGCCCCGCCAGGGCCAGGGTGCCTTCCCCCGGCAATTTGCCGATGTAGATGCGGTCCACGATGTTGTATAGAAGGTTCAGCACCTGGGCCACCAGCATGGGGGCGGCCACAGCCAGCACGCTGCGGCGCACGTCCCCGGCGGAAAAGTCCACCTGGCCGCCCCGGGCGGGGGATTGGGGTCGAAACTGCATGAAACGGGGTCATCTCCTCGGTTTTGTGTAAGACGTTGGCAAAGAAACGGTAAAAATCATTATACCACACAACCGCTCCCTTTGCGAAGCCTCCCTTTTTTTGCCTATTCCGGCGGATGCCCGCAGGGACCTTGTACCCGGAAAAAGGGGAAAACCAAAAGCAAAACGCCGCCCCATGGCAAGGGCGGCGCTTTGCGAGGGAAAGAACGATCAATCCTGACCGGGGACCTGGGGCAGCATGGCAAAACTGGCTTCCAGCTCCTCGTCAGCGGGGATGGTGTCGGTCATCTGTCCGTTGTGGAACTTCTCATAGGCTACCATGTCAAAGTAGCCGGTGCCGGTCAGGCCGAAGAGGATGGTCTTTTCCTCCCCGGTCTCCTTGCAGCGCAGGGCTTCGTCAATGGCCACCCGGATGGCGTGGCTGCTTTCGGGGGCGGGCAGGATGCCCTCCACCCGGGCGAACTCTTCGGCGGCTTCAAACACCTTGGTCTGTTCCACAGACACCGCTTCCATCAGGCCGTCGTGGTACAGCTGGGACAGCACCGAGCTCATGCCGTGGTACCGCAGGCCGCCCGCGTGGTTGGCCGAAGGAATGAAGTTGCTGCCCAGGGTGTACATCTTGGCCAGAGGGCAGACCATGCCGGTGTCGCAGAAGTCGTAGGCGAACTTGCCCCGGGTGAAGCTGGGGCAGGAGGCGGGTTCCACCGCGATGAAACGGTAATCCCGTTCCCCCCGCAGCTTTTCGCCCATGAAGGGGGAGATCAGGCCGCCCAGGTTGCTGCCGCCGCCGGCGCAGCCGATGATGATGTCCGGCACCACGCCGTATTTGTCCAGGGCGGTCTTGGCTTCCAGGCCGATGACGCTCTGGTGCAGCAGCACCTGGTTGAGCACGCTGCCCAGCACATACCGGTACCCGGGGGTGGTGGTGGCTTTTTCCACCGCTTCGCTGATGGCGCAGCCCAGGGACCCGGTGGTGCCGGGATGGGCGGCCAGGATGCGGCGGCCGACCTCGGTCTCGGTGGAGGGAGAAGGGGTCACCGAAGCGCCGTAGGTGCGCATGACCTCCCGGCGGAAGGGTTTCTGCTCATAGGAGCACTTGACCATATACACCTTGCAGTCCAGGCCCAGATAGGCGCAGGCCATGGAAAGGGCGGTGCCCCACTGCCCGGCGCCGGTCTCGGTGGTCACGCCCTTCAGGCCCTGCTGCTTGGCGTAGTAGGCCTGGGCGATGGCGCTGTTCAGCTTGTGGCTGCCGGAGGTGTTGTTGCCCTCGAATTTATAGTAGATCTTGGCGGGGGTGCCCAGCTTTTTCTCCAGGCAGTAGGCCCGTACCAGGGGCGCGGGGCGGTACATCTTGTAGAAATCCCGGATCTCGTCGGGAATGGGGATCTCCCGGGTGTCGTTGTCCAGTTCCTGGCGGATGAGTTCGTCGCAGAACACCGGGCGCAGGTCCTCGTATCCCATGGGCTGGCCGGTGGCAGGGTTCAGCAGCGGCGCGGGCTTGTTCTTCATGTCTGCCCGGACATTGTACCAGGTGCGGGGCAGTTCTTCTTCGGACAGGTAGATCTTGTAAGGGATTTTTTCTGCGGCCATGATACCGGCTCCTTTCTGTGCGCCCGGCGGGAAAAAACAAACGGCCTTTGTCCCACAGGGCATGTGTGAAAATACCCTTTGGGACAAAAGCCGGAAAGCTTCTGCGGTGCCACCCAAATTGACGAAGGAACCCTTCGCCCTCTCGTTCGCCGTGCCAACACACGCCGTTCCCTGTAACGGTGGAAATCCGTCGGGTCCTACTGGGGAATACACCCGTTCGGCCCGCCCTCGGCAGTCCATTCGGCAGGGGCGTTTCCGCCGCGATCCCACCACCCGCGGCTCTCTTGGGAAAACGTTTCCCTGCGTACTCTTCTGCGTCAACGGTTTTAGCTTCAACGATTTAACTCATTGAATTGCCAGTAAGTGTAGCAGAGCCCGGTGTCCTTGTCAAGAAAAATCCCGGAAGTTTGGCCTTTTGAACAAAGCGAAACTTCCGGGATTGTGGGAACTGCGCAGAAAATCGGTCTTCTTCAGGCCGTTCAGGCGGCAAGTTCAAAAGTCAGCAGCACCGGGTTGTGGTCGCTGAAAGCAAACCCGGTATCAATGTTTTGGGCGCTGGCCCGGACATTGTCGGACACCAGGAACCCGTCCACCACGGTGGTGTAGTTCACGCCGGGGGTGTAGGGGATGTCCGCCCCGCGGCAGGTGGGCACCTCAAAGCCGTTGTCCGCTTCCACAAAGGCAAAGTGGTCCGGCAGGTCGGTGTCATCCATGGTCTGCACCCAGCCGGGGAAAACCTGCTGGCTCTCAAAGGCGTGGGCGGTGCCGTACAAGGCGTGGTTGAAGTCGCCGCCCACGATGACATAGTTCCCCGCGGCGTACTCGTCGGCAATGACCTGGCACAGCAGTTCCAGCTGCCGGGCCCGGACGGTGCCGCCTTCGTCATAGGCGGACATGTGGCTGTGCACCACCACCAGCTGGCGGTCGGTGCCTTCCACCGGCAGATACAGCACGGTAAAGCAGCGGTCCAGGTCGGTGAACTTGATAAAGAAATCCTCGTCAATGGGATAGCTGCGGCGCACCGCCTTCTCCACCCGGTAGCGGGACAGGGTCCGCAGCCCGGCGGTGGTGTCCCCGTGGGGGTCGTTGAAGGGATAGAACAAAAATCCGCTGTGGAAGTTCTCCCCCCATACATGGGAATAGCCGGGGAAGGCTTCGGCCGTCAGTTCCCGCTGGTTCACCCGGTAGCTGCGGTGGGCGTTTTCGTCCACCTCCTGCAGCAGCATCAGGTCGGCGTCCAGTTCCTGCAGGGTATCCAGGGCGGTTTGGGTGTTTTCCAGCACCGATTCCCGGCTCAGTGCCCGGCCGTGCAGACCCTGGGTGGGGGTGCCGTCCAGCATCTCGCCGGTGTCCATAAAGAAGGAATAGTCCGGCCCGTAAGCACCGAACCCCATGTTACAGCTCACAGCGGTGTAAGGGGTGCCCGTGGTGAGCAGGGCATCCTGGGGGCGGGCCACTTCCAGGACCGTCCCGTCCTCAATGCGATAGTATTGCAGCTGCAGGTATCCCACATATCCCGCCAGGACCAGCACCGCCAGCCCCAGCACCACGGCCAGTACCACCCCGGCGCGTTTCAAGGTCTTTTTCATCATACCCTCCGTTCCCGAAAAAAAGAGCAGCACGTTCCCCTTGGGGGTTCGTGCTGCTCTCTGTTTCTCAAACACTTTCCTCTATCATACCGGAAAAAGCGCGCCGCCGCTATACGCAGAACACCTAAAAAATCCGGCGTTTCCTTGGGCGGTTCGCCGGGGCGCACCCGCGGTTTCCCCGGGAAAAGGGTGCCGGGTCCAACCGGAAGGACTTGTGGATGGAAAACCGGAAAGCCCGGCCCGTCAGGACTCCCGCAGCTCCACCGTGAAGGTGGCACCGCCGCCCGGGGTATCCCCCAGGGTCAGGGCGGCCCCCAGCAGGCGGGCCAGTTCCCGGGCCACACTCAGACCCAGGCCGAAATTCTGCTTGTGGGTACGGCTGTCATCTCCCCGGTAAAACCGCAGAAATACCTGCTCCTTGCACTCGTCGGGGATGCCGGGTCCGTGGTCCTCCACCACAAACCGTACCACCGGCCGCCGCCCGGCCTCCCGGTGCAGGGCCAGGGTCACCGGGGTACCCGGCGGAGTGTGGTCCAGGGCATTCTGCAGCAGAATGGACAGCAGCTGGGTCAGCCGCGGGGCGTCGGTGGTCAGGGGCGGCACCGGGGATTCGGGCAGGTCCAGGGTCAGGGGATGGTCTTTCCCCCGGGCCAGCAGGTAAAACTGTTCGTATAGTTCGATGCACAGGGTATCCGGGGCCACCGGCCCGGGATGCACCGCCAGCGCTCCCGCCTCCCCGGCGGCCAGCACCAGCAGGTCGTCGGTGAGCAGGGCCAGACGGTCGGCCTCCCGCCGGGCTGCAGCCAGAAAGGCTCCCTGCTGCCCGGGGTCCGCATGTCCGGCAGCGTCCAGGCTGGCCTTGATGACCGCCAGGGGGCTGCGCAGTTCATGCCCCGCCGCCGCAATGAACTCGTTCTGCCGCTGCCAGGCCCGGCGCACCGGATGCAGCATCCGCCCGGCCAGCAGCCAGCCCGCCCCGGTCAGCAGCCCGGTCCCCGCCAGCCACAGCACGGCCAGAAACACCGCCGGACCCACGCCGAAGGCTAGCCCGGCGGGCTGCAGCAGCATCAGTTCCAGCCGGTCGGTTCCGCCCCGGGGCAGCACCGCCGCCGCCCCCCGCCAGGAGGTTCCGGTATCATCGGTGAGGGTGAAGGTCACAAACTGGTACAGGGAACTGCCGTCCTCTCCGGTGCGGGCGGCGTCCAGACCGGCGGATGCCGCCTGGGCGGCGGCCTGTTCCAGCAGGGCGGCGGTTTCCGGCACCTGCCGGTTCTGCCGGGAAAACCGGGTGAGGCTGCCGTTGTCGGTCAGGTCCAGGATGCCCCCCGCCGCCTGCTGCCGCTGGGCCAGCCAGCTGTCTTTTACCGAGGCGGCCTCGGTCAGGCTGTCACACAGGTTCTGGGCGGTGTGGACAAACAGGGTGTCCGCCGCTTCCTGCTGCTGCCGGTGGTACAGCCAGGCCCCGGCCCCCAGGGCGGCGGTGAGCACCGGCAGGGTGAGCAGCACGAACAGCAGAGCCAGGCGGCGGCGCAGGGCGCTCAGCATGGGGCCACCTCCAGCCGGTAGCCGCTGCCCCGCACCGTCACCACCCGGGCGCGGCTGCCCACCCCGGCCAGCCGACGCCGCACAAAGTGGATGTAGCAGTCCAGGTTGGCTTCCTCCACTTCGGCCAACGGCCCCCACACCCGGGCCAGCAGCACGCTGCGGGCCTGCAGCCGTCCGGGAGCCCGCAGCAGGGCTTCCAGCAGGTCACATTCCTTGCGGGAGAGCACCGCGCTGCCCGCCGGCCCGGTGAGGGTCAGTTCCCCGGTGTCCAGCCGCAGGTCTCCCGCCGTCAGGGCTGCGGTGCCGCCGCTGCGCCGCAGCAAAGCCCGCAGCCGGGCCAGCAGAACGGAGGTGTCAAAGGGTTTGGCCAGATAATCGTCCGCCCCCGCGTCCAGCCCGTCCACCGTGTCCCCGGCGCCGGCCAGGGCGGTGAGCAGCAGCACCGGAGTGGTCACCCCCTGGGCCCGGGCCGCCCGCAGCAGGGTCAGTCCGTCCAGGCCGGGGAGCATCCGGTCCAGGATGCACAGGTCATATCCGCCGCTGACCAGCAGGGAAAGCCCCTCCGGTCCGGTGTGGCAGAAATCCGCCTTGCCCAGCCCGGCCAGCGCCGGGGCCAGGGCGGCACACAGGGCGGTATCGTCCTCGATGAGCAGAATGTGCATGACAGACCCCCTCCTTTCTTTTCAGTATACCAGATTTGTCTTGAAAAGACCTTGAAAAACTTTTGCTTTCTTTCAAGGACAAATCAAGGCAGGCGGGGTAAAATGAAAGCACAGAAACCGAAAAGGAGGAATCGCCATGAAACGCCTCAAACTGTTGGCCGTCACCCTGACCGCCGCTCTGCTGGCGGGCTGCGGGCAGAGCGCCGTCCCCGCCACCGCCGAGACCGCCGACGCTGATGTCTGGCACTGGGAAGCGCAGACGGTGGACCTGCAGGGGGCTTCCGCCGTGGGGGATATCCTCTGCGGGGCAGACGGCACGGTGCAGCTGTGCCTGTACGACAAAAGCAGCGATAAATACCGGATGCTGGTTTCCGCCGACAACGGCGAGACCTGGACCACAGATTCCCTGAGCTGGATGAACGGGCTGCTGGACAGAGAGGAAGAGATACGGTATGCCATGTGTTCCCCCGAAGGGATCTGGCTGGTGGGGGTGGGGCCTAAGTGGTGGAACGACGAAGGCAAGGTCCAATTCTGGATGGGGCCGGAAGACGAGCTTACCCCGTGGAAGGTTTCCGACCTGGTGCCCGACCGGGAGGGAATGGTGGTGTCTGCCTTCCTGGGAGACGGACGGCTGGCCTTTGTGCCCGCTGACCCGGACCTGGGAATGGGGTCCGACCTGGTCGTCTATGACCCGGCCAACGGCAGCTGTACTACCGTGCCGGGGGTAGAGGAGAAGGCTTACACCTACTGGCATGAGGAAAAAGGCAACGCTGGGGATTGGACCGCCCGCGGCGGCATCTTTGCCCAGTGCGGGGTCGGGAACCGGTATGTGTACATGACTTACGACACCGACGGGATACAGCTGCGGGCAATCGACCCGGACAGCGGCACTGACACGGTACTGCTGGAGGATGTGCCCGGCGGGGCGGTGGCCGCCATGACCGGCCTGTCCGACGGCACCCTTTACTTCCTCAATCGGGAGGGCATCTGGCGGCTGGCGGCGGGCGGTACTCTGCCGGAACTGGTGGTGGAAATTGCCGGGCTGGACCTGGACAACCAAACCCCCAACGAGTGGATATTTGCCTGCCTGGGCTGTGCTGCGGACGGCAGTTTTCTGGTGCTGACCCACGACTCTTACGGCGCCAACGACCTGACTCGGTATGTGATGACCTCCGAATAAACGACAAAAGCAGCGGCCCCCGAAAGGGGGCCGCTGCTTTGCGACAGGCAGTGTAAAAAGGTCAGGTGCCGGACCGGTGCAGATGCTTCTGCAGCAGCCGCAGCAGTTCCCGCATATCCAGCGGCTTGGCGATGTGGGCGTTCATGCCGCATTCCAGGCAGCGGTGGATGTCCTCCGCAAAGGCGTCGGCGGTCATGGCGATGATGGGGATGGTCCCGGCGTCGGGCCGGTCCAGGGCGCGGATGGCCCGGGTGGCCTCGTAGCCGTTCATTTCGGGCATGCGCAGGTCCATCAGGATCAGGTCGTAGGTGCCGGGTTCGGAAGCGGCAAACTTGTCCAGGCAGATGCGCCCGTTTTCGGCCCAGTCCAGGGTGAAGCCCTGGGCGGCCAGCAGTTCGTGGGCGATCTCCCAGTTCAGTTCGTTATCCTCTGCCAGCAGGATGCGGGTCCCCGTAAAGTCGGCGTCGTCCTCCTGGGCTGCCTCCTCGGCGCGCACATCATCGGCCGGTTCGGCAAAGCGCAGCAGCCCGTAGTACAGGGTAGATTTGAACAGCGGCTTGGACAAGAACCCGCTGATGCCTGCCTGGCGGGCCTCCTCCTCGATGTCGCTCCAGTCGTAGGCAGAGATGAGCAGGATGGGAATGTCGCTGCCGATGGCGGCCCGCAGACGGCGGGCGGTCTCGATGCCGTCCATCTCCGGCATCTTCCAGTCCAGCAGCACGATGTGATAATCCCGGCCGTCCTTGTGGCGGTCTTCCGCCATGCGCAGGGCTTCGGCACCGCCGGTGGCCCATTCGGCCTGCACGCCGATCTGGCGCAGGCTTTCGGCGGCGCTGCTGCACAGCAGCTGGTCGTCGTCCACCACCAGCATGTCCCAGGCGGGCAGCTGCATGGGCTCACCGGCGCCTTCCACCACCTGCAGGTCCAGGGTCACATGGAACCGGCTGCCCTCGTTCACCCGGCTGGACACCTGGATGGTGCCCTGCATCATGTCCACAATGTACTTGGTGATGGTCATACCCAGGCCGGTGCCCTCGGTGCGCTGCACCCGGTGGCTGTCCTCCCGGGCGAAGGACTCAAAGATGCGTTTCTGGAATTCCTCCGACATGCCGATGCCGGTGTCCTCCACAATGAAATGGGTACGCACATACCCGTCGCCCCGGGGGGAGGCTTCCTGGGAGACGGTCATGGTGATGCTGCCTTCCTCGGGGGTGAATTTCAGCGCGTTGGAAAGCAGGTTCAGCAGCACCTGGTTCAGGCGCACGCTGTCGCAGTAGACGTTTTCCCGGTCAATGTCCCGGATGAAGATGTCAAAGGTCTGCTTTTTGGCCTTGACCTGGGGCTGGACGATGCTGACGATGCTGTCCACCGTCTCCCGCAGGCTGATGGCGTCGATGTTCAGGGTGAGCTTGCCGCTCTCGATCTTGGACATGTCCAGCACGTCGTTGATCAGCCCCAGCAGATGCTTGCTGGACAGGGAGATCTTGCGCAGACAGGCCCGCACCCGGTCGGGGTCCTCCACGTTGGCGGCGGCGATGGCCGTCATGCCCACGATGGCGTTCATGGGGGTGCGGATGTCGTGGCTCATGTTGGAAAGGAACTCGCTCTTGGCCCGGCTGGCGTGTTCGGCCTGGCGCTGGGCCTTTTCCACCTCGGCGAGCTGCCGGCGGGACATGCGGAAATACACAAAGAACACCGCCAGGGTGGCCGCCAGCAGGATGCCGCAGCCTGCCAGGGTGGCGACGGTCCGCCAGCCGCCCAGGCTGGACACCGCTTCGTCCAGGGGACCGTAGGGCATGACCGTCACCAGGTCCCACTCGGAGTTGGACAGAGGCGAACAGTAAATGTGCCGCCGCTTGCCGTTCACCGTCAGGGCGGTGCTGTACATTTCACCCTTGGCCAGGGCGTCCTCCAGGGCGTCCACCGCGGTGTCGGCGTCGGTGTCCTCAAAGGTGCCGTGGTCCCGCAGCCAGTCGAAATAGCTGTCCTCCTCAATGTCGGCGTTTTTCAGCACGAAACGGCCGTTTCTATCGATGATATGGGAAAAAACCGGGGTGTCGTCCACTTCCAGGGAAAGGGAATCGTTGATGTACTCAATGGGCACCCCCGCCAGCAGGGCGGTGCACTGGCTGCCGTCCCGCATGGGGTAGCCTTCGGATACGGGATATCCCACCGACACCCCGAACAAAAGCAGCCCTTCGCCGTCCGCAGTGTCTGCCAGCGCCACCTTGGGTTCCGCCTGGTTCAGGGACGCCAGAAAAGCGTCCTCCTCCCGGATGGTCACCTCTTCGCCGTACAGGATGTCCGCCTCTCCCTCGGTATTGTAGAGGGCCAGGTAGGAAAATCCCTGGGTGCGGGCGGTGTTGGTCAGTGCGTTGGTGGCGGCCTGGTCCATCTGGGTCACCTCAGACGGGGGCACCGCCATGGTGATGCCCTCCACCCGGGCCAGATGCACCTCCGCCAGAGAAATAAAGTGCCGCTTCAGCTGGGTGTTGATCTCTTCCATGTACAGGTTGGCCACCTGGGTCAGGGTCTCGTCGCTTTTCACCACCATGACCCGGGTGATGCCCACAAACACCGCAATGCAGAGTGCGGCCAGCGCGATCATGCTGACCCACAAAAAGCGCATGGTCCTATTTTTCATCAAAACAACAGCCTCCCATCCGTGCCGACCGTCGGTCGTACCTTCATTATAGCGCGCCCAGCAGAGAAATGGTAGCCGTTTGCGGGATGTTTCACTTTTAGGACGGTACGCTGCCGCAAAAAGAGCGGTTTTGCGCGCTGAAACCCATTGCGCCGGAAGGGCAAACGCTGTACAATCTAAATACATTTACTCCGGTGCGGGTCGGTAGTTTACGGGGATAGGGGAAGAAGCATGAATATTTGTGTGGCGATCTTGCTGGCGGCGGCGCTGCTGGGCGTGGCGGACAAGGCCGCGGGGGGCAGGCTGGGCCTGGCGGAAGGCTTTGACCGGGGCGTACAGCAGATGGGCAGCCTGTGCGTGTCCATGACCGGGTTTTACTGTGCGGCCACCGCTTTGTGCGGGTATGTGATGCAGACCGGAACGGTGAGCGGCGGGGAGGGTTGGTTTGACCCTTCCCTGCCGGTGTGCATGGCCCTGGCGGTGGATATGGGCGGCTGGAACGCCGCCCTCCAGATGGCGTCGAGCCCCGAACTGGCGGCCTTTACCGGGCTGCTGGTGGCTTCCACCGTGGGCTGCCTGGTCAGTTTTTCCCTGCCGGTGGCGGTGGGCTTTCTGGACAAAGAGGAGATCCCCGGCTTTATGCAGGGGGTGCTGTGGGGCGTGCTGGCCCTGCCTTTCGGCCTGGCGGCCGGGGGACTGGTGTTGGGTCTGGGTCCCTGGGTACTGCTGCGCAACCTGGCCCCGGTGGCGGGGCTGTGCGCCCTGCTGGCGGTGATGCTCTTTCTGGCGCCGGAATTTACCGGCCGGTTTTTCACGGCGTTCGGGGCCGTTGTCCACGCGCTGGGCATCCTGCTTTTCGGGGTGGTGGTGGCATCGGTCTTTTTTGAGGGACTGCTGCCCATGGACGAGAGCCTGCCCGCCGAAGCCGTGATGACGGTGTTCCGCATCACGGTCATCGTCTGCGGCGCCAACATCTGCAGCGATCTGGCCCTGGCCCGGTGCGGCGGCTTTCTGGACCGCTGCGCCCGCCGCCTGGGTGTGGCCCCGGTGGCGGTGGTGGGGCTGGCGGCTTCGGCCATTTCCAGCATCTCCATGCTGCCCTCCTACCGGGCCATGGACCCCCGGGGCAAGGCGGTGAACGCCGCCTTCTGCGCCGCCGGCGCCTACGTCATCGGCGGGCAGCTGGCCTTTGTGTCCTCGGTGGCGGGCAACCGGGAGACCGCCGCCTTTTTGGTGTGCAAGCTGGTCAGCGGCGCCCTGGCGGTGGTGCTGGTCAGCGCCTTCGGCTGCAGCCGCCGCCGGACTGTCTGAATCTTGCAGCAAAAAGCCCCCGGCCTGCCGGAAGCAGGCCGGGGGCTTTGCCGTGGGCGGCCTTCAGCGCCGCTCCCGGTATTCCGAGGGGGTACAGCCGTACCGCTCCACGAATTTTTTGTAGAAGAAACTCTGGTTGGAGTACCCGCACTGCTGGGCAATGCGGTGTACCGGCTGGGTGGTGGAGCGCAAAAGAAAGGCCGCGTTGGCCAGCCGCCCGTTGGTGATCAGGTCCTTGAAACTGCATCCGGTGGCCCGGCGGATCATGCGGGAGAGGGCGTTGGGGTGAAACCCGAACCGGTCGGCGGTCTCCTCCAGGGTGCAGGTGGCGCAGTTGTCGTCCATGTAGCGCAAAATCTCGGTGAGATAGCTGCGGCGGGCCTGGCGGTATTCGCTTTCCATTTCGCCCTGGTAGCACCGCACCAGCTCGATGAACACCAGGTTCATATAGCTGCTGATGGCTCCTTCGGCGCAGAGCTGCGGGTCCAGATACTCACAGAAAACATCCTCCATCAGGTCCCGGAAAAAGGCGCTCTGGTGGGTATGGAACAAAAGATACCGGCTGTGGTCCCGCTGCTCGCTCAGGGCGTAGGACAAAAAGCGGGGGATGGGCCCGCTGGCCGAAAACCGTTCCACAAAACTGGCGGTGAAATAATGCCGGTCCATCAGGCAGTTGAGCACGATGTCCCCTTCGCCGGTGGGCTCGATGGTGTGGACCACGTCGCTGTCCATGATGCACACATCCCCCGTGGTCATGACCACCCGCTTGCCGTTGATGACGGCGGTGCAGCGGCCCTCATAGACATAGTTCATCTCGATATAGTCATGCCGGTGCGGCGGCACCACCGAAAACCGGGTCTGTTTGTTGAAGGCGATGCCGCTGATCTGGGCGGGGTGCAGGTCGGTGCGGTCGCTGAACAGTCCGTGGCCGCCGGCATAGGGGGAGGCTATGGGAGCAGGCATCACAAACACGCCGTTTTCCCACCGGGTGGTGCTTTTGTGGCTGCGGTAGTAGTCCAGCGACCGGTCGGGGTCGGCCTGGTACCGCCGTTCCTTCTCTGTTGTGGGAATCACCAATTCACGGAACTCTTTTTTGTTCATTGTGACACATCCTTTTTCAAAACGGGACGGAAATGTTTGATTTTGTCAGTATACGGGTTTGTTTTGGTGATTGCTGACGCCGGACCTGCGCGCTATACTGAACATAGAAAGCGAAAACAGTATACCACGGGCCCGGTGTACAGGCAAGTTTTTTCGCGAAAGCATGAATAAAATGCAAAAACGGAGGAACGTATCATGGCGAGAAAAGATTATCCTCAGTTTGCGGCTGAAATCGTGGCAGCGGTGGGAGGAAAAGAGAATATTGTCAGTGTCACCCATTGCATGACCCGGCTTCGCTTTGTGCTGGCGGATGAGAGCATTGTCAAGGACGACGAAGTCAAAAAGATCAACGGCGTGATGGGCGTGGTGCATGGCGGCGGCCAGTACCAGATCCCCATCGGCACCCAGGTGGCGGACCTTTGCCCCGAAGTGGAAAAGCTGCTGGGCGGGGTGGACCCCACGGCGGCCGCCAAGGCCAAGGCCGAAAGCATGCGGGTGGTCAGCAAGGACAGCTGGTACAACCGCTTCTTCAAGGCCATCTCCGGCTGCATCATCCCCGGCATCGCCCCCATGGCTGCCGGCGGTATCATCAAAGGTGTGCTGACCATCCTCACCACCTTCGGCGTGCTGGCCACCACCGACGGCACCTACATGATCTTCTATGCCGCGGCGGATGCCCTGATGTATTTCTTCCCCATCATCATCGGCTTCTCCGCCGGTAAGGTGTTCGGCATGAACCCCTACACCGCCGCCTGCCTGGGCGCGGCCATGCTCTACCCCAACCTGGCCGCCTTTGTGGGGGCCGAAACCCCGCTGACCTTCTTCGGCATTCCGGTCACCATGCTGGCCTACCAGCAGACCATCCTGCCCATCCTGCTGGCCGTCTTTGTGGGCAGCAAGATCGAAAAGCTGGCCAAGAAACTGATCCCCCAGGTCCTGCAGCTCATGTTCGTGCCCACCGTGGTGCTGTGCATCACCTTCCCCCTGACCCTGCTGGTGGTGGGCCCCGTCATGACCGTTGTTTCCAACGGTGTGGCCGGTGCGGTCAACGGTCTGTTCAGCCTGGCTCCCGTGGTCTGCGGCGGTATCCTGGGCGCCTTCTGGCAGCTGTTCGTCATGATGGGCATCCACGCCGCCATGATCCCCATCATCATCAACAACCTCACCACCCTGGGCTACTGCCCGGTCAACGCCATCCTGGGCCTGACCGTGTGGGCCCTGGCCGGTGTCAGCCTGGGCTACGCCCTGCGCGTCAAGAATAAGGAACTCAAGGCCACCGCTTTCGGCGCCATGGCTTCCGCCCTGTGCGGCATCACCGAACCCACCATCTACACCGTGGCCCTGACCAACTTCAAGCGGTTCATCGCGGCTTTTATCGGCGGCGGCATCGCGGGCATCATCGGCGGTGCCCTGGGCCTGAAGTTCTACACCATGGCGGGTGACGGCCTCTTCCGTATCCCCGGCATGATCAACCCCGCCGGACTGGACATCAGCTTCTACGGCTTCCTGCTCTGCGCGGCCATCGCCTTTGTGGCTTCGGGCGCCATTGCCTTCCTGGTCACCGACCCCAACGAGGGTTCCGCGGCCTGACGGTTTTCCACGGTTCGAAAATATGGTATACTAACAATCACAAGCGCTGCCCGGCAGCCGGATTGGCCGGTGCCGGGCGGCGCTTTTTCAGAGAGGAGTCTGAACGATGCAGATCTTGGATCGGATCACAAAAGGCGAGACCCCCAACGCCATCGCGCCCTTTCTCTGGCTGCACGGAGAGGAGGAATCCGTCCTGCGGGCCGAAGTCCGGCGCATCCATGACTGCGGCATCGGCGCTCTGTGTGCCGAAGCCCGGCCCCATAAGGATTTCAACGGCCCCGGCTGGTTCCGGGACCTGGGTATCCTGCTGGACGAATGCAAGCGCCTGGGCATGGAAATGTGGGTGCTGGACGACAGCCATTTCCCCACCGGCTACGCCGACGGCGCGGTGAAAAAGAACCATCCCGATCTGCGCAAGCGGTTTTTGTGCTGCAAGACCCTGGATTATGCGGGCCCCCAGCCCCACAGCGGCGCGGTGCTGAAATACGCCCTGCGGGACCCGCAGGACGAGATCCTGGGGGTGTATCTGTGCCCCAACACCGGGTTTGAGGAGATGGACACCCGCACCGTGGTGGACCTGACCGGCAAGGTGGAATGGGTGGAGGACTACAACACCGGCAAACCCACCTGCGATTGGAAGGGCCAGCCCATTCCCGGCGCCCTCGCCCAGGGGCGGTGCCCCATCGTCCGGTTTGACCTGCCCGCGGGCAGCTGGAGCCTGAACGTCCTTACCCTCAGCTACAAGGGTGGGGAAAAGCAGACCGAAGGTTACCTGAATCCCTTGGACCCCCGGGCCACCCAGGTGCTGCTGGACACCGTCTATCAGCCCATCTTCGACCATTTCGGGGCGGAGTTCGGCAAGACTTTGCAGGGCTTTTTCTCCGACGAACCCCGCTTCGGCAACATTCACGGGGCGGAAGGAGCATCCATCGGCCGCAACAGCGAGATGGTCCTGCCCTGGCGCCCGGGTCTGGAGGAACTGCTGGCCGCCGAACTGAAGGGCACCGTGCTGGAAAACCGCCCGCTGGGCCCGCTGCTGCCCCTGCTCTTTGTGAACGGCACCCCCGGCGAGCCCGATACCCACGCCCATGTGCTGCGCCACGCCTACATGCAGCTGGTCAGCCGCCTGTACAGCGAAAACTTCGACGGCGTGCTGGGCCGCTGGTGCCACGATCACGGCTGCCGGCATATCGGCCATACCATCGAGGACAACAACGCCCACAGCCGCCTGGGGTACGGGGCGGGGCATTTCTTCCGGGCCATGGCCCACCAGGATATGGCGGGCATCGATGTGGTCATCCAGCAGCTGACCCCCGGCCAGGACCGGGGCCTCTTCAAGGGGATGCACAGCCCCGGCTGGGACGGCGAATTCTTCACCTATGTGCTGGGCAAACTGGGCGGCAGTATGGGGCACCTGAACCCTGCCGCCGGCGGGCGATGCATGTGCGAACTCTTCGGCGCTTACAGCTGGGCCGAGGGCAACCGCCTGTGCAAATGGCTGGCAGACTATATGCTGGTGCGGGGCGTGAACTACTTTGTGCCCCACGCCTTTGACCCGGCGCCCTTCCCGGATGCCGACTGCCCGCCCCACTTCTACGCCCACGGCAAGAACCCCCAGTATCCCGAATTCGGCCTGCTCATGGGGTATATGAACCGCATGGCGGCTCTGCTGGCGGGGCGGCACATCGCCCCCGTGGCTTTGCTCTACCACGCCGAGGCGGAGTGGAGCGGCGACTACATGCTCACCCAGAAACCCGCCGCCTGCCTGGCGCGCCATGGGGTGGATTACGACATCGTCCCGGCGGATTACCTGGCCGGGGCGGATGCGGACGCGGGCAGTCTGCGGATCAACGGCGAAAGCTTCCGCACGCTGGTCATTCCCTACGCCGAGGCGTTGCCCGCCGCCCTGCTGCGGCAGGTGCGGTGCTGGCTGGACCGGGGCCTGCCGGTGTACTTTGTGCAGGACCTGCCCCGGCGCACCAGCGAAGGGACCCCGATGCCCGACCTGACCGGCGCCGAAGTGGTCGCGCTGGAAGAACTGGTCCCGGCCCTGACGCGGGCGGGCATCCCCGAACTGACCCTGAGCGACCCCGCCCCCTACCTGCGGTATTACCATGCCCGCCAGGCGGATGGGGATGTGTATTTCTTCTTCAACGAAGGCACCCTGCCCCTGCACACCCGGGTGACGGGAGCCAAAGCCGGGGCAGCGCTGGTCTATGACCCCTTCGGCAACGCCCCGGTGTCCGACGCCGACCCCTTCCTGCTGGATCTGCCGGCCTTCGGCACCAAGTGTGTACTGGTACCGGACGCTCCGCTGCCCCAGCCGGCGCCCGACCCCTTTGCGGGGAAACTGTGCCGCCGGGAACTGGCCCCCGGCACCGTCTGCTTTGCCGACGCCGAGAACCCGGAGGTCTACGGTGAACCCCGCCCGCTGGAAAGCTGGCTGCCGGTGGATACCCTGCCCGGCATGGCGGCCTTTGCGGGGCGCATCCGGTACCGCCTGGACCTGTGCCTGACGGCGGAAGAAGCGTCCCGCCCCGCCCGCCTGGTGCTGACCGGCGTGCAGGAAGGCGCCCGGGTCACCGTCAACGGGCAGCTGTGCGGTGTGCGCATCGGCGCACCCTATATCTACCCTCTGGGGCGGACGCTGCGCCCCGGCAGCAATGAGATCCTGCTGGAAGTGAACACCACCCTGGGCCGCCGGATGAACGATTTCACCGCCCAGTACCTGCCCATGGAGCCGTTGGGCATCACGGGCGGTGCGGTGCTGGAATGGCCGGCGGACCAGACCGAGAAAGGAGATTTGCAATGAGCGAACAGTTCCCCCGCGGCTTTTTGTGGGGCGGCGCCACCGCCGCCAACCAGTGTGAAGGCGCCTGGCAGGAGGGCGGCAAGGGCCTGGGTACCAACGATGTGGTCCCGGCGGGCCCGGACCGGTTCCCGGTGGCCACCGGCCGCATGCCCATGCTGGCCCCCAATGCCGACCACGTCTATCCCGCCCACGAGGCCATCGACTTTTACCACCACTACAAAGAGGACATCGCCCTCATGGCGGAGATGGGGTTCAAGTGCTTCCGCATGTCCATCTCCTGGACCCGCATCTTCCCCAACGGGGACGACGAGCAGCCCAACGAGGAGGGCCTGGCCTTCTATGACGCGGTGTTCGACGAGTGCGCCCGCTACGGCATCGAACCCCTGGTGTCCATCGTCCATTTCGACGCCCCGGTGCATCTGATACAGACCATCGGCAGCTGGAAGAGCCGCAAGATGATCGATTATTTCCTGCGGTATTGCCGGGTGCTGTTTGAGCGGTACGGCAAAAAGGTGAAGTACTGGCTGACCATCAACGAGATCAACATGCTGCTGGCCATGCCCTTCATGGCGGCGGGCATCCGCTTTGAACCCGGCGAGGATGAAAAGAAGGTCAAGTACCAGGCCGCCCACCACGAACTGGTGGCCAGCGCCCTGGCCGTCAAGCTGGGCCATGAGCTCATGCCCGGGGCCATGATCGGCTGCATGCTGGCCGGCGGCAACTACTACCCCTATACCTGTGCGCCGGAGGACGTGTGGCAGAGCATCTGCCGCGACCGGGACAACTATTTCTTCATCGACGTGCAGAGCCGGGGCGCCTACCCCGCTTATGCCCTCAAGCAGATGGAGCGGGAGGGCGTGCTGCCGGTGATGCAACCCGGCGACGCCGACATCCTGCGGGAAAATACGGTGGATTACATCACCTTCAGCTACTATGCCAGCCGCTGCGCCAGCGCCGACCCCGCCGTGGCGGGCAAGCAGACGTCGGGCAACGTGTTTGCCAGCGTGAAGAACCCCTACCTGAAAGCCAGCGAATGGGGCTGGCAGATCGACCCCCTGGGGCTGCGCATCACCCTGAACGCCCTGTATGACCGCTACCAGAAACCACTGTTCATCGTGGAAAACGGCCTGGGCGCCAAGGACACGGTGGAAGCGGACGGCTCCATCCACGACGCCTACCGCATCGAGTATATGCGGGCCCACATCCGGGCCATGGCCGACGCGGTGGCCCTGGACGGCGTACCCCTGATGGGCTACCTGGCCTGGGGCTGCATCGACCTGGTCAGCGCTTCCACCGGCGAGATGGCCAAGCGCTACGGCATGATCTATGTGGACAAGCAGGATGACGGCACCGGCACCATGAAACGCAGCCGGAAGGATTCCTTCTTCTGGTACAAAAAGGTCATTGCCACCAACGGCGCCGACCTGACGGACTGAGTCCTTTCCACCAACAAAATATCCCCCCTGACACGGAACGAACCTTCCGCATCAGGGGGGATTTTCTTTGTTGAGAGATGTTTTCCGCTTACAGGATGGCCTCTACCTTGGCTTCCTCCACCACGCTGGTGATGCCGCCGTGGGTCTGGGTGGACAGGCTGGCGGCACAGCAGGCGAAGCGGGTCACCGCTCGCATCTCCTCCGCCGTCAGGTCGGCGGGGGCCTTGTTCAGCTTGAGGAACCGGCTCATGGCGCTGCCGCCGAAGATGTCCCCGGCACCGGTGGTGTCGATGACATGGATGCCGCTGGGGGAAGCGACCTCGCCGCAGCCATGGGCGTTGGCAAAGTGGCAGCCCTTGGGGCCGAGAGTGGCGTACACCAGGCTGACGCCGTACTCCTTCAGCAGCTTCTGAGCGCCCTCCTCGGGGGAGATGCCCCACAGGAATTCAATCTCTTCATCGCTGATCTTCACAATGTCCGCCTGATGCAGGCCCCATTCGATCTGATCCTTGGCGGCTTCCTCGGTGGGCCACAGAGGCTTGCGCAGGTTGGGGTCAAAGCTGATGAGTTTTCCGTGCTCTTTGGCATAGGCCACGGCGGCCCGGGTGGCCGAACGGGCGGGTTCGCCGGTGAGGCTCAGGGTGCCGAAGTGGAACACCCTGCAGCTGTCCAGCAGAGCGGTGTCCAGCTCCTCGGTGCGCAGGCAGGTGTCGGCGCCGGGCTTGCGGGCAAAGCTGAACTCCCGGTTGCCGGTGGCGTCCAGGGTGACGAAGGCCAGGGTGGTGAACACCGACGGGTCCTTCACGATGCCTTTGGTGGAAATGCCCAAGGTGTCCAGGGTGTTTACCAGCAGATTGCCGAAAGCATCTTCGCCCACCTTGCCCATGAGGGCGGTGGTGCAGCCGTACTTCTGCAAAGCGGCCAGGAAGTTGCCCGGCGCGCCCCCCGGCTGGGCCTTCAGGGTGGGGTACCCGGCCTCATCGGTGGAAACGGGGGCGAAGTCAATGAGCAGTTCGCCCAGAGCCACAACATCATACATAACAAATCCCTCCTTCAGCAATCATAGCGGGGGACCTGGTCCGGAAAGGCCCGGGCGATGCTCTCTTCAATGCCCAGGGCCTTGTCCAGCAGGTCGTACAGCAAAAACAAAGCGGCAAAAAGGTCAAACCAAACTCCCACAAAGGGGAGCAGCAACAAGGTCCAGGGGGCAAACAGCACCATCAGCAGCCACCAGGCCAGCTGCAGCAGGGCGGTGCCCGCCGTGACCCAGAAATATTTCACGGTGAACAGCAAAGCGTTGCGCAGCCGCAGCACCGGGCTCTGGTCAAAGAGCACCAGCTGGGGCCAGTACAGGATGGAGATCACCAGAAACACCAGCCAGCTGAACAGGAACACCCCGATGGTCAGGGGAGTGGGGGCGACGGTGCTCCAGGCAAAGAACAGCATCCCCGCAAAGGCAGAACACCCCAGAAAAAGCCCGGTCAGTGCCCCGGGCAGCAGGGCGGCGCGCCAGTTCTGGGCAAGGGCTTTGCGGTAGTTGGCGCTCCAGCGGCCGGGGGCGTCCCGCAAAGCCCGCAGGACGGTGTCGTACAGGCAGGCGATGAAGGGCCCCGCCACCCCGCCGCCGATGAGGGCCGAGGGCAGCAATACCAGGATACTGCTGCTCAAAATGGCGTAAACCACCCCCAGGGTCAGAGGCAGGCAGCCCAGAATGGTCATCAGTCCAGAAAGAAAAAAGCGTTTCCAGTTGCGGCCCAGCACATCCTGGTAGCGGTCGATGCCCATCAGCCGTCCCCGTTCATCCCGCTGGGGTTCCCCGTTGCGGTACGGACGAAAGAGATTCATGGCAAACACCCTCCTTATTTATCGCACCGAGTCTTTGGTGGTGCCGCCGGGCTGGTAGCGCACCGGCAGGCAGACCAGCGGCGGCAGGCCGGTAAAGTCGTTGGAAAGCACCATGCTCACGGCGGTTTCGGCCAGGTCGGACACCGGCTGCACGATGGTGGAACAGATGTAATCCTGGTCCCCGAACATCCGGATGCCGTCAAAGCCGATGATCTGCACATCCTCCGGCACCCGCAGGCCCAGGTTGCGCACCATCTTTTCCGCCTGCCAGGCCATCAGGTCGGTGCCGCAGAACAGCCCGTCCAGCGGGGTATCGGTCTCCAGCAGATTGTGGCGCAGAAACACCTCAAAGGCGGACAGGGGAGCGTCATCGTTCAGGTTGCACATCTCAAAGGAAAGCCCGGCCTCCATGCAGCCGCTGACAAACCCGTCCTTGCGCTTGCTGGGCTCGTTTGTCAGGGAAGAGCCGGTGCGCAGGCAGGCCACCCGGCGGCAGCCCAGCTCCGCCAGCTTGCGGGCGGCCAGCTGCCCGCCGCTGAAATTGTCCGAAGCCACACAGGGCACCGACACGCTGAAAAAGCGGTCGATGGTCACAAAGGGGATGCCGGCGGGGATCTCCAGCTTGGGATTGTAGGTCAAAGCGATGATGCCGTCCACCCGGTTGTGCACCACCATGCTCACGAATTCCTGCTCCCGGTCCCGGTCGTACTCGGTAAAGCAGAGCATCATTTTATAGCCCCGCTTTTCCAGCGCGATGTTCACATGGTAGGTCAGCACCGCAAAGAACGGGGTGATGGTGTTGGGGATGATCAGGGCGATGGTACTGGTGCGGTTGCTTTTCAGCGCCTTGGCGCTGGGGTTTACCTGATAGTTCAGCTTTTTCACCGCGGCCTCCACCTTCAGGCGGTAGGTTTCGCCCACCGGCTGGCCGTTGATCACCTTGGACACGGTGCCCAGGGCCACCCCGGCCTCCCGGGCCACGTCGCTCATGGTGACGGATCGTTTGTCGCCTTTCATAGGGTACACACCTCGGTCTCCTTGATTTGGTTTCATTATACTATGTTTCATGGATGATGTAAAGTGGTTTCATGAAAATGCGTGAAAATTTTCTTGGATTTCACCTGGTCGCACTGCACAAACAGGGGTGGACAAAGTTGTGCAAGCCGACAAAATCCCTTGCCAATGTCAAAAAAGACCCTCAAAAGCATTGACTTTTGGAAATGAGAATGGTATTTTGGTTTCACAGGAAGCGTGAAACGATTCATGAACGAGCTGAATCGAACAAGGAGGAGTCACTATGAGTAAGCTGCGTGCCGCATCCCGCCCACAGGCGGACGCGGTCATCCACCGCAAACCGCTCAAGCAGCGGCTTGCCGAAAACTGGCAGCTGTATCTGCTGCTGCTGATCCCGGTGATCATCACCATCGTGTACAAATACGGTCCCATGTACGGCATCCAGATCGCCTTCCGGGACTTCAAGGCCAGCCGGGGCATCACCGGCAGCGAATGGGTGGGCCTGAAATAGTTCCAGGAATTCTTTGAATCCCCCAACTGCTGGCGGATGATCAAGAACACCGTGCTGCTCAGCCTGTACAGCCTGCTGTGGAGTTTCCCGGTGCCCATCATCCTGGCCCTGGCGCTGAACCAGCTGCGGTTCCGCAAGCTGCGCCGGGTGGTGCAGACGGTGCTGTACGCCCCGCACTTCATCTCCACCATGATCATCTGCGGCATGCTGCGCATCTTCCTCAGCCCCACCGGCGGCCTGATCAACCTGCTGCTGGGCACCAGCGTGGACTTCCTGAACCAGAGCACCATGTTCCGCACCATCTATGTGGCCAGCGGCATCTGGCAGGAGGCCGGCTGGGGCACCATCATCTACCTGGCCACCCTTTCCAGCGTGGACACCGCCTTGTATGAAGCCGCCAAGGTGGACGGCGCTTCGGTGTTCCAGCGCATCCTGCACATCGACCTGCCCGCCCTGGTGCCCATGGCGGTGCTGCAGCTGATCCTGAGCGCTTCCAGCCTGATGAACATCGGCTTTGAAAAGGTCTTCCTGCTGCAGACCGACCTGAACAAGGCCACCAGCGACATCATCTCGGTGTATGTGTACGAACAAGGTATCCAGCACGCCGAATACAGCTACTCCACCGCCATCGGATTGTTCAACACGGCGGTGAACATCATCCTGCTGATCATCGTCAGCCGCATCGCCAAGAAGGCCAGCGACGTACAGTTTGTGTAAAGGAGGGTTCCCCATGTCAGCAAAAACCAAAACATTGGGCAAGCGCCCGGGCGGCCTTTCGGACCGTGCCAGCGATGTGGTGCTGGTGGTGCTGTGTGTGGCCATCCTTCTGGTGGTGGCCTATCCGCTGTATTACATCCTGGTGGCGTCCTTCTCCGACCCCTATGACGTGTACGCGGGCAAGACATTCCTGGCGCCCAGCCAGTTCACCCTGAAAGGCTACGCGGCGGTCTTTTCCGACGACAGCATCCTGCTGGGTTACTGGAACAGCATCAAATACACGGTGGTGGGCACCATCTTCTCGGTGGTCATGATCTACATCACCGCCTACCCCCTGTCCAACCCCGACCTGCCGGGACGCAAGTTCTTCAACATCTTCTTTGTCATCACCATGTACTTCGGCGGCGGGCTCATCCCCACCTACCTCATCGTCAAGGATACCGGCCTCATCAACACCATCTGGGCCATGTTCCTGCCCGGCGGCGTGGCGGTGTCCAACATGATCATCGCCCGCAACTTCTTCGAGACCAGCATCCCCCGGGAACTGAAGGAAGCCGCCGAGATCGACGGCGCCTCCAAGCTGCGCATCTTCTGGGACATCATCATCCCGCTGTCCCGTCCCATCATGGCGGTCATGGTGGTGTTCAGCATGGTGGCCTACTGGAACGACTGGTTCACCGCCCTGATCTACATGACCGGCGAAGGCCGCGCCCCACTGCCCCTGGTGCTGCGCAACATCCTCATTGCCAGCGAAACTTCCGCCAGCCAGGCCAGCATGATCTCCGGCGGCTACGCCGAGCTGAACAAGCTTACCGAAATGATCAAGTTTGCCTCCATCATCGTGGCGGCCGCCCCCATGCTCATCATCTATCCATTCGTGCAGAAGTACTTTGAGCAGGGCTTCATGGCCGGTGCCGTGAAGGGCTGAAATTTCGACCGCCGCCTGCGGCGGATGCAGGGAGAAATTTCAGGCGCAGCGGTCGGCAAAGGCGAGCGGGCAACGTCCCGCGAAGCCTGCGCCGGGCACCGCAAGAGGAAACGACCGGCACCCCCTCGCCCCGCCTTCATCTTTCGTATTCCATGTTGAAGCAGTTCACATCGTCTATACAGGAAAAAGGAGAAAACATCATGAAAACATCCACCAAACGCATCGGCGCTCTCGTGGCGCTGCTGGGCGTCACCGCCAGCCTGGCCGGCTGCGGCGGCGGTAAGACCAACACTGTGGAACCCGGCACCGTCAACACCAACACCGACCAGACCGAGTTCAAGATCATCAGCGGCATCTCCGCTCTGTCCGGCGGCTATGATTCCAACGAAGTGCTCAACACCATGGCCCAGAATGCGGGTATCTCCATCACCTGGGACACCATGAGCGATTCCCTCTCCGAACAGGTCAACATCCGCATTGCGGGCAACGACCTGCCCGACGCCTTCAACGCCGTGGGCTTCTCCAACTATGACCTGACCGAATACGGCGAGGACGGCACCTTCATCGACCTGACCCCCTACATCACCGAAGAGTACATGCCTAACCTCACCAAGATCCTGGAAGAAAACCCCGACATCCGCGCCGCCATCACCATGGACAACGGCTGCATCTACGGCCTGCCCGCCGGTGAACAGATGGGCACCGCCGGCATCGGCAAGGAAGAAGACTACAACATCTACACCATCCCCCAGTATTCCATGATCAACAAGGCCTGGCTGGACGAACTGGGTCTGGAAGTCCCCACCACCCTGGATGAACTCCACGACGTGCTGGAAGCCTTCAAGGAAAACGACATGAGCGCCACCTGCTACGGCAACGATGCAGGTTCCACCATCCCCATGTCCTTCGGCATCGACCAGTGGTGCTGGGGCCAGAACATCTTCTATGCGGGCTTCGGCTTCACCAACTGGACCAACGATGTCTGCGCCGACCTGGTCCTGCAGCCGGACGGCACCGTGAACTTCGTCAGCGATGACGACAACTACCGCGCCGCCCTGGAATACTTCCACAACTGGTTTGCCGAGGGCCTCATCGACCAGGAAGCCTTCAGCCAGACCGATACCCAGTACATGGCCAAGTGCTCCCAGGGTCAGGTAGGCGTTGCCACCTGGTGGTACATCGAGGAACTCATGGGCGACTACGCCGACGACTATGTCTTCCTGCCCGTGCTGGAAGGCCCCGACGGCACCTACAACGTCACCGTCCGTGACGGCGGCGGCATCAACTCCGGCAACCTGTGCATCACCTCCGCCTGCGAAAGCCCCATCAACCTGCTGAAGTTCTACGACCAGTGGTATGACCCCGAAAACGTCATGCAGCTGCAGTACGGCCCCATCGGCACCTACTTCACCGAACAGGACGAAAACGGCCTGTGGCAGAGCATCACCGACGCGGAAGCCCAGGAAAAGTACGGCAAGAGCGCCGGCGAACTGAAGAGCGAATGTGAAGTCTACGGTCCCAAGCTGATCCTCTCCGACTACTACGCCACCACCTTTGAGATGGAACCCCGCGCCGTGGAACGCCTGACCGACCTCTACGACTACTGGATGCAGTTCGTGGACGACACCACCACCTATCCCATCGACTGTGTCTACACCCAGGACGAGCTGGACACCATCGACAAGTGGCGCGTGGACTTTGAGAACTTTGTGGCCGAACAGGAAGCTACCTGGCTGCGTGACGGCGGCATCACCGACGAGACCTGGGCCGCCTACAAGGAAAACCTGAACAGCTACGGTATGCAGGACCTGCTGGAAACCTACCAGGCAGCCTATGACCGTTATGTGCAGACCGCCGGCGAGGAAGCCGCCGCTGCCCCCGCCACCGCCGAAAGCGCTGCCTGATCCCTGACACCATCACTTTATCCCGAAAGAGAGGTTCTTCCCTTATGCCGTTTGCTGCGACTGAACTGGAAGAAGCCCGCGCCTACGAAGCCCGGGAAGAAGGGGCCATCCCCGCCGGTGACCGCCCCCGCTTCCACCTGACGCCCCGGGTGGGCTGGATGAACGACCCCAACGGATTCTGCTTCTACCGGGGCGAATATCACCTGTTTTATCAGTACCATCCCTACAACACCCAGTGGGGACCCATGCACTGGGGCCACGCCGCCAGCACCGACCTGCTGAACTGGACCTTCCGCCCCTGCGCCATGGCCCCCGATACCCCCGCCGACCGGAAAGGCTGTTTTTCCGGCACGGCGCTGCCCACCCCCGACGGCCGCCTGCTGCTGATGTACACCGGCGTGCAGGAGGACGGCAACGGCGGCGTGAAGCAGCTGCAGTGCCTGGCGGTGGGCGACGGCACCGACTTTGAAAAGGACGCCGCCAACCCCGTCATCCGGGAAGAGGCTTTGCCCGAAGGGGGCAGCGCGGTGGACTTCCGGGACCCCAAGATCTGGTACGAGGACGGTGTCTACCGCTGTGCGGTCTCCACCCGGGACGCCCGGGACCAGGGACGCATCCTGCTGTATGAGAGCACCGATGCCCGGAACTGGCAGTACCGCACCACCCTGGATACCTGCCGGAACGAATACGGCAAAATGTGGGAATGCCCCGATTTCTTCCCCTTGGACGGCCGCCAGCTGCTGCTGGTCAGCCCCCAGGAGATGGAAGGCACCCCCGACGGAGAAATCCACGCCGGGTTCGGCACCCTGGCCCTGCTGGGCCGCTGGGATAAGGACGCCGCTTCCTTCACCCGGGAAACGGTACAGCCGGTGGACTACGGCACCGACTTCTACGCCCCCCAGACCCTGCTGACCCCCGACGGCCGCCGGGTGATGGTGGCCTGGATGCAGAACTGGGCCACCGTGGGGGAAGCCCCCCGCAGCCATCGCTGGTTCGGCTGCATGACCATGCCCCGGGAACTCTTCCTGCGGGACGGACGGCTCTGCCAGCGCCCGGTGCGGGAACTGGAGACCCTCTGGAAAGACACCCTGCACAAGCAGGACACCGTCAACGGCACCGCCGTGTATGAGGGTGTGGCCGGGCGGTGCCTGGACCTGACCGTGACCCTGGACGCCGCCGCCAGCCCCGACTGCCGCCGCTTTGCCCTCTGCTTTGCCCGGGATGAGCGCCACGAAGTCCGGGTGGAGTGGGACCCCTTCCATGAGGAACTGACCTTTGACCGCAGCGCCTGCGGCAGCCGCCGGGACATCCCCCATACCCGCCGGGTGAAGGCCGCCCCCGTAAACGGCAAACTGACCCTGCGCCTGGTGCTGGACAGCGACTGTGCCGAGCTCTTCATCAATGACGGCGAGCGTACCATCACTGCTATGCTGGAAGGCACTCCGCCGGAAGCTGACGGCATCTCCCTGCACAGCGAAGGCCCGGCCCGGGTGGATCTGGTCTGCCACACGCTGTAAATTCCATACACCTTCCCCGCCCCGGGGCACAGCCGATCTTCCTGTGCCCCGGGGTTTTTGTGTGGAAAAAAGATGGCCCTCCCCCTTGACTCTGCCGTACCGTCAACTGGTACACTGTAAGGGAAGGGAGGAACGAGGCATGGAATATTCCATCCGCGAACTGTCGGCACTGTCGGGGGTGTCCACCCGCACCCTGCGCTGGTACGACGAGATCGGTCTGCTCAAGCCGTCCCGTGTGGCGGAAAGCGGCTACCGCTACTACGGCCCGGCCCAGGTGGACCGGCTGCAGGACATTCTCTTTTACCGGGCCCTCGGGGTGGAGCTGGCCCGTATCCGGGACTGCCTGGACGACCCTTCCTTCGACCGCCTGGCCGCCCTGCGTCAGCATCTGGCCGCGCTGCAGGGCCAAAAGGCCGAACTGGAAACCCTGATCCGGTCGGTGGAGGAAACCATCGGCTGTGAAGAAAGGAAGGAAGCCATGAACGACGAAGCAAAGTTTGCCGCCTTCAAGCGGAAAACTGTGGAAGAAAACGAGGCTGCCCACGGCGCCGAGGCCCGGCAGAAGTACGGCGACGGCGCGGTGGATGCCGCCAACGCCGCCGTGATGGGGCTGAGCCGGGCGCAATACGATGCCTGGCAGGCGCTGGACCGTGATCTGCGGGCCCGGCTGGAAACTGCGGTGGGAAAGGGCACCGACCCCGGCAGCGAGGAAGGCAGGGAGATCTGCGCCATGCACCGCCGCTGGCTGGCGGTGACGGTGAAGGACCTGACCCCGCAGAAACACCGGGGCATCGCGGAACTGTACGTGATGGACGAGCGGTTCACCGCCTATTACGACAAAACAGTGCCCGGCTGTGCCCGCTTCCTGCGGGATGCTGTGGCCCGGTGGGCCCGGTAAGACCCACAAAGCAAGGGGACTGCCCGGCGGGGCGGTCCCTTTTTGTCTTGACAGTTTGTATCGTTTGTATTATTTTTAATAATACAAAGAACAGGAGGTGGCGTCCATGCTTCTGCATCTGGATTTTTCTCTGGATACGCCCATCTATCAGCAGATCCGCAACGAGATCGTGCGGGGCATCGCGGCGGGCAGCCTGGTGCCGGGGCAGCAGCTGCCCACCATCCGAGCCCTGGCTGAGACCCTGGGCGTGAACGTGATGACGGTGAACAAGGCCTACGCCCTGCTCAAGCAGGAGGGGTATCTCAGGGCCGACCGCCGTTCGGGCACGGTGGTGGCGGGGCGCACCGGCCCGCTGACCGATGACCTGCGCGCTGCATTGGAACTGGCGGCGGCCCAGGCCCGGGCGTCGGGGGTCCCGCTGGAGGAGGTCCTGGCTGTCTGCCGGGGCGTGTATGAAGAAACGGAAGGGGGGCAGGGCTGATGCGTTGGGTCAATCTCATTATTGTGGGCTGCCTGTATATCGGTCTGCCCATGGTCTGGGGGATGCTGCGCAGCGCTTCCCGGGAGCGGAACAACCTGGTTCTGTCGGTGACGCTGCCGCCCCAGGCCCGGCAGGACCCGGAAGTGCAGGACATCTGCGCCCGGTTCCGCCGCCGTCTGGACCGGATGTGCCTGCTGCTCACGGCGGTGCTGGTGCCGGCCCTGTTCCTGCCCTGGATGTCGCTGGCCTGCCTGTACAGCTTTGTGTGGCTGCTGCTTCTGGTGCTGCCCTATTGGCTGTTCGGGCAGGGAAACCGGGAGCTGAAAGAGCTGAAACGCCGCCGTGGCTGGCAGGTGGCGGGTGCCGGGCAGACGGTGGCGGAAATGCCACCGGCCAAACCGCCCAGACAGCTGCCCCGGGCCTGGTTCTGGCCGCCGCTGGTCTTGTCGGTGCTGCCGGTGCTCTCGGTGTTTCTGGATGATTGGGACCCCGCCTGGCAGGTGGTGCTGGGGGCCACCGCCTTCACCGGTCTGCTCATGACCGGGCTCAGCCTGGTGTTTTACCCCCTGGTCTACCGCCAGCGGCTGGATGCCCTGGACGGGGACGCCACCCTCACCGCTGCCCTGACCCGGGTGCGGCGGTACAACTGGACCAAGTTCTGGCTGCTCTGCTCCTGGCTCACGGCGGGGTACTCCCTGGCGGTGTGGCTGTGCTGGGGCAACATGGCCTGGTATATCGTTTGGAACATCGTCTATGCCCTGGCCCTGATCTGGGCCAGCCTGCAGACGGAATTTGCCGCCCGCCGCGCCCAGCGCCGCCTGACCGAAGGCCGGACCCGCCTGCCGGAGGTGGACGAGGACGACTGCTGGATCTGGGGCCTGTTTTACTGCAACCCCCACGATAACCACAACTTTGTCAACCAGCGCATCGGTATGGGCATGAGCATGAACCTGGCCAAACCCCTGGGCAAGTGGATGATGAGCATTTCCCTGGCGCTGCTGGCGGCTATGCCCCTGCTGGGGGTGTGGCTGGTGGTGGAGGAATTTTCTCCCCTGCGGCTGGGGCTGGAAGGCCGGACCATTGTGGCCGAACAGGCCTTCACCACCTATCGCGTGCCGGTGGATGAGGTGACAGAGGTCCGCCTGCTGGAAGAACTGCCCCCGGCCTCCCGCATTGCGGGCACTTCCATGGAACATCTGCTCAAGGGCAGCTTTTCCATGGAGGGGGAGAAAGTCACCTTCTGCCTGGACCCTCAGGACCCGCCCTTCCTGCTGCTGCAAACGGCGGAGAAAACCTATGTGTTCGGCGGCGAAGCCGCCCCGGACCTGACGGCACAGCTGCAATAAAACAAAAAGGGAACGCCCGGCCGGGCGTTCCCTTTTGACTTGCGGTTACAGTGATGAGCCGATACGTCCGGACGCGGGACCAAGGCCGTCAAAGCCCACGCACCGGCTGGGGCGGTCATTCACCGCCCAATCCAGCATGGGCTGGGCGGCGTTGGCGGGGTCCAGGCAGGTGTCCAGGGCCAGCACATCCTCCCACGTCCGGTTCAGAAAGGCCACTTCCCGCCGCCCATGGGTGCGGGTCAGGGCGATTTCTCCCGCCGCGGCCAGATAGGCCTCCACCCGGGCCGGGGACACCCCGGCGGCGGTCAGGCTGTCCCGCAGCCCGGCGCGGAACAGCCCGGGAATGTCCGCCCACAGCAGAGGCGGCACATCGAACCGCACAAAGGTGTAGCGGCTGTGGCAATGCACCGCCAGCAGGCACTTGCGCCCCTGCAGCTCGATCACATGCAGGTCCCAGCAGAACCGCCGGTCGGCCTGGCAGCCGTAGGGCGGCGGCTTCAGACGCAGAAACCGCTGCAGGGGAAAGGTCAGTCCCAATTCCATCGGGGCACCTCCGTTTTGGTTTGGTCACGGCCATTATACCGTTTTTGGCGAATTTGCGCCATCCCCGTCAAAAGGCAGCGGGAGCACAGACCTGTGCTCCCGCTGCCTCTATATAAATGCTCACTCGCTCTTGATGGCTTCCAGCGCCGGGATCTGCACCGCCTTGTTGGCGGGGTAATAGCCCGACCCCAGGCCGATGAAAACCGAAAAGACCAGAGCGAACAGATACAACCAGGGCGGGATCACCGATACCCGGCTGATCCCTTCCCCGCCAAAGACGGCGGGCAGGATGTTTCCCGGGGAAATACCCAGGGACACCAGGTTGATAATGAAGGAGATCACAAAGCTGATGGCGCTGCCGATCACCCCGCCGATGAACCCGATGGCCCCGGCTTCGCCCAGGAACAGCACCCGGATGTCGTAGACATAGCACCCCAGGGATTTCATGACACCGATCTCCTTGGTGCGCTCGGAGATGGACATGATCATGGTGTTGGTGATGCCCAGCGCCGCCACGATCAGGGAGATGGCCCCCAGACCGCCCAGCATCATCTGTTTCTGGCGGGCTTCCTTCTCCATGGGCTTGCGCACGCTCTCCATGGATTCGGTGGAATAGCCCAGGTTCTTGATGGCGGTCTCCACCGGGTCCACCCGGTTGATGCTGCTCACCTTCACCAGCAGGGAATCGTAGGGGGCGGGGGTGCCGTTGGCACCGGCCTTTTTTTGCAGGGCCCGCAGGTCCGCCACGCTCATCATGATGCCTTCGGAGGTCTCATACCCTTTGGCGGTGTCCTCCTTGACCACGCCTACCGGTTTCAGCGGTACGGTGAAGGTGCCCTCCTGGGTCTCCACCTCCAGGGCCAGGGATTCCTTCATGGGGTCAAAGAAGGGGTCCGGCACCGGCAGGGATTCTCCTTCTTCCGCCAGAAAACTGTCCCAGCGGCTGATGGTGTTGGACCCTTCGGGGCGGAAGGTGTCCCGGAAACTGTACGCCAGATACTGTCCCACGGCCACCTCGCCCGCTTTGGCGGGGTAGGCCCCGGCGGTGAGCTGGTAGCCCATCCGGTCCATCTGGGCGGTGTCCAGCCCGGCGACCGTGGTCCATTCGGCCACATACCGGTTGCCCGGACCCGCCAGCAGGCGGCAGGTGTAGGTGTCGAAGCTCAGCTTGGGGGTCACCCCCTCCACCCCGTCCATCTCCCGGATGGATTTCAGCAGGTTGTCGTCCAGCTTTTTCTTGCCCTTGCCTTTCTGGGGGGCGGTGACGGTGATGATGGTCAGGTCGCCCAGTTCGGCCAGCAGTTTTTCCTGGCTTTCCTTCATGCCGATGCCCAAAGACACCATGATGACGATGGAGCAGCAGCCGATGAGCACCCCCAGCACCGTCAGGAAGGTGCGGGATTTGCGCCGCAGCAGGTTCTGCAGGCAGACCCGCAGCAGGTCTTCATGCTTCATGGCTCAAACCTCCGGATTGTTGTCGTCCCACTCGTCCTGCTTCCAGGCGTCGTTGTCCCAGGCGCCGGTACCCCAGTCATCCGCGGAGGCTTCATCCGCTTTCTGCAGGGCGCGGCGGCGCAGCAGCAGAAGGGCGGCGCCTGCGGCCAGGATGGCAGCGGGGATCAGGATCAGCAAAGGCAGGGGAAGGGGCAGTTTGCCTTCCTCCTCCGGCATGTCGAATTCCGGCTCCAACGCGGCCTCGGAGGCGGTCAGCTCCACCGGGAACTCCAGGGTCCGGGGCTGCAGGTTGGGGTCCTCGTAGCTGACCTTCAGGGTCACCTTCAGCTTGCCTTCCCGGTTGGGGGTCAGGGCAAAGCCGATGCTGCCGTTGGACCCGGCGGCAATGTTGCCCACATACTGGGTGCGGGCGGTGGCGTCCACCCCGTCGCCCTCCACCGTGGCTTCCACGTTGCCGACTTCGGTCTTGCCGCGGTTCACATAGTTCAGGGTCAGCACACATTCTTCGCCCACGGTGCAGCTTTCGGGCGGGGTGGGGGCATTGACCTGGAAGCGGTCTTTCTGCATCACCGGCACGGCCACCTTGATCTCGGAGGTGGCGGCGGTGCGCTTGCCCCCGTCCACATACTCATACTTGAACTGCACCGTCACGGCCTGGGCGCCGCTCTTGGCGGTGGGCAGGGCCTGCAGGGGCACGCTCTGGCTCTGCTCGGCCTTGGAGGTCAGGGAATCATAATAGAAAGTGCTGGTGCCGCCGTCCAGGGCGAAGTTCTCGCCCCCATCGATGCTGGCCACCACGTTCTCCACCTTCAGGCGGCCCATGTTCTGGAACCGGAAATTCAGCTGGAACCGGGACCCGGCGGCAATGTTTTCGTTTCCGTAGCTGAAATCCCGGATGACGATGTTGGGGGTGGCGCTGTCCACCGTGGGGCCGGGGGTGGCGGAGGGCGACGCCGACAGGCTGAGCTTGTCCGAGGAAGCGGCCTGCACCAGCTGCCCGGCGCTCTCATAGGCGTATTTCAGGTCCACCTGAATGGACTGGGAGGAGGAGACGATCTCTTTGGTGGCCTGTACCCGCAGGGTCACGCTGGTGGTTTGGCCCGGGTCCAGGTCGGGCAGCACCACGGTGCTCACATCGTTGGCGATGAGAAGGGATTCCGAAGCGCTGAAAGACGCCAGAGGCTTGACCATCTTGGTGCTGCCGGCGTTCTGGAAGGTCACCGTGATGTCGGCCGCTTCGTTGGCGCCCAGAGGTTTGCCCAGGGCGGACCGGGTCACCAGCACCGGCGGGGCGGCCTGTTCTTTCGGCCCGGGGGTGGGTTCCGGCGTGGGGGCCGGGGTGGGCGCCACGTATTCTTCCGCCTGATTCACCGTGATCTCCAGCGTCTGGGGATTGCCGCCGCCCTTGCGGGCCAGGCTCAGTTTCAGGCTGCGGCCGCTGCCGCTGTACTCCACCCCGGGGCAGGTCAGCCGCAGGGTCAGGGGCTCATCCGCGCCGGAAAGCACCTCCGCCGTAGGGGTGCAGGCGGAAAAACTGTCCACCAGCTTGCTGAAATCGAACTCCTCCGCCTTGAAATCCCGGGTCAGCAGGGCGGTGTCCTTCACCGTCACCGCCAGGTCGGCCTTGTCCCCTTTGCGGATCACGTCCAGGCTGGAAGTATAGCTCAGGGTCAGAAAATTGGGGTCGGGCAGGGGTGTGGCTTCCGGTGCCGGGGTCTCGACGGTCTCCACCGCTGCGGCGGGCGCGGGCGGTGTGGCTTCTTCCGCAAAGGCGGGCAGGGCAGCCCCGGCGGCCAGGGTCAGGGCCAGCAGCAGGGCGGCGGATTTGTGTACCAAAGACATGGAGCATCCTCCTTTATGAATGTCGGGTCTCATCGCTGACGATCTCACCGTCGATGAGACGCACGATGCGGTCGGCGTAGGCGGCCATCTCCGGGTCGTGGGTGACCAGGATGATGGTCTGGTGGTAGCGGCGGGCAAAGCCGCAGATCATCTCCATGATCTCCACCGTGGTTTTGGAATCCAGGTTGCCGGTGGGCTCGTCGGCAAACACCACGTCCGGCCGGGCGATGAACGCCCGGGCAATGCCGGCGCGCTGCTGCTGACCGCCGGACATCTGGCGGGGAAAGTGGTCCAGCCGGTGGGAAAGCCCCACCCGGCAGAGCATCTGGCGGGCGGCTTCCTCCCGTTCCTTGCGGGGCACGCCCCGGAACATCAGGGGCAGGGCCACGTTTTCGGTGGCGGTCAGGTTGGGCAGCAGATTGTAGGACTGGAACACAAAGCCGATGTGCCGCTGCCGGAATGCTGCCAGCTGGTTTTCGTCCAGGCGGGAAATGGGCACCCCGCCGATGCTCACCAGCCCGCGGGTGGGTTTTTCCATACCGGCCAGCTGGTTCAGAAAGGTACTTTTGCCCGAGCCGGATGTGCCGAAGATGCAGCAGATCTCGCCCCGCATGATGTTCAGGTCGATGTTTTTCAGCGCCACCACCGTTTCGTCGCCCAAAGGATACTCCTTGCGGATGGAGCGCACCTCGATGAGCGGGCGCTTGCGCGGACAGGAATTTTGCATACCGGTCACCTCCTCCTTGGTTGATGGGTCCAGTATACCGGGGCAACCTTGGTTCTTCCTCAACGCAACCTTAAGATTCGTAAAGGAAAAGCCGGGGCGGAAAAGCGTTGGCTTTTCCGCCCCGGCAGGGCAGGCAGTTTTTATTGGGGCAAAGGCAGGCGGATGAGGAAGGCCGCGCCCTGCCCCGGGTGGTTATCCAGGGTGATGGTGCCGCCGTGGAGTTCCACCAGGCGGCGGGTGATGGAAAGCCCCAGCCCGCTGCCGCCTCCGCTGCGGGCGTCGCTGCCCACCACAAAGGGGTCGAAGATGGCGGCGGCCCGGTCGGGAGGGATACCCTCCCCGTTGTCCGCTATGGTGAGCAGGGCTTCGCCGCCCTGGTGCCGCAGGGTCACGGTGAGCACGGTGCCCAGGCGGTTGTACCGCAGGGCATTGCCGATGAGGTTGTCCAGCGCCCGGCCCATCTGGAAGGGGTCCAGGGAACAGGGGCAGGGTTCTTCGGGGATGGACACATCCAGGGCAAACCCTGCCAGCTCGATGGCGTCGTACTGGGCGGCCAGATACTCCCGCAGGTACTCGCACAGGTCCAGCTCCCGCCGCTGCAGGCTGAACTGGGGGTGGTCCACCTTGCTGTATTCGTGGAAGGCGTTGATCAGTCCCGTCAGGGCTTCGGTGCGGCTGCGGATGGCCGCCAGATACCGCCCCTGCTCTTCCGGCGGGACCTTGCCGTCGGCCAGAGCATCCACATACCCGGAGATCACCGTCACCGGGGTTTTCAGGTCGTGGGAGATGTTGGCGATCATCCGCTGCCGTTCCCGGTCCAGATGTTCCCGCTCCCGCTCACTCTCGGCCAGTTTGGCGGAAAGTTCATCCAGACTGCGGCCGATGCGCTGCAGCTCCTGCACCCCGCCGCAGTCGCCCACCTCCACCCGCTGGCCCCGGGCCTGGGCGTCCAGGGCGGCCCGCAGCCGTTCCAGGGGCGGGCGCAGGCGGCGGCCCAGCCGCCAGATGAAGAAGGCCAGCGCCCCGGCGTAGAGGGGCAGGGCGGTCAGCCAGACCATCCACCCGCTGCGGCTCACCCGGGCCAGGGCTTCCTCGTCCAGAGGGCCGATGCAGATCAGCAGGGTGCGCTCCCCGCCGGCTGTTTCAAAATCATACCGGAACAGGGTGCTGCGGGCGGGGTACGCCCCGGACAGGATGGCAAACTCCTGTGGGGTGTAGGCGGTCTTGCCGGGGATGATCTCTCCGGACACCACCCGGAAATCGGCGTCCAGGGCCATGTCCCCGGTGATCTCGGTGGCGCCGTCCTCCCGGATGCGGGTGCGCAGCACCCGGTAATGCACTTCACCCCCGTCGTTCTCGGGGAAAGCATCCAAAAACTCCTCGCTGCCGTACAAACGCACACAGGCCAGCTCCCCGGCGGTCAGGGCGGGGGGCACCGTGCCCGCCCGGTACAGCTCGGCGCCGTTCTCGTCCAGCACCGCAAATCCGTCGCTGCTTCCCCGCAGGTATTTGTCCAGGGTGGTGTACTCTTCCTGTTCCAGGGCCGGGTCGCTGATGAGGGCGTCCCAGTCCACATAGGCCAGAAGCCGGTCGAACTGCCGGTCCCACAGCCAGTACACTCCGCCCGCCAGAAACAGCAGCACCAGGGTAAACAGCAGATAATTCTTGACCAGCAGGGCGAACAGGCGGTTTTCCTTGCGCTTCTTATGCTTCAATCTTGTACCCCAATCCCCGGATGGTGATGATGTACCGCGGGTTCTTCGGGTCGTCCTCGATCTTTTCCCGCAGCTTGGAGATGTGCACCATCATGGTGTTGTCGCTGCTCTCAAAAAATTCCCCGGCAATGCCCTCGTACAGCTGCACCTTGGTAAAGATGCGCCCCGGCGCCCGCATGAGCTGGGCCAGGATCTTGTATTCGGTGGGGGTCAGGGCGACGGGCTGACCGCTCTTGTACAGCTGCATGGCGGCGGTGTCCAGGGTCAGGGCGCCCACCGTCAAAGATTCCCGGCGGCTTCCTCCCGCCCGGCGCAGATGGGCTTTCAGCCGGGCCACCACCTCCATGGGGTTGAAGGGCTTGGCGATGTAGTCGTCCGCGCCCAGGTTCAGCCCCAGGATCTTGTCGTTGTCCTGGCTTTTGGCCGAAAGGATCATCACCGGGATGTCGCTGGTGCGCCGCAGCGCCCGGGTCAGCTCGTATCCGTTCATCCCCGGCATCATCACGTCCAGAATGGCGGCGTCGGGGCTTTCCCGCAGGGCAATGGCCAGGGCGGTGTCCCCGTCGGGGGCTTCCAGCACACGGAATCCCTCGCTTTCCAGATACAGACGCAGCACCGCCCGGATGTCGGCGTCGTCCTCTGCAATCAGAATGGTACAGGCCATGGTGTTTCCCCCTTCGCTCGTGTTTTTTTCAGCATACAATAGTGGGTCCGGGGCTGTCAAGGCAAAGGAAACGGCCTTTGTGACCTCATCACGGAAGGGCAGGGCCCGGCGCGGTATACTGTTGCCACTGTGAAATTCGGGAGGTATGTTATGAAAGCCGGAATCAAGCGGCGCAAAGCCCGGGTGGACCGCGAAGCCTGTGTGGCCTGCGGCTGCTGCGTCAAGGTCTGCCCGGTGCAGGCCATCGAGATCGTCCGGGGCGTTGCGGCCCGGGTCAACACAGACAAGTGCGTGGGCTGCGGAAAATGCGCCGCGGAGTGCCCTGCCAGTGTCATCCGCATCGAGGAGGTGGCAGGATGAAAAAACGCTGGTACGATTATCTGTGGATCGCCTCGCTGCTCTATCTGATTCTGGGATTTTTCAACATCCTGTTCGCCTGGCTGGGGCTTCTGTGCTTCTGCATCCCGCTGATTTTCGCCCTGGTGGGCGGCAACAAGGGATACTGCAACCGCTACTGCGGCCGGGGGCAGCTGTTCGGGATGCTGGGCGGCCGGTTCGGGCTGTCCCGCAAAAAGGATATTCCCCGCTGGATGAAGAGCAAGGCCTTCCGGTATGGGTTCCTGGCCTTCTTCTTTGCCATGTTCTTCCTGATGTTGTGGAACACCTACCTGGTGTTTGCCGGGGCGCAGGACCTCAAGCAGGTTGTCACCCTGCTGTGGACCTTCAAGCTGCCCTGGAACTGGGCTTACCACGGCGCCCTGTTCCACCCCGGTGTGGCGCAGTTTGCCTTCGGGTTTTACAGCGTCATGCTCACCTCCACCGTGCTGGGGCTGATCACCATGGTGTTGTTCAAGCCCCGCAGCTGGTGCGTCTACTGCCCCATGGGCACCATGACCCAGCTGATCTGCAAAGCCAAAAACGGGACCGCGGTGTAAGCGTCCGCGGCGTTCCGAAAAAAGAAAAAAGGCCACTGCATCGCGGCAGTGGCCTTTTTCTTTTATCGGAGCGAGATCCCGAGCTCGGAAGGAAGCGCCCTCTGTTCGGCGCATCCGGCAAGGGTGGATTCCAGGCCTTTTACAAAGATGAAGCGGTCGCCCTCCGTTTCAACATGCTCCAGCAAATCGGAGCGGACCGGGTAGATGGGATGCTCCTGGACCATGCGGACCGCCTGGATGTGCGCACTGTCGGCGCCTGGTCCGCAGACCGGGGCCTTGCCGGTCTGTACGGCCTGAATGGCATCCAACAGCTTCTGCATGTGGCTGCCGGGGTGAATGTGGCTGTAATCGAAGGGAGTGCCGTCGGCCATGACACCTTGAAAGACCGGTTCTTCGCCCCGGTAGGTGATGGTGGCGTTTTCGAATTCCAGAACGCCCACAGGACCCCAGTATTCGCTGGGAATGGGGTGGGCGGTGTAATACAGGATGGGAATTCCGGCTTGGGTATGGAACCGCAATGCCGCAATGTCGTAGTTTTCGATGCCAGGATTGGCCCGGTACAGATCGGCCTGTACATCCCGCAGGGAGCAGGCGGTGTCCGGGGTGTTCCCCAAAAGGAAGGTCAGCATCTGGAAATGATGGGCACAGGCATTGCTGAAGGGACTGTCAAATACCTCCCGGCCGTGGCAGGTGATGTGCCCGGCCCAGTCGTTGCGGGCGTAGTACCGGGCGCCCCGGCGAAAACCGTGGTAGACCGTAAACCCCAGAGGCTGTCCGAATCGCCCGGCCAGGATGTCCTTTTTCAGGGCCAGTACGTCCCGGCGATAATCCAGCTGATACCCCACGGCCAGAAAACGCCCGGCTTTGCGGGAGGCTTCGGCCAGGGTGCGGGCCTCGCCCTCGGTCAGGCAGAGAGGCTTTTCGCACAGGACATGGACACCGTGGGCAAGGCAGGTCAGGGCCATTTCGGTGTGAAAATGCACCGGTGCCACCAGAACGGCCAGGTCGGCGGTGTCATGGGCGAAAAAGCTTTCCAGATCATGGTAGACTGGCAGGCCCCGCTCCCGGATCAGGGGTACCCGTTCCGACAGGTGCGGGTCGATGTCGCATACCGCCACCAGGTCTGCGCCGGTGTCATGGATCATCATGTATTCCAGGTACAGCCTGCCGTAGCCGCCCGCGCCGGTCAGGACCACCCGAGGTCTGCTGTTCATGGTGATGTTCCCTCCTTGCTTTCCCGCTGGGCCCGCCAGACCCGCTCGAACCACAGATCCCGCTGGGGGATGGGCCGGGCCGGGCGCCGCCGGCAAAGGCTGCCGCGGGTCTCCAGCACCCCTTCGCCGGGGTGCTCCGTTTCGTACAGCATGGCGCGCAGAACCTGTTTCTGGACCAGCATCAGGTCCCGCAGCCGCAGCCGTTCTTCCAGATCCGGGTCACCGAACTCAGCGGGGACGAAGGCGGCTTCCAGTTCTTCGATGCGCGCCAGAAGCCGGGCCATGCCCGCCGGGTCGCGCAGAAAGGCCCCGCAGCGGGACATGGCTTCCTGCAGTTCGACGGTAATGGTTCCGGCATCCCCGGCAGGAACAAGGGGCGTTTCCGCCGGGGGCAGGGTTTCGGGCAGGGGCCTGCGGGCACCGGCAATATGCCGTGCCGCCCGCATGGAACCCACCTGGGTGCTGTTGAGGGCGGTGCCTCCCGGCCGGTACCGGCCGAAGGTGCCCGCTGCCTCGCCGCAGACATACAGCCCGGGAATCTCGGTCTGCCAGTGGCAGTCCACCCCGATGCCGCCGTTGTGGTGCTGGGCGCAGACGCGGATCTCCAGCATCTCCCGCTCCAGGTCGATGCCGTGGTCGGCATACAGCCGGATGGCCGGGGCGTTGATGGCCCGCAGACGCCGGATGGGGGTGTCCTGCAAAGCGCCGCAGCGGGTCAGATACTCCCGGGCTTCGCTGCCCAGAAGGTCGGGGGACCAGTCCCCGGGGTTCCGGCGGTAATCCAGAAACACCCGCCGTCCCAGGTCGGTCTGCTCTTTTACCAGAATGTCGATGCGGGAGGAACCGTTGATTTTGGCAGGGTCAAAGGGCCACTGGTACCCTTTCAGGAAGGTCAGGTCCAGCACCTGGTCGGGGGAGAGGGATTCCCGCAGAAACTCCCGCTCCACGCCGTTCCGGTCCACCGATACATACCGGGGAATGGCCTGCTGGTAGCTGCCGGACACATTCCACCGGAACCCCACCGATGCCAGCCCGTACTGCCAGCAGGGCAGGTTGACGCCGGTGCAGCCCGCCGCAAAGGCCAGGCCGCTCATACCGAACTGGCTTTCGGGGTAGACCCGGTGGGCATAGATGCCCGCGGGGCCGCCTGTGGCCAGGATCACATTGGCGCACCGCACCCGCAGGGGCTGCCGGGTGATGCGGTCCAGACACAGCAGACCGCACACGCCCCGGCTGTCGGTTAAAACCTGAAAAACCAGGGTGTTGTCCAGCACCGGCACGCCCCGGGCACGGACGCTGGCTTCCAGCGCTTCGGTCATGTACCGGCTGGTCAGCGGTCCGGCGGAGGTGGCGCGGCGGCGCAGGTCGTGGTCGGTCTGGTAGCCCACATATTCCCCCATCTCGTTGGCGGGAAAGGGGACCCCCAGCTGCAGCAGCCGGAAAAAGCACTGGGCAGAGCCGGCGGCTTCACACAGGGCGATGTCCCCGTCCACATCGGGGTGATGGAGGGACCGGGCCATCTCGCCCACGCTGTCCCCTTCGTCCCCCGCCAGGGAAAGCTTGTAATAGGTCTGTTTGTCGCTGCCGGTGTTGCGGGAGGTGCCGCAGTTCATCCCTTCGGTGATGAGCAGGACCTCCTGCCCCAGGGCAGCCAGCCAGTCGGCGGCGTTCAGGCCCGCGCAGCCGGACCCCACCACCGCCGTCGCGGCAGTGATTTCTTTCACGGTCACAACCTCCTGAGAGAGAATCCGCCGTCGGCATCCAGCACCTGCCCGGCGGAATAGTCCAGCAGACCGGTGCAGCAGGCCCACACCATGCGGGCTACGTCCTCGGGCCGGCCGAAGCGGGGGACCGGCAGCAGGCCGTCGTCGATCATCTTCTGGTATTTGTCATGCACCGTGCTGGTCATGTCTGTTTCGATGATGCCCGGACGCACCTCAAATACCGGGATGCCTTCCCCAGCCAAGCGCTGGGCAAACAGCTGGGTGACCATGCCCACACCCGCTTTGCTGATGCAGTATTCGCCGCGGTTCACGCTGCCTGCGTAGGCCGAAAGGCTGCCGATGTTGATGATGCGGGGGGAATACTCCTTCAGTCTGCCCTTGCCCGCCAGCATGATGTTGGCGGCCAGCTGACACATGAACATGGTACCTTTCAGGTTGATGTTGATGACGCGGTCGAAGCTTTCTTCGTCCATTTCCAGCAGGTCCCGCCGTTCCAGGGGAGCCACGCCGGCGTTGTTCACCAGCACATCCAGCCGGCCGTAGTTCATCATCACATAGTCCATCAGGTCCCGGCGCCGGGCGCTGTCCCCGATGTCCAGCTGGATGTAGTCCGAATCGGGGGGCAGGTCGGCGGGGGCGGCGAAATGGGTGCCGCAGTAGATGACGGAATACCCTTTTTGCCAAAGCAGGTCGGCAATGGCCCGGCCGATGCCCCGGGTGGAACCGGTAACGATGGCAACTTTCACAGGTGGTACACCTCCCGGTCCCGCACGATGCAGCCCGCGGGACGGCCCGCCCGCAGCAGCGATGCACAGCCGCCGCAGCTTACGCAGACCCCGGCGGGGTCCAGGGCGCCGGAGCGGCACTGCTGCACAAAGTCCGGGCAGGCGAAGGCCATGCGGCCGAAGCCCGCCATGGCGCAGTGGCCGCCTTCCACCATACCGGCGGCCAGGTTGGGGGCAAACTGGCGCAGATAACTGAAAGCGCTGCCCAGCACCGGCAGGTCGGGGATCTGTTTCTGGATCTCGGCCACGCCGCCCATCATCCGGCCCAACCCGGTCAGGGGATGTTCTTCGGGCACATAGTTGCCGTGGTCGTAGGGGCGGTTCACATGGGGGTTCTTATAGGGGTTGCCCATGGTCACGTTGATGAGGGGAATGTCGAACTCCGCCTTCAGTTCCCGGATCAGGCGCACCGGTTCGGTCAGGTCCACATCCAGGCTGCCGGGATGCACCCCGAAGCCGTAGGGGTAGGGGAAGCCATCGTAGACGTTCAGCCGGCTGGTGAGGAAAAAGTCCCCGCCGGCCCCCGCCCGGGCGGCGCGGTAGGCGTTTTTCAGAAAGCGGGTGCGGTTTTCGTAGCTGCCGCCGTAAGGCCCGGGCCGGGTATAGGCGCTGAGCAGCTCGCAGGCCAGGTAACGGTGGCAGCACTTCACGTCCATGCCGTCAAACCCGGCCTGGCGGCACAGGCGGGCGGTCTGTTCAAAGGCGGCCTCGTACCGCTGCAGTTCGTCGTCGGTCAATACCCGGAAAGGCTGGTCCAGCCCTTCTTCCAGGGGCGGGCAGCGGTAGGCGATGATGGGTTCGGGCTTGCCGGTGGGCTTGGAATACCGGCCGCTGTTGGTGGCCTGCATGATGATCACCGGCACATAGCCGTTGCGCTTGAGGCACAGTTCCCGCATCCGGTCCACCAGGCGGGCAAAATCGCCCGCGTTGTCCTCGGTGAGATAGAGCTGGTGGGCGCTGGCCTGGCCTTCGGGAACGGTGGCCACCGCCTCGAACCAGATCAGGCCCGGCCCGGCCTGGGCAAAACGCTCGTAGCGGCGTACAGTCAGCGGGCCGGGGGCACCGTCCTCCGTGCCGTCGGTCCCTTCCATGGGCTGGAAGGCAATGCGGTTCTGTGCCCGGGCGGGGCCCAGGTCCAGCGGGGTGAAAAGGGGACTGAGGGAATCCCCCAAAGGCAGGAATGCGCCCAGTTCCGACGCTTTTTTCCGCACTTCATCCAGGCTGGCGTAATGGAATGTTTCGTGGCTCATCTCGTTTCCCCTTTCCTGTTTTCAGCACTGCTTGAGTTTGACACGGTAGGTGGCGACTTCGAAGGGGCGCAGATGCAGGTCGGCGCCGGGCGCCAGGGGCGCGCCGGGGTTCTCTTCCATCAGGTCGCAGGGAATCAGGGATTCCACCGCCAGATCGCTGGTCAGGTGCCAGACGGTGTCGGCCTTCTTGCTTTCATACACGCGGATGACCAGGTCGCCGCTGCCGTCGTCCGCCGGTTTGACCGTGTCCACCATGACGTTGGGACGGTCGGCGGCAAAGGCGCTGAAGGCGGCCAGACGGCCTTCCTCCATCAGCAACGGATCATTGAAGGCTGCGGCCTGCTGCACCACCGGCGCATCGGCAAAGCTGGTGTTCCAGGCGGTGAATCCGTAACGGAAGCGGTGTTCGCCCTGGTCGCTGGCCATTTCCGGCGAAGCGGCAGCCCGCAGCAGGGTCAGTTCCATGCTGTTTTCTTCCACACCGATGCCGTACTTGCAGTCGTTGAGGACGGCGCAGCCGTGGCTGTTGTCGCACAGGGCGGTATAGCGGTGGTTGCAGACCTCAAAGCGCTGCTGGTCAAAGGTGCGGCTGCGGTGGGTGGGACGTTCCACAAAACCGAACTGAATCTCGTGAATGGCATTTTCTGCCCGCACATCCACCGGGAATTCCACTTTCAGCAGCCGGTGGAGTTCGTGCCAGTCCACGGTGGTGTCGAATTCCACCACCGGGCTGCCGGCGCGCAGGGTGATGGTCTGGGAAATCGGAGAGCAGCCGATGAGGCCGGTCCAGCGCACCGAAGCGCACAGGCCCTTGTCCTGCAGAACCTCAAAACTGTGGCACTGGCAGACAAAGCTTTCCTGCTCCCGGTAGTTGCCGTCAATGTCCCAAGCGTCGAACTTGCGGGGCACATCCTTGTACATGCGCAGCAGGTTCATGGGGCGGCCGCAGCCCATCTCCCGGCCATCCAGCCGGTAGGAGAGGAGCCGGCCCTGGCGGTCCAGGTGCAGTTCCACCCGGTCGCTGAGCAGAATGGCGCCGTCCGGGGTCTGTTCTGCCGTGACGGCATCGGCGGCGGGGGCCAGGTCGGCGGGCAGCAGGGATACGGCACCCATGGCAGGCACCGTCACCCGGGCCATGCCGCGGCATACGGGCACAGGCTGTCCTTCGGCGGTCACGGCGCCCCGGGCAAAGGTATCGGGCAGTTCGACGGTCTCCTGCCGGGCAAAGGCCAGACCGTTGAACAGGGTCACGCCGTCTTCCCCGGTCAGCAGGGCACGGCGGGCGCCGGTGTGCAGACGGGTCGCATCCCGCTGCAGCTCCCGGTGGCGGGCGTTGGCCTCGGTATATACCCGGGCGATGGAGGACCCGGGCAGGATGTCGTGGAACTGGTTCAGCAGCAGCACCTTCCACAGCCGCAGGGCTTCCTGCCGGTCGTAAGGGGTCCCCCGCAGAGCAGCCAGGGCGCCCCACAGCTCCATGTGATGCAGTGCGCGTTCGCTCAGGCGGTTGTTCTTTTTCACGGCTGCCTGGGTGGTGTAGGTGCCCCGGTGGGCGTTGAAGTACAGTTCGCCGTCCCAGGTATTCACCGGGCCGCCCTTGCTTTCCAGGTCCTCAAAGAAATCCACGGGGGACATCATCTCCACCCGGGGCATGCCTTCCAGGTCCTGTTCCCGCAGGGCGTACTCCACATAGTCGCGGCAGGGACCGCCGCCGCCGTCCCCGTAACCGAAAGGCACCAGGAAATCGGTCAGATGGCGCTTCTGCACCCGGGACCGCCACACCCCGCAGAGTTCGGCGGGATCGGTGCGGTAGGTGTAGCTGGTGGGCAGGAAGGAGGTCACGGCGGTGCCGTCCATGCCCTTCCAGGTGAAGTAGTGGTAGGGGAAGGGATCTCCCTCGTTGTAGCTCCAGAAGATCTTCTGGGTCACGAGATACTTCACGCCGCAGCCGGCCAGCAGCTGGGGCAGAACGGCGGAATAGCCGAAGGTGTCCGGCAGCCAGAGCATCCGGCTGTCCACACCCAGTTCTTCCCGGTAAAAACGCTTGCCCACCACCAGCTGGCGCACCAGGGCTTCGCCGGAGGGCATGTTGGTGTCCGGCTCCACATACATGGCGCCTTCCGCGATCCAGCGGCCGTCCTTCACCGCCTGGCGGATGCGCTCATACAGTTCGGGATAATGTTCCCGGCACATCTCATAAGCGGCGGGCTGGCTCTGGATGAATCGGTATTCGGGGTACCGCTCCAGCAGCCGCAGCTGGGCCGCAAAGGTGCGGGCGGTCTTGCGGTAGGTTTCCTGCATGGGCCACAGCCAGGCCAGGTCCAGGTGGGCGTTGCCCACAGCGGCCATCAGGGGGGCGGTGGAACCGTTGCGGCATTCCATCAGAGGCCGCAGAGCCTGCCGTGCCTTGCGGTAACATTCGTCCCGGGCTTCAGGGGGCTGTTCAAAGTCCACCAGACGGGTGTACAGTTCCAGTCCGTCGGCAATCTCGGCGGCCCGCAGGGAATCCTGGGGCAGCTCTTCCAGCAGCATGGACAGGGTGGAAACGTCCATCCACAGCTGGTAGGCATCCTCGTTCCAGATGCCGTAGGTGCTGTGTCCCACCTGGGTGCGGCTGCCCTCGGTGCGGGGGTCGCCCAGGGTGCCGGGCAGCACCGGACCGGTGGCGCAGGCTTCCACATCGGGGTAATAGTGGCCCGCGTAGACCTCAAACAGCAGGTCGAAGGCTTCGCCGGGGGTGCCGCAGCGGGTCAACACATTGTCGCAGATATAATGATGGGGCACGCTTACCCAGTCGGCCCGGCGGGTACCGAAAGCCCGCCCGTTGACAAAAAGGGTGGCTTCGCCGCCCAGATTCAGGGACATGGCCACCGCCTGGCCCCGTGCCTGCTCCGGCAGGACCACCCGGCCGCGGCACCACATGTACTCCCAGGTATGGCCCCAGCGCAACCCTTCTGGGATGGGCGCAAAATCCCCCTGGGCGGCCTGCCCGGGGGTGAGATATTCCATGGTGGTAAATCCTTCCAGCGGGATTTCCCCCAGCGGTCGGTAAAAGTCCTGGGCCAGGACGCGCTGCCAGTGCGTTAGACGGTCTTTGTACTCCGAATGAAGCAAGGCCATCACGGGCACCTCCTTCTCTGTTTTTTTGTGGATTCCTGTTTCTTTGACAAACGAGGATTTGTGCTTTACACTGAGCATACCTGAGCCGTGACGGATACGCAAGGCACAAATCCGTAGAATTTTGGCAAAATTCCGATTTGATTGCGCCGCAACAGCCGGTTTTGGTCGGATAATTGCCTTTTTTCTTCGGAAATCTGCATTGACTTGCCGACCCGCCTTACCTACATATATAAATATAGGGGTCTGTACGGATAAGACCCACCGAACAGGCAGCGGAGGGAACCATGAACCGAGTAAGAGAAATTTGGCAGAATCTGTGCGTTCGGACAAAGTTTTTGGCGATCATGATGCTGGCCATCGCCATGGTCAGCATCACCTCGGTGGCCACCCTGCGCATTCCGCTGCAGGCCTATGACGAGCGGCTGTGCCAGAGCAGCTCCCAGATGATCACCCTCTTTGCGGAGCAGATCCAGAGCGAGCTGGACAACTTTGAGGCCATCAGCTACCGCATTCTGACCGACAACACCCTGCAGAAAAACCTTTCTATTATGAAGGATACGGCCCCCGGTACTGTGGCCTGGGTAGACGCCCAGACCGAGGTGGCAAACCGCATGGCCTATTTCAGCCTGTGGTTTTCCGATGCGGTGTGCTTCCAGCTCAAGACGGCGGGGGGCAGGTCGTACAGCCAGTTCTTCGGGTCTTCCGTCAATTCCGACCGCCTCACGGATGAGCGTATCGAGTACGCTTCCGGCCGCCAGGGCCGTCTGGTCTGGCTGACGGAGGACGGGGACCAGCCGCAGTTGTTTCTTCTGCGGGAGATCCGGGAGATCGGCGACCTGACCATGGACAGCCTGGGGACCATGCTCATTGAGGTGGATTTCCCCGCTCTGGTGGAAAAGTACCGCCGGGGTATGACCAGGATCGGCTCCCCCATGTCCTGTGCCGTGTACAGCGGGGATGTGTGTCTGTATGCCAGCAATGATACCATCCGCGATCTGGAAGCGGGGGAGGACGGCTACACCTATATGAGGGCGGACGGCCGCCCGGTGCTCTGCGTGCGCTATACCGCGCCTAACGGCATGAAATATGTCACCCTGGTGGATTACAGTGAGATCCGCGCCACCATGCTGGCATCGTCCAGCATCACCATCATCGGTATTGTGGCGGCCACCGTGCTGGCGCTGATCATCAGTACGCTGCTCATGGGCAGCATCCTCAACCACCTGCAGATTTTGCTGAACAAGTTCGATGACTTTGCCATCCGGGGCAAGCCTGTGCCTTTGGAGGACAGCCCGTACCAGAACCGCCAGGACGAGATCGGGCGGCTGCACCGGCACTTTGACCGGATGACCCGGGCCTGGGACCGCATCAACCGTGTCAAGGAGGAGCAACAGCGCCTTCTGCAGGAAAAAAAGATGCAGCAGCTGCGGGCCCAGGTGCGGCCGCATTTCCTGTACAATACATTGGAATCCATCTACTGCCTGGCCCAGAATGCTCCGGACCAGCGCATCGCCGTGATGACTGATGCCCTGGGCAAGATGCTGCGGGCATCCCTGAACGAGAGCCGGGACATCGTTACGGTGGCCGAGGACCTGCAGGTCACCCGGGAATACCTGCGCATCCAGCTTATCCGCTACGGTGACCGGCTGCAGGTGGAATATGATGTGGAGGAGCAGGTCATGTCCTGTCAGATCCCGGCCATGACCATCCAGCCTCTGGTGGAGAACGCCGTACACCATGCCGCCGAAGAGATGCTGGATACCTGCGTCATCCGCATCTGCGGCCGTGTGACAGAGGACGGCGTGGACATTGTGGTGGAGGACAACGGTCCCGGCATGGACGAGGATATCCTCAACAAACTGGAAACCGGGGAGGTCAAACCCGAAGGTCTGGGCATCGGTATGCGCAACATCCACAAGCGGGTACAGTATGCCTTCCACGGGCCTTACGGCCTGCGGGTGAAGTGCAGCGACGGCGTTACCCGCATCATCGTGCATCTGCCGGATACCCGTACCTGAACCCCCCGATGCAAAAGAAGAAGGAAGGCTTATATGTACAAACTGCTGCTGGTCGATGACGAACCCATCATCCGGGAAGGTCTGGAGCGGATGATCGACTGGGAAAAACTGGACCTTACTCTGACCGCTTCCTGCAGCAACGCCATCGAGGCGCTGGACAGCATGATGGACGACATGCCGGACATCCTGCTCACCGACATACGGCTGCCGGGCATGAGCGGCCTGGACCTGGTGGGACGGGCCATCTCTCTGCATCCTATGCTGCAGACCATTATTCTGTCCGGTTATGATACCTTCCAGTATGCCCAGCAGGCGGTAAAGTACGGGGTGATCGAGTATCTGCTCAAACCCTGCTCCCAGGATGAACTGGAAAGCGCCCTGCTGCGGGCCTGCCACACCCTGGACCGGCAGAACCAGCAGGTGCTGTATCTGTACAGTGAGCGACGCAAGCGCATCAAGACCCTGGTGGACACCTTCACCTCCCTGCGGGAAGGGGACCTGGATGCCGCCCAGATCGAAAAGCAGGTGCATGAACTGGTCAAAGCGGTGGAGGACCCCAGCCTGCTGCAGGAAACCCTGATTTCGGTGGTCACCCAGAGCATGGGCAGCGGCCAGACCGAGTGGGGCATGAACATCATCACCGAAGCCCTGCGGGCCCGGGGTTCGCTGGAAGAACTCATCACCCGCAGCCTGCTCCGGCTGCGCAAGGAGGGCGGCAGCACCCGGGGCAACGACTTTGTGCAGCAGATGACCGCTTACGTGGATACCCACTACACCGACGAATCCCTTTCTCTGCAGTACATTGCGGACCATGTGGTGTATATGAACGCCGACTACATCGGCCGGGAATTCACCCGCGCCGTGGGGCAGAAGTTCAGCAGTTATCTGCTCAGTACCCGGATGGAACACGCCAAACTGCTCATGAGCAGCGACGATTCCCTGCACAGCTATGAGATCGCGGAGAAGGTGGGGCTGGGCAAAAACCCCCATTATTTCAGCCAGCTGTTCCGCAAATACACGGGGATGACCCCCAAGGATTACCGCCGCCAGCTGCAGCAAAGCGCCGGTGAACCCTGACACGGCATAAGGCCGGGACCGGGCAGTTTCCGCACGGTCCCGGCCTTTTTTGGGGCTGCGGAGGAAAAAACGGGGCTTCCCTTGGATGTTATACCGGAAAATCATACAAAAACATCTGAAAAATGAATCGAGTTTTGTGTATCTTTTTCGTATAATGATGGCAACAAAGAAACCTTGGAGGTGTTTCATGTGAAGAAAAAGTTTATGGCAGTTTTGTGTGCGGGTATGATCCTGACCGGCGCCCTGGCCGGCTGCGGCAGTTCCGGCAGTTCCAGCGGCAGTTCCGCCGCCACCGCTGACGGCAGTGCCACCGGCGAGGCCGCCTCGACGGACAACAGCGGCAAGACCACCCTCAACGTGTTGTGGTGGGGGTCCCAGACCCGTCACGACCTGACCACCAAGATGATCGAGAAGTTCGAGGAACTCAACCCCGACATCGACGTGGTGATGGACTATTCCGACTGGGACGGCTACTGGACCAAGCTGCCCGCCCAGGTGGCCGGCGGCCAGACCCCCGATGTGTTCCAGATGGACTACGCTTATCTGGCTCAGTACGCCGAGAACGGCGTTCTGGCTGAGCTGGACAGCTACGTCGAGGATGGCAGCCTGGACATGAGCAATGTTGCCCAGAGCGTGCTTGATTCCGGTACCGTGAACGATAAGCTGTACGCCATCTCCACCGGCACCAACGCGCCGGTCATGCTCTACCGCAAGGACATTCTGGATGAGCTGGGCCTGAGCTTGCCCATGAACCCCACTATGTCTGAATATTGCGAAGTTTCCAAGGCTGTGTATGAAGCTACCGGTCTGCGGGACACCTTCGTGACCGGCTGCTCCGCCGACAACCTGCGTTTCCGTCTGCGCAACTACGGCCTGAACCTGTACAACGAGGATGCCACTGCCCTGGGATTTGATGATCCCCAGTACATCGTGGATATGTGGGAACTGGCTTTGCAGGCCCAGAATGAAGGCTGGGGTCTGAAGCCCGGCGAAGAAACCGCCGTTACCGCTTTTGACTCCATGGTCACCGATTCCTGGTCCCGCTACCAGAATTCCAACGAACTGCAGGCTTACCGTGACGCCACCGGCAAGGACATCAGCATGGTCATGATCCCGAACGCGGACGATGCCACTGCTTCCGCTACTTATCTGAAGCCCGCCATGTTCTGGTGCGTGGGCGCCGACAGCGAGGTCAAGGATGCGGCTGTTCGCTTCATCGACTTCTTCACCAACAGCACCGAGTGCTATGACATCGTGGGCATCGAGCGCGCCGTTCCCATCTCTTCCGAAATGCGTGAATACGTGGCGCCCACTCTGGATGAAGTCAGCCAGGAAGTTGTTGACTTTGTCGACTACGTCAGCCAGCCCGATATGGCCAGCCCGCTGATGAACCCCGACCCGGCGCAGCACACCGAAGTTTCCGACCTGCTGGGACAGTACTCTGAGCAGGTACGTTACGGCGAAATCACCGATCTGGAAGCCGCCGCCACCGAATTCATGGCGGAAGCCAACAAGATTCTGGCCGAAGGCGCCACCGCCGCTGCGGAATAAGCGTTTCCCGCAAGAAACGGTCGGGCTGTGACGGCCGGACTCTCCCGTCGGCCGACGCAGTGTACAGATACGACCCAGTATCGCGCCGAAGGAACAAACCTTCGGCGCGATTCTTTGAATCTCCCTTTTTTGTGAAAGGAGCCATCGCCATGCGCAAAAACAACGGGATCGGGCACAGGATCGGTTCGGTGCTGAACCGGGACAACGTGGCGGGCTATGTGTTCATACTGCCCTTCATCATTGGTCTGCTGGTCTTTACCCTTATTCCTTTCTTTACCTCCCTGTATCTTTCCTTTACCGAATATAACGTCCTTTCCCCCGCCAAGTGGATCGGACTGGACAACTACAAGGAAATGTTTTTTGAGGATGACCTCTTCTGGACCTCCTTCTGGGTCACCTTCAAGTTTGCCTTCATCCAGGTGCCCATCAAGCTGACGGTCTCGCTGCTGGTGGCGCTGGTCCTGGCCCGGGCGACCCGTCTGACCGGGTTCTACCGCTCGGCTTTCTACATTCCCTCCCTCATGGGCGGCAGCGTGGCCATCGCCCTGCTGTGGAAGCAGCTGTTCTCGGTCAACGGCGTCATCAACCAGATTCTGGGCGCCCTGGGATTGCCGGACGACACTGCCTGGTTGGGCAACCCCAAGACCGCCCTGGGAACCCTGATCGCGCTGGGCGTGTGGCAGTTCGGCAGCTCCATGCTGATCTTTTTGGCGGCCATCAAGAACATTCCCCCCAGTTACCACGAAGCCGCCATCGTGGACGGCGCCGGTCCGGTGCGCCGCTTCTTCTCCATCACCCTGCCCATGCTCACCCCCATCATCTTCTTCAACCTCATCAATCAGGTCATCGGCGCCTTCCAGGCGTTCAACTCCAGCTATCTGATCACCCAGGGCAAACCGCTGAACACCACCCTGTATTACGGCGTGCACCTGTACAACAAAGCCTTCGACCAGTTCAAGATGGGTTACGGCTGCGCCATGGCCTGGTTCATGCTGCTGGTCATCGCCTTCTTCACCGCGCTGATCTTCCGTTCTTCCAGCGCGTGGGTCTACTATGAATCGGAAGGGAAGTAAAGTCATGACGATCAAGAATATTACGCACAGCGTTTCCGCCCGCCGTACAGTCAGTACCGTGGTTTACCATGTGCTGATGGTGATCGTCAGCTTTCTGATGCTTTACCCGGTCCTGTGGCTGGTGGCTTCCTCCTTCAAGCCCAACGGCGACATCTTCTCCACCGCGACCTCCCTCATCCCCAAAAACTTCACCATCGAGCATTACATCACCGGCTGGAAAGGCTTCGGCCAGTATACCTTCGGAACCTTCTTCAAAAACTCTCTCTTTGTGGCACTGCTTGCTTCGGTGGGCATGGTCATCTCCTCCGCACTGGTGGCCTTCGGTCTGGCCCGCATCCGCTTCAAGGGCCGGAACTTCTGGTTCGTCATGATGATCATTACCATGATGCTCCCCGGCCAGGTCATAATGATCCCCCGCTTTGTCCTGTTCAACAATATGGGCTGGGTGGGCACCTTCCTGCCCATGATCGTGCCCTCCTTCTTCGCCAGCGGGTTCAACATCTTCCTCATCATGCAGTTTATCCGCGGTATCCCCCGGGATATGGACGACGCCGCCAAGATCGACGGCTGCAGCTGGTACGGCGTATTCAGCCGCATCATCCTGCCCATGATCGTGCCCTCTCTGGTCACGGTGGGCGTGCTGACTTTCATGGGCAGCTGGGAAGACTTCATGGGCGCCCTGCTCTATCTGAACAAGCCCGCCATGTACACCGTGGCCTACGCCCTCAAGATGTTCAACGACAGTTCCCAGGCGGACTACGGCGCCACCTTTGCCATGTCCGCACTCTCTCTGGTGCCGGTGCTCACCCTGTTCTTCTTCTTCCAGAAGAACCTGGTGGAAGGCATCAGCATCCAGGGCCTCAAGGGCTGAACCCGCAACAAACCAACATAAGGAGGCTGTTTGACATGCCTTGTATCGACCGACTCCCCGCCATCCCGCTGCTGGCTTCCGACCCGTATCTGTCCATCTGGATGCCTGCCGATACCATGACCCGGACCGACAGCTGCCACTGGAGCGGCCCCGTCAAGCCCATCCGCGGCGTGATGACGGTGGACGGGAAGGCCTGCCGTTTCCTGGGCACCGGCCCGGAACCGGAGGCGGAACTCACCGAGCTGAAGGTCACCGCCACACGGACCCGCTTTGTCTGCCGGTTCGGCGGCGTGCAGCTGGAAACCTGCTTTGCCACCCCCGCCCTGCCCGATGACCCGGACCTGCTGAGTATGCCCGTCACCCTGGTCACCTTTGCCGCCACCGCGCCGGACGGCGCTGCCCACGAGGTGCAGGTGCGCCTGCATCTGTCCGACCGCCTGTGCTACGACGGTGACATCCGCCCGGCCATGAACGGCGGCGAGCTGGTGCTGGACGGCCGCAAGACCGCCTGGTGCGGCCAGCTGGTGCAGAAACCCCTGAGCCATTCCGGCGACCATGTGACCATCGACTGGGGGTACCTCTACCTCACTGCCGACGGGGATGTTCACCCGGTGGGGGACGGGGTGCAAGCCGTCTGCACCCTGCCTGTGGACGGCCCCGCCGTCCGCGCCGTCATCGCCTATGATGACATCGCCTCCATCAACTATTTCGGGGATCTGTGCAAGGCGTGGTACCGCCGCGACGGGCGGCAGATCACCGATGCCATCCGCCATGTGCTTTCCGGCTTTGAGGACATCCAGGACCGCTGTGCCCGCATGGATGCGGCCCTGGCTGCCGATGCCCTGGCGGCGGGGGGCGAGGACTATGTGGCGTTGGCCGAAGCGGCCTGGCGGCAGACCTTTGCGGCCCACAAGCTCATCGCCACCCCCAAGGGGGAGATGGCATTCCTCTCCAAGGAAAACGATTCCAACGGCTGTATCGGCACGGTGGATGTGAGCTATCCTTCCATTCCGCTGTTTTTGCGGTATTGCCCCGAACTGGTCAACGCCCTGTGCCGCCCGGTGCTGGAATTTGCCTGCATGCCGGTGTGGACGGACGACTTTGCCCCCCATGATGTGGGCCGGTATCCGCTGGCTACCGGTCAGGTATATGCCGCCCGCCGCCATGTGGGCCCCGGCCAGACCTACCCGCCCTACTATCTGTATCCCGCGGGCACCGATGTCTACGACCCCGCCTACCAGATGCCGGTGGAGGAGTGCGGCAACATGCTCATCATGCTGGAAGCCGCCCGCACCTTCGGGGCAGACCCGACCCTGGCCGAAACCTACCGCCCGCTGCTGGACAAATGGGTCCGCTATCTGATGGAATACGGCGAGGACCCGGACGAACAGCTCTGCACCGATGATTTTGCCGGTCACCTGGCCCACAATGTGAACCTGGCTGCCAAGGCGATGGTGGGCGTGGCCTGCTACGCCCGGCTGACCGGAAACGAAGCGGCCGCGGAACAGGCCCGGGGCATGGCGGCCCGCCTGCTGGAAAAAATCGGCGCGCAGGGGAACACCCCCCTGACCCTGGACGGCAAGGGCTGGAGCATGAAGTACAACCTGCTCTGGGACAAGGTGCTGGGCCTGGGCCTGATGCCCGAAGCCTTCTATGCCGCCGAGACCGCCAGTTATCTGCCCCGCATCAACACCTACGGTCTGCCGCTGGATTCCCGGGCAGACTACACCAAGTCGGACTGGATCTGCTGGACAGCGGCCATGGCCGAGGACCCCAAGGTCCGCACCGCCCTGATCGCCCCGGTGGCCCGCACTTTGCGGGAAACCACCACCCGTGTGCCCTTCTCCGACTGGTATGATACCAAGACCGGACGGTATGTGGCCTTCATCGCCCGCAGCGTACAGGGCGGCGTCTACGCGCTTTTGCTCCGTTCCTGAACCACAGCTGCCTCTTCGCCCCGCGGGGAGGCGGCTTTTTTCGAAACAGAATGAGGAGGTTTTTTATGAAGATCTATGCGTTTGCCGACGAGGCATCCCCGGCCGTAAACGGGCAGATCCAGGCAATGCAGCGCAACGGCCTGTGCGGTCTGGAGATCCGGGGTGTGGATGGCGAAAATGTTTCCGCTATTTCCCTGGAAAAGGCGAAGGAAGTCCGCCGCAAGATGGACGAAGCCGGCCTGCGGGTCTGGTCGGTGGGCTCGCCCATCGGCAAGATCGATATTGAGGAGGGGGATTTTGCCGCCCATCTGGACCAGCTCCGCCATACCCTGGAAGTGGCCCGGGTGCTGGGGGCGGAACGCCTGCGCATGTTCTCCTTTTATATTCCGGCAGGCAAAGACCCGGCGGACTACCGCAGCCAGGTCATCGACCAGGTGGGCGAGATGCTGCGCGTGGGAGAGGGCAGCGGTGTTCTCTTCTGCCACGAGAATGAAAAGGGCATCTATGGCGACAATGCTGCCCGGTGTGAGGACCTGCACCGCACCTTCCCCACCCTGCGGGGGGTGTTCGACCCGGCCAACTTCGTACAGTGCGGGCAGGATACCTGGGCTGCCTGGGAAAGCCTGCACCCCTACATCGATTACCTGCATATCAAGGATGCCCTGGCCGACGGCAGCGTGGTCCCGGCGGGCAAAGGTTTGGGCAACGTCAAGCGGATTCTGGATGCGTACCGGGCCCAGGGCGGGGAGCATGTGACGGTGGAACCCCATCTGCAGGTGTTTGACGGCTTGGCCGGTCTGGAGCGGGACGGACAGACCAGCCATGTGGGCGGATACTGCTATGCCAGCAGCGATGAAGCCTTTGATGCCGCCTGTGCCGCTTTGCGGGAGCTGCTGCAATGACCCCCGTTCTGCCGCCGCTGCCCGGACCGGTGGCCGCACCGGGAGAGTTCCGGTTCTCGGCGGCGGGACTGGACCACGGCCACATTTACGGTATGGTGCGGGGGCTGCTGGAGGCCGGGGCCGAGCTGGATGCTGTCTGGGACCCCGACCCGGGCAAAACAGCGGCGTTCCTCCGTGCCTTTCCCCAGGCTCGGGCGGTGCAAAACCTGGAAGAGATCCTGGAATCCTCCGTTCAGATGGTGGCCTGCGCTGCGGTGCCGGACCGGCGGTGCGCGCTGGGCCTGCAAGTCATGGAAGCAGGCAAGGACTATTTTGTGGACAAAGCGCCCATGACCACCCTGGACCAGCTGGAGCAGGCCCGGCGGGCAGTTGTCCGTACCGGACGCAAGTATATGGTGTATTACTCCGAGCGGCTGCACAGCGAAGCAGCCACCCTGGCGGACCTGCTTATCCGTCAGGGCGCCATCGGCCGGGTGATCCATATGGAAGGCTTCGGTCCTCACCGGCTGGACCCGGCTTCCCGTCCCGGCTGGTTTTTTGAAAAACAGCGGTACGGCGGCATCCTCTGCGACATCGGCAGCCACCAGCTGGAACAGTTCCTCTACTTTACCGGGGCGGAACAGGCCCGGGTGGACCTGGCGCGCAAGGCCAACTACGGACATCCCCAATATCCTGAGCTGGAAGACTTCGGAGATTGTTCGGTGACCGCCGAAAACGGAGCCACCGGGTATTTCCGGGTGGACTGGTTCACCCCGGACGGCCTGAGCAACTGGGGCGACGGCAGGACTTTCCTGCTGGGGACCGACGGCTACATCGAACTGCGCAAGTATGTGGACATTGCCTCCGGCACTCATCGGGAAAACATGGTCTACTGGGTGGACAGGGACGGCGAACATGTCCTGGATGCCACCGGACAGGTGGGATGCCCCTTCTTCGGGCGGCTCATCCGGGACTGTCTGGACCGCACCGAAACTGCCATGACCCAGGAACATGCCTTCCGGGCGGCGGAACTTTGCCTGCGGGCCCAGGCCCTGGCGGATGGTATCCGGTAACAAGTAAAAAAACAATCCCCCCGGTTTCCTGCAAGGGAAACCGGGGGGATTTGTTTGTGTGGAACCGGGCGGCAGATCAGCCGGTCACCACCCGCAGCCTTCCGTCTTCGGTGACCTCCACGGGGGAGAGAAAACCCATGCGAGCGTCCCCGGTGTCCCGGGTGCGGCCGTGGTAGCAGATCATCAGGCTGCCGTCCGGAGCGGAGAAAAGGCAGCTGTGGCCGGTGCCGGTGATGGGGCCGCCGCGCTCCAGAATGGGGTTCTCCGCCGCTTTGCGGTAAGGCCCCAGAGGGTGGTCGGCGGTGGCATACCCCACAGCGTAGTCCGGTCCGCCGAAAAAGTTGGCGGAATAGGTCATGATGTACCGCCCGCCGCAGCGCAGCAAAAAGGACCCTTCGTTCCAGCGGCGGCCGGTTTGGGCGGCGGAGCGGCCTTCCCAGGGCTGTTCCGGACGCAGAAGCAGGACCGGTTCCCCTATCACGCCGGAAAAATCCGGTTTCAACTCCACGCCGTAGATCCAGCTTTCCTCCAGCCCGTCCACCCGGTGCTGGTAGCAGCAGCGGGAGTAGAAGAGATAGAAGAGGCCGTCCTCCCGGTAGAGGTTGGCGTCGATGATGGGGTACCCGGGGTCAAAGATCGGCCGGTCTGCCAGATCGGAAAAAGGTCCGGCGGGATCGTCGGCCACCGCCGCCCCGATGCGGAAATTTTCCAGGGCGCCGGTGGGGTTCTCTTTCCAGTGGGCGCTGTAAAACAGGTAATACCGCCCGTTGATCTCGTAACATTCCGGGGCCCAGAACCGGTCCAGGCCCCAGCGGCCCCGGCCGGGACCCAGGGCGGTCCCGCAGAACTGCCACGCCTGCAAATCGCGGGAGCGGTGGATGGGAAAAGCGCCTCCGTCCTCGGAGGTGGAATACAGATAGTAGTACCCGTCCCCGGCGTGCAGAACAAAGGGGTCTGCGGCGGGAAAGGGAAGCTGGATGGTTCGTGTCATGCTTGTCTCCTTGCAATCACCAGTTCACCTGCCACCGGCGGCTGTACTGGCCATCGGGGCGCCGTGCTGCGGCTTTTTCCACATAGGCGGAATGGCGCACCCGTTCTTCCAGCAGGCGGTCAAACTGTTCCGTGGGCAGGGGCAGCCGGATGGGGGCGTTCCCCGTCCATTGGGAAAGATAGGCGGCGTTGGAAATCTCCAGTTCCCCCAGTCCGTCCTGCCCGGGACTGAGCAGGGGCGCACCATGCCGGATGGCGTCCGCAAAATTCTGCAGGATGCCCAGATGGGCGGTCTCGGGAGTGTCGGGGCGCAGTTCGGTGTAGTCGCAGGCCGGCACGGGAGAGTTCTCCGGGGAGGAAAACCGGATGTCGCCTTCGCTTTGGGCCAGACGCCACCATTTCAGCGTCCCTTCTTCCAGGACCAGCTTGCCCTTCTCGCCGGAAATTTCCAGCCGGTTGGTGCCGGGGGTCTCGCCGGTGGAGGTGATGAATACGCCGGTGGCACCGTTTTCGTAGCGGGTGAAGATGGTGGCGTCGTCCTCCACCTCAATGTGGTGGTATCGGGCGATGTCGCACCAGGCGGTGACGGTGCAGGGCATTCCGCAGATCCACTGCCACAGGTCCAGATTGTGGGGGGCCTGGTTCAGCAGTACGCCGCCGCCCTCACCGGCCCAGGTGGCCCGCCAGGACCCGGAATCGTAGTAGTGCTGGGTGCGGTACCAGTTGGTGATGATCCACACCGTCCGTTTCAGCTGCCCCAGCTGCCCGCTTTGCACGATCTGCCGGGCACGGGCATACAGGGGATTGGTCCGCTGGTTCAGCATCAGGGCAAAGACCCGGCCGCTCTGCCCGGCGGTGCGGCAGAGTGCCTGCGCCCGGGAAAGCCGGACGTCCAGGGGCTTTTCCACCAGAACATGCAGTCCGGCGGCCAGCAGCTTTTCCGCAATCTCGCTGTGCAGAGGATGGGGGACAGCGATAACGGCCGCATCGGCACAGCCCGCGGCCAGCAGCTCATCCACATCCCGGAAAACTGCCGTGCCGGGGCAGCGCTGTTCCAGGTCTGCCAGCCGGGCAGGGTCAGTATCGCACACCGCCGTCAGGGTCAGCCCGTCCACCATGCCCCGGGCCAGGCTCAGGGCGTGGGCGGTGCCCATGTTGCCCACGCCGATGACCGCTGTTCTTACCCGTTCCATGGCAATTCCCCCTTTCGCGCGTCAGTTGCTTTTGCTGCCGTAACTGCCCGAAGTATCCATGACGATGTCGGCATCTTCCTTGCGGCGGGAATGGGCGCGGCGCTGGTTGAGCAGATCCAGGAAGCGGTGTTCGTCAATGGGCAGGCTGACCGTTTCCCCGGTCCAGCCGGACAGGTGGATGGCGTTGGAAAGCATCAGGCCGTTGATGCCTTCCCGGCCGTCCGCCACCAGGGGCGCGCCGTCCCGGATGTGGGCGGCAAAGGCATTGAGAACACCCACATGCTGGGGATTCTGGCCGTCGGTTTCCACCTCGATCCGGCGGCAGCCGGGTTTTTCAAAGCCTTCCCGGCAGGTGCGGCACCAGTCCCGTTCATCCTCATCCAGGCGGTCGAAGAGAAGCTGGTCGTTTTCGCAGATGATGCGGCCCCGGGTTCCGGTGATCTCCAGGCGGTTGGTGCCGGGGGCGTCGGCGGTGGTGGTCACAAACACACCGGTGGCGCCGTTGGCAAATTCCAGATAGGCGGTCACGTCGTCTTCCACTTCGATGTCGTGCCATTTGCCCTCATGGCAGAAGGCGTGTACCCGTACCGGCAGACCGCACAGCCACTGCAGCAGGTCCAGCTGGTGGGGGCACTGGTTCAGCAGCACGCCGCCGCCCTCACCGGACCAGGTGGCGCGCCAGGCGCCGGAGTCGTAATAGAATTGGGTGCGGTACCAGTCGGTCACGATCCAGTTTACCCGCTTGATGGTGCCCAGTTCGCCGTTGTCCAGCATTTCCTTGATCTTGCGGTATACGCAGTTGGTGCGCTGGTTGAACATCATGCCGAAGGTCAGTTCCGGGTGACGGTCGGCTTCGGCGTTCATCTCCCGCACCTGCAGGGTATAGACGCCGGCGGGCTTTTCGCACAGAACGTGCAGCCCGGCACGGAAAGCCTCCACCGCCAGGGAGGGATGCTGGTAATGGGGGACGGCGATAAGGACGGCATCGCAGACGCCGGCAGCAATCAGTTTGCTGCCTTCCGCAAAAATAGCGGCGTCGGGAAGCTGTTCCCGCGCCCACTGACGGCGGCTTTCCTTTCTGTCCGCCACAGCGGTGATCTGAATGTCGGGGCATTTTCCGTCCAGGATGTTGCGGATATGCCCGGAGGCGATGTTGCCCGCGCCGATGACGCCCAGCCGAAGTTTCATGACCGTTCCTCCTTCATGGGAATACCGTATTTTGCTGCGTTCCATGGCTGGAAACGCTTTTATTACTGATTGTACCATGGGGCTGTTTGGGAACTCAATTCAAAAAACCTATATATGAAAATGAACCCAAAGACACAGCTGCGGCGGCGGCCGGGACGTATCCGGAGCCGGAATAAGGAGAAAGCCCTGCCGGACAACGGACGGGAAAATAAGGCCATCGACAGCATCAACGCCAATGCGGCGTAAAGAGGCGCTGGTGTTCGTACAGGCTCACTGGGGGCGTCAAGGAACAGACTTCATATCCAACAAGAAAAGCCACCGTTCATCTTTGAACGGCGGCTTTTTCGGTAAAGGCATGTATGCCTGAAAATCATGAATCGGCCAAGGTGTAATATCCGGGCCGGGACTGGCACAGGCGCCCTTTTCGTTCGCCATAGGCGATGCCGAATCTCATAGCGGTATGAACATAAGCACCCAGCCTGGTATATCCCAACAGGCGCGCCGTTTCCCGGATCAGATCCTCCTCCGGCAGGCCCACCTGGCTGTGCAGCACTGCCGCGGCCGCGTTGGCAACTTCCTGTTCGGGCAGGTCGCGGGCGTCCCGCTTGTCGTCGTCCTCGCCGGCTACACGGTATTCCCGGTACTGGTCCGGGTCCTGCTTGGGCGGCCAGTAAAAGCGTTCCCCCTGCTGCAGGGTAGTGGGCAGGGTGGCGGTGGAAAGCAGCTGCACCAGATAGCGCTGTATCCGTGAACCGGCGCGGGTGATGCCGAAGCTTTGAGCAACCCGGCGAATCAGCAGTGTTTCCCGGATGGGAGCTTCCTGGGCCAGGGTGGTGGCAATGGCTTCCAGAACGCGCTTCCGGTTGCTCGGGTCCAGGAAGGCGTCCGCATCCATTGCATAGAGGGGAAGCCGGGCGGCATGATAGACCGGCGGCTGCGGGGATTCCTTTTCCGACGCGGCCACCAGATCGGGCTGAGCGGCCAGCCGTACCGGCGCCGGCTACGGAACGGGGGACGGCTGCTGCACGGCGGGCGGTGCGTTTTTCAATTCCTGCAGGTGTTCCAGCAGACGCGCCAGTTCCTTTTTGCGGCTTTCCAGCCAATCCATGGTCCAGATCCGGTGCAGATTCCAACCAAGACCTTCCAGGATGCTCTGCTGGGCCAGTTCCCGGTCCCGGGTGGTGCGGGCATCCCGGTAGGTGCTGCCGTCCAGAAGAATGCCCAACAGATACTGTCCCGGATGGTCCGGGTCAACCACACCGATGTCCAGCCGATACTGGGAATGACCCACCATGCAATGGGGCTGCCAGCCCTGCCCCGCCAGGGCGTCGCAGATGTCCCGTGCAATGCCGTGGACTGCCGTATGTTCCGAGGCGGAAACCTCGGTCTCCTGCAGATTCCCGTTTGCCGCATAGTTGAGGAAATCTTTCAGCGCGGCTACGCCTTTGGCGGAGGTGCGGGACAGGTTGATCTGTTCCGGCTGCAAGGTGGAAAAGACGATCATCTCCCACCTTGCGCGGGAAACCGCCACGTTCAGACGGCGCCAGCCGCCTTCCCGGTTCAGGGGGCCAAAGTTCATCGTTACCTTCCCCTGGGCATCCGGGCCGTATCCGATGGAGAACAAAATTACATCCCGCTCGTCACCCTGCACGTTTTCCAGGTTTTTGATAAAGAGCGGTTCGGCGGACTCAAAGGCCCAGGTCTCCAGGGTGGAATCGGTCTTGCAGGCTTCGTCCAGCAGGTCGCTGATGAGGGTTTGCTGCTGGACGTTGAAGGTGACCACACCTACGCTGTATCCTGCCTGCCGGGGATCATGGGCGCGCCGGGATAACTCGGCCACGATGGCCTGGGCTTCCGCCATGTTCTGGCGGGTTTTGCCCCGGTCGAACCAGCCCTCCACCGGCACCAGGCGAACCTTTCTTTGCTGGTCATCCGCCGACGGGAAGGTATACAGTTTGTTGTCGTAAAATTCCCGGTTGCTGAAGGCGATCAGGCTTTCATGGCGGCTGCGGTAATGCCAGAGCAGATGGCTCTGGGGCATGTTCAGGGCCAGGCAGTCATCCAGAATGCTTTCCAGGTCCTCGTGTTCCAGGTTTTCCTCGTCCACCGTGTTTCCGGTAAAGAAGCTGGTGGGGGGCATCTGCTTGGGGTCGCCCACGATCACGGCGTTTTCGCCCCGGGCCAGAACACCCACCGCCTTGCAGGTGGGCAGCTGGGAAGCCTCGTCAAACACCACCAGATCAAAGGGGGCGCGGTGGGGGTCCAGATACTGGGCCACCGAAAGCGGGCTCATCAGCATACAGGGGCACAACTTCGGCAGCAGGGTGGGAATCTGTTCAAACAGATTGCGGATGCTGATGCCCCGTCCGCCGCTGCGGATCGCCCGCTGCAGAATTCCCACTTCGGAACTGTTGGCCGCCGCCTGGGTAAAGTCCGGTACCTGGGCAGCCAGGCGGCAATAGATTTCGGTGCGGGCCAGTTCCGTCAGATGGGCGTCCAGTTCCTTGAACTGACGGACGGTCTCGTTGAATACGCTGCCGCGGAACTGGCGCAGGGCCGGCTCGCTTTCCACCACAAACAAGATCAGGGCGATGGAAACGGCACGATGCCATACCGGGGCTGCCTGTTCTGCAGCCAGGCCGCTGCGCATGGCCATTACCAGCGGTTCCATGCCGGCCTGCCGTGCGGCTTCACAGGTCTGGTTCCAGACGCACCAGTCTTTTGCGGTGTCCAGATGTTCCGCCATCTGCCGGCTGTGGGCCAGCAGTTCCGGCGGCGTTTGTCCGGCCAATTCCGGCACCGGGCAGAGCAGGGGTTCGACCGCCTGCCAGGCGGAATCCTTCTGTGCGGCTGCCTCTGACAGCTCATGGCACAGGGCGTGTATGGTTTCGCCATCCTCTCGCAGCAATGCCACGGTGTTCTCCGCACTCAGTTCCCGGAGTCTGGCGTGCAGTTCCCGTGTTTTTTGCGCCAGAGTACGCAAAGAAGCGGGGGAAGCCTGTTCTGCCGTCAGCGTCTGCAGCAAAGGCCGAACCCCGCCCTGCAAGGCGTCGGCAGCGGACTGTTCCTGCTGCCAGCGGGCCAGGGCATCCAGATCTGTCTGCAAAGAGTCGCGCTGTACGGTCCCTTTGGCATAAGGCACCAGCAGTTTGCAGATCCGATTCTGCGCGAACCAGCGGGGCAAAAACCATTGCAGCCCGGCCTGGGTCCAGGCGTTCTTCCAGGTGGCGGCGTCCTGCTGCAGGAAACTTTCCTGCCAGCGTTCCGCCAGCTGCCCGGCCAACTGCTGCGCGGTTTCCCGATGGGCTGCATATTGTTCCAGTTCTGCCAGGTGTTCCTCCTGCCAGGCAGTTTCCGGGATGCGCGACCAGGGGATCGTTTCCCAATCCAGAAGAACTGCCGCGAGCTGCTGCAGCTGCTGCCAATCGGCAGTGGTTTCCGGGGTTCGCCCGATTTTGGCGGAAAAAGCCGTTCCGGTCCGGGTCAGCTTTTCCAGTGCTTCGGTCAGGGCGCTCAGCGCTGCGGCCAGGTCGGCAGGCAGGGAAAGGCTGTAATCGGCACGGTTCATCCAGCGCAAAGGATGCTCTGCGGGATTGCCCACTTCCTGGCAGGCGGCCGTCAGCTGCCCCAACAGGCGTTCCTGGGCGCGGAGGGATTCCTCCGTGGCCTGGGCGGCAAAATCGGCAGGCAGCTGTACCACACTGGGGGCGGTCTTGCAATCTTCGTAGCGGCTTACCAGTTCAAACAGGCTGGCTCCGCAGCCGCGCTGCTGATGCAGTGCCCGGGCATAGGCATCCAGTTCCCGGCGAAGTCTGGCGCCTTCCTCCGCCTGATTTTGCCAGGATTCCCGGGGCTGGCCGTGGGCTACCTCGGAGGCCTCCTTGAGCTGGTCCAGCACATCCCGCTTTTTGGATTTGTTGGAGTGCAGCTGCAGGCAGAAAGGTCCGATCCCGATTTTCTCCAACCGGCTTTGCACCACCGAAAGGGCGGCCATCTTTTCCGCCACAAACAGCACGGTTTTCCCCTGTGCCAGAGCGTTGGCGATCAATGCCGTGATGGTCTGGGATTTGCCGGTGCCCGGAGGGCCGTGCAGCACAAAACTCTGACCGGCTGCGGCCTGATCGATGGCATACAGCTGCGAAGCATCCGCCGGAATGGGCAGCAGCGCGCCGTTTTCATCCACGGGGGCATCCTGCTGCATGGGCTCAGGCGTCCAAGCCAGTTTTCCCTCCACCAGGCTGCGGACGATCTTGTTGCGCTGCAGGTCGCCCACCCGGTTGCGCAGGTCGTTCCACATCACAAATTGTGAGAAGGAGAAGATGCCCAGAAACGCGGTCTCGATGACATCCCACCGGGGCTGGTCCATGACGGCCCGGCGCAGGGTGGTATACACGGTACGCAGCGCCACCCCGTGTTCATCCTGGGGCAGGGGGTCCAGACCGCCGATGGTGATGCCGAAATCCTGCTTGAGCATTTCCAGCAGGGTGATGTTGAGCTGGGGGTCTTCGTCCCGCAGGCGGATCACATAGCCTTTGTTGGCGGACTTTCGCACGATGTCCACCGGCAGCAGCAGAATGGGCGCATAGCGCGGCCGTTCGCTGGCCCGGGTCTCGTACCAGCGCAGAAGTCCCAACGACAGATAAAGAGTGTTGGCGCCGTTTTCTTCCAGAGAGGTCCGTGCCGCCCGATACAGACCGGTGATGGCCTGGGAAAGTTCCGCGGCGTTCAGGGCGCAACGCAGGCGGTGGTTCTCGAATTCCGAATGGATCAGTGCCTGGTAGGCGCCCAGAACCGCAAACTGTTCCGGGTCACGGTAATCGATCTCCCGCTGCTCCAGTTCTGCCGGGCGGGGCGCGATGCCGTATTCCTCTCCGTCCGAAAGGGCATCTTCCAGCCTGGCCAGTGAATCTGCCAGAATGGGGATGACGCGCCGGGTGATCCGCAGATGGATCAACGGATTGCGCAGGCCCAGATCCAGCAGCTTGCGTTCCCATTGGGCGACCCGGCCCACCGGGGCGGGGGCGTCTGCTTCCCGGACCTTGATCTGCTCGGCAAGTTCCTCCGGCGCTCCGGTGATGTCCGCTGCATCCCGCGGGGCTGTTTCAATTTTCCATCCTTCGGCGGTGGGCAGTCGCTGCGGCAGCGGGTGGATACCGCTTAAACGGGCACGGGCCACGTCCACAATGTACTCAACAGGTTCTGCAAGCTCCCGCTGGGCGGCGGCGCAAGCGGCCTCAAAATCCACGGATTTTCCGGCAGTTGGCGCGGTGCATTCCACCACGGCGACCTCACCGATGCCGTCGGCCAGGCGCTTGGTCAGCAGACTGGGGTCATCCTGTACCGCTTCCGGGAAGGTCTGATTTTCCAGCCATACGCCGGCAAAGATGTGTCCCGGCTGCAAAATCAGCAGCGGATGCAGGCCGATGGCTTCCAGCACAGCCGTATACAATAAAGTCAGATCCAGGCAGGTGCCCATCTTCTGCTGCATGACGGCATCGCACAGCCGTACGCGCTGGCCGATAGCCTCGAAGCTGGCAGGCGGAACGGAATAGACAATGTTTTGTTCCTGCAGGGCTGCGTAGACGGCCGCTGCCTGCATCCGCACCCGGTTGGGATTTTCCCGCTGGTAAGCGTCCAGGGCGGGGCTGTCGCTCCATTGCCCCAGATATTCCGCCGCGCGGGCAGCCAGCTTGGTCACTTCCGGGTGGTTCGGTGTGATGAAGGCACAGATCAGTTCCGGATAGAAAGCGGTTCCGTGCCATTCGTCAAAAGCCAGAGCGGCGGCATCGGTGCTGTATTCCGCCAGTGTTCCCGTGGTATCGGACAGACGCAGGAGGATGCGGCCCCGTACCCGTTCGGTCAGTCCCGCCAGATACGCCGGGTCGGCCTGCACATTCAGGCCCTGCAGCGTATACTCGGACTGGGGCGGGATTTGCTCGATCCGCTGCGTAAAAGGCAGCAGCATGGCCGGGGTGCTTTCCACCGTCAGTGTCACGCCGGAGAGCGCCGTATCCGTGTGATTCTGAATGGTGACCTGGGGCAGAATGGGCAGCCGGTTCTGCTGTAAAGCGTAGTTGATCACCGGCGTCAGCTGCGGAATCAGCTGAATGGCCGGTGCCTCTTTGGTTTGTTCTGTCCGTTCCGTGTTGGTATCGTTCACTCCGGATACCTCCTTACAACTTCCGTGCGATTGTGTCAAGAATCGATAGTTTCTTCCATTATAATCCGGCTAGAGGGCGGCTGCAAGCAGCATGGTTCCCATTCATGGTATCAGTGTACAAAAGGTTTGCAGAAGACGCTCCGGTTTTGCCGCGTATGCTTCGGAGAAAGGTTCTGCCCGCGCCCGGTGCGCCCGGAGCTGCTCCGCAGCCATGCGTCAGGGGTAGATAGGGGGCTCGCTCTTCCGACGCAGACGATTGTCCATCTTGAAAACCGCCGCAGTCGATTTCTCTCCGTGGAGCAGCTGTACCTGGGGGACTGCCGATCGGCAGAGCTGCCGGAAAAACCGGCCCCGCTGGGGGCTGAAACATCCGCCATGAAACGCCACGACTCGCCCCGGAGAAGGATGCTTGCGGGTAGAGACAAAACAGTTGGCTTTGTTTTCCACAACCAGCAAGGTGCGTACCTGTGGGACATCCACCGCACTAAGCTGAATACGCCAGGAATGCTTGGGCACTCCCAGCCCAGGACCACTATGTCCACGCTTTTGATAAAACCAAGAGAAAGGCACAGGAAAAGTTGGGAAAGGTGATGGGGTTATAAATAAATCCGCACCGCCATATTTCTGACAAAGCAGCAGGTATAGGGCGGTTGCTCTTGCCCAATTTCTTTGCTACACTGAGGACAGAGGTGATAATTATGGAGTTGCGCAAAGAACCCGGCCGGATTTTTGCCACGGATGAAACAGGAAAGCTGCTGGCGGAAGTGACCTTCCCGGAACGGGAGGGTGTTGTCGTCATCAACCATACCTTTGTGGACGGTTCTCTGCGGGGACAGGGAGTTGCCGGACAGCTTCTGCGTGCAGTGGCCGATACCCTGCGTCAGGATGGCCGCAAGGCCAGGCCTACCTGCTCTTATGCTGTGCACTGGTTTGAGACGCACCCCGAGGAGCGGGAACTGTTGGTGTGATGTCCTTGTCAAAATGTGGATTGACAAGCACTGAGCCGTGACAAAATAAAAAAGGTCGCTGTACTGCAATACAGCGACCTTTTTTGGTGCGGCTGACAGGATTCGAACCTGCGGTCTTTCGGGTCGGAAACCTGCGGAATACAGGGAAATATCATGATAAAGCGACGGAATTTGTGCGGCGTGCATAATTTCCGGCACTGTGTGTGATGGGTATAAAAGAATGTTGGGACGTAAAAAGCTACAATCGGAACCGACTGGGATGAAGGAGTGGTCAGATGGTGGTCAGAAGGGGGTGGTGTGTTCACCCGATAAAATTATTTTGCCCATGGACAAACATCTGTCCATGGGCAATTGCTATGATGAACACACAAAGAAAAATGCAGTGCTGAAGGGAGCAAACAAGATGGACATCAAAAATCAGGTATACGACCGTATGGTGTGGGCGGGCAAAAAGGTCCTGGAAAAGGATTTCAGCGACAAGGCTTTGCTGCTAGGGCCTTTGTGGATGCTGTGGCATGGAGCGTGGCGGCAAGCAATACGAAGCTACATGCCTCTGACTGTGTTGTACGTGGCGGCTCATGGATTGGTCAGTTATGGAGCGGCACAGGACAGTATGTTTCTGTTTCGGTCGGGCACGATGGGAATCGCAGGGTGCATTGTGGTGGCGTTGGTCATCAATTTTCGGTGGGGTCTGCGCGGGCCCAAGATTTCCCACGGCAAGGGCGGTCACTGGGGGCTGCCGCTGCTCTGGCTTGGGGGTTTGTACCTGGCGGTGGATTTGGCGATGCGCCTGGGAATGATCCTGTAAACAAATAAGTCCTGCGCTTTTTACCAAAACGCAGGACTTGATTTTTCTTATTGCTTATTGGCCGAAACTGGCCAGTTCTTCCACAATGCGGGCCACCCGCTCCACATCCCGCTGGGGAAGCTGCCGCAGTACCGTTTCAATGCGCTGGATGGATTCTTCGGTGGCGGTGTCTGTGCGGTCCTCATACAAAAACAGGGTGGCCAGGGTGATGCCCAGCCCGTCGCAAATTCTTTGCAGGGTGTAGATGGTGGGATTCTTCTGTCCGCGTTCGATCATGCCGATGGTGTTGACATTCAGGTCGCAACTCAGGGCCAGCTGTTCCTGGCTGATCCCTTTCTGTATACGAAAATGCCGGAGTTTGGCTCCGGTCTGTTGTACTACGCTCCCGGCTTCGTCCAAGATTCCCACCTCCTATAGTAATGACTTTTTATTATTGTAGTGGGTTTTTTGAAAAAGAACCAATGACCATGCTGGTTGAAAAAACACATTATAATGGTTTACTGGCCTGCTTGGATAATACTTGACAAAATGCACAAATACGAAAGTGTTTTTTGTGAACTATTATAAGAGTCGATTTTTTAACAGATATGATATACTGAAAGGGAGTCTTATTATGAAAAATCCCTGTTGTCGAAAATTTAAATTGCACACCTTACCCGATATGGCAGCACTGTACGGAGCCATCTGCGCCGCTGTGCCGCCCTGTTATGTGTGCGGCCAGGGTTTTTCCAATAACTGCCTGCGGTTTGGTCTGGAAAACGGAGCAAAGGCGGAACTGCGATTTCAGGACAGAATCTGCGAAGTCTGGCTGCTGGACTGCCCACCGGAACAGACGGCGAAAGCAGCAGAGGTGTATGGGTCACTGTTTGAGGAACTGGTGAAAAAGCTGGGAAGATGGCGGAGCGGAGGAGGAAACCCTTTACATGAATAATTTTGCGGATATTTTTTCGTATTTAATGGGATCGGATTTTTCGGCAGAGGAGCAGGCAAATATATACTGCCGCTACAAAAAAGCTCTAGCCGAGCCTATCCAGGTGCTTTTAACGGGCTCCACCGGAGCGGGAAAAAGTTCGGTTATCAATGCATTGCTGGGAAGAAATGCTGCTACAGTGGGGGGTGGGCCGGAACCGGAGACCCTTTCCGTTGCGCCTTATGCGATGACCGGGTTTGTATTTTGGGATACACCTGGTCTTGGGGATACGATTGAGAAAGATACCCTTTACAAAGAAAAGATCAGAGAAAAGCTCAACGAAAAAACTGCAGGCGAAGAGCTGTGCATTGATTTTGTGCTGGTTTTGGTGGACGGGGAGAGCCGGGATATGGGAACTACTTTCAAGTTGGTAAGACAAGTTATCCTGCCCGATTTACGCACACAAAAAAAGAAACGACTGCTGATTGTTATCAATAAGGCCGATAAAATGCTCTCCGGTCATCATTGGGATTCTGTGAAAAAACGACCGGATGCAGTTTTGGCGGCCAGAATGGCGCAAAAAGAGGAGTCACTCCGCCGGCGCATGCGGGAAGAAACAAACCTTGATTTAGAAACAATCTGTCTGAGTGCAGGGTACACGGACCCCGAAACGAGGCAACAGGAACAGGCATACAACATTTTGCGTATGCTGGTAAAAATACTGACTATGGTTCCGCAACAAAAGCGGAAACCGCGTCTGGAAGGAAGCCAAAAAACGGCAAAGCCGCTAAAAACAAATACAAAGAAAACCGAAAATGGATGTGCCGAAGACGTCGATGTGCTGGAAACAGCCTTGGCCGTAGCAACAGCGCCCGTTTGGATTCCGCTGGGAATCGCCGGCACTGTGGCTGAGAAAATTGAGGAGGGATGTTATATCACCACCGCTACCTGTGAGGCTTTTGGCAAACCAGACGATTGCTACGAATTGACGCAGTTTCGTACCTACCGAGACACCTGGTTGCGTAGGCAACCGGACGGGGAAGAACTGATTCGGGAATATTACGCTACGGCGCCGCAGATTGTGGCAGCGATCAACTGCTCTCCCGATCGGATGGAAATTTACAGGGAACTGAACGAAAATTATTTGGTCCCTTGTTTGCATTACATTGAAGCCGGCGAAAATCAGGCCTGTAAAGATTTGTATATTCGTATGGTACATGAAATGCAAAAGAAAATGACGGAAAAGGAGTTTTAACAATGAGTGTTGAACAGGCCGTTCAGGAAAATGAGCGCACGATCGGTTCCATCCACGAGGAAATCAAACATATCAGCGGAACCGAAGAACAGCAGTTGGCAATGCGAAAAGCCCTTCTGAAAGCTCGGGAGCAAAAAATCAACCTTATGGTTACCGGCGGTACTGGTGTGGGAAAAAGCAGTACCATCAATGCTTTGTTCAATATGGAACAAGCAAAAGTAGGCGTAGGCGTCGACCCGGAAACCATGGACATCAGCAAATACGAGTTGGGAAACCTGACAATCTGGGATACCCCCGGTCTGGGAGATGGTAAAGAAAAAGACCTGCAGCACGCCAAAAAGATTGTGGAGAAGCTTTGCCAAAAAGACGAGGAAGGTTTTGCACTGATTGATTTGGTTCTGGTCATTGTGGATGCCAGCAATCGGGATATGGGAACGACCTACGAACTAATCAATGAGGTCATTATCAAAACGATGCAGACGGAAGGAAATGGCCGGGTGCTGGTTGCACTGAACAAAGCCGATGAAGCCAATGGTGGTGTGCGCGGTTGGGATATGCAGAATAATCTTCCCAAGGAAGCTACCAAAAAGTTTTTGCGGGACAAAGAACGTTCGGTACACGACCGTATCAAAGAAGCTACCGGGGTGGATGTGAAGGTTGTTTCCTACAAGGCTGGATATACCGACCCCGATACCGGACTACGGGAGAGGCCTTGGAATCTGGCCGCATTGCTGGATTACATTCTGGAATATACCCCCCGGCACAAGCGTATGGTTCTGTTCGAAAACACCAATCCGAATGCCGACATGTGGTATGACAACGAGGATTTGCAAGAGCATCGCAAGAACATTTTGGACTCCTTGGCGGCAGGAATTTCCGATTTCGTTGATGACGTCGCCTTCTTTGCAAGCAGTAAGGCTTTGGAGGTGCTGGTAGGTATGGAGGATGCGGTGGATGCGGTTGCATCCTTCATAGAGCGGATCGGAAATTTCTTCGACGGTCTCTGATGAAAATAAAGAATATGTAAGGAGGAAAAATTATGTCCGAAAATTTATTTGATACACTGAAGCAGGAAATTCTGGATACACTCCCGGCAGATCAGGCGGACTGGATTGTGCAGCAGCTTTTTTCCCGAAAAGTGAATCTTCTCTTTGTGGGGGCTACCGGTGTGGGAAAAAGTTCCACCATCAATGCTTTGTTTGACACTGCGGTGGCAAAGGAAGGACACTCGCCTGATCCTGAGACAAACACCATCTCACGCTATGAGCTGAGCGAAAATCTGACATTGTGGGATTCGCCTGGCTTTGGGGATGATCCACAGAAAGACAGCCATTATGCGGAGCAGATCGCAGCATTGCTGCGCAAAAAGGACTCGGACGGGAATCTCCTGATCGACGCTGCCGTGGTTATTTTGGACGGAGCAAGCCGGGACCTGGGTACTGCCTACAGGGTTGTAGAAAAGGTATTGTACCCTGTGCTGGGAAATAGCAACCGTATTATTCTTGCTTTGAACCGCTGTGATCTGGCAATGGGAGGCCGCGGCTGGGATGAGGAAAAACGGCAGCCCACCGCGCCTTTGCAGAACCGCCTGGAACAGCAGGCTTCCTCTGTGCAGGAACGCTTCCGTACTTCCGTCGGGCTGAATGTCCGTCCGGTCATTTATTCGGCTTACTATCACTATAATCTGTCCCGGCTGCTGGTGAACGTTCTGGAAGGAATTCCGGAGGAAAAGCGATATCTTGTGACGGATGAGTTGCATAGCGATCCCGATATCTGGAAATCCAGCGACGGAGAACAGAATTACAGGGAAGCGGTACAGAATACGATCCGGCATTCCATCGGCAGGGCGCTGCTCGGCGCAGCACAGGGGGCTGAGGTTGGGGCCGCAATTGGCTCTTTTATTCCTGTAATTGGCTCCGCCGTAGGGGCGACAATTGGTGCGGTCCTCGGTTTTTTAGGAAGTCTGTAACATCCGCAGGAAAATGTAGAAGGAAGTGTAAAGATGAAATCTTTGGATTCGGATCGGGAATTGCGGATGCAGCTAAGTTGGATCACCTCTGGTGAGCTGATGAAAGTCTTTCTTTCGCCCATGCATCACAAGGGAATGATCAACATCCCCACACCTACACTGGGAGGAAACATGCAATGGGACACACTATGGGAAACAGACGGCTGGAAGGTACAAAAATGCCGCGTTCTGAAAAATCTTCTTCCCCATTATCGAATTCTGGACCCGGACAATGTTCGCCGGGCCTGGTATCTTTCCCCGCAGCAAATCAACCGTGACGTCACTCTTTTCGCCAATATTCTTCGCCACAAACTGGTCATGGAAGATACACACTATGGCGTTGTTTTCAGTGGCGGCGGTGGAAAGGGCGCTTACCAGATCGGTGTGTGGAAATATCTGCACGAGATCGGCATCGATCGGAAAATTACCGGTGTATCGGGCGCCTCGGTGGGGGCGCTGAACAGTTTGTTATTTGTGCAGGGCGACTATGAAAAGGCCCGGGATGTATGGCTGAATATTCAGCAGGAGGATCTGACTCATGTGAGCCTGTTACACTATTTGATTCAGCTCATGCCGATTCTTCAGTCGTTTCAAGCGGGGCTGACAGCGTTGAATGTGCTTGCCAATCCTTTTCTGGCAGCTTTGAATCTGGCTGGAAGCGTGTTGAGTAATGTGGCGCCTGCTACCCTCGCAGCAATTGTTGCAAAAAATATGCAACTATTTATGATGGGACCGGAAAAAAGTACAGAGGTTTCTTTTTCTCTCTTTTCTCAAAAACGGTTGGAGCAGATCATTGAGGAAAATGTGGACAAGGACAAAGTGCAGAAAAATCTGAAAAGCAAAAGCGTCTACTCCATGCTGTGCGACCTTAATGCGGGGCCCTATCCTTGCTGTTGGAACAAACGTCCCTTTGAGGAAATTCGTGATATGGTGCTGACGTCGGCGGCCATGCCGGGGGCTTACTCCAAGCGTACATTTGACGGACGGGTCTGCATTGACGGTGGAATGGTCGATAACATCCCCGTTGCACCGCTGGCCAAGGATTTCCACAATATCATCGTGATCCATCTGCAGCCTCATAATGCGAAGGAAGAAACAGCTTGGAAGAGGTCAAGCAAGAACATCTCTCTTCAGGATACAAGGTTTTATCATGTGTATCCCAGCCGGGAGCAGCATATGAGTACGCTGAAGGATACACTGACTGTGAATCCGGAAGTGACAAAATATCGGATGAATCTTGGGTACGAGGATGCAAAGGCGCAGCTTAAAGCCCTTGTGGAGCATGACCGTTATGAGAAACCCATTCCTAAATATGCCCAGCCCGTTGAGGTGCTTTCGTCCGTGCGTGCTCTGTGGTGATAAGGAGCTGGATCATGGCCGAGGATAAAATTTATCGCCTGCTTACCCTGCAGCAACAGTTGCTGTGCGGCAACGCTGTTGACAAAAAAGCCATGGCGAACCGGTTTGAAGTGAGCGAAAAAAGCCTTCAACGGGACCTGGAAATCCTGCGGGCCTACTATGCCGGGCAGGGTAACGATCTGCAATATGACCGGGAATCTGACAAGTATCAGCTGGAACAGCCCGCCGAAGCAAGGCTGACCAAAAGCGAGGTGCTGGCAGTCTGTAAAATCCTGCTGGAAAGCCGCGCTTTTACCGAAGCGGAGCTGGACCCCATCCTGAACAAGCTGGTAGCCTGCTGTACCCCGGTGCAGAACCTGCAGGCGGTGCAGGAACTCATCGGCAATGAGCGGTTCCACTATGTGCCGCCCCACCATGGGCAGAAGTTCGTGGACAAGCTCTGGGCGCTGGGGGAGGCCATCCGGGACCACAAGGTGCTGGAAATGGACTATGTGGGCACCCATAACGGTACGCCCAAACATCGCCGGGTACAGCCGGTGGGCATCCTGTTCAGTGAATATTATTTCTATCTGGCGGCCTTTATCGAGGGTATCGACAAAAAAGAACATTTTGCCAATCCGGAGGACCGTTCACCCACTATTTACCGGGTGGACCGTATTGCGGACTTTACTGTGACTGCCGACCGGTTCGACATCCCCTACAAGGACCGCTTCCAGGAGGGGGAGATGCGCAAGCGCATCCAGTTCATGTACGGCGGCAAGCTGCGGCGCATCAAATTCAAGTACACCGGCCCAAACATTGAGGCTGTGCTGGACCGCTTGCCCACTGCTCGGGTGGTAGAAAAATTGCCTGAGGGAGGGCAGCTGGTGGAAGCCGAGGTCTTTGAAGGTCCTGGCTTGGATATGTGGCTGAGAAGTCAGGGGGACTATGTAATGCTTGTAGGGTGATTTTTCCTGTGTCCGTGATTTCCATGCTGCAGACGTTGTCCGCAGCATGGAAATTGCGTTTCTTTGTAGGGGGCTATTGTACCGGGCGTTCCGTCAGTTTTTCAAATACATAAAAAGGATGGATACATTTCTATGGAACAAGTCGCGCTTCAAATGCCTGCACATCCTGAGACACTAGCCGTCTTGGGATATATGGTCGTCGTAAACAAACAGGTCCACAGTTACCAGCTGGAAGAAATCGACCAGTATCTCATGGAATGTGGTGCTTCCTTGGATAATACCTGTCTGCCGTCTATTCTGGATGGCCAGGACGATGCCATCCCCCTTGAGCGGGCTATGGAGGCTTTTATAGCGGAGGAAACCGCCGTTCAAGAAGGTATTCTTTTTGTTCTTTCAGTTTTGGCAAATGTAGATACCTGTATGGATGAAAGAGAGAAAAAACTTCTTTCTGATGTGGGAATGAAATCTATGATTTCCCCGGAACGCCGTGAGCAACTGCTTTCATTCGGTAAAGAAAAAGCTCTGGCCCTGCGAAATAGCAACAATGTCCTGTTCCAGCGTCCCTATACGGACCCGCCTGTAAAAAAGAGTTTGTTCCGCAGGCTAATCGATCATATTATTGCCTTTTTTTGCCGCTTGTTTTCTATTCCTCTGAGAACATCAGTAGAAAATGCTGCATCGCAGGACCAAGATTATCAAGCGGCCATTCAAAAATGCGCTGAAATTGCAAAGGACGATTTCACAGTTGTCCGGCCTTGTTATGAAGCCGTAATCTCGAAGTGCAGTTCCATTGTCCACAATTTACAGGAACAACAGGCTCACAACCGATATCATTCCAAACTTTCCGATAGCGTTTCTGAGATTATTTCTGACTTTTCCCAAAATTTGTCCGACTCGGTTTTGAGCCAATCCCAAAAGTCGGAGGCCGCACTGCTTCAAAAAGAGCGGACGCTACCGGACTTCACAATTTCTCTACTGGGCCGAACCAAGGCTGGGAAAACAACGCTCCACGCAATTTTAACAGGAGAAGGCCGTGACAAGATCGGCTCCGGATTGCAGCGCACAACCCGTTACAACCGGGTTTATCAGTGGAATTTGCTGCGCCTGATTGATACCCCTGGGTTCGGCTCTGCCGAAGCTACCGGTCGTTCTGACGATGAGATTGCCGCCGCTGTTTTAGATGAATCCGATATTATTTGTTTTGTTGTGGTTGACGAAGGAATACAAAAGGATATTCTGGAGTTTATCCAACGTGCTTCCAAACGCAACAAGCCCATCATTATTCTGCTGAATCACAAACAAAACATCCGGGATTCCGTGCACTTTAAGCGTTTTTTGCAAAAGCCGACCGACTGGCTTACCACAACCGGCGAAGCCAATCTGCAAGGATATTCCAACAGGATTTATCGTTTTGCCCAAGAAAACGGTTTCGGAAATCTGATATCCGTATACCCAGTATTTTTATTGGCGGCTTTAATGGCCCAGGAGCCTGAATATACCAAGTACAGTAAGCTTTTGTGGGAGAGTTCCAACCTGGAACCGTTTATAGAAAAACTAAAAAGCTGGATCACTCTTTCTGGCCCTTTGAAGCGTTCTCAAACCTTGCTGGACGGTACGATCCAGGACTTTTCCCATACAGAAGAAAAACTTCAGCGGGAACTGCTTCCCATCAACCAAGAGATTCAAGCCCTGCAGACACGCTGGCCGGCTACTGTGGCCACAATCCGAAAAGAACAACAAGTTCTGATGGATTATCTGAAAGATCTTCTGGATGACCGTTTTTCCCGGCTGAAAAAGCAAGGGGCCCTCAATTTTGCCACGCAATATTTTGACTGTAAGGATGACCTTTCTTCCAAATGGACCGAATATCTGGACTCCATTCATTTTGAGCGAACTTTGGAAGAAGATGTCAAGGAACTTACGAATCAATTCCTTTCAAAAGTGGATAATACTGTGCGGGATTTTCTGGAAGATTTTTATTTTGCTTTCAGTTCTGATCTGTCTCTCGACAGGGGGCAGAAACTTTCTTTTAACTTTCGGCTTGCTACCAATATTTTGGCATCCCTTATGGACGCAGGTGGGCTTATAGCAAGCTTTATTATCCCTTTTGGATGGGTAATTGCAATTCCAGGGGCTATTTTGCACAGGCTCTCTCGCCTTTTTACAAGCCAGGCGGAAAAAAGGAAACAAGCCATTGACGCGTTATACGGGAAACTTATCAGTCAAATTGAGGAAAAGATTCCCAGCTGGCGATATTCTATCACTGAACAGATTCACAAGCAGACAGAAGAGCTTATTCAAAAAAGTGACCGCGCGTTTTCCTCCGCTACGCAGGAGCTGAGCGATGTCATCCATACCTGTGATGGTCTGGCCAATATCTACACGGAACAGAGGCAACACCTGAATCAGGTATATGCCTGGCGGATTCTGACCTTTATGGAAGGGAAGGTTGAAATGTATGCCGATACAGATATCGGCGCAGTAGTTCATGATGTGGAACGTCTGCCAGGCTTGATCCGTATTCACACACCACTTTCTATCACCATTGCACCGGATGCCTTAAAGGATGTTATTTCGGAACAAATTGAAATCGTTGGAACGGAGACTGTGTCATGAATAACGAACAATTTACAGCAGGAGAATGCGCCCGGAAAATCAATGCTTGCCAAGCCGAACTCTTTTCTTTGTATGAACAGAACGGTTTTTCAGATCAGATAGCAAAGGTAAAGGAGAGCCTGGCGCATATTGCACCAGAACAATATATACGGGTGGCATTTATCGGTCAATACAGTTCTGGAAAATCCACGATTATCTCTGCGCTTACCGGAAACCAAAACATTCGAATAGATTCTGATATCGCCACGGATATTGCCACCGATTACAACTGGTCAAACGGAATTTTGCTGACCGATACACCTGGTTTATATACTGACCGTACAGAACACAGCGAGAGAGCTTTGAAAGCCATCCAGGAGTCAGATCTGCTGATTTACTGCATCACAAGTGATTTGTTCAACCAATATACACAGGCCGATTTCATCCAGTGGGCCTTTGAAAAAGGGTATAAGAACAAGATGTTTCTTGTGATCAACAAAATGTCCAAAGAAGCCGAGGACTATAACACACTGGTTCGGAACTATACTACCACCTTGGATCGGTCGTTGGCTCCACATTCTTTGGACGAACTTCCGCACGCATTTGTGGACGCACAGGATTACCGGACCGGTGTTTCCGAGAACGATCCGGAACTTATAGAAATCAGTCATTTCCCGGATTTTATCCGACAGTTAAATCGCTTCATTTTACAAAAGGGGCAACTTGGTAAACTCGATGCACCGATCCAGATTCTGAAATCTTCTATCGATGAGGTTTCTGCTTTCCGTGCAGATTCGGAAAAAGACAAAGCGTTCCTTGCACTGCTTTCCCGTCTTGAAAAGAAAGTGGACTGGTATAGGAATCAGGTGTCGCTCGATATTCACAGAGATATTCACCGGGGGTTGCGTCCGATTGTTGATAAAGGATATGAGCTGTCCAACTCGGTCGGAGTCGAGGACATCTCCTTTAATGAATCGGATCTGAATGCCTTGATTGAGGATGTTTGCGAGTCCCTCAATGCGCGGATAACAGCACTAGTAGAACAAAATATGCATATGTTGGAAGAGGATATCGCACAGGTTCTCGACAGCGATACCGCTGACGTTTTCTTCAAGGGAGTGGAGGGAACAATTTCCGGAAAGCGTCACCTTTTCGAAAGCAAACAGACAAAATTCGACAGAGTCCAGTTCGAAACAATCAACGAAATCCTTAAAAAAATAACCGGTCAGACGGTAAATTGGGCCCAAAATGGAGCCGGTACTGCAAAGTTCTTTCTGAAAGCGTCCGAAGCTTCCGGTTCCACCATTCACAAGTTCGTAAAGGGAGCAGGAGCCGCATTGGGATACAAATTCAAGCCATGGCAAGCGGTCAATATAACTAAAAACATTGGAAACGTAGCCAAGGTCTTGGGGCCTCTTGTAAGCATTGCTGGATTTGCTATGGACGTAAAGGAAAATATCGACGAGGCAACGCAGAACGAACGCATTGCTACACAACAGATGCAGTTCCGGCAAGAGTTTGTTTCCATAGCAGACGATTTGGAACAGCAATATCTGCAAAACCTTTCTACCGTGTTTGACTTTTATAAGGATGCAGCAGAACAGATTACAAACAAAAGAAATGATTGCCTTAAAGCCAAGCAAAAAAGCGATGCCCTATCCAAAGAATTGCTTGGTTTGAAAGCACAGTTGACCGAAATCCAAGCCAAGCTCTTTTGACATTTTATCTTTACGTTACCATTGGAAACTTGGTACCCTAGCCTCAATTTTGCAGTTGTAACGAGTGAGTCTGGTCGAAAAATCGCAGAAGGTGACAGCCATGCAGGAAAAGGTCTACGCAACGCCTTGTGGGGAGATTCATTACTGGGCGAACAGTGACCTCGGCCCCAAAGCCATCACTCTGGTTTTTCTGCCGGGGTTGACCGCTGACCACCGGCTGTTTGACAAACAGGTTGAATATTTCGAAGGAAAATACAATCTGATGGTATGGGACGCGCCGCCCATGGCGCTTTCTGGCCCTTCCGGCTGACCTTCTCCTTGATGGACAAAGCAAGATGGCTGGATGAGATTCTCTGCCGGGAAGCTCTGTGCCGACCACGGTGATCGTGGGGCAGTCCATGGGCGGCTATGTGGGACAAGCATACGCGGAATTGTATCCTCAAAAATTGAAAGGTTTTGTGTCCATTGATTCGGCCCCTCTGCAGTGAAAGTATGTGACGGGCATCGAACTGTGGCTGCTGAAACGGATGGAGCCGGTCTATCGCCATTACCCGTGAAAGTCCCTGCTGAAAACCGGGTCGAAAGGGGTGGCCACTTCGGCCTATGGACAGGCCCTGATGCACGCCATGATGATGACCTACGACGGCGACCAGGAACGATACGCCAGACTGTCAGGCAATGGGATGCGGATGCTAGCCCAGGCCATGGAAGTCGACCTTCCCTACAAAATCTCCTGTCCGGCGCTGCTGATCTGCGGAGAAAAAGATCATGCCGGTTCCTGTATCCGGTACAACAAGGCCTGGCACAAAAACACCGGCATCCCGCTGGTGTGGATCCCCGGAGCCGGACACAATGCCAACACCGATGCACCGGACGAAGTGAACGGGCTGATTGGGAAGTTTGTCGAAGGGGTGTGATGGGAGGGGGCACTTCCAGTAGCTTTTCAACGTCTGCCCAGTACCGCCCGCAGTCTCTCTTCGGTGGCGGTAGGGAAATGGGCCCGGATCTGGTGGAACACCTTCGTCCGGGACTCCACCGGGGCGGTGGCGTGCACCCCGCGCCCCAGAGCGCTTCCGGCGTCGTATACTCTGCCCGGGGCCAGCCGTAAGGCTGGCCTTTTTTGTTCAGTTTCTGACGGAAATCACGGATGATCAGATAGCTGCTCATCTGCAGGTCGGTCACAATTCCCCCGAAGGTTTTGATAAGGTACAATAAGTTTCGCAAATTGAAAAGAGGATAAAAGAAGACATGGTT
>CAJMLV010000004.1 GCA_905214345.1 uncultured bacterium
AGCATGGTGCTCATGGTGCTGGGGTATTACACCACCATCCTGTCCCTGGTCACCGGCACCGTGACCATGCTCAAGGACGGCGACTTTGGCGGTGTGGTGCATAACTGCCTGATGCTGGTTCCCTTTGCCATCGGCGTGGTGCTGGGCATCTTCCTCATTGCCAAGATCATTGAGTATCTGTTCCAGCGCTTCCCCAGCCAGACTTTTGCCGCCATCATCGGCCTGATCCTCTCTTCGCCCTTCGCCATTCTGTATTCCGCCAACGCCTTCGGTGCGTTCTCGGTGGTGGAACTCATCGTCGGCCTGGTGCTGGCTGCGCTGGGCGCCTGGGTCACCTGGCTCATGGGCAGCAAGGAAGAAGCCTGAGCCGATCGTCCCTCATCTGAATACTCCGCAAGGACCGCTTTCTGCAAAGAAGGCGGTCCTTTTTTGCAAGCTCCGCCCCGGCGGCGGGATTTGTCCAAAAACGAACAAATGGTATCATTATGTACAAATTCCAACCTTTTTTCAATCTTTGTTTATTGTTTATTTGCAATTTCATGGTATACTAAACACATGTTCAAGCAGTATGCAGCGTCATAAAAGGAGTCATTCCATGTCGAAGCAGTCGTTTGTGCAATTCAAGGATGTTTGCAAATATTATCAGATGGGCGATACCCGCATTGCGGCGGCCGACCATGTGAGTTTTGAGATCGAAAAAGGGGAATTCTGCGTGATCCTGGGCCCCTCCGGCGCGGGCAAGACCACCGTTCTGAATATGCTGGGCGGTATGGATACCTGCGATGAGGGAACCATCATCCTGGACGGGGAAGAGGTCAGCTCTTTCAACCAGAAACGCCTGACCCAGTACCGCCGGTTTGACGTGGGGTTTGTGTTCCAGTTCTACAACCTGGTGCAGAACCTGACCGCCCGGGAAAACGTGGAGCTGGCCTCCGAAATCTGCCGCGACCCCCTGGACGCAGATCTGGTTCTGGAAGAAGTGGGCCTTTTGCAGCGGCGCAACAACTTCCCGGCCCAGCTTTCCGGCGGCGAGCAGCAGCGGGTATCCATTGCCCGGGCACTGGCCAAAAATCCCAAGATTCTTTTGTGCGACGAACCCACTGGCGCTCTGGATTACAAGACCGGCAAGCAGGTCTTGGCCCTTCTGCAGGCCACCTGCCGCCAGAAGGGACGCACCGTCATCGTCATCACCCACAACAGTGCCCTGGCGGCCATGGCCGACCGGGTGATCCGCATCAACAGCGGCCGGGTGGTGGACATGCAGTGCAACCCCAACCCGACCCCGGTCGAAAGGATCGAGTGGTAAATGAACAAGACCTACCAAAAAAACATACGCCGCACGCTGGCCAGCACCCGCAGCCGGTTCCTGGCCATCTTTTCCATTGTGGCTTTGGGGGTCGGCTTTTTGGCCGGCCTTGTTTCCAGTACGCCGGATATGCGGGATTCCATCGAAACCTATCTGGACGGTGCGAACCTGTATAATCTGCGCATTCTGGGCACCCTGGGCCTGACCGACGATGATGTGCAGGCTTTGTCCGAAATGGATGGGGTGCAGGATGTGCGGGGGGCCTGGTCGGCGGATATTCTGGTCAAGACGCCTTCCTCCGATCAGGCGGTAGCCCGGGTACACAGCCTGCCCACCGATGAAAACGGCGACCCCGAAGGGGAAAACGTCATCAGTGCCCTGAAACTGGAAGAAGGCCGCTGGCCCGAAACTTCCGGCGAATGTGTGGTGGAAGCCGGTGCCGGTGATCTGGCCCGCGGGCTGGACATCGGGGATACCATCGTGGTGCCGGCGGAGGATAACGAGGATCTGGAAGATACCCTGGCCGCCACCGAATATACCGTGGTGGGCATTGTCCACGACGCCACCTACTTCTCCTTTGAGCGTGAACCTGCCAGCGTGGGCAGCGGCAGTGTGGAAACCATCTTCTACATACTGCCCGAAGATTTTGCCTATGAAAGTTACACCGACATCTATCTGACGGTGGAAGGCGCCCGGGATATGGACAGCCTCAGTGATACCTACGACCAGACGGTACAGGCGGTGTCCGATGCGGCCGAAAACATCGCGGGGGCCCGGTGCGAAGCACGGCTGGAAGAAGTGACTTCCGATGCCCGGCAGGAGATCGACGATGCCTGGGCCGAGTACAACGATGCTGCCGCCGAGGCGGAGCAGGAACTGGCCGATGCTGCCCAGGAACTGGCCGATGGCCGGGAAGCTCTGGAAGACGGCGAACAGGAACTGGCCGACGGCGAGAAAGACTATCAGGACGGCCTGGCCGAACTGGCTGACTATGAACAGCAGCTGGCCGACGGCGAAGCGGCCCTGAACTCCGGCAAGGCGGAGCTGATAAAAGGCGAAGCCGAATGGCGGGAAAACTGGCAGAAAGTCGTGGACGGCGAAGTTGCCCTGAATGATGGCAAGAAACAGCTGGAAGAAGCCCAGCGCCTGTATGAGGAAGGCAAGGCTGCCTATGACACGGCGCTGGCGCAGATCGAAGCCGGGGAACAGACCCTGGCCGAAAGCAAGACCCAGCTGGAAACCGCCCAGACTCAATATGAACAGCTGAGCCTGCTGGCAGACGGCAAGCAGCAGTATGAGGAGGGCCTGACCCAGTTTGCCGCCGGTGTGAACCAGGCGCTGGCAATGGCCTTGCCCGGTATGGGGCTGCAGGTCACCGAGGCCCAGACGGAGGAACTGCTGGATACACTGTCTCAGCTGCCTGCCGACCAGCGGCCGACGAATGACACGGCCCTGATGATGTGGATCATCCAGCAGCTGATGAGTCAGCCCGGCACCGGCGGGCAGACCCCGGAAACCGCCATGGCGGCGGTGCCGGAAGCATCCGCTGCCGTTCTTGCGGAAGAACCGGCCGCCGAACCCTCCGGAGAACAGCCGGCCCGGATCGGGGGAGAATCCGCTGATGTGGAGATTTCCACTGCCGAGACCGCCCGCAGCGGCAGGAACAGCCCGGACCCCACCCAGACAAGCACCCAACTCTGCGAAGGTGCGGAAGAACTCATCGCAGGCAAGCAGCAGGTGCAGGAAGGTATCCGGCAGATCATAGAGGCCTACGCGGCCATGGGGCAGACCCTCACCGAAGAACAGGTGGAGCAGATGCTCACCAAAGAGTATCTGGCCGGAATCAAAACCCAGCTGGACGATGGCTGGGTCCAGTATGAAACAGGTGCCGCCGAACTGGCGGAAGGCCGTGCCCTGCTGGAAGCCAATGAACAGAGCCTGATCGACGGCAAAGCCCAGCTGGACGCCGGCTGGGCCCAGTACGAAGCCCAGGGCAGTGAGCTGTACGACGGCATGAACCAGCTGCGTTCCGCCAAGAACACCATTGATGAAAGCTGGGACCTGCTTGCCGACAAGCAGATCGAGCTGGATGACGCCAAGAAGGAGATCGAGGAGGCAAGGGCAACGTTGGCCGATGCCGCCGCAGAACTGGAAGATGCCCGGCAGACCATTGCCGAAAAGACCCAGGAACTGCGGGACGGAGAGATCGAATATGAGGACGCCAAAGCCGAAGCGGAAGCCGAACTGGCCGACGCGAAGGCAGAAATCGAGGACGCCGAAGCCAAACTCAACGATATTGAGGAAGGAGAGTGGTATGTCTGGGACCGCGGCCGCAATGTGAGCTTTGCGTCCTTTGATTCCAACTCCACCAAGCTGGCCGCGCTGGCCAAGGTGTTCCCGGTGTTCTTCTTCCTGGTAGCGGCGCTGGTGGTATCCACGACCATGACCCGTATGGTGGAGGAAGAACGCCTGCAGATCGGCACCATGAAAGCGCTGGGCTACACCCCCGGTACCATCATGCAGAAATATCTGCTGTACGCCCTGACCGCTGCCGTGGTCGGCGCGGCTTTCGGGCTGGCCATCGGATTCTTTTTGTTTCCGCGGGTGATCTGGACAGCGTACCAGATGATGTACTATGCCCCGGCCTTCCTGACGCCCTGGCGGTGGAGTGTGGCATTCCTGGCGGGCGGCTCGCTGATCGCCTGCGCCATGCTTGCCACCTGGTCCGCCTGCCGCACCACCCTGCACGAGTACCCCGCCGCCCTCATGCGGCCCCGGGCACCCAAAGCGGGCAAGCGGATTCTGCTGGAGCGGGTCACCTTCCTGTGGAAGCGTATGCCCTTCACCTACAAGGTCACCTGCCGCAACCTTCTGCGGTACAAAAAACGCTTCTGGATGACTGTTATCGGTGTGGCGGGCTGTACGGCGCTGCTGGTCACCGGCTTCGGCATCTCCGATTCGCTGAACAGCATCGTCACCAAGCAGTACGGGGAAATCTATCACTATGACCTGCTCACCGCCGTGACCGATGCGGATTATACCCGGGAAGGCCCCGTCCGCGATTACCTCTACGGCTATGATGCCTTTACCAAATCCCTGACCGTATTCACCCAGGAAGTGGAACACGAACTGCCCGACGGCAGCACGGTGAATTACTACTACATGGTTCCCGAAGATGTGTCCGGTTTTGCGGACTTTGCAGACCTGCACAGCCGTCAGACCGGAGAATCTACTCCTCTGGGAGAGGACGGCGTTGTTCTGACCGAGAAACTGGCCAACATCCTGGAGGTGGAAGCAGGGGATACCGTCACCCTGGTGGATGCCGACGGAAATCCGGCGGAATTCACCGTCACCGGCGTGTGCGAGCACTATGTATATAATTATGTATATATGAGTGCTTCGAGCTATGCTGCCGGATTCGGGGAAGAGCCCGAGTGGAACGCCGTCATGAGCCAGATGTCCGATGATTCCCAGCAGGGACGGGACGCTGTTTCGGCCAAACTGCTGGCCATGGACGAGGTCGCCAGCCTGAGCTTCACCGCCGACAACATGGAGATGGTGCTGAACATGCTGGAGTCCATCGATGCCGTGGTGGTGCTTATCATCGTCTGTGCGGCCTGCCTGGCTTTCGTGGTGCTGTATAACCTCACCAACATCAACATTGCCGAGCGCGTCAAGGAGATCGCCACCATCAAGGTGCTGGGCTTCTACGACAGGGAAGTGGACGCTTACGTCAACCGCGAAAGCGTGGTGCTGACCCTCATCGGTGCGCTGTTTGGTCTGGCAGGCGGCATTGCGCTGCACAAGTTCGTTATCCTCACCGTGGAGGTGGACGCCGTTATGTTCGGGCGTGACATCCAGCTGCCCAGCTTCGGCTATGCACTGGCGCTGACCTTCCTGTTCAGTCTGCTGGTCAACCTGTTCATGGGACGCAAGCTCAAGCAGATTTCCATGGTGGAAAGCATGAAGGCTCCCGAATAACCCCTTTTGACATTCCCGCAAATTCCCAAAACCGCCGGGCACTGGCTGCCCGGCGGCTTTTGCATGCGCAGAGCAGCTTGTGCGGGAATGTCCGCCGATTGACAGGAAAATTGCGCCGCGATATGATGAAGAAAATACCGCTGCCGCATAAAAGAGGCAAGGATGGCCGCAGACCGGGAAAACCGGTGCCCTGTAACAGAAAATAAGGAAAGGCAGGTCGTTGGAATGAACTATCGCCAATACCGTTTTTTGGTCCCGCAGCAGAACTGTGGCAGGTGCCGCAGAATGTGTATCTGACGATGGCAGTCTCGCTGGCGGAGCTGGAATACCGCGTGCGGCCCTGCGGAAAGATCGGGGCCTATCTGTTTGAGCAGCTGGAAGAATACACCCGGAAACCGGAATCCGTTGCCGATGCCTTCCGAACAGGGGAGAGCTGGGTACTGGGGGACAACCCCGCGGTGGGGCTGATCCTGTATGAGGACCGCTTCGATTACGATTGGGTCCAGGCACCGCAGATCACCGGCGATTCTCAGTATGTCCAGGCAGGTCTGCAGCGTCCCATTCGTGTCTATAAGCGGGTAGACAGCCGGTTGATTCTGGAGGATCTGTACGAAAAGCTGGCGCTGTTTGCGCAGAATGGCGGTACCCCGCAGGCGAAGGAACAATAAGAACAAGACGGCGGACATCCTCCGAATTCGGTCGGGAGGATGCCCGCCGTTTTTTTGCAGGGAAAACAAATGTGCAGGAAATGTGATTTTTGCCTGTAAGTCATTGACAGTTGGGGACGATTTGAGTATAATGTCAGACTGTACGCAATGAAACAGTTAGAACTCGAACAAATGATGCGGCGTCGAAAAATCGCCGCAAAGAGAGGTGATCCGCCACGCAGGAAAATAGGACCGCAGACCCTGATATGCGGCGCGTGGGCAGGGAACTGGCCCACACGTCCCACCAGATCAACCGTGCACTGGATACCTGTATCGGCGCAACGGTCAGCCCGGAACTGACCGGCATGCGGGGGATGGTGCTGCGCTATATCGTGCGGCACACGCAGAACGGACAGGCTGTCTACCAGCGGGATCTGGAACATTTCTTCCGTGTGCGCCGTTCCAGCGTTACGGCTATGCTCAAAGGTGTGGAACAGGCGGGGTTCATCACCCGTACGCCTGTGGCAGAAGATGCCCGGCTGAAAAGCTTGGCCGTCACCGAGAAGGGGATGGCCTGTTACGATCAGCTGGAACGCTGCATCACCGCGTTTGAGGAACGCTTGCAGCAGGATGTTTCGGAAGAGGAACTCCAGCAGCTGGAAACCATTCTGAGCAAGCTGCTGCAAAACGCCACCGCTGTGCAGAACGCACCCTACATTGAATAAGAAAGGAATAGGAGAAAGTACATACGCTATGTTAAAGACACTGTACAAAGAGATTGACGGCTTCAAGCTGGTGTCTGTGCTCACGCCGCTGTGCATGATCGGCGAAGTCGTTATGGAAATGATCGTGCCCCGTCTGATGGCTTCCATCATTGACGACGGCGTCACCGCCGGCAATATGGCTCACATCTACTCTGTGGGCGGCTGGATGATCGTGGCTGCCATCTTCGGTTTGCTCTTCGGCGTGCTGGGCGCGGTGTTCGGTTCCCGGGCTGCCACCGGCTTTGCCCGCAACCTGCGCCGGTCCATGTACCGCAACATCCAGACCTTCAGCTTTGCCAACATCGACAAGTACTCCACCGCCGGTCTGGTCACCCGTATGACCACCGACGTTACCAACATCCAGAACGCCTACCAGATGACCCTGCGCATGTCGGTGCGTGCGCCGTCCAGCATGATTATCGCCATGGTCATGTCCTTCTCCATCAACCGGGAACTGGCCAGCGTCTATCTGGTGGCCGTTGTTCTGCTGGGCGCGGCGCTGGTGCTCATCATGTCCCGCGCCACCCGCTATTTCGGTGAAGCTTTCCGTAAATATGACGACCTGAACGAAAGTGTGCAGGAAAACGTTTCGGCCATCCGGGTGGTCAAGGCCTATGTGCGTGAAAAGTACGAGGGCGAAAAGTTCCAGAAAGCCAGCGCCAATGTGCAGAAACTGCTGCTGCGCGCCGAAATGATCCTTTCCTGGAACGCGCCTCTCATGCAGCTCACCGTGTACAGCTGCATCCTCATCATCTCCTGGCTGGGTGCCCGCATGATCGTTTCCAGCGGCGCCACCTCCCTGACCACCGGTGAACTGATGAGCATGCTGACCTACTGCATGAACATCCTCATGAGCCTGATGATGCTCTCCATGGTGTTCGTTATGATCACCATGTCCGCCGCTTCCGCCCGCCGCGTGGCCGAAGTCCTGGACGAGAAGTCCGACCTGACCAACCCCGAGACCCCGGTCATGGAAGTGAAGAACGGCTCTGTCCAGTTCGAGCATGTGGGCTTCCGTTACAAGGCCGACGGCCGGGAAGTGCTGTCCGATATTGACCTGAACATCCGCTCCGGCGAGACGGTGGGCATCATCGGCGGTACCGGCAGTGCCAAGACCAGCCTGGTCCAGCTGCTGCCCCGTCTGTACGATGTCAGCGCCGGTACCGTGCGCGTGGGCGGTGTGGACGTGCGCAAGTACGATCTGGACACCCTGCGTGACAGTGTGGCCATGGTGCTGCAGAAGAACGAGCTGTTCTCCGGTACCATTGCGGAAAACCTGCGCTGGGGCAATGAGAACGCCACCGATGAGGAGATCGCCGAAGCCTGCCGTCAGGCCTGTGCCGATGAATTCATCGAGCGATTCCACGATAAGTATAAAACCCACATCGAACAGGGCGGCACCAACGTGTCCGGCGGCCAGAAGCAGCGTCTGTGCATTGCCCGCGCGCTGCTGAAGAAGCCCAAGATCCTGATTCTGGACGACTCCACCTCCGCCGTGGATACTGCCACCGACGCCAAGATCCGCCACAGCTTTGCGGAAAAGATCCCCGGCACCACCGTGTTCATCATTGCCCAGCGTATCTCCAGCATTGAGCATGCCGACCATGTTCTGGTGCTGGACGGCGGACGCATCCAGGGCTGGGGCACGCCGCAGGAACTGCTGGAAACCAACAAGATCTACCAGGAAGTCTATCGCAGCCAGACCAAGGGCGGCGGCGACTTTGACGAGAAGGGGGGCGAAGAATAATGGCTCAGGAACGAGTGAAAGAAGTCCGGGCGGGCCGCGGCCCTCATGGTCCCCGTCCCAAGGTCAAGAACCCCGGCAAGATCCTAAAACGCATCATGGGCTATGTGCTCCAGGTGTATCGTGTACCGTATATCATCGCGGTGGCCTGCATCGTCATCTCGGTTGTGGCCAACATCCAGGGTACTTTGTTCATGCAGACCCTGATCGACAGCTACATCCTGCCCCTTCTCACCGAGAAGAGCAACGACTTCTCCGGTCTGATGAGCGCGATTCTCCGCACCGGCGCCTTCTATGCCATCGGCGTGGCGGCAACCTTCACCCAGACCCGTCTGATGGCCATTATCACCCAGGGCACTCTGAAAAAGCTGCGTGACGAACTGTTCACCCATATGCAGACCCTGCCCATCAAGTACTTCGACACCCATGCCCACGGCGACATCATGTCGGTGTACACCAACGATATTGATACCCTGCGCCAGATGATCAGCCAGAGCATCCCCCAGATGCTCAACAGCGGCATCACCATCATCGGCGTGCTCATCTCCATGATCTTCCTCAGCGTGCCCCTGACCCTGGTCACTCTGGTCATGGTGGGCGTCATGCTGCTGGTCACCCGCTATCTGGCGGGCAACTCCGGCCGCTACTTTGTGGCCCAGCAGCGGGAACTGGGTAAGGTCAACGGCTTCATCGAAGAGATGATGAACGGCCAGAAGGTGGTCAAGGTCTTCTGCCACGAAGAAAAGGCCATCGAGGAGTTCAACATCCTCAATGACGAGCTGTTCGAAAGCGCAAACAAGGCCAACACCTACTCTCTGGTGGCCATGCCCTTCAACGGTCAGCTGGGCAACCTCAGCTACGTGCTCTGTGCTATCATCGGCGGCGCCCTGGCTCTGTCCGGCGCCACCGGCCTGACCCTGGGCAAGCTGGCCAGCTTCCTGTCCTTCAACCGCAGCTTCAACATGCCCATCAACCAGGTGTCCATGCAGTTCAACTCCATCGTTATGGCTCTGGCCGGCGGTCAGCGTATCTTTGACCTGCTGGACGAACCTTCCGAAGTGGACGAAGGCAACATCACCCTGGTCAATGCCAAGCGCCTGCCCGACGACTCCGTCACCGAAGCCCAGACCCGCACCGGTCTGTGGGCCTGGAAGGTGCCCCAGAACGACGGCAGCAACCGCTACGTGGAACTCAAGGGCGACATCGTCTTCAAGGATGTGGACTTCGGCTATGTGCCCGAAAAGATCGTTCTGCATGACATCAATCTGTACGGCCGTCCGGGCCAGAAGATCGCCTTCGTCGGTTCCACCGGCGCCGGCAAGACCACCATCACCAACCTGATCAACCGCTTCTACGACATCCAGAAGGGCCAGATCCTCTACGACGGGCTGGACATCACCAGCATCAAGAAAGATGATCTGCGCGCTTCTCTGGGCATCGTGCTGCAGGACACCCACCTGTTCACCGGCACCGTGATGGAAAACATCCGTTACGGCCGACTGGATGCCACCGATGAAGAATGCCGTGCCGCGGCCCGCCTGGCCAACGCCGAACTCTTCATCCGTCATCTGCCCGATGGTTTCAACACCATGCTGACCGGCGACGGTACCAACCTGAGCCAGGGCCAGCGCCAGCTGCTGGCCATCGCCCGCGCCGCCGTGGCGGACCCGCCGGTGCTGATTCTGGACGAGGCTACCTCCTCCATCGATACCCGCACCGAGACCCTGGTGCAGCAGGGCATGGACGGCCTGATGTACGGCCGTACCACCTTTGTCATTGCGCACCGTCTGTCTACCGTGCGCAACTCCGACTGTATCATGGTTCTGGAGCAGGGCCGCATCATCGAGCGCGGTACCCACGACGAACTCATTGATCAGAAGGGCCGCTATTATCGGCTTTATACCGGTAATTTTGCGGAAAATTCCTGAGAAAAAGCAGAATAATGCCGGGATGTCGCTGGACATTCCGGCTTTTTTTGTACAACTTGCCGTTAGAGCGCCAAAAACTTGACGGGCTGGAAATCTTTGGCTATAATAATCACATAGGGACGGCGTTTGCTGTTCCGCTGCTGCCGTCAGAGGGACAGAAAGCGCACTGATTTTGCGCGGACGGCGGCCTGCCAAAGAACTGATTAAAAATATAAAATCAAACCTTTCAGGAGGGGTATCACAATGGCAGTCAGCAAGAAGGTCGCTCAGACCGTGATTAAGGAAGACAAGTTCTACACCATCAGCGCCGCCAACGGCAAGGTTGTGGAAGTTGCCGATTACAACACCGAGGACGGCGCCCGCATCCAGCTGTGGGATAACGCCAATGCCGAATGGCAGCAGTGGAACTTCGTCCGTGCGGGCGAAGGCGTCTACCGCATCCAGAACCGCTTCACCGGCAAGATGCTGGACCTGTACCAGGGCGGCGTGGCCGACGGCACCGCTGTGCATCAGTGGGCGGGTGCTCCCGCCAGCAGCCAGCTGTGGGTCGTGGAAGCCGGCAATGACGGCCGCGTCAAGATCAAGTCCAATGTTTCCGGCAAGTGCCTGGACGTGGTGGGCATGAACACCGAGAACGGCGCCGGCCTGCAGATCTGGGCCGACGTGAACGGCGACAACCAGCACTGGGTCATTGCCGAAGTCACCCGCAAGCCCAAGGCTGTGAAGGCTGCTTCCAAGGCCAAGGCTGAAGCCGAAGCCAAGACCGCCGAGGAAGTAAAGCCCGCCGCCAAGAAGGCCCCTGCCAAGAAGGCCGCCGCTCCCAAGGCTGAAGTGAAGGCTGCTGCCGAAGTGAAGCCCGCTGTGGAAGCCAAGCCTGCTGCCGAGAAAGCTCCCGCCAAGAAGGCTGCTGCTCCCAAGGCTGAGGCCAAGCCCGCTGCCGAGAAGAAGGCTCCCGCCGCCAAGAAGCCTGCTGCCAAGAAGGCCACCAAGGCTGCGAAGTAATTTTTCCCATACTTGATTTCAAGGCGCCCCGCCCGTTTGCAGGCCGGGGCGCCTTGTTTTGTCTTTGGTCCGGTGGCGCCCTTGCGCAATACCGGGCTTTGGGGTACAATGTTAAAAAACAAAACCGGCAAGGAGCAGCAAACATGACGCAATACAAAGTTTTGGCCCTGGACCTGGACGGAACTCTGACCAACAGCGAAAAGGTCGTTACCCCGCGCACCGCGGCCGCCCTGCGGGAAGCAGCGGAACAGGGGGTACGCATCGTGCTGGCCAGCGGCCGCCCCACCGCGGGCATCCGTCCGCTGGCAAAAGAACTGGGGCTGGAACAGACCGGCGGATATATCCTCAGCTACAACGGCGGCAAGATCATCGACTGTGCCACCGACGCCGAACTGGTGCAGCACCCGTTCCCGGCAGACCTCATTCCCACCGTGTGTACCTTTGCCCGGTATTGGAACGTGGTGCCCCTGACCTATGACAACGAGGGCATCGTAACCGAGGTGCCGGACCATCCCTATGTGCTGGAGGAAGCCCGCATCAACAAGCTGCCGGTGCGTCAGGTGCCCGACCTGCCCGCCGAAGTGACATACCCCATCAACAAACTGCTGCTGGTGGGCGACCCCGTGGATATGCCCCATGTGGAAGAACTGATGCAGCAGGAATTTGCAGGCAAGCTGTCCATTTACCGTTCGGCTCCCTTCTTTATTGAAACCATGCCCCTGGGGGTGGAGAAAGCGGCGTCCCTGAATATGCTGCTCCAGGTCCTGGGTCTGACCCCCGCCGAGCTCATGGCCTGCGGCGACGGCTGGAACGACCTGCCCATGATCGAGTTCGCCGGTCTGGGCGTGGCCATGGGCAACGCCGTGCCCCCGGTAAAGGCGGCTGCCGGCTTTGTCAGCACCGACAACGACCACGACGGCGTGGGCGTGGCGGTGGAACGCTTTATTCTGGGCCGGGAGGTGTAACCGTGGGCAGAGATCTCATTGTGTTTGACCTGGAATGGAACATCGGCTATCAGCCCAAGACCTTCCGCTACCATGATACCGAACTCACCCTGCGGGGGGAGATCATCCAGATCGGCGCCGTGCGCATCAGCGAGACCGCCGAGGTGCTGGATACCTTTGAAATCACCCTGCGTCCCCGCATCTTCCGTAAGCTGCAGAAGCACATCGCCAAGGTCACCGGCATGAGCCAGGGGGACCTGGATGCCGGCGTACCCATTGCGGAAGGTTTGGCCCGCTTTGTGGAATGGGCCGGTCCGGATGCGGAATTTGCCGAATGGGGTCTGGACGACGTGCCGGTTCTCAAGCAGAATCTGTTCCTGTGCGGACTGGACGAAAGCTGGCCTGCCCGCTGGTATGACCTGCAGCGCATCTTCCTGCAGGCATATCCCCGCAAGGAAGGGGAGGGAATGACCCTGGAAAGCGTGGTGGACCGGTTGGGTATTGAAAAGCAGGACCCCTTCCACAACGCCCTTGATGATGCTCTGTACACCGTCAAGGTCTGCCGGAAACTGCCCCTGGCAGAAGGGCTGGCTTCCTATCCCGATGAGGAAGGGCAGCTGATCGAAGCGCTGCTCACCGACCCCGACGCGGAATACCATGATGTGCGCACCTGGTTCGGCATGATGGAACATGATGCCTACAAGACCGACCCCGCCCTGTGTGAAGTGACCTGCCCGGTGTGCGGTGAACCGCTGGCTCTGGGGGACATCTGGCTCAAGCGCGGTAATACCGGCTATTACACCGAGGGCACCTGCCCTAAACACGGACCCTGGTTCGTGCGGTTCAAGCTGTCCCGTCGGGACGGCCTGCACTGGAACTTTGCCCGCTGCACCGAGGCAGTGCGGCCCGATACCTATGCCCGCTGGAAGCGGCAGGAAGCTGCCCAGCGGGAACGGATGCGCCGCAAGGCGGAAAAGGCCCTGGCCGAAGAACAGGCCGGGCTGTGATAAGGAAAAAGAGGGAGGAGCCCACCCATGGCTGACCAAACCATCTATACCGTCGTGGTGGCGGATGACGAGGACGAGCTGCGCCAGGCCGTATGTACCATGATCCCGTGGGAGGAGCTGGGCTTTCGCCTGGTCGGTGATGCCAGCAACGGTCTGGACGCCCTGGAACTGGTGGAAAAGCTGGAACCCGACCTGCTTCTCACCGATATCCGAATGCCTTTTATTTCGGGCATTGAACTGGCCCGGCAGGTGCGTGAGATCCGTCCCGCCATGCACATTGCTTTCCTGAGCGGATACGATGATTTCGAATACGCCAAGCAGGCCATTCAATACAACATCATCAGCTATATGCTCAAGCCGTTGACCATGGACGGTCTGGCGGCGGAGCTGCGCGGCATCCACGAAAAGATCGACCGTCAGTTTGCGGCTTTCCAGCAGCAGCTCAACGCCGCCGCGGCGCTTACCGGCCGGGATGAGTTTCTGGTTCCGCTGGTGCTGGACGGCCATGCTGAACTGCCGCCCCATGATACCGAATTCCTGCTGCGGGCGGATGCCTGCCGCTGCGGTCTTCTGCGGGGGGCGGACGACCACCCGCTGTATGTGGTGATGACCGCCGCCCTGTATGATGAAAAAGGCAACAACTGTACCCTGCCAACCTTTGTGCGGGTCATTGAGGCCCTGGCGGGAAAGTATCTGCGCCATGCGGTGTTCTGCACCCCCGGCAAGGTGGTGGCGGTGCTGATGGGAAATGCTTCGGACTTTGAGGAGTACCTGCATATTCTCGCGGAGGAAATCCTCCAGACGGCCACCCGCGTTCTGGGACGTCGGGGCAGCGTGGGGGTCAGCCGCCGGACCGAGCGGCTCAGCGAACTGCATGCCGCTTACCGGGAGGCAGCCGAAGCTGCCAGCTTTACTCCCGCCGAGGAGGGGGGCGTGCAGTATATCACCGATGTGCGCCGCGGTACCCCTGCGGCGGCAGAAGCCATGACCGCCTGCCTGGAAGAGGTCAAGACGGCGTTCCGCGCCGGCGACCGGGATGCAGTGTGCGCGGGTCTGACCCGAATGTGCAGCCAGCAGCCCGGTGAAAGCGGTGGTCCCTGGCTGGACGCCGTGGCGGTGCAGCTGATGGCGGAAGTCTACCGCTTGCTGGAAGCTGGCGCCGGGCCGGAAGCCATCACGGAACTGGACCGCCGTGGCCTTCTGCCGGATCTGTCCTTCCGCTACCGCAACACCGGTGAGCTGCGCCAGGCTTTGCAGGATCTGTGCCTGGGAGCCATGGACCAGCTCAGCACCCAGCAGAAAAAGGGCGGCAGTCTGCTGTGTCAGCGGGCACTGGCCGCCATTGATGAGCATTACATGGATAAGGATTTGTCCCTGGTGTCGCTCAGCGCCATGCTGGACGTGAGCCCCAACCACCTCAGTGCCTGCATCAAGAAGTATGCGGGGGAAACCTTCATCAATATCCTCATCGGTAAGCGGATGGATGCCGCCAAGGAACTGCTTATGACCACCCCGCTGAAGATCCAGCAGATCGCCGCCCGCTGCGGCTATACCGACCAGCATTATTTCAGCTACTGCTTCAAGAAGTACTGCGGCACTTCTCCCAATGCGCTGCGCCGTCAGCAGGGAGGCCAGAAGTGACCCCCGCTCCGCGGCGGGGGCGCCGTCTGCCGCGGCTCTGGGTCATGCTGGTGGGCATGGTGGCCGGGATCACGGCTGTGGTCCTGTGTGCCGTCAGCACCATCTTTATCGCCCAGTACCGGTCGGGGATGGTCCAGAGCGCCCGCACCACCAGTGCCCAGGCTTGTACCCAGGCAGCGGTCACGGTGGCCCGCTATGTGCGGGACATGAACGAGGTCATGGACCTGGTACAGACCTCGCTGCAATATGAACCGGCGGAACGGGACGAGTTCTTGCTGGATCTCCTGCGGGTGCGCTCGGATGTGGTGGCCGTGACCACCTATACCGAGGACGGCACACTTCTGGATTGCTGGGCACTGGACCACGAGCCACGGGAGCAGATTCTGCAGAACCTCTCCTTTGACGCCGACCGCGCTGCCGAAACCGACAGTTATGTTACCCCGCCCCATGTGGAGACCATTTTTGAAGGATACTATCCCTGGGTGGTCACCCTGGCTTCCCGACTGGACGGGAAGGAGGGGGCCGATTGGGTATCCTTGGACATCAGCTTCTCCACCATTTCGGAATATATCTCCAATGTGGGCATCGGCGCCCACGGGTATTGCTTCCTGATGGACGAGGACGGCAACATCGTCTATCATCCCCAGCAGCAACTGATCTACGCCGGGCTGAAAAGCGAGGACACCGCCCACCTGGCGGAGCTGGCCGACGGGACCTGGGCGGAAGAAACGGTCATCTACGCCATCACCGGCATCGAGGACAGTACCTGGCGGGTGGTGGGCGTCAGCTATGTGGATGAACTGGTGGACATGAGCGTCAAGTCCATGCTGTACATCTGTCTGGCGGTGGCGCTCATCGTGCTGGCTGCCGTTCTGGGCGCCGGGTGGGTGCTTTCCCGCATCCTGTCCCGTCCGTTGGCCGCCCTGGCTGCCGCCATGGAACGCTTTGAGCAGGACGCCGACCACTTTACCTATGAACCGGTGGCAGGGACCCGGGAGGTGGAAGAACTTTCCGATTCTTTCGGGCACATGGTACAGAGGATCCAGCATTTGATGGCCACCGTGCGGGAAGAGGAAGTCAACCTGCGCAAGACCGAACTCAAGGCGCTGCAGGCCCAGATCAATCCCCATTTCCTCTATAACACCCTGGATTCCATTGCCTGGATGTGTGAGCAGGGCCGCAATGCCGACGCCGTGTCCATGGTCCATGCGCTGGCCAGGCTGTTCCGCATCAGCATCAGCAAGGGGCATGAGCTTATCCCCATCCGCAAGGAACTGGAACATGCCGAAAGCTATCTCCAGATTCAGAAATACCGCTACAAGAATCAGTTCTCCTATGATTTCAAGGTGGACGAAAGCTGCCTGGACTGCTTGTGCAACAAGATCACCCTGCAGCCTATTCTGGAAAATGCCATCACCCATGGCCTGGACCTGATGGTGGAACCGGGGCATATCGATGTGGAGGTCTGCCGTGACGGCAGCGACATCCTGTTCCGTGTGCGGGACGACGGTGTGGGCATGGACGAAGAACAGGTGCAGCACATCCTGCACAGCGAGCCGGGGGACCGCACCGGCATCGGTATCAAGAATGTCAACGACCGCCTGCGCATCTATTTTGGCGAAGGGTACGGCCTGCGCATTGAAAGTGAACTGGATGAAGGCACCTGTGTGGAGATCCGCATGCCGCAGATACGGGAGGACGAATATGAGACCAAATAAATCCCGGCAGGGCAGGGGACTGGCCCTGGCTGCCTGTACCGCGGCGCTGAGCCTGCTGTTCACCGGCTGCCTGGGCGCATCTGCGGCCGGCGATCCCCACAAGGTAGCCCTGGTGGTCAAATCTACCGAAACCCAGTTTTTCCTGTCTATGTTCGCGGGAGCTGAAGCGGCCGCTGCAGAATATAATATCGATCTGACCATCACCGCCCCTGAATCGGAAGAGGACTACGCGGCCCAGAATGCGCTGGTGGAGCAGGCGGTGGAGGAGGGGGCCGAGGTGATCCTCTTTTCCGCCACCGACTATGAAAACACCGCCGAAGCCATCAACGCCGCGGCGCAGAAAGGAGTCGGCATCATTGCCATCGACTCGGACGTGAATTCTGCGGCGGTGGCCACCTATATCGGGACCGACAACCATGCCGCCGGCAAGATGGCCGCCCAGGCCGCGCTGGAACGGGTGGAAGGCGAACTGAATGTGGGAATCATCAACTATGGCCTGAACAGTGCCAACGGTCAGGAGCGGGAGAAGGGTGCCCGGGAAACGCTGGAAGAAAGCGGCCGGGCCCAGGTGGTGCAGGTGATCAACACCCGCGCCGAAGCCGCCTCTGCCCAGACCGATACGGTGGCGCTGCTGCAGGAACATCCCGAAATCAATGTGCTGCTGGCTTTCAACGAACCCACCAGTGTGGGTGCAGCGGAAGCGGTGCAGCAGCTGGGGATGTCGGATGCGGTATTCCTGGTGGGATTTGACAGCAACGTGGAAACGGTGGACGACCTGCAAACCGGGGAAGTGGATGCCCTGGTGGTGCAGAACCCCTATGCCATGGGGTATCTGGGCGTGGAAAGCGCCTACAAACTGCTCACCGGCCGTTCCCGGGAACTTCAGCCCACGGTGGATACATCTACCCGGATCGTGGACCGGGACAACCTTTTCGCCATGGACAGCCAGAAGGCACTTTTTTCGTTCGATTAATGGAATTATAATGGAATATTATTCCATTATTTCACTAACGAAATATACAACATGCACAAAATGACCTGATAAAAAGCATACAAAACGGCCAAATGGGATAAAAAAACACCCTGTATTTCGGTGAAATTTCACCTTGAAAACAGGGTGTTTTTCCTTTAACATAAGTATTGTCAGGCGGGACTGAGAGAGGAAAGGTTCCGCAAAATCAAACCAAAGCAAGAAGGAGAAACATTATGAAAAAAGCGCTTGCATTGACCATGGCAGCCGCCATGGCACTTAGCCTGGCCGCCTGCGGCGGTTCCGGCTCCAGCTCCAGCTCCAGCTCCACTGCTTCTACCGGCACCTCTGAGGCCGCTACCAGCGAAACCACCGAAGCTTCCGCTACCGGTGAAGTGGCCAACAAGGACAAGCCCCTTGTCTGGTTCAACCGTCAGCCCTCCAACAGCTCCACCGGCGAGCTGGATATGAACGCCCTGACCTTCAACGACAACACCTATTACGTCGGCTTCGACGCCAACCAGGGTGCTGAACTGCAGGGCCAGATGGTCAAGGATTACATCGAAAAGAACATCGATACCATCGACCGCAACGGCGACGGCATCATCGGCTACGTTCTGGCCATCGGTGACATCGGTCACAACGACTCCATCGCCCGTACCCGCGGCGTCCGCTCTGCTCTGGGCACCGGCGTTGAGGTTGACGGCGCCATCGACAGCGCTCCTGTCGGCACCAACACTGACGGCACCGCTACCGCCGTTAAGGACGGCTCCATCGAAGTCAACGGCAAGACCTACGTTGTCCGTGAGCTGGCCTCTCAGGAAATGAAGAACTCCGCCGGCGCCACTTGGGACGCTGCCACCGCCGGTAACGCTATCGGCACCTGGTCCGCTTCCTTCGGTGACTCCATCGACGTGGTCGTTTCCAACAACGACGGCATGGGCATGTCCATGTTCAACGCCTGGTCCAAGGCGGAAGGCGTTCCCACCTTCGGTTATGACGCCAACACCGACGCTGTTGCCGCTATCGCGGAAGGCTACGGCGGCACCATCAGCCAGCACGCCGACGTTCAGGCTTACCTGACCCTGCGTGTTCTGCGCAACGCCCTGGACGGCGTGGACATCGACACCGGTATCGGCACCCCCGATGACGCCGGCAACGTCCTGTCCGAAGACGTCTACAAGTATGTTGAGTCCGAGCGCTCTTACTACGCTCTGAACGTGGCTGTCACCGCTGAGAACTATCAGGACTTCACCGACTCCACCAAGGTCTATGAGCCTGTTTCCAACCAGCTGGATGCCACCGCTCATCCCACCAAGAAGGTTTGGCTGGACATCTACAACTCTGCTGATAACTTCCTGGGCTCCACCTATCAGCCCCTGCTGCAGAATTATGACGATCTGCTGAACCTGGAAGTTGAGTACATCGCCGGCGACGGCCAGACCGAAGCCAACATCACCAACCGTCTGAGCAACCCCAGCCAGTATGATGCTTTCGCCATCAACATGGTTAAGACGGACAACGGTGCTTCCTACACTGCTCTGCTGAGCCAGTGATCTCTCACCGCGGTGCGGTGAACCGATTCATTAACAGGTAAACCCACTTGCTATTAGGGAGCAGATATGCACAGCAGTTTCTCCCTAATAGCGTTTTTTGATGAAAAACACGGCAGCGTCAGTTCATGGCTGAAACTGTTAATTTGCAGATACGGGAGTAAATAGAATGGCAGAAGCGAAAGACGATATCGTCTTGTCAATTCGTGGTATGTCCAAGTCCTTCGGTCGCAACCGGGTTCTTGACCATATCAACCTCGACGTCAAGCGCGGAACTGTCATGGGACTTATGGGCGAAAACGGCGCCGGTAAGTCCACGATGATGAAGTGCCTGTTTGGCACCTACCAGAAGGACGAAGGCAAGATCTTCCTCAACGGCAAGGAGATCAGCTTTTCCGGGCCCAAAGATGCCCTGGAAAACGGCATTGCCATGGTCCACCAGGAGCTGAACCAGTGCCTGGAACGCAACGTCATCGATAACCTGTTCCTTGGCCGCTATCCGGTCAATTCCGCCGGCGTTGTTGACGAGACTCGAATGAAGAAAAAGGCCTCCGAGCTGTTCCGCAAACTCGGTATGACCGTGAACCTGACCCAGCCCATGCGGAATATGTCTGTTTCCCAGCGTCAGATGTGCGAGATCGCGAAAGCCATCTCCTACAACTCGCAGGTCATCGTTCTGGACGAGCCCACCTCCTCCCTGACCGTGCAGGAGGTCGACAAGCTCTTCGAAATGATGCGGATGCTGAAATCGCAGGGCATCTCTCTGATCTATATCTCTCATAAGATGGATGAGATCTTTGAGATCTGCGACCAGATCTCTGTGCTGCGTGACGGCAACCTGGTCATGACCAAGGATGCCAAGGACACCAACATGAACGAGCTGATCTCCGCCATGGTCGGCCGCTCTCTGGAAAGCCGCTTCCCGCCGGTGGACAACACCCCCGGGGAACCCATCCTCTCGGTGCAGCATCTGTCCACCAAGTATGCGCCTCACCTGCAGGACATCTCTTTTGATGTGCGTCAGGGCGAAATCTTCGGTCTGTACGGCCTGGTGGGCGCCGGCCGTACCGAACTGCTGGAAACCATCTTCGGCGTGCGCACCCGTGCCGCCGGGCGTGTCTACTTCAAGGACCGCCTGATGAACTTCAACAATGCAAAAGAAGCCATCGAGCACGGATTCGCCATGATCACCGAGGAACGCAAGGCCAACGGCCTGTTCCTGAAATGTGACCTGACCTTCAACACCACCATCGCGAACCTGGATCAGTACAAGTCCGGTATGGCACTGTCCAACCCCAAGATGGTGAAGGCCACCAACAAGGAGATCAAGATCATGCACACCAAGTGCATGGGCCCGGAAGACATGATCACCAGCCTTTCCGGCGGCAACCAGCAGAAGGTCATCTTCGGCAAGTGGCTGGAACGTGAGCCGCAGGTCTTTATGATGGACGAACCGACACGCGGCATCGACGTCGGCGCCAAGTACGAGATCTACGAACTGATCATCAACATGGCAAAGCAGGGAAAGACGATCATCGTTGTTTCCTCCGAAATGCCTGAGATCCTGGGCATCACAAACCGGATCGGCGTCATGTCCAATGGACGGCTTTCCGGCATCGTCAATACCAAAGAGACCAACCAGGAAGAGCTGCTGAGACTCAGTGCGAAATACCTGTAAGTGGGGGAAATGATTTATGGTGACTGAAAAAACAAAAATCCTGTCGGCTGAACAGGAAGCGGCGCTTTTGCAGCCGATCAACGATCATGTGGGATCCATTCAGGACAAGATCAATGACCTGCGCGTGGACGGCACCGACAAAGTGATCGAAATCCAGAACGTTATCGATAACCTCAAGCGTGACCGCATCTATACCCAGCAGGAGAAGGATGCCAAGATCGCCAAGCTGAAGACCGAGCTGGACAAGGCCAAAGCGGTGGAAGCCAAGAACAAGGACGCCATCGCCAAGCTGATTGCCGAAGCCGAAAGCTACCTGAAAGAGCACTACAATGCCGAGTATTATCAGGCTGTTGTGGAAAGCTGCAAGGTGGAAAAGGTCGTTGCTCAGGAAAAGTACAAGGCCAACGTGGCCCAGCTGGAAAAAGAGCATCAGGCTACCCTGGCCAAGCTCAGCGATTCCCATGAAATCAAGGATGAAAAGTACGTTCACAAGAACCGTCTTTTCGACGCCAAGATGCAGTTGGACAAGGACCTGCAGGCCGTCAAGGACCGTCAGCACGCCGCATTTGATCACAAGTATCACCTGATCGATATGCTGCGCATGTCCAAGTTCACTGTGCCTGAAGTCATGGCCCAGAGATGGGAAAACTACAAGTACACCTTCAACCGCCGCGACTTCCTGCTGCGCAACGGTCTGTATCTGGCCATCATCGTGATCTTCATCGCGCTGTGCATCATCACCCCCATCGTCAAGAATGTGCAGCTGCTCACCGTCAACAACATCCTGAACATCCTGCAGCAGGCTTCTCCCCGTATGTTCCTGGCACTGGGCGTCGCTGGCCTGATCCTTCTGGCCGGTACCGACCTGTCCATCGGCCGTATGGTGGGCATGGGCATGACTGCCGCCACCATCGTGATGCACCAGGGCCCCAACACCGGTTCTGTGTTCGGTCATGTGTTTGACTTCTCCGGCCTGCCGGTCATCGTGCGCGTGCTGCTGGCTCTGGTGGTCTGCATTGTTCTGTGCACCATCTTCACCACCATCGCCGGTTTCTTTACCGCCAAGTTCAAGATGCATCCCTTCATCTCCACCATGGCCAACATGCTGGTCATCTTCGGTCTGGTCACTTACTCCACCAAGGGCGTTTCCTTCGGTGCTATTGACCCCTCCATCCCCAGCATGATCATCCCCAAAATCAACGGTTTCCCCACCATCATCCTGTGGGCTGTGGCTGCCGTGGTCATCGTCTGGTTCATCTGGAACAAGACCACCTTCGGCAAGAACCTGTACGCTGTGGGCGGCAACCCCGAAGCGGCTTCCGTTTCCGGTATTTCCGTCTTCCTGGTCACTGTGGGCGCCTTTGTCATGGCCGGTGTTCTGTACGGCTTCGGTTCCTGGCTTGAATGCATCCGCATGGTGGGTTCCGGCTCCGCTGCTTACGGCCAGGGCTGGGAAATGGACGCCATCGCGGCCTGCGTCGTGGGCGGTATCTCCTTCACCGGCGGTATCGGTAAGATCTCCGGCGTTGTGGTCGGCGTCTTCATCTTCACCGCTCTGACCTACTCCCTGACCACTCTGGGCATTGACACCAACCTGCAGTTCGTCTTCTCCGGCATCATCATCCTGGTCGCCGTTATGCTCGACTGCCTGAAGTACGTCCAGAAGAAGTAATCCGATTTTTACCAACCTGATTAGGACCCGCCACAGAGGGGCTTGGACCCGCTGCGGCGGGTCCTTTGCTTTCTGTGTATTTCACCAAACCAAAAACGGCCGCTGTCGGGAATTTCCTCCCGGCAGCGGCCGTTTTGTTTTGCTTCTCTGATTATTTGCGGCGCTTGGTTTTCTTGCGTACGCTGTATCCAAAGGTCCCCAGACGCCTGCCCAGAGCCATATATTCGCCGTGGGAATAGACGATCAGCTTGGCCTTGTCCAGGCAGAGCTTGCCTTTTTCGTCCAGCAGGCTCTCGTCCACATCCACTGCCACCACTTCGGCCAGGAACAAATCGTGGCTGCCCAACGGGATGCGCTGGGTGACTTTGCACTCCAGGTTCAGCGGACTTTCTTCCAGCAGAACGGTACCTACCTTGGCAGCAGGGGCCGCGTGCAGATTCATGGCGGCAAATTTGTCCACATCCCGGCCGCTCTTTACGCCGCACCAGTCCACGGCACGGGTCAGCGGTTCGGTGGGCAGATTCACCACGAACTCGCCGCTGTCCTTGATGAGGTCATAGCTGTATCGCTCCGGCCGCACACTGATGGAGAGCATGGAAGGTTGGGTGCAGATGGTACCGCACCAGCCCACCGTAATCAGGTTGGGCTTATCCAGCGGTCCGCAGCTGACCAGCACCGGCGGTTCGGGATTGAGCAGGGTGGAACCCTTCCATACCTGACGGCTCATGCGTCCTCCTCCTTGTCCCAGGTGCGGTCGCTGATGATGTAGCGGGGCCGACCTTTGGTCTCCATGTAGATTTTACCGATATATTCGCCGATCACGCCCAGGCAGACCAGCTGCACACCCGAAACAAAGCAGATGATGCAGGTGGTGGAAGCCCAGCCGGACACGGTGGCGCCAATCAGCGCTTCGATGATGGCCCAGATCACCCCGATGAAAGAGATGACCGCCACAAGAACGCCAAACCCGGTGATGAAGCGGATGGGCTTGACCGAAAGGCTGGTGATGCCGTCAAAGGCCAGGCTCAGCATCTTGGACAGGGGATAGTGGCTCTCACCCGCTATGCGTTCGTGGCGTTCATAGGCAACGCAGGTGGATTTGAAGCCCACCAGCGGCACCATACCGCGCAGGAACAGGTTCACTTCCTTGAAGTTGGCGAATTCTTTCAGTACCCGGGCACTCATCAGCCGGTAGTCGGCATGGTTGAACACCACTTCCGCGCCCATGGCATTGAGCAGCTTGTAAAAACTTTCGGCGGTGAACCGCTTGAAGAAAGTATCGGTCTGGCGGCTGGAACGCACGCCGTACACCACTTCGCAGCCGTCGTGGTAGGCGTCTACCATGGCGTCCATGGCGTTGATGTCGTCCTGACCGTCGCAGTCGATGGAGATGGTGATGTCGCACCGGTCTTTGGCCTCCATCAACCCGGCCAGCACGGCGTTCTGGTGTCCGCGGTTGCGGCTCTGGCTGATGCCCAGATAGTGGGGGTCGGCAGCGGCCAGATCAGAGATGATCTGCCAGGTCTTGTCCTTGGAACCGTCATTCACAAAGAGCACCCGGCTGTCCGGGCTGATCTTTCCGGCATCGGACAGGTCGTTGATCTTTTTCAGGAACAGCGGCGCCGTGATGGGCAGCACTTCCTGCTCGTTGTAGCAGGGAATGACGATGTACAAAACAGGGGTATGACGGTGGTTCATGACGTTACCTCATTCCTGGCACTGGTGGCGCAGGCGTTCTTTGTCCAGAATTTTGAAACTTCCCCGGAAGGTCTCGATCAGCCCGTCCCGCTGCATGCGGCCCAGTTCCCGGCTCAGGGCGCTGCGGTCGCAGTTCAGGTATTCGGCCAGACCTGCCCGGGTCAGGGGCACCGCAAAGGTATCCTGCCCGGCCTCTTCGGCCTGTTCCAGCAGCCACAGGCTGATGCGCACCCGCAGACTCTTGCAGATGAGCAGTTCCACCCGGCGATCCAGGGCGAAATATTTGTTGGAGATGGTCAGCACCAGATTCTGCAAAAGCTGCAGATGACTTTCATGCAGATGGGCACAGGGATGAATGATTTTTTCATAGGGCAGATAGATGGCCAGACAATCGGTCTGGGCCATCACGCTCACCGGACTTTTGGTGCTGGAACCGGAAAGCACATCGCCGAACAGCCCGCCGGTACCCATCTCGGTGATGGCCACGCTGCTGCCGTCAGGGGTGTTTTTCAGGGCGGTAATCTGCCCTTCCAGCAAAATGCCCACTTCCTTGGTCTCGTAGCCGGCCAGCATCAGAAATTCACCTTTCTGATACCGGCGCACCCGGGGTGCAAAGCAGTCCAGCATTTTGTCCAGTTCATCATCACGCATGCCGCGCAGCAGGGAAGTGCCGCGCAAAACGGGATAATAGGGACGCAGATTCATCGCAAAGATCCTTTCCTGGAGAGTTGGCGGTAAGCCGCAAAATGTTGCCGGGGCAAAACTGTTGCACCGGCAATCGACATTCTTGCTTTATTATAGTATAGTAATGCGGCAAAAGCAAATGGAAATCTGACCGCCTGTGGCGGCCTTGGGAGGAAGATCACTGTGAAATTCAAACGTATTCTGGCTGTTTTCACCGCAATGGCAATGGCGGTTTCTGTGGCGGGCTGCGGCGCGGCCTCCTCGTCCGAAGTCCAGGCAACCCCGGCCCCGGCTGTTACCGAGACCCCCGCGCCCACCGAAACACCGGAATCTGCCGAGGGCACCGCTCTGCGCGTGGCCGGTCTGAAGGGCCCCACCACCATGGGCCTGATCAACCTGGTGGATGATGTTGCCCAGGGGGAAAGCGATATTGATCTGGACTTCACCATGTACGGCGCGGCGGATGAGATCGTGCCCCTGCTGGTGAAGGGTGAGCTGGACGCCGCGGCGGTTCCCGCCAACCTGGCCGCCACCCTGTACCAGAAGACTGAAGGCGCCGTGCAGGTGGCTGCCATCAACACCCTGGGCGTCCTGTATATCGTGGAGAACTCCGATGCCGAGTACCAGAGCATTGCCGACCTGAAGGGCAAGACCATTCTGACCACCGGCAAGGGCACCACCCCCGAATATGTGCTGCGCTATGTGCTCAGCGAGAACGGCCTGGACCCCGACACCGATGTGACTATTGAATACTTCAGCGAATCCACCGAAGTGGTGGCCCAGATGACCGCCCGGGGCGAAGGCACCATCGCCATGCTGCCCCAGCCTTTTGTGACCAGCGCGCTGTCCCAGGTGGAAGGCCTGAGCGTCAAGTTCGACATGACCGAAGAGTGGGAGAAGGTGGCCGGTTCCCAGCTGGTGACCGGCGTTCTGGTGGCCCGCACCGACGCCATCGAAGCTGACCCCGAAGCCTTTGATGCTTTCCTGACTGCTTACCAGGCCAGCACTGAAGCTGCCAACACAGACCTGGAAGGCACCGCCGCCCTTTGCGAAAGCTACGGCATTGTGGCCAAGGCTGCCCTGGCTCAGAAAGCTCTGCCCGAATGCAACATCGTCTTTGTCACCGGTGATGAGATGCGCACCGCCCTGGAAACCTACTTCCAGGTCCTGTACGACGCCGATCCTTCCAGCGTAGGCGGTGCCCTGCCTGACGACGGCTTCTACTATGGCGTCTGATCTTAGGGATACGACCCGCCCGCCCCGCTGGCATACCGCGGCCGCGGTAATCTTCTGGGTGGTGGTGTGGCAGCTGGCGGCCATGGCGCTGGGCCATGGCGGGCTGTTTCTCTCCACCCCGGTGCAGACGCTGCAGGCCTTGGTCGTGCAGCTTCCCACCGCCGAATTCTGGCACCGTATCGCTTTCAGCGCCCTGCGCATCCTCTCCGGCTTTGTGCTGGCGCTGGTGTGCGGGCTGCTTCTGGGAGCGGCGGGAGCACGCTGGCGTTGGGTTCGGGTCCTTCTCGGCCCGCCCATGCAGCTCATCCGCGCCATGCCGGTGGCCAGCTTTGTCATTCTGGCTTTGTTGTGGGTGAGCAGTGCCAACCTTTCGGTGGTGGTCAGCTTTACCCATGTGCTGCCGGTGATTTATGCGGGCGTGATGGGCGGTATTGCCGACACGGACCCCCAGCTGCTGGAAATGGCCCGGGTGTACAGGCTTCCTTTGTCCAAACGTCTGCGATATATCTGGCTGCCCGGTGTCTTTCCCTCTTTGAGTGAAAGCTGCATCGCCGCCATGGGTATGTGCTGGAAGAGCGGCGTCTCCGCCGAGGTCATCGGCCTGCCCGACCACAGCGTGGGGGATGCGCTCTACCGTGCCAAGATCACCCTGTCCACCCCGGATGTGTTCGCCTGGACGCTGGTGATCGTGCTGTTGTCCGCACTGCTTTCAGCGGTGGCTGCCCGTGGCCTGCGGTATCTGAAAGCCCGGCTTTGCGGGGAGGTGAAAGCGCCGTGAGTATTCTGGTGGAACACCTGGAAAAGCGCTTCGGCACCCGCACGGTGCTGCATGACCTTTCTATGCGGGTGGATGGGCCTATGGTCATTATGGGGCCGTCCGGCTGCGGAAAGACCACGCTGCTGCGGATTCTGATGGGACTGGAAAACCCTGACGGGGGAACCGTTACCGGGATCGACCGGGTGGCGGCGGTCTTTCAGGAAAACCGCCTGTGCCCCCAGCTGACCGCTGCGGGGAACATTGTGCTTACCGGCGGGGACCCTGCTGCAGCGGAACGGGAACTGCGTGCCCTGGGCTTTGGCGACAAAGACCTGGCATTGCCCTGCGCCCGGCTTTCCGGCGGGCAGAAACGCCGCGCCGCTTTGCTGCGGGCGCTGCTGTACCCCGCAGCGGGAACACTGCTGCTGGATGAACCCTTTACCGGTATGGATGCCGAACTGGTGGCTCAGGCCGCCGAGACCATCCGCCGTCTGGCTGCAGGACGGGACACCGTCCTTGTTACCCACGACGAAAACGCGGCCGCTCTGTTGGGGTGGCCCGTGATGCAGATGCAGCCGCATCAAGATAACTGAAAAAGGCAAGACCCGTTTATGCGGGCCTTGCCTTTTTTGATAGGGGATAGATTGACAGAGGGAATACCATGTGATAGTATGTACTTAGTAAAACTAAATACTTGAAAATGGAAGGGGGAAGAAGAAATGTCCCGCGAAGATGCGCCGGATACCACGCGGTTTGCCCAACAGCTGAAAAAAGGTGTGCTGGAAATGCTGGTCCTGCGCCTGTTGGCAGAGCATCCCACCCACGGATACGAGCTGATCCAGCGGCTGCGGCAGGACAGTGACGGTGCGCTGGACCTGAAAGAAGGCACTCTCTATCCTATTCTGTACCGGCTGGAGGATGACGGCTGCATTACCTCCGCATGGCAAAATATTGCGCCGGGCAAGCAGCGTCCGGCGCCCCGCAAAATCTACACCGTTACCCCGCTGGGGCAGCAGGTGCTGGCCCGGCAAATAGAAACCTGGCACGCTTTTGCCGCCTGTGTGGAACAGTTCTGTAAGGAGGAAACCCCATGAACGAGGTCAAGCGATATGTGAACACGGTGGAACGGCATCTGCACCTGGACCGTTCCACCCGGCTGCGAGTGATGAACGACCTGGCCAGCGATCTGCAAAGCCGTCTGGACGCGGGGGAGACCCTGGCAGATATTCAGGCTGATCTGGGGGATGCCCGCACGCTGGCCGAAACTCTGAACCGGGAATTTTCCGACCACCGGGACAATGCCAGCCCCTGGCGCTGGGCGTTTCTGGTGCTGGCGATTTTTCTGGCACTGGTTTTTGCCGTCAGCGGTCTGACAGCACGGCAGGAGGCGGCTTCCATCGGTATCATCGGCGGCGCCGACGGCCCCGCGGCCATCTATGTGGCCGATTCCTTCGGCGGGCTGGATACGCTGCACACCCTTTCCTGGCTGGCGGCCCTGGTGGGTGGATATTGGCTGCTGGGCCCGGCCAGGCGCGGTTCCCGCAAACGCCTGCTGGTGCCCGTGATTCTGGAAGGCGTTTCCCTGGTGATTCAGCTGCTTTGGCTGGTGGTTCATATGGCCGGCATTGGAACGGGGGTATTCCTGTACCTGTGGGGCAGTACGCTGGTCCGCAGCGGCATCTGGCTGTCGGTCGGGCTGCTTTGCTGGACGATCCATGATTGGCGCCGCCGGTAAAACGCAAAAACAGAAAACCCGTCCCGGAATATTTCCCGGGGCGGGTTTTGCCATATCAGATCAATTCTTCCAGAATAGCGTTCTGTACCACCATTCCCGCAGGGGTCAGGCGCAGGAAACGCCCGTCGAATTCGGCATATCCGTGGGTCACGCACTGGCGCAGAAAGGCAGTGCGCCGGGCATCCAGGGGGACACCGCCCCGCGCTACATACTCCTGCCAGTCCAGTCCGCTGCACAGCCGCAGCTGCATGAGCAGAAAATCTTCGGCATCACAGACGCCCTCTTCTTCCTCTGTCAGAGTACCGGCAATAAAGGCGGCTGTGTCGCTGGGCCAGAACCGCCGCACCCCGCCCACACAGCTGTGGGCTGCGGGACCGATGCCCCGGTAATCCCGGCAGTTCCAGTACAAAAGATTGTGGCGCCCTTCGTGACCGGGCCGTGCAAAGTTGCTGATCTCGTACTGGCGGTATCCGGCGGCTTCCAGTTGCTGTACCGCATACAGGTAAAAATCCGCAGCGGCATCCGGGTCGGGCAGATTTTCCGGGCGGCGCCGGGCAAAGGCGGTGCCCGGCTCGATCTTCAGAAGATAGGCCGAGATGTGGGTGCATCCGCCTTGCCGCAAAAGCTCCAGGGTGTCGTCAAATTCACTGTTGGTGTACCCGGGCAAGGCCAGCATGATGTCCCCGCACAGGTCGTCGAACCCGGCCTGCTTCGCCCAGGCAAGAGCACGGGCGGCCCCTTCTGCGGTGTGGGTACGGCCAAGTGTGCGCAGCTGGGTGTCGGAAGCACTCTGTACCCCGAAACTCAGCCGGTTCACTCCGGCTTCCCGGAAATCTTCCAGCAATTCCGGGCTGACCACGTCGGGGTTGGCTTCCAGGGTGATCTCCGCCCCGGGCAGGGGATTGGCTGCCTCAATCAGGCTGCGCACCTGAACGGGGGAGAGCAGCGCCGGGGTGCCCCCGCCGAAATACAGGGTGTCGGGCTGTCGTTCCTCCCTGCGCAGTTCCCGCAGCAGGGCGTCTACGTAGGGCTGTGGGACTTCTCTGGCGCCGGGGGCGGTATAAAAGTCGCAATACCGGCACCGGGCACGGCAAAAGGGGATGTGCAGATACACCCCGAAACGGTCCTGGAACAACATTTTTCACCTCTTAACAAAAAAATGGCCAATGATTCATATATCGTTTACACATTTTCCAACAGATAGAGTATATAATAGGGGTACGTAAAAAGAAAGGGGTCCTAGAGAACTATGGACGAAAAATATTATAACATTTCGTATGCCGAAAGTCCCTTCGGCACCCTCAACCAATATATGACCCGCACCTTTGTGTGGATGTTTGCCGGTCTGCTGGTCACCTTTGCCGTAGGCATTGCCACCCTGTACAGCCCGCTGGTGTATATCCTGTTCAACAGTGGTCTGTACCTGGTGCTCTGCATCGCAGAGCTGGTCATGGTGGTGGTCCTGTCCGCCCGCATCGACAAGCTGCGCCCTTCCACTGCCACCAGTTTGTTCTTCGGCTATGCGGTGCTCAACGGCATCAACCTCAGCATCATCTTTGCTGCCTACGCTTTCAGCACCCTGGTGCTGGCCTTCCTGGTAGGTGCGCTGTACTTCGGCATCATGGCCCTGTACGGCTCCCGCACCCAGAAGGATCTGAGTTCCTGGGGGCCGATGCTTTCCGGCGCGCTGATCACCCTCATTATCGTGGGTCTGCTGGGCGGTCTGCTCATGATCTTCATGCCCGGCGCTTTCGGTATGTTTGACCTGATCCTGTGCGCTGTCAGCCTGGTGGTGTTCATGGCCTTTACCGCCTACGATGTGCAGAAGCTGAAATACTACTACTCCTACTTCGGCGGCGACGCTGCCATGCTGCACAAGTCCTCCATCATCGGTGCTCTCAGCCTGTATCTGGACTATATCAACATCTTCCTGTATGTGCTGCGCATTCTGGGCCGCCATCGCGATTGATCTTTCCCACAAACCAAAAAAAGAGGACCCCCTCGGGGGTCCTCTTTTTGTATGCCGTTATCTTCAGCCGCCGATCAGGAAGTCCAGCACGTCCCATCCGTCGCCGCCTACCTCGCGGTAGAGCTCGGTGTAGCCGCAGTTGCAGCAGCTTACGGTGGTGAATTTCTTGTTCTGCACGTCGAACAGCTTGGCAAAGTTGCCGCCGGTGGCCTGCAGACGGTCGGCGGCATATTCATGACAGCCGCATTTGGGGCAGATGTATTGACGTTGTTCCATGGGATAGACCTCCTTCTCTCAGGGCAGATTCAGTTTTTTGGTGATCAGATACTGGGTCACTGCCCACAGAATAGCATCTGCGGCAGCAAAAAGCAAGAGGATGACACCGGCAATCCCCCAGGCGAATGCCGTTTGGTTCATGGCTGCTTCCAGGAAAAACCGGGCGAAGCCGTCCTGCACGGACTGGGGAAGATTGGCCACCAGAATAGCCCCCGCAACGAACAGGAACACAAGCGTCATCTGCAAAATAAAGCCCAGCACAAAATAGGTGGCTATGCTGGCCAGCATCCGCTGCTGAGGCCAGCGGGAGCCGATGGCCATGCACAGGTACAGATACAGGTACGCAGAAATCAGGGAAAGCACCATCAGCAGAACCAGGAATACCATGTTCATGGTATCCCGCAGGGAAAATTGGACCCAGAACGCCTGGGCTGCCTCCGTTTCACCGGCGGCATTGGCCATCCACACACAGCCCATGGCAATGAGAATGGAGGCAATGGTGGTGCCGCAGGCGCACAGCAGCTTGGCGGCTATGTGCTGCCAGGGGGTGGCGGGCAGGCTGAACATCAGGTAACCCTGGTCGCCCAGCAGTTTGTAGAACCGCTGAATGTTCAGAATCACGCAGGCGGCAATGGTAGCAAAGATAAACAGAGCGGTCAGAACCGTGAAAAAGTTTTCCAGCACAGAAGTGATGGGGATACCGGTTGCCCCGGCAAAGATGTCGTCCAGCCGGGTTATCACCGACGTCAGCAGGGAAAACACCGCCGTACCGGCCCAGATGGGCACCAGGATACGCCCCACGGCCATACATTCGTATTTCAAAAGTTTGTTCATCATGGCAAAGTTCCTCATTTTCCTCTCGGTCAGACACGGAAGGTGTCGTGGAAATATTCATCCAGACTCATGCCGCTTTCTTCGCGCAGTTCATCCACACCCCGGTGCAGCAGCAGATGGCTGTCTTTCAGGATCAGCACTTCATCCAGCATCCGCTCCACATCCTCCACCAGATGAGTGGAGATCACCACGGCGGCGTCCTCGTTGTAGTTGCGCACGATGGTGTTCAGGATGTATTCCCGGGCCGCCGGGTCCACGCCGCCCAGGGGCTCGTCCAGCAGATACAGCCGGGCAGCGCGGCTCATGGCCAGGCAGAGCTGCATCTTTTCCTGGGTACCTTTGCTCATGGCGCCGATGCGCTGGCGGGGGTCCAGTTTCAGGTCTGCCAGCATGGCCGAAGCTTTGGCGGTGTCGAAGTCGGCAAAGAACTCTCCGTACAGGCTGACCATATCGTCTACCTTCATCTCTGTCGGCAGGGACATACGGTCGGGCAGGTAGGAGGTAATGGTTTTGGTGGCAACACCCGGTGTATGCCCGTCAATGAGCACACAGCCTGTGCTGGGGGTCAGCAGCCCGGCCGAAAGTTTCAGCAGGGTGGTTTTTCCACTGCCGTTGGGTCCCAGCAGCCCCACCAGCCGCCCGGGCAGAATCTCAAAGCTGACGTTTTCCAGGGCCGTTTTGCGGCCGTAGCTTTTGCCCAGCCCCTTGGCCTGATAGATTGCTTGCATCACTCGTTCTCCTTTTCGGCGGCCGCGCGCAGCAGCGCGGCGGTTTCCTCGGCACTGACGCCCAGTGCCTGCATCTGGTTCCAGAATTCCTGTGCCAGGGCTTCGGCCCGCTGACGGCGCAGACCGTCCAGCTGTTCCGCTCCGGCGCATACGGTGCGTCCGGCGGTGCGCTGGGTTTTTAGCAGTCCGCGGTTCTCCAGTTCCTGCAATGCCCGCTGCATCGTGTTGGGGTTGACCCCCGCTTCGGCAGCCAGTTCCCGCACCGGCGGGACCCTGGCCCCGGCGGGCAGCGCCCCGGTCACAATGGCCAGTTCCAGCTGTTCGATCAGCTGCAGGTACACCGGGCGCCCGGGCGCGATGTTCCATTCCATCGCGGCACCTCCTTTGTATTATTGTATTAACTATCTAATACAATAATACATCGTGCCCGAAAAATGTCAACCCCTTTGCAGAAAACATTTTTTGCGGTATCATAAACAGAAGACCGGATCAAGAGGGGGATAATCATGCCGCACATTCTGATCATTGAAGATGATACCGACATCAACAACGCCGTGGCCGAATACCTCACGGCCCGCGGATGCCGCTGTACCCAGGCGTTTTCCGGCACCGAAGGCCGCTTGTACTGGAAGCAGGGCGGGGCAGACCTGATCATTGCAGACCTGATGCTTCCCGGTCTGACCGGGCAGCAGCTTCTGGCGGGCATCCGGGGCGAAGACCACAGCAGCGTGCCGGTCATTGTACTGTCCGCCCGTACTGCCTTGCAGGACAAAGTGGAACTGCTGGAACTGGGGGCCGATGACTATCTGACCAAGCCCTTCTCCTTGCAGGAACTCTGGCTGCGGGTGGGGGTGCAGCTTCGCCATGCGGGGGCTGCCGCGGCACAGCCTTCCCATATACAATATAAGGACTGGTCCATCGACCCCGAGACCCGTACCCTGACGGTGAAGGGGGGGCCGGTAGCCCTGACCCTGCACGAATACGAGATCGTGGCCCTGCTGGCGGCCCGCCCCAAAAAGGTGTTTACCCGGCAGGAAATTTACGAATCCGTCTGGCAGGAACAGGCTTTTGTGGAGGACAAGACCATCAACGTGCACATCTCCAACATCCGCGCCAAGCTGCGCCCAACCGGTACCGATGACTATATCAAAACGGTGTGGGGCATAGGGTTCCGGCTGGAATGATACGGGCAATCTTTATTCTTTCTTTATATTTCCTTTGCGATTGTTTGGTCTTTGCCCGGTAGAATAAAGCCATACCAAACAAAGGAGAGGATCAGATGCAAACCGCCGTGCGAACCCTGGGCCTGTGCAAGTCCTACCGCGGCAAAGCCGCCGTGGATCATCTGGATATGCAGGTGCCGCAGGGCGAAATCTATGGTTTTATCGGTGCCAATGGCGCCGGCAAATCCACCACCTTCAAACTGCTGGCAGGGCTGGCCAAACCCACTGCCGGGCAGATCGAAATTTTCGGCCAGCCTTCGGAACAGGGAACCTTCAGTCGCCGGGTGGGCATCCTCATTGAGGATGCCGGCCTGTACGGGTCACTGTCCGCCAGGGATAACTGCCTGCTGAAAGCCAAACTTCTGGGGCTGGACGATGAAAAATCCGCCGTGGACCGGGTGCTGGCCCAGGTAGGCCTGGAAAAGATGGGCAAAAAGGCAGCCAAACGGTTTTCCATGGGGCAGCGCCGTCGTCTGGGGCTGGCGCTGGCCCTGCTGGGCGATCCGGACCTGCTGTTGTTGGATGAACCTTCCAACGGTCTGGACCCGGAAGGTATCCGGGACGTGCGGCTTCTGTTGCAGCAGCTGCAGGCCGAACGGGGTGTGACAGTTCTGGTCAGCAGCCACATTCTGGGCGAGCTGGAAAAATTCGCCACCTGTTACGGTATCATTCGGGACGGCCGCATGGTACAGCAGATCACGGCGGAGGCACTGTCCGCCCAATGCCGGGATTACATTGCCCTGCAGACCCCGGACCCTCACCGTGCGGCGGCTCTGCTGGAAGAAAAACTGCACCTGCACGACTATACCGTGCGCCCGGAAGGGGAGCTGCGCATCTATGACGCCGCCGACCCCGCCCGGATCAACGCCGCCTTGCTGGAAGGCGGCGCGGCGGTGCAGTCCATCGGTATCCACCGTCAGGAACTGGAAGATTACTTTTTGCAGATGATGGGGGTGGAAGATCATGTTTGAAGTGTTCCGGATGGACTGGTACCGCATGCGGCGGCAGAAGTATCTGCTGACTGCGGTGCTTTTGGGGTTGGGTATGATCGCCCTGGGATATGTTTTTTCGACCCTGCTTTCCGACCAGGAAACAGTCAACGCCATGCAGGCACAAGGAGCGGAAATTACTGCCGAAGATATGGTCGACGCCGCCGTGTTCGCGGGTTATACCCTGCTGGAGTATATGCATCAGATGCTGTTTGCGGGCGGTTTCTGGGTTTCGATGGTTGCTGTGTTCGGCGGCGTTTTTTGTGCCGAAGATTACACTTCAGGAGCCGTCAAAAACATCTTTTCCACGCTGGGGTGTCACTGGCCCTATGTGGTGGGACGTGCCCTGTGCCTGCTGGTCTATAATGCACTGCTCATGGCGGCCTACTTGCTGATCCCCCTGGCCTTGAGCCCGGTGCTGGTGTTTGGCTCGGTAGGTGGTAACCTTATGGGATGGTTGCAGATGTATCTGTCCGCTTGTTTGGCGGGCTGGGCTATGTCCATGTGCTCGATGTTTCTGTCCACCCTGGTTCGTCGGGAAGGCTGGATGGCGCTGGTCGCCCTGTGTGTGGGAACGGGATTGCCGGCATTGATGCTGGGATTTGCCTGCCAACTGCTGCACTTGCCGGATCTGACCCGGTTTACCATCTGTGGCTGCGGCCGGATGATCACCCCGGACTTCCAGCCTATGACGTATCTTCACATTGCGGCGGTATGCCTGGTCTGGGTGGTGGTGTACGGCCTGCTTACCGACCTGTCCCTGCGTAAACGGGACCAGGCGTGATCAAATACTCCTGAACAGGGAAGAGGTGCTTTGATGCTCATTGCCGTGATTCTGCTCTCCTGTGCCGTGGCGATGCTGGCGGTGCTTGTGCTGCGCCTGCTTTTGCAGTTTTCCGCCTGGGCTGATTGGTTGGAAAACACCCCGCCGGACTCCAACACCCGCCTGTCCGTGTCGGTACGGCTGAAACCGGTGGTGCGGGCGGCCCGGGCCATCAACGGCAGGCTGGACCAGACCCGGCAGCAGACACTGGACACCTGCAAGGCTGGACAGGAACTGCAGAACACCATGGCAGCCCTCAGTCACGATATCCGCACACCGCTGGCAGCCGCCTGCGGCCACCTGGAACTGCTGCGCACCGAATCTGACCCGGACGCCCGCGCCCGGCGGCTGGATACGGTGGAACAGCGCCTGCATGACCTGGAATCCCTGTTGGATGAGATGTTTCTGTATACCCGCCTCAATGCCGGGGAACAGATGCCCATGGACCTTCGCCCGGCGGTTTTGTGGCCTGCCCTGTGCGAGGTGCTGGCGGCCCTGTACCCCCAGCTGGAGGCAGCCGGCCTGGAACCCCGGTTGGAGTTTACGAATAAAAGCGCCGCCGTCCTGGCGGACCCCGACGCCCTGGACCGAGTGCTGCGCAACCTGGTGACCAATGCCGTCCAGCATGCAGCGGGCGGATTGACCATCACCCAGACGGCGGACGGCCTTGTGCTGGAAAATCAGGTGGCGGACCCTTCTGCCATCGACCCGGCTCATCTGTTTGACCGGTTCTGGCGGGCGGACAACGCCCGGCGCAGCGGCCGCGGCGGGGCGGGGCTGGGACTGGCCATTGTGCGGCAGCTGACCGAAGCGATGAACGGACAGGTGTATGCCGAACTGGAAGGCGATACCTTGCGTATCCGCCTGCGTTTGCCGCCTGCCGCCCGTTGAGCAAACCACTGTACGGCAGCAGTCTGTGCCTTTTGGCGCGGGCTGCTTTTTTGATGTATGGATACAGGCTGAACACTTTTTGGCAAAGTGTCATTTTGCATGCTTTTTCCCTATATTTATACAAAAATTGATTGACAGCCCCCGGGAACACGGTATAATGAAACTTGTGTTTTGCATCTATTGAACACAAAACAAGCGCTGTATGTGCCACTGCAGCCGCGGTCCGGACCAGCCGGGCATGACGGTGTAACAAACCTTTTGCGGGGTGGCGTCATGGGCGCTGACCGGTAGGTATCCGCATGGAGCCGGAGCCGCCGGCACAGATTCCGCAAAGGGGGATGCAGTATAAAATGAATGAATCGCTCATCGTATCGCTCAAGGACATTGTTGTTGACTTCGACGGGGAAAGGATTCTGAACGGCCTTTCGCTGGACATTCACGACAAAGAGTTCGTCACCTTCCTCGGCCCTTCCGGCTGTGGCAAAACGACCACTCTGCGCGTGATTGCCGGTTTTATCACCCCGCAGTCCGGCAGTGTCCTTTTTGACGGCAAGGATATTACCGGTCTGCCGCCGTACAAGCGTCAGGTGAACACCGTCTTCCAGAAATATGCCCTGTTCCCGCACCTGAATGTGTTTGAGAACGTGGCTTTTGGCCTACGGCTGAAGAAGATGCCCGAAGAACAGCTGCGGCCCAAGGTCCTGGAAATGCTGGAGATCGTGGGTCTCAAGGGCTTTGAGCGCCGCAGTATCCATCAGCTTTCCGGCGGTCAGCAGCAGCGCGTGGCCATTGCCCGCAGCCTGGTCAACCAGCCCCGGGTCCTGCTGCTGGACGAACCTCTGGGCGCTCTGGACCTGAAACTGCGCAAGGAGATGCAGCTGGAACTCAAGCGCCTGCAGCGTGAACTGAACATCACCTTCGTGTATGTCACCCACGACCAGGAGGAAGCCCTGACCATGTCCGATACCGTGGTGGTCATGAACAAGGGCAATATCCAGCAGATCGGCAGCCCCCAGGACATCTACAACGAACCCCAGAATGCATTCATCGCCAACTTCATCGGTGATTCCAACATCGTGGACGGCATCATGGTCAAGGACTTCCTGGTCAGCTTCTGCGGCCATGACTTCTCCTGCGTGGACCGTGGCTTTGCCTACAATGAACCGGTGCAGGTGGTGGTCCGCCCGGAGGACGTGGCCATTGTGCCGCCGTCCACCGGCATGCTCACCGGCCTGGTGCGGGATGTGATCTTCAAGGGCGTGCATTTCGAGATGCATGTGGATGTGGAAGGCAAGGAATGGCTGATCCACTCCACCCAGGCCAGCCAGCCCGGCGAGATCATCGGTATGAACATCGGCCCGGACGAGATCCACATCATGTCGCGGGAAGGGGTGTGACGCCGCATGCTTCGTTCCAAAGCTTCCCGTTGGGCAGCGGCGCCCTACCTGCTGTGGATGGCCATTTTCATCGTGGTGCCGCTGTTCATCGTCATCTGGTACGCCCTCACCGACGCTTCCGGGGTTTTCACCCTGCAGAATCTTTCGGAGATCGGGCGCTACTCTTCGGTCTTTGCCCGCAGCCTGCTGCTGGCGGCCGAAGCCACCGTCATCTGCCTGGTGCTGGGCTTTCCGGTGGGGTATTTTCTCTCCCGCCTGCGGGCGAACAAGCAGCACATCATGCTCATGCTGATCATGCTGCCCATGTGGATGAACTTTCTGCTGCGCACCTATGCCTGGATGACCCTGCTGGAGAAAAACGGCCTCATCAACAAGCTGCTGGGCTTGTTCGGCATCGGGCCGCTGAACATGATCAACACCGCCGGGGCGGTGGTGCTGGGCATGGTGTACAACTATCTGCCTTATATGATTTTGCCCCTGTACACCGCCATGACCAAGATTGATGATTCCATCATCGAAGCTGCCCAGGATCTGGGATGCAACACCTTCCGCACCCTGACCCACGTGCTTATCCCCCTGGCCAAGCCCGGCATCGCCACCGGCATCACTATGGTGTTCGTGCCGGCGGTGTCCACCTTTATCATCAGCCGTATGCTGGGCGGCGGTTCCAACCTGCTCATCGGTGACCTGATCGAACTGCAGTTCCTGGGCAACTCTTACAACCTGAACCTGGGCTCCGCCATGAGCCTGGCTCTGATGGTCATTGTCCTGCTGTGCATGAGCTTCACTTCCAGCTTTGACGAAGAAGAAATGGAGGGCGTGATGTAATGAAAACCCAACACAAACGCCTGCTCCAGCGTGCCTATATCGTGATGATCTTCGGGTTCATGTACCTGCCCATCGCGGTGCTCATCGCTTACAGCTTCAACGAAAACAAGAGCCGTACCGTCTTTTCCGGCTTTACCCTGAGCTGGTACAAGAGCCTGTTCCAGAACGAGATGATCCTCTCGGCCCTGGGGCTTTCCCTGGTGCTGGCCCTGGTATCCTCGGTGCTGGCCACCGTGCTGGGCACCCTGGCCACCATCGGCATCAATTCCATGTCCCGCCGCACCCAGCTGATCGTCAACAACATCAGCTATGTCCCGGTGGTCAACCCTGAGATCATCACCGGTGTTTCCCTGATGCTGCTGTTTGTGCTGCTGCAGCAGGCCGGGGTAGGGGGCGAAGGCGGCATCTTCGGCTGGGCCACCCTTCTCATTGCCCACATCACCTTCAACGTGCCCTATGTGATCTTCAACGTGGGCCCCAAACTGCGCCAGCTGGACCCCAGCCTGTATAACGCGGCGCTGGACTTGGGCTGCACGCCCCGGCAGGCATTCTTCAAGGTGATCCTGCCCCAGCTGACCCCGGCCATCCTTTCGGCCTTCCTCATCTGCCTGACCTATTCCATCGATGACTTTATGATCTCCTACTTCAACTGCGGCACCATGCAGACCCTGCCCATCGCCATTTACAGCATGACCCGCAAGAAGGTCAGCCCCGAGATCAACGCTCTGTCTGCCATCATGTTCCTGGTCATCCTGACCATCATCCTGGTTTCCAACCACATGGATTCCCGCGCTTATCGCCGCAACCAGGCGGCCATCCGCAAGAGCGCGGCCGAAGCGTGAAGGGGAGGGCAGCCATGAAACTGAAACGTGTTTTTGCCCTGGGCGGTGCGCTGGCTTTGCTGTGTACCATGCCTGCATTTGCGGCGGACGAGATCGTCGTCAATGAGGATATCTCGGTTTCCGGTGACTATGACTGGACCCGCTTTGCCGATGACAATATCACCCTGAACGTCTACAACTGGGGCCTGTATATCTCCGACGGCTCGGATGAGAGCGTGGATGTGGTTTCCGCTTTTGAGGAACTCACCGGTATCAAGGTGAATTACACCACCTTCGATTCCAACGAAAGCCTGTACGCCAAGATGAAATCCGGCGGCGCCAGCTATGACGTGATCTTCCCCTCCGATTATATGGTGGGCAAGCTCATTGCGGAGGATATGCTCGCTCCCCTGGATTACGACAATATCCCCAATATGGCCGCCATCGGCGAGGATTATCTGGGCTGGGAATTTGACCCTGATAACACTTACAGCGTGCCCTATATGTGGGGCACCACCGGCCTGATCTACAACACCACCATGGTGGACGAAGCACCCACCAGCTGGTCGGCTCTCTGGGATGTGCAGTACACCGGCAATGTGCTTATGTTCAACAACTCCCGGGATGCCTACGCCATCGCCGCCAAGCGGGCCGGACTTTCCCTGAATCCGCCGTCGGTGTAGGAAGTGGACCTGGTCATGCAGGACCTGCAGGCACAGAAATCCGTGGTGCAGGCCTACGTCATGGACGAGATCTTCGACAAGATGGAGGGCGGGGAAGCGGCCCTGGCGCCCTACTATGCCGGTGATGCCCTGACCATGATCGATGACAACCCCGACCTGGCCTTTGTCCACCCGGAGGAAGGCGTCAACTTCTTTGTGGACAGCATGTGCATCCCTGCCACCAGCAAGAACAAGGAAGCTGCCGAAATGTTCATCAATTATATGTGTGAAACTTCGGTGGGCTATGCCAACTGCGACTACATCGGCTATTCCACCCCCATCACGGCAGTGTGGGAACTGCTGGACGATGACATCAAGTACAGCCCCATCGCATACCCTGACGAAGAGGTCATGTCCAAGGCGGAGGTGTTCGTTACCCTGCCCGACGAGATCAACGCCGAGATGGACAGCCAGTGGAGCCAGATGAAGAGCTACGACGAGAGCGGCGGCAGCTGGATGGTGGTTATCTTCCTGCTGGGGGCGGTGGCCCTGTCCGGCTTCAATATCTGGCGCAAGCTGCGCAAAAAGATGCGGGACAATTACTGAACTTCAAAAAAGCTCCCTTCCGGTCTGACGGAAGGGGCTTTTTTGGTCAAAAAGGAACCTTTATCCAAAGGGAACTGGCGCGGCAGGGGAACCCGTGCTATAATAAACTGATCGACAAGAAAAGGAGATGCTGCCCATGTCTGCGGACATGACCCGATATACCGAACCTTTCCAGGTGTACCGCCACGACGGTGACTGCTTCGGCTATGTGCAGCCCGCTTCGGTGCTGCGCTATGCCCAGCAGATCGCGGGGGAACACGCCATTGCCCTGGGGATCACCGACGAAGTCTACGCCCGTACCCACACTGCCTATGTGCTGGCCAAACAGGCGCTGCACTTCGAGCGGGTGCCCCGGGTGGATGAGCACCTGACCCTGATTACCATTCCGGAAGAACTCAAGCGGGCGGTAAACAAGCGTATCACCCGGGTGCTGGATGAATCCGGCAGCGAGGTGGCCCTGGTGGACAGCCGGTGGGTGCTCATTGACACCGACCGCCGGGTCATTCTGCGCAAGCACCCGGAGGAATTTTCCACCGCCCACTGGTCGCTGGAGGTGGAGCAGGAACTGCCCATGAAGATGCACAAGGCCCATCTGGAAGATTGCGAGCATGTAGGCACTCACACCGCTACCTACAGTCAGTGCGATATGAACGGCCACATGAATAATGCCCGGTATGTGGATGTGATCTGTGATGCCCTGCCGACCGAGGAACTGGAATCTTCCTTTGCCCGGGACATCATCATTTACTATCACAAGGAGGTTCCCCGGAACGGCTCTTTTGAGCTGTATCGCTGCCGGCTGGAAACCGGTGAGTGGTACTTTGCCGGCATTTTGCCGGACGGAAAATCCAGCTTTGAGGCCTCCATTTCCCTGGAACCCAGGACCTGAAACCGAACAACGGGGGAGAAGCGGTAAAGAAGTAACAAAGATGCGGAAATAGTTACAAAACTTTAACAAATGACCGTTGACAAATGGTTGCAAAAGGGTTACAATTTACTTGCAAGCAAAGCTAAACAAACTTTTTCATGTGTTCTTCTCCTCCTTTCTTTTGGACCCCCGCCTTTCCCTCAGGCGGGGGGTTCTTTTTGTCTGCCGCGGACCTTCCGCGGCAATTTTTTTTGCTGGGCAAGCGCAGAACCTATTGCAAAACACTATATTATATGATATATAATATATAAAGACATATGATAAGAAGGGAGTATGCCATGACCTTTGTATCCAGCGCGGCCTTGCTGGACGCCGTTGTGCTGGCCGTGGTCTCCCAGCAGGCGGAAGGCTCCTACGGGTACCGCATCACCCAGCAGATCAAAGAGGTGCTGGATGTGTCGGAATCCTCGCTGTATCCGGTTTTGCGCCGCCTGCAAAAGGACCAATGCCTGACCGTGCACGACGAAACCGCCAACGGCCGCAACCGCCGCTATTACCGCATCACAGAACTGGGACTTGTCCGCCTGCAAGGGTATCAAGATGAATGGCGGGCATACACCAAAAAAATCGACACTTTGTTTTGGGGGGAAACGCCATGACCAAATACGAATACCTTGCCAAGCTGGAACAGCTTTTGTCCGCTATGCCGCAGCAGGAACGCCGGGATGCGCTGGACTATTATGCCGAATATTTTGACGCCGCCGGCCCCGACCATGAGGCCGAGACCGCCGAAAAACTGGGCGACCCCGAAACGGTGGCCCGCAAGATCCTGGAAGGGGAGGGCCTGACCGGGGAAGAGAACACGGCCGAAGAAACGTCGTCCGCCGCTTCCGCCGAAGGCAATATCCCGCCGGAAGATCCCGCTGCCGGACCTGTGACCCGCACCGGTCTGCATGGTCCCGGACTGCTGGCCCTCTTTGTGGTCATTCTGCTGCTGGTGGCGTTGGCGCTGGCCCTGTCTGCGGGGGCACTCGGTTTCCGGGGCTTTGGTCGTGACCGGGAGATTTCCGCCTCCGGCAGCACTGCCGCTGTGGCGACCCCGGTCCCCACCGCCGAAGTGCAGGTATCTGAACCCACCCAGTCCCAGACACCGCAGTCTGCCGCCACGGATGACGGTACGGCGTCGGTGCAGGCTGCTTCCGACTGGGAAACCGCGTATGACATGACCATCAGCAAGGTGGACCTGGAACTCTCCAATGTGGATCTGACCGTGGTGGTGGATGACAGCGTTTCCGCCGTGACCCTGCGGGGCAGCGGCGTGTCCGATGATGCCCTCCAGGTGAATCAGCAGGAATTGACCCGCAACGCCAAGCTGGAAGTCCGGCTGACTGCCGGGGCGACGGACGGTGCCGCCCTGACGCTGGTGCTGCCCGGCAATGCGGTGCCCCGCAGCCTGGAGCTCAAATTGTATGGCGGCAGCGCTGTTGTGCCGGATATGACCCTGGATGAGCTGGAAGTAGACTCCCTTGCTTCTGTGGTCACGGTGGGGAATATTACCGCACGCCAGGTGGAATTGCAGGAAGAATCCGACGGAACGGTAACGGCTGCCGCAGTCACGGCGGATGAAATCTCCCTGAATGCGACCCGCGGCAGCGTTACGGCGGACCAGGTCAAGGTCGGCCGCCAGCTGGAAGTGGATGTGGAAGGCGGCAATGCCACCGTCACCGTGCAAGGAAAAGCAGCTGACTTTTACCTGGAAACCGAGAATGAGAACGGTACCCTGACGGTGGACGGAGAGGAAAAAATCGGTAAGACATCCCAGCCCGGCAACACCGGTGTTTCCATTGAAGTGGACTGCCAGGGCGGCACAGCCAACCTGAGCTTCACCGGCTGATACTTGGAAATAAGCAAAAAAAGAACCCCCGCTTCCGGCAGGAAGCGGGGGTTCTTGTATCAGAGTATCAAAAGAATCAGTTGTTGGGGCTGTTCTTCAGGATAACGTCATGGCTGCCGCCTTCCACTATGGAGGTGGAGGACACAACGGTCAGGCGAGCCTTCTGCTGCAGCTCATGGATGGACAGAGCGCCGCAGTTGCACATGGTGGAACGCACCTTGTACAGGGTGGTCTGTACGCCGTCAGCCAGAGGACCGGCGTAAGGAACGTAGCTGTCCACGCCTTCCTCAAAGCTCAGCTTCTGGGCGCCGCCCAGGTCGTAGCGCTGCCAGTTGCGGGCGCGGTTGGAGCCTTCGCCCCAGTATTCCTTCACATAGTTGCCGTTGATGCGCAGGCGGTTCGTGGGGCTTTCGTCAAAGCGGGCGAAGTAACGGCCCAGCATGACGAAGTCGGCGCCCATGGCCAGGGCTAGGGTGATGTGGTAGTCGTGGACGATGCCGCCGTCGGAGCAGATGGGGATATAGATGCCAGTCTGCTCATAGTATTCATCGCGGGCCTTGGCAACCTCGATAACTGCGGTAGCCTGGCCGCGGCCGATGCCCTTGGTCTCGCGGGTGATGCAGATGGAACCGCCGCCGATGCCAATCTTGACGAAGTCGGCGCCGGCCTTGGCCAGGAACAGGAAGCCGTCACGGTCCACCACGTTGCCGGCGCCTACCTTCACGCTGTCGCCGTAACGCTCGCGGATCCAGCTGATGGTGCGGGACTGCCATTCGCTGAAGCCCTCGGAAGAGTCGATGCACAGCACGTCCACACCGGCGTCTACCAGAGCGGGAACGCGCTCTGCGTAGTCGCGGGTGTTGATGCCGGCGCCCACAACGTAGCTCTTGTTCTGGTCCAGCAGTTCATTGACGTTTTCCTTGTGGCTGTCGTAGTCCTTGCGGAAAACCATATACTGCAGATGGCCTTCTTCATCGATCAGGGGCAGAGAGTTGATCTTGTTGTCCCAGATGATGTCGTTGCAGTCGTGCAGGCTGGTGGTGGCGGGAGCAGTGACCAGCTTGTCCAGCGGGGTCATGAACTCGGTGACCTTCAGGTCAGTGGACATGCGGGACAGGCGGTAGTCGCGGGAAGCGACGATGCCCAGCAGCTTGCCGTGGGGAGTGCCGTCCTCGGTGATGGCCACGGTGGAATGGCCGGTGCGGGTCTTCAGGTCCAGCACGTCGGCCAGGGTGGCTTCGGGGGGCAGGTTGGAGTCGCTGGTCACAAAGCCCTTCTTGTAGGCCTTGACGCGGCGGACCATATCGGCTTCCTCTTCAATGGTCTGAGAACCGTAAATGAAGGAAACACCGCCCTGCTTGGCCAGAGCGATGGCCAGCTTTTCGCCGGAGACGGACTGCATGATGGCAGAAACCATCGGGATGTTCATTTCCAGGGGGCATTCTTCCTGGCCCTTGCGGTACTTGACCAGCGGGGTGCGCAGGCTCACTGCGGTGGGCACACATTCGGAAGAAGAATACCCCGGCACCAGCAGGTACTCGCCAAAGGTACGGGACGGCTCAGAAAAATAATACGCCATAAACATTCTCCTTACAGTTCACAAAACCAATATACTTTCTTTCCCGGTTCCGCGCCGGACGGCTTGCAGACCGGTTTTATGCTTACCAAAGATTGTACCACATCTGTGGACAAAATACAAAATTTTACGGCAAAAATCTTTTTGGACACCCCGGGCCAAAAGTTGTGGATTTTGCCGGGGAAACAGGAGGGAAGGTATGACTTTCCCCTTTGGTGACATAGTTACGGAAGGTTTGCAAAAAAGTGGGTATCATAGTATCATAACAAAAGGGGAAACCCAAAACCCAAGCAAAATAAAAAACAAACGGAGGATTTTAACCATGTCTGTTCTTCATATTACTACCGCTACCTTTGAAAACGAAGTGCTCCACAGCGACAAGCCCGTCCTGCTGGACTTCTGGGCCAGCTGGTGCGGCCCCTGCCGTATGGTGGGCCCCATCCTGGACGAGATCGCCGCCGAGCGCAGCGACATCAAGGTTTGCAAGATCAACGTGGATGAGCAGCCCGCGCTGGCCGCGCAGTTCGGCGTGATGAGCATTCCCACCCTGGTGGTCATCAAGAACGGCCAGGAAGTCAATCGCTCGGTGGGCGCACTGCCCAAGGCCCGCATCCTGGCACTGCTGTAAATCAGGCACACAGGGCACGTTCCGCCGCGGCGGGGCGTGCCTTTATGCGTTTTGCAGGGCTTTCAGCCGGGGAACGTCGGTCAGCTCTACCGTGCCGCGGGCCAGATGGACCATACCTTCTTCCTGGAAATACCGCAGCATGCGGGTCACCACCTCACGGGCGGTGCCCAGGTGGTTGGCGATTTTCTCGTGGGTGATTTTCAGCACGGTGGTGCCGTCCAGCTCACTTTCCTCTACCAGGAACCCGGCCAGGCGCCGGTCGAAACTGCGGAACAGCACCTGCTCCATCAGCCACATCACGTCCGAAAGTCGGGTGCTCATGATCTCGTTGGTGTAGTTGGCCACGGCGGCAGATTCCTTCATGACCGCTTTGTAGGTTTCCGGCCCGATGATATACATTTCGCTGTCCTTTTCCGCCTCGATGGTCACATCGAACTGGATACTGGGCATCATGCAGGTGGCTGCCAGCAGACAGGCATCCCGCTCAAACAGCCGGTACAGGGTGATCTCCCGGCCTTCTTCCGAAAGAAAGTACGCCCGCAGCTGACCGCTGCGCACCAGCAGGTAACCAAGGCAGTCCGCCGCACCGTCATGGACGATGGTGCCTTTGGACGCCTTGCGCAGGATGGCCGCGTTCTTCAGTGTCCGCTGCTGTTCCGGCGTCAGCTTGTCCCATACGGGAAATAAGGTCTCAAACGGCAATTGCCGTCACCTCCTTTTCTGCCAGTATAGCCAAAAAGACCCTCCCCGTCAAATCCATTTACCATACAGAAAGGAATCCATCGGATGCAGTATCTTATCTCCTTCCTGGAAGGTATCATCACCTTCATTTCTCCCTGCCTTTTGCCCATGCTTCCCATTTATGTGTCCTACTTTGCAGGGGGCCGGCGCAGTGTCCGCAAGACCCTCACCGGGGCCCTGGGATTTGTGCTGGGCTTTACCCTGGTGTTCGTGGCCATGGGGGCACTGGCGGGCACGGTGGGCGGCTTCCTCAAGTCTCACCAGACCGCCGTCAACATCGTTTCCGGTGTGGTGGTCATCTTTTTCGGTCTCAACTTTCTCGGCGTGCTGCGGCTGCAGCTCTTCCGAGGCGGTATGGCCGGCGGGACCGCCGTGCGCACCCCGGGGTTCTTCTCCTCGGTTCTGTTCGGTCTGATTTTCTCCCTGGGGTGGACGCCCTGCGTGGGGGCTTTCCTGGGATCGGCGCTGTTGCTGGCTTCCCAGCAGGGGAGCGTCTGGACCGGCGTTTGGATGCTGCTGGCCTACTCGTTGGGGCTGGGCGTACCCTTTGTGGTCAGCGCTCTGCTCATCGACCAGCTGAAATCCGCCTTTGACTGGATCAAGCGCCATTACGAAATCATCAACCGCGTCAGCGGCGGCTTTCTGGTGTTCATCGGCGTGCTGATGGCCACCGGCCTGCTGGGCCGCCTGCTGACCTTCCTGAGCTGAAAGGGGAACGACCATGAATAAAAAGATTGCACTGCTCCTGGGGCTGGCCGGATTTGTACTGTTGCTGGCAGTGGCCGGGGGATTGTACAGTACCCTCAGCGCAGATAATACCCCCCACACTCTGCTGGCTGCCCAGGCCACCCCTGTACCGGCCGCCTCCACACCGGAAGAAGGGCAGAATGCCCCGGAAGCCACCGCGGAACCCCAGCCGGAGGAAGGTGAGGAAGAGGCGGAGGAAGAAGAAACCGCCGTGCAGACGGCACCGGATTTTACCGTCTACGATGCCGAGGGCAACGCCGTGAATCTGTCTGATTTTGCAGGTAAACCGATCGTGGTCAACTTCTGGGCCAGCTGGTGCGGTCCCTGCAAGAGCGAGATGGACGACTTCGAGCAGGCTTATCAGGAACTGGGGGAAGATGTACAGTTCCTGATGGTGAACATGACCGACGGCTCCCGGGAAACGGTGGACACCGCCTCCGACTTTGTGGCGGAACAGGGGTATACCTTCCCGGTATACTTTGATACCCAATCCGATGCCGCGCTGACCTACTCGGTCTACTCGCTGCCCTCCACCTACTTCATCGACGCCGAGGGCGGGGCTGTTGCCCGGGCTGTGGGGGCCATCGACCGGGATACCCTGCAGACCGGCATTGACATGATCCTGCCGTGAACATGGGCATAATGACGGGCTTTTATTGACATTTCCCATCGGCTTTGGTATACTAAACCCAATCGGTTTTTTCCGCAAAGATGCTGCCGAGGGTCGACGGGCTCAAGGCATTTCAAGGGCAAACAGTGTCCACATGGGTGTGGGCTTGTTTGCTTTTTGTCTTTTTTGGGGAAAAACGGGCGCACACCCCTGTTTGCCCGGCATCAAGGCCCGACCAGCCAACAAGGAAAGAGAGTGAGACTATATGAACGTGACGAAAAAGTTCGTCTGCCTGGCGCTCTCCGGCGCCATGTGCCTGTCTCTGGCGGCCTGCGGCGGCAGCGGCGGCAGCACCACCGCAGAGGGAGCGGCGGTCTACCGTGAGCTGTATTCCAATGAGGTCACCACCCTGAACTACCTGACCACCAGCCTGACCAACGAGTACAAGATCGGTGCCAACGTGGTGGATTGCCTGGTGGAGTACGACTCCTACGGCAACATCATCCCGTCTCTGGCTGAAAGCTGGGAGAGCAACGAGGACATGACCCAGTGGACCTTCCACATCCGCCAGGGTGTGAAGTGGGTGGACAAGGACGGCAACGAAGTCGCCGACGTCACCGCCAACGACTGGGTGTCCACCGCCCATTATGTAAATGATGCTCATAACTCGGCGGATAACCAGTACATGTATTCCACCGGCGCCGTGGTGCACAATGCCCAGGCCTACTATGACTACACCGCCTACCTGCTGACCCTGGAGACCCTGGGACTGGCCACCGGTGAAAACGCCGTGGACGACACCGGCGAACCCATCGAAGTGGTGGACCCGGTGGAAGCCGACAGCATCGGTGTGCAGGCAGTGGATGATTACACCCTGGTCTATACCCTGGATCAGCCCTGCCCCTTCTTCCTGAGCGTTCTGTCCTACACCTCTTATATGCCGGTGTACGGACCCTTTCTGGAAGAGTGCGGCGACCAGTTTGGCCTGGACAACGAGAACCTGCTGTACAACGGTGCCTTCATCCTGTCCAGCTATCTGCCTCAGCAGGAGCGTATTCTGACCAAGAACCAGAGCTACTGGGACAAGGACAACGTCTTTATTGACGAGATCCGCCAGATCTACAACGCCGAAGCCATCAACGTCAGTGTTTCCATGTATCAGGCGGACGAAAGCGATTATGCGGCTGTGCCTTCCGACCTGCTGGACGCCATGCTGGCCGATGAAAGCACTGCCAGCCTGGTGCACGGTTCCCGCCCGGACGTTTCCTTCAGCTACTTCTACAGCTTCAACTTCGACCCGCATTTTGATGAGCAGTACGAGCCGGAAAACTGGAAGATCGCCGTCAACAACGAAAACTTCCGTAAGGCTGTCATGGCGGCTCTGGACCGTGTGAAGGCCCTGACCGTCAGCGAACCCTATAACCCCTCCGACCTGCTGAACAACACCATCACCCCCGCCAACTTTGCGGTGGGCGACGGCAAGGATTATACCCAGTACGATGCCCTGGTCTCTTACACCGAAGGCGACAGCTTCGACGCCGCCAAGGCGGTGGAGTACCGGGATGCCGCCAAAGCGGAACTGACTGCCGCGGGTGCGACTTTCCCCATCAAGGTGCTCATGCCCTACAACCCCAGCACCGCCAACTGGGATAAGGAATGTCAGGTTGTGGAACAGCAGATCGAAGGAGTGCTGGGTACCGACTTCATCGACATCATCGTCCAGGCTGGTCCCGAGACCGGATTCCTCTCTGCGGTGCGCCGCAGCGGCGACTATGCCCTGATGAAGTGCAACTGGGGTGCAGACTACGCCGATCCCCAGACCTGGACCGAACCTTTTGTGGATACCAACACCTACGGCTACTGGAACCTGAGCGAAGACCCCGATACCCAGGCCCTGTTCGCCGAGTACATGGCCAAGGTGGAGGAAGCCAAGTCCATCTACAACGATGACGCCGCCCGCTACACCGCCTTTGCGGAAGCCGAAGCCCTGCTGATCGAGCATGCCATTGCCATTCCCTTCAGCGTTTCTTCCGGCGACGGGTACATCATCTGCGACCTGAACCCGCTGGAAGGGGAGTATGCTCCCTACGGCGTGGCCCCGCAGCGCTACAAGTACCAGAAGCTGTATGACACTTCCATGAGCATGGAAGAATTTGAGACCGCTTACGCTGCCTGGAAGGAATCCCGTGCCCAGGCCATTGCCGCAGCGGCCGAATAACCATTTCAAAACCGCAATTTTCCGCCGCGCCGGTGCATTTTGTGCCGGCGCGGCGCGTGCGGTTTTGCGGCGGGGCCCGTGGTACCACGGACTCCGCCGCAAGGCCGTACCAACGGCCGAAGTATTAGAAGTTTAACACGGAAAGGGGAAGGACCCATTGGCCAAGTACATGCTCAAGCGTGTGCTGCACGCGCTGGTGACCTTGTGCATTGTCATCGTCATCGTCCTTGTGCTGCTGCGCCAGATGCCGATCGAGGGCTACTTCAACAATTTTGACAAACTCAGCGATGCGCAGATCAAGGTAGGCCTGCAGCAGCTTGGTTTGACCGACCCGCTGCCCAAGCAGGTGCTCAATTACTTTGTGCAGCTGCTGCATGGGGACCTGGGCACCTCCAACAAATACCGGGAAGGCTATTCCATTGCCAAGATCATCGCCCAGAAAGCCCCCATCTCCATCCAGATCGGGCTTATCAGCTTTGCGGTGTCCCTTGCGGTGGGCCTGCCCCTGGGCATCCTCATGGCCCGGTCCACCCGCACCCGCCTGAAGGTGTGGGACAAGATCGGTACCGTGCTCATCGTGGTGGTGCAGGCGGTTCCCTCGGCAGTGTACCACCTGCTGATCCAACTGTACGGCAGCGAACTTCTGGGTGTTTCCATGCTGTTCAATACCCGCAACGCCGCCACCTGGATTCTGCCTATCTTCTCCCTTTCCATCGGCAATATTGCTTATTACGCCATGTGGCTGCGCCGCTATATGGTGGACGAATCCAACAAGGATTATATCCGTCTGGCGCGGGCCAAGGGTGTGCCTGCCGCCCGCATCAGCCGCAGCCATGTGTTCCGCAATGCCATTGTGCCGCTGGTGCAGTACATTCCCAACTCCATCCTCTTCACCCTCATGGGGTCCCTGTATGTGGAAAGCCTGTATTCCATCCCCGGCATGGGCGGCCTGCTGGTGCAGGTCATCAAGCTGCAGGACAACACCATGGTGCAGGCGCTGGTTTTGATCTACGCCTCCGTGTCGGTACTGGGCCTGCTCTTCGGTGACCTGCTCATGGCCCTGGTAGACCCGCGAATCAGTTTCACTGCAAAGGAGGGGGCGCGCTGATGACATTCCGCAGCATGAAAACCGCACAGCTGGAAGCGGCGCTGAACGAAGAACTGAAAAAGCAGACCGACCCCACCGCCGCTTATGCGGACCTGCCGGAGGAGGAACTCTTTACCCCCGCCGACTTCGACCATTCCCGGGCGGAACGGGGCGGCTATTCCAACTATTCCTACTGGGGCGCCACCCTGCGTTCCTTCTTCAAGAATAAGGTGGCGGTGTTTTTCCTCTGTGTGATCGTGGTGGTGGTGGCCTTTACCTTCATCCAGCCCCTGCTGCCCGGCCAGCATGACCCCAAGACCATCAACAACGACCCCGCCACCGGGGTGCAGATCATCAACCGCGCGCCGGACTCCGAATTCTGGTTCGGCACCAACTCCATCGGCCAGGACCTGTGGGCACGCACCTGGGCAGGTACCCGCACCTCACTGGGCATCGGCCTGGCGGTGGCCTGCTTTGAAGCACTCTTCGGTACTTTTATCGGTGTGCTGTGGGGGTATGTGCGCAAGCTGGATACCTTCTTTACCGAGCTGTACAATATCTTCGATAACGTTCCCCAAACTCTGGTACTGATTTTGGTTTCCTACATCATGAACCCCGGCGTGGGCACCATCATTTTTGCTTTGTGCCTCACCGGCTGGCTGGGCATGGCCCGGTTCATCCGCAACCAGATCGTCATTATCCGGGACCGGGATTACAACCTGGCGTCCCGCTGCCTGGGCACCACCACCGGCCGCATCGTCACCAAAAACCTGCTGCCGTATCTGGTTTCGGTCATTGCCCTGCGCATGTCCCTGGCCATTCCCGCGGCCATCGGCAACGAGGTATTCGTTACTTATATCGGCATCGGCCTGCCCACCGACATTCCCTCCCTGGGCAACCTGGTCCAGGCGGGGCGCTTGCTCATGAGCCAGCCCAGCCTGCGCTACCAGCTGCTGTTCCCCACGGCGGTGCTGGCCCTCATCACCATCAGCCTGTACGTGGTCGGCAATGCTTTTGCGGATGCCGCCGACCCCAAAAATCATGTGTAAGGAGGACACCGTCATGCAGCAAAACGATACGGTCCTTCTTTCTGTACAGGACCTCAACTTCAAGTTCACCCTGCGCGGGCAGACTCTCCACGCCATCCGGGGCATCTCCCTGGATGTGTACAAGGGCGAAAGCCTGGCCATTGTGGGGGAATCCGGTTCCGGCAAAAGCGTGCTGGTCAAGACCCTCATGGGCCTGAACGACCAGAACGGCTATATCGAAAGCGGCAAGATCCTGTACAACGGCCAGGACCTGGCCACTTTCACCAGCGACAAGCAGTGGCAGGCCATCCGCGGCCGGGAATTTGCCATGGTCCTGCAGGACCCCATGACCAGCCTGAATCCCCTCAAGACCATCGGCTGGCAAATCAAGGAGGCGCTGGAACTTCACCAGGGCCTGCGTGGGGCTGCTGCGGATGCCGCCGTCTGCGAACTGCTGGCGGAAGTGGGCATCCCAGAACCCCAGCGCCGTGCCAAGCAGTATCCCCATGAATTCTCCGGCGGTATGCGCCAGCGTGTGGTCATCGCCATCGCCATGGCCTGCCGGCCCAAAATTCTGATCTGTGACGAGCCCACCACCGCCCTGGATGTGACCATCCAGGCCCAGATTCTGGGGCTCATTAAGAACATGCAGAAGAAATACGACCTGACCACCATCTACATCACCCATGATCTGGGTGTGGTAGCCAACGTGGCCGACCGCATCGCCGTCATGTACGCCGGTGATATTGTGGAAGTGGGCCGCTGCGCCGAGGTGTTCTACGACCCCCGTCATCCCTATACCTGGGCGCTGCTGTCCAGCCTGCCCCAGCTGGGGGTCAAGGGCGAACCCCTCTATTCCATCGAAGGCACTCCGCCCAACCTCTTCCATGAGGTACACGGCGACGCCTTCGCGCCGCGCAACCCCCAGGCGCTGAAGATCGACTTTGTCAAGCGCCCGCCCATGTTCGAGGTCACCCCCACCCACCGGGCACGCACCTGGCTGCTGGACCCCCGGGCGCCCAAGGTGGAACCGCCCGAACACATCCGCGCCCTGCGGGAAAAGGGCCGCGCACTGAAACTGACAGGGGAGGGGACTGCCGATGCCTGATACACGCAAGAAACTGCTGGAACTGGACCATGTGCGGGTGCAGTTCGGCAAAAAGCGCCGTCCCTTTGTGGCGGTGAAGGATGTTTCCTTCGACATCTACCAGGGCGAGACCTTCGGCCTGGTGGGGGAATCCGGTTCCGGCAAGACCACCATCGGCCGTGCCATCATCCGGGCCAACCCGGTGGCAGCCGGTGAGATCCGCTTTGACGGCCGCCGCATTTCCGGCAAATTGTCGCCTCAGGAGGATCGCCAGGTCACCCGGGACATCCAGATGATCTTCCAGGACCCCATGAGTTCCCTGAACGAGCGCGCCAAGGTTGGCTATATCGTTTCCGAGGGGCTGTATGCCCCCGGGCACCATCTCACCGAGGAACAGCGCCGGGAAAAGGTAAACAAGGCACTTTCGGACGTGGGTCTGCTGCCGGAGTTTGCCTCCCGCTTCCCCCATGAATTTTCCGGCGGCCAGCGCCAGCGTATCGGGATTGCCCGGGCGCTCATTATGGAGCCGAAATTCATCGTGGCGGACGAACCCATCTCCGCCCTGGATGTGTCCATCCGGGCCCAGGTGCTCAACCTGCTCTCCGCCTTACAGAAGGAGCGGGGACTGACTTATCTGTTCATTGCCCACGACCTCTCGGTGGTGCGGTTCATCTGTGACCGCATTGCGGTCATCCATAAGGGTGATATTGTGGAGCTGGCCGAAAGCGAACAGCTGTTTGCCCATCCGCTGCACCCCTATACCCGGGCACTGCTGTCCGCCATTCCCCAGCCGGACCCCATTGCGGAGCGCAACAAGAAGCTGCTGGTGTACGACCCGTCCTGCCATGATTACACTCGGGACCTGCCCCAGTGGTGCGAGATCGAACCCGGCCATTTTGTGCTGGGCAACCAGAAGGAACTGGACGGCTACCGGGAATCCCTGGTCAAAGCCGAATGACCGCCGACAAGGAGGGCTCTATGCAAGCCATTATCAATCGTTCCATCTGCCCGTTGTATGACGAAGCGGCAGCCTGCGCCGCCAACCCGGGGGAAGCCTGCGTCACCGACGAAGCGTTGCTTGGCATGCCGGTGGAGATCACCGGGGAAGCTGACGAGCTGGGACGCCTTCCCATCAAGACCTTCTACGGCTATCCCGGCCGTGTACAGGCGCAAGACCTGGTGCAGGGCAAAGCCGCCGAATCCTTTATGGCGCTGCCCCAGAAAGTCGTGCTGCACAAAAACTTTGTGGATGTGCTGGCCGAGCCCAAGGTGCAGGGCGCGTATGTGATGACCGGAATTCCCCGGGGCGCCCGGCTGGCCATCTGCGGCGAAGCCGCCGACGGCTGGCAGCCGGTGCAGCTGCCCGACGGCCGCAAGGGCTATGTGTGCGAAAGCGCCCTGGATACCCTGTGGCAGGCTCCTTGCGCCGAGAACCACCGGGAACTGCGCAAGGCTCTGACCGCCGCCGCCCGCCTGTATGCAGGCACCCAGTACCGCTGGGGCGGCAAGACCCCCATGGGCATTGACTGCTCGGGGCTGTGCAGCATGGCATATCTGCTGTGCGGCATCGTCATCTGGCGGGACGCCCATATCAAGGAAGGTTATCCCATCCATGAGATTCCCCTCTCCGAGATCCGCGCCGGGGACCTGCTCTATTTCCCGGGGCATGTGGCTATGTACCTGGGCGGCGGAGAATATATCCATTCCACCGGCCGGGCGGGGGATAACGGCGTGACCATCAACAGCCTGTACCCCGAAGCCTCCAACTACCGGGCGGACCTGCCCGGGCAGATCACCGCCGTGGGCAGCTATTTCTGAGCCTGCATTTCTGCCAAGACGCCGATATAACAAAACCACCCCTGCGCAGCGGCCTTCCGGTCGTTCTGCGCGGGGGTGGTTTGATTTTACGGGTTACACGGGGCAGTCAGATTACTGCTTGGCCTGCTCGGCGCGCTTCTTGGCGATGGCAGCCACAGCGTCCTTGCGGGACAGGTTGATGCGGCCCTGCTGGTCGATGTCGGTGACCATGACGTAGATGGGATCACCCACAGCCACAACGTCTTCCACGTGTTCCACGCGGTGGTCGTCCAGCTTGGAGATGTGAACCAGGCCTTCTTTGCCCGGGGCAATCTCAACAAAGGCGCCGAAGTTCATCAGACGGGTCACGCGGCCCTTGTAGATGGCGCCCACTTCGGGATCTTCCACAATGGTCTTGATGGTGGAGATGGCGCGCTTGGCATCGTCCAGATCAATGGCAGAGATGAAGACGTGGCCGTCCTCCTCAATGTCGATCTTGCAGTTGAAGTTGGCGCACATTTCCTGGATGACCTTGCCGCCCTTGCCGATGACGTCCTTGATCTTGTCAACGGGGATCTGCATGCTGAACATCTTGGGAGCGTACTTGGACAGTTCCTTGCGGGGCTCGGCAATGCAGGGCTTGATGATCTCGTCCAGAATGTACAGACGGCCCTTGCGGCACTTCTCCAGGGCTTCTTCCACGATCTCATAGGTCAGACCGTCGATCTTGATGTCCATCTGGATGGCGGTGATGCCGCGGCGGGTGCCGCCTACCTTGAAGTCCATGTCGCCGTGGAAGTCTTCCACGCCCTGGATGTCCAGCATGGTCATCCAGCGGTCGCCTTCAGTGATCAGGCCGCAGGAGATACCGGCAACGGGAGCCTTGATGGGCACGCCGGCGTCCATCAGAGCCAGGGTGGAACCGCAGATGGAAGCCTGAGAGGTGGAGCCGTTGGAGGACATGATCTCAGACACGCAGCGGATGGTGTAGGGGAACTCCTCCATGGAGGGCAGAACGGGGATCAGAGCGCGTTCCGCCAGAGCGCCGTGGCCGATCTCGCGGCGGCCGGGGCTGCGGGGAGCGCGGGCCTCGCCGGTGGAGTACGGGGGCATGTTGTAGTGGTGGATGTAGCGCTTGGTGGGCATATCACCCAGGTCATCCATGGTCTGGGCGTCGCGGGTGGAGCCCAGAGTGCAGATGGTCAGGCTCTGGGTCTGGCCGCGGGTGAACAGGCCGGAGCCATGCACGCGGGGCAGCAGGCCCACTTCGGCGTTCAGGGGACGGATCTCGTTGATGCCGCGGCCGTCCACGCGCTTGCCTTCATCCAGCAGCCAGCGGCGCACCACGTACTTCTGCATCTTGTAGCTGATCAGGTCCAGGGTAGCGGCGTCCAGGTCGGGATGCTCTTCCGCAATCTTGTCCATAATGGGCAGCAGAGCGGCGTCGCGCACGTTCTTGTCGTCGGTGTCCATGGCGGCCTTGAACTCGTCCAGATGAGCGGCGCTGATCTCCTTCAGCAGGTCGTAGTCCAGATCCATGGAGGTGAACTCGATCTTCGGCTTGCCGATCTCGGCCACGATGCCGTTGATGAAGGCCAGCATCTTCTTGATTTCGGCATGGCCGGCCTTGATGGCGGCCATCATGGTGGCTTCGTCCACCTCGTTGGCGCCGGCTTCGATCATCACGATCTTGTCCATGCTGGCGGCCAGGGTCAGGGACAGGTCGCTCACATCACGCTGGGCCTTGGTGGGGTTCAGCACGATCTCGCCGTCCACCAGGCCGACGGAGATGCCCGCGATGGGGCCCTTCCAGGGAATGTCGGACATGGCGATGGCCAGAGAAGCGCCGTTCATGCCGGCAATCTCGGCGGAGTTGTCCGGGTCTAGGCTCATGACGGTCATGGTCACGCAGACGTCATTGCGCATGTCCTTGGGGAACAGGGGACGGATGGGACGGTCCACCACGCGGCTGGACAGGATGGCGTGTTCGCCGGGGCGGCCCTCACGGCGCATGAAGCTGCCGGGAATACGGCCGGCGGCGTACAGCTTTTCCTCGAACTCAACGCTTAGGGGGAAGAAGTCGATGCCGTCCCGGGGCTTTTCGCTCATGGTCACGTTGCACAGCACGCAGGTCTCGCCATAGCGGATCATCGCGCTGCCGTTGGCCAGACCGCACAGCTTGCCGGTCTCCACCACGAACGGGCGCCCCGCAAAGGTGGTTTCGAACTTGCGGTAGTTGGGGAAGGTCTCTTTGCGGGAAGAAAATTCCAGTGCCATAGTGTTTTCTCCTTCATGGATATATTTCCAAGGCGCCTGTGCTTTGAGCAATAAATCCGGCGTCGCCCCGGCGTGACGCGGCGCTCGATTTACTGCACAAACCACGGTGTGCCCAAGTCCTGGGGAAAATGGAGTGCAGAGAACCAGAAAATAATAGAAAAAGGCAGGGCGCATCGCAGTGCGCCCTGCCCGTTTTGCCAAGAATTACTTGCGCAGGCCCAGTTCAGCGATCAGGGCGCGGTAACGGTTGATGTCCTTCTTCTGCAGATAGGCCAGCAGGTTACGGCGGCGGCCGACCATCTTGAACAGACCACGACGGCTGTGGTTGTCGTTCTTGTTGCTCTTCAGGTGCTCGGTCAGGTGATTGATGCGAGCGGTCAGCAGAGCGACCTGAACTTCCGGAGAACCGGTGTCACCCTCGTGGATGGCGGCTTTGGCGATGATGGGCTGCTTTTCAATGGCAGACTTCTGGCTCATGGGAAAATACCTCTCTTTCAAAAATTGGCCGACGGCACAGCAGCGGGCAACAAGGCGTCCCCAATATGGGGCATACACCCGGAACCGAACCGCGGTAACGCTAGTTATTATATCATACGCCGACGTTATTGGCAAGCGCTTTTTTGCCGATGAAGGGCAAAATGAAAAAATGTTTCAGACTTTGCCCCGTCCGCAGCCCCATTTGCGGAAATACCGTCCCATGCTCACCAGCTGCATCTTGAAACGGCCGGCATCCCGCATGGGGGCGCGGTGCCAGGCGTGTACCGCCCGGAACTGGGGCAGCAGATACACCTGCCCGCACTGCAGGGCTTTCTGGGTCAGGTCGGCATCCTCCACATACATGAAGTATTCCGGGTCGAACCCGCCGATTTTTTTGAACACATCGGTGCGCAGGGCGGCAAAGCTGCCGGTGCAGAACTCAATGGGGCGCGGTGCGCTCAGGTCCTCGTCCTGCATGGTGTAGTGGTCGTTGGCTTTGGCGAAAACGCCGCCCGGCATCCGGTCGGCCAGCTGGCGTGCCAGCAGCAGCCAGGGGGTGGGTTTGCGCCGGGGCAGATGCTGGATGCGCCCGTCCGGGAAATACAGCTGGGGGGTGGCCATGACCACCCCGGGGTGCTCCATCAGCCAGGCAGCCATACCGGTGAGCACATCATCCTGCAAAAGCACATCCGGGTTCAGGATGAAATGCACATCGCTGTCCAGTTCTTCCATCACCGAATTGTGCCCGCGGCCAAAACCTACGTTTTCCGGCAGGCAGCGTACCGTTACACGGTCGTCCCCGAAATCTTCAGCCGCCAGCTGCTTGCCGCAGCCGTCGGGGCTGGCGTTGTCCACCACGAACAGGCGGAAATCCGGGGCGGAGGTGTGGGCCAGCACGCTGCGCACGGCGGCGCAGACTTCCTCGTAATCGCAGTACGCCACAATGCAGGCGCTGATTTTGGGGGCGCTCATCGGCCGTTCTCCCGGCGGGAACCGAGAGCCTCCAGATTGCCCAGATCATAGGGGGTGTTCTGGTATACATAATAATTCAGCCAGTTGGTGTACAGTAGATACCCGTGGGCGCGCCAGCGGAACAGCGGGTCCCGGCTGGGATCGTCGTCGGGATAGTAGTTCACCGGTACATGGATCTCCCGTCCGGCGGCCACATCCCGGCGGTATTCCGCGTCCAGGGTGTATTTGTCGTATTCCGGGTGGCCGATCACAAAGATCTGCCGTCCCGATTCGGTGGAAAGCAGCATGGGACCGGCCACATCACTCTCGGCCAGGATGCGCAGGTCGGGGCAGGCATCAATGTCAGCCCGGTTCAGCCCGGCCCAGCGGCTGTGGGGGGCATAGAATACCTCATCAAAGCCCCGCACCAGAGGGTTGGAGGGCCGGGTCACATGATGCTCGAACACGCCGAACATCTTTTCCGGCAGATGTACCTTGCGCACCCCGTAATGGTAGTACAGCCCGGCCAGGGCGCCCCAGCACAGGTGAATGGTGGAGAAGACGTTCTCCTTGCTGTAATCCATGATCCGGCACAGCTCATCCCAGTAATCCACTTCGGGGTAATCCATATCCTCGATGGGGGCGCCGGTGATGATCAGCCCGTCAAAGCGCTGGTCCCGGATCTCATCAAAGGTCTTGTAGAAGGCCTGCATGTGCTCCTGGGGGGTATGGGTGGTGCTGTGGGTGGCCGTCTGCATGAAGGTCAGTTGCACCTGCAGGGGGCTGTTGGCCAGCAGACGGGCCAGCTGGGTCTCGGTGACGATCTTGGTGGGCATCAGATTCAGGATCAGGATGCGCAGCGGGCGGATGTCCTGCCCGCGGGCCCGTTCCTTGTGCATCACAAAGACGTTCTCGTCCGAAAGGGCGCTGTAAGCAGGCAGGTCACGGGGAATAATAAGCGGCATGGGGGCCAACTCCCTTTGTCAGTCAGATTTTGTCCAGAGCCTGGGCGATGTCCGCAATCAGGTCGGCTTTGTCTTCCAGTCCGCAGCTCATGCGCACCAGGTCGGGGCGCACGCCGGCGGCGGCCAGCTGTTCGTCGTTCATCTGGCGGTGGGTGGTGCTCGCGGGGTGCAGGCAGCAGGTGCGGGCGTCGGCCACGTGGGTCTCGATGGCCGCCACCTTTAGATAGCCCATAAAGGCCGCGGCGGCGTCACGGCCGCCCTTGATGCCGAAGCTGACCACGCCGCAGGAACCGTTGGGCAGGTACTTCTGCGCGCGCTCGTAATACTTGTTGCCGGGCAGACCGCAGTAATCCACATAGGCGATCTTGGGGTGGTTAGCCAGGAACTCGGCCACGGCCTGGCCGTTTTCGCAATGGCGGGCCATGCGCACATGCAGGCTTTCCAGGCCCAGGTTCAGCATGTAGGCGTTGATGGGGCTCTGGGTGCAGCCGAAATCACGCATGAGCTGGGCGGTGCACTTGGTGATGAAGGCACCTTCCTTGCCGAAGCGCTCGGCATAGGTGATGCCGTGATAGCTGTCGTCGGGGGTGGTCAGGCCGGGGAACTTGTCCGCGTGGGCCATCCAGTCAAAGTTGCCGCTGTCCACAATGGCGCCGCCGATGCAGCCGCCGTGGCCGTCCATGTACTTGGTGGTAGAATGGGTCACGATGTCGGCACCCCATTCAATAGGACGGCAGCCGATGGGGGTGGGGAAGGTGTTGTCCACGATCAGGGGCACGCCGTGGGCGTGGGCCGCCTTGGCAAAGCGCTCAATGTCCAGCACGGTCAGGGCGGGGTTGGCGATGGTCTCGCCGAAGACAGCCTTGGTGTTGGGGCGGAAAGCGGCTTCCAGTTCCTCGTCGGAGCAGTCCGGGTCCACGAAGGTGGCTTCGATGCCCATCTTGGCCATGGTCACGGCAATCAGGTTGAAGGTGCCGCCGTAGATGGAGCTGGAAGACACGATGTGGTCGCCCGCGTTGCAGATGTTGAACAGGGCAAAGAAGTTGGCAGCCTGGCCGGAGCTGGTCAGCATGGCGGCGGTGCCGCCTTCCAGCTCGGCAATCTTGGCGGCCACATGGTCGCAGGTGGGGTTCTGCAGGCGGGAGTAGAAGTAGCCGCTGGCCTCCAGGTCAAACAGCTTGCCCATCTCGGCAGAGGTATCATATTTAAAGGTAGTGCTCTGGATGATGGGAATCTGGCGGGGTTCGCCGTTGCCCGGCGTATAGCCCCCCTGCACACAGATGGTATTGATGGACCGTTTTTCCATAATAAGGTAACCTCCCTCTATGATCACGCTTTTGCGGCGCGGTAAAATACTTATTTTATTGTACCGTGTTGCGGGCCGGATTGCAAGGTTTGACCATAAATCTGCCCGGCGGGGATGTTCACAAATAATTTTCAAATTACCCTGTTGACTTTGGCGGTGAACGTGCTACAATATTAGCAGTCGAAGGTTGAGAGTGCTAATTCAAAACCGGAGGCGGTGCTGCGGGCGGATTCCACCTGGGAAAGTATAGGAAAATGACCATTGCCTGCCCAAAGCGCCGGACCGGGAAGCACTTGCGACATTCGTTTGCTAATAGATCACAACGCAAGCTGTGAAGGAGGTTTGCCCTATGAACATCAATCAATGTACCCAAAAGACCGTGCAGGCCATCCAGGCCGCCCAGCGTCTGGCGGTGGAATATCAGAACCAGGCCATCGAGCAGGAACACCTGCTTGCCGCCTTGTGCCAGCAGGAAGAGGGCCTGATCCCGCAGCTGCTGACCAAGATGGGGGTGGAGCCGGGGAACTTCCTGGCCGCCGCCATTGATAAGGTCGCCGCTCTGCCCCATGTGACCGGCAGCGGCCGCGACCCCGAAAAGGTATATATCTCGGGTGACCTGGACCGCGCCTTCAATGCGGCGGAGGACCAGGCCAAGCAGATGAAGGACGAGTACGTCAGTGTGGAGCATGTCTTCCTGGGCATGCTCCAGCGTCCGGGCTGTGCCGCGTCGGAGCTGTTCCGTCAGTTCGGCATCACCCAGGAGAAATTCATGGCACAGCTGTCCACCGTCCGCGGCAACCAGCGGGTCACCAGCGATGACCCCGAATCCACCTACAACGCCCTGCAGAAGTACGGCCAGGACCTGGTGGATATGGCCCGCAAGAACAAGCTGGACCCGGTCATCGGCCGTGACGGCGAGATCCGCAACGTCATCCGCATCCTGTCCCGTAAGCGCAAGAACAACCCTGTGCTCATCGGTGAAGCCGGTGTGGGCAAGACCGCTATTGCCGAGGGTCTGGCTCAGCGTATCGTGCGCGGCGACGTGCCCGAAAACCTGAAAGACCGCACCATCTTCAGCCTGGATATGGGCGCGCTGGTGGCAGGTGCCAAGTACCGCGGCGAGTTCGAGGAACGTCTGAAGAGCGTCCTGAACGAAGTCAAGAAATCCGAAGGCAAGATCATCCTCTTTATCGATGAGCTGCACACCATCGTGGGGGCCGGTAAGACCGACGGTGCCATGGACGCGGGCAACCTGCTCAAGCCCATGCTGGCCCGGGGCGAATTGCACTGCATCGGCGCCACCACCCTGGATGAGTATCGGGAATATATCGAGAAGGACCCCGCTCTGGAACGCCGTTTCCAGCCCGTGCAGGTGGAAGAACCCACGGTGGAAGACACCATCTCCATCCTGCGTGGCCTGAAAGAGCGGTATGAGGTGTACCACGGCGTCAAGATCCAGGACGCTGCCCTCATCGCCGCCGCCACTCTGTCCGACCGGTATATCAGCGACCGTTTCCTGCCCGACAAGGCCATCGACCTGGTGGACGAAGCCTGTGCCATGGTCAAGACCGAGCTGGATTCCATGCCCGCCGAGCTGGACGATCTGCAGCACCGTATCACCCAGCTGCAGATCGAAGAGGCCAGCCTGAAGAAGGAGAGCGACGAGCTTTCCCGCCAGCGGCTGGCCAACCTGGAAAAGGAGCTGGCCGAACTGCGCGACAGCTTCAATTCCAAGAAAGCCCAATGGGAGAACGAGAAGAACGCCATCAACAAGGTGCAGAGCCTGCGCGCCGAGGTGGAGGCCGTGAAAGCCGACATCGAAAAGGCCACCCGTCAGGGCGACTACGCCAAGGCCGGTGAGCTGCAGTACGGCAAACTGCCCCAGCTGCAGCGCGACCTGGAAAACGAAGAGAAGATCGCTGCCGAAAAGAAGGAGAGTAGCCTGCTGCGGGACCGTGTCACCGACGAGGAGATCGCCCGCATTGTGGCCCGCTGGACCGGCATCCCGGTGGAGAAACTGGTGGAAGGCGAGCGGGAGAAACTGCTGCGCCTGCCCGAAGTGCTCCATCAGCGGGTCATCGGCCAGGACGAGGCGGTGCAGAAGGTGTCCGACGCCATCCTGCGTTCCCGTGCCGGCATTGCCAACCCGGGTCGTCCCATCGGCAGCTTCCTCTTCCTGGGTCCCACCGGCGTGGGCAAGACCGAGCTGGCCAAGGCGCTGGCCCAGGCCCTGTTCGATGATGAGAAGACCCTCATCCGTATCGACATGACCGAATATATGGAGAAGTTCAGCGTGTCTCGCCTCATCGGTGCCCCTCCGGGATATGTGGGTTATGAGGAAGGCGGTCAGCTGACCGAGGCCGTCCGCCGCCATCCGTACAGCGTGGTGCTGTTCGATGAGGTGGAAAAGGCCCACCCGGATGTGTTCAACATCCTGCTGCAGGTGCTGGATGACGGCCGTATTACCGACAGCCAGGGCCGCACCGTGGACTTCAAGAACACCATTCTGATCCTGACCTCCAACCTGGGGTCCGACATCATTCTGGAAGACCTGGAAAATGCCCGTGCCCAGGGCCGCAATGAGATCTCTGCCGAAGCCCGGGAGAAGATCGAGGCCCTGCTCAAGCGGCAGTTCCGTCCCGAGTTCCTCAACCGTCTGGATGACACCGTCATCTACAAGAGCCTGACCAAACAGGAGATCGGCGGCATTGTGGACCTGATGCTCAGCGATCTGCGCAAGCGCCTGGCCGACAAGCAGCTGAATCTGAAGGTCACCGATGCGGCCAAGGATGCCATCATCGACGGCGGCTACGACCCCATCTACGGCGCCCGTCCGCTGAAGCGGTATATCCAGTCCCATGTGGAGACCATGCTGGCCAAGCAGATCATCGGCGGCGCCAACCAGGCGGGGGACACCCTCACCGTGGACGCCGAAAACGGCAACCTGGTCCTGCGCTGAAACCATCCCATAAGACTCCCCGCATATAAATGAAAAGTCCCCCGGCCTGCCGAACAAGCAGACCGGGGGACTTTTGGCTTTTGGGAAAAGGAAATTTATTTCATCAACCCTTTGAATACCAGGAAGGAGTAGACATAGATCCACGCCGTGCCCAGCAAAGTGGCACCCAGCAGCACTGCAAGGCTGCCTGTGGGGCCGAGCATGGAAGAGAAAACTCCGGCCAGCAGGGTGGCGGCGCCAATCAGGATAAAGGTGAATCCGCCCATACGCTGGGTACGGTTCCAGTTGTGCTCGTCCGCCAGGGCCCAGGGCGTACGGCAGCCGAAGGTATAGTTCTGTTTGATTCGGGGCATGTAGTTGCCCAGCAGGATGAACAACAGCCCCACACCGCCGCCTATCAGAATACCTGCCGCGCTGCTGCCGTCCCGCAGAATGCCGAAAACCGCCAGCTCGCTCATCCAGCTGATGGCACAGCCCAAAAGCACGATGGCCAACATCATGCCTTTCCAGACAGGCTGGAACTTTTCGAAGTTCTTGCCTTTGGGGTCGATGCGGGGCATCACCCAAAAGAGCACAAGCAGACCCAGGGGCAGGGCTCCCAGGGCAAGGGCGCTCCACTTGGGCCCGAACCCGTCTGCTACGCCTGCCCAGTTCCAGTGGATGGGGACTTCTTCCGGCATCAGGGGCAGGCAGGCGGCATGTCCCAGCAGATTTGCCGCACATACGGCGGCCAGTATCCCAAACAGTTTATTGTTTTTCATGGTCGGTTTCTCCCTTCATCAGTCCGAAGTCATAAAACCATTTCATAATCTCCTGAAAGACCGTCAGATTGAGGCAGTACACGATATTCTGCCCCCGCCGTTCGTCGGTGACCAGCCCGGCGGCTTTCAGGGTGTTCAGGTGATGACTTACCGACGGTTTTGCCATATCAAAATGGGCGGCGATGTCTCCGGCGGTCATTTCACCCTCCGACAGCAACTCCAGAATCTTGCGGCGGGTCGGGTCGGCCAGCGCTTTGAATGCATCTCCCACTTGCGGCACCTCCTTTTGCAACTGCAAATAAGATATTTAGAAAATTGTCTAATTATCTTGTTTGGCCTCAGTATAGCATCCTGTCCTGTGGCTGTCAAGGGAAAACGACAAAACAAAAACGCCCCCGGCGCAAGGGTGCCGGGGGCGTTGCAGGCAAAGCAAAAAGGGAAGATCAGGCGTTGACTTCTTCCACGAGCTTCTCCATGACCAGGTCGTTCAGGATGCTCATCTTCAGGTAGTTCTCGCCGTAGTAGTTCACATAGCTGGAGGTATCGCTGCTGCCGAAGTATTCCTGGAACTGGTTCTCCAGGGTCTCGGTGGTGCAGGTGATGCTGTACTTTTCGGCCAGAGTCTGCAGGATCAGGGTCTGCTGGATGGCGCCGTCGATGTAGGTGCGGCTGCTTTCCAGATAGGCGGCGGCACTGTCATAGCCGTTGGCCTGCATGAACTCGTCCAGGCTGACGCCGTACATCTGGGCGTACAGGTAGGGGCTGGACAGGTAGTAGTCCTCAAAGTACTTGGTCAGCTCGGCAGGAACTTCGCCTTCCACGGTCAGCTTCTCGCTCAGCTGGCTGTACAGTTCGTTGGTCTGCTGGCTGAACAGCAGCATGTCGGAAATGTAGGTGTTCAGGGTCTCCACGCTGTCCAGGCCCAGGGATTTGTTCAGGTTTTCCTTCACGAAATCATCGGTCAGGTCGGGGGTCACGCTTTCGGAGATGTAGTTCAGGGTGGTGGCAAACACGGCTTCCTTGCCGGCCAGGTCGGTGGCGCGGTAATCTTCGGGGAAGGTGACGGTCACATCAAAGGACTCACCGGGGGTATGGCCCACGATCTGCTCCTCGAAACCATCGATGAAGGTGCCGCTGCCCAGGGTCAGGTCGTACCCTTCGGCAGAGCCGCCGTCGAACTCCACGCCGTCCACGGTGCCCACATAGTCGATGTTGACGGTGTCGCCGTCGGCGGCGGCACGGTCGGTGACTTCCTGGGTCTCGGTGTAGTTCACCATGATGTTTTCGTTGATGTAGTCGGCCACATCCTCGTCGCTCACGGTGTTGGCTTCGTCGGACAGGGTCAGGCCCAGGTCCTCCGGCAGGGTGATGTAATCCGAGGCGGTCACACCGGCCACATAGCCGTTTTCATCAAAGATGGAGCTGTAATCAAAGTCCGCCAGATAGGCATAGGGGTCGGCGGCGCTCTCTTCGGTGGCGGCGGCAGTCTCCGGGCTGGCGGTCTCGGCGGTGCTGGAGGCTTCGGTCTCCTTTTCGCCGCAGGCAGCCAGGCTCAGGGTCAGCGCAGCGGCGGTCATCAGAGCCGCGGGGCGGGTCAGGTTGGTCAGTTTCATGGAATTTCTCCTGTCTTTTGTAAAGTGATACCACATTATTATACATCATTTTCTCAAAATGTACAGCGCAACATTCCAATTTGCCTGCAAACATGCTATACTGAACGAAAAGTTTCCCGGCAATACCGGGTTTATGGGAGAAGATCATGCAGAAAAAGGAAATCGACCGCATCAACGAACTGGCACACAAGGCCAAGACCGAAGGCCTGACCGAAGCTGAAACCGCCGAGCGGGATGAACTGCGCCGCCGGTACATTGCGGACATCCGTGCCGCCGTGCAGGATCAGCTGGCCCACACCATTGTGGAGGAACCGGACGGTACCCGCCATCCGCTGCTGAAAAAGGGGGGCGGCCAGGGTGCCGGAAGTTAAGAGCAGAATCGGCATGACCCATCGCGTGGGGGCGGCGCTGCCCTGGCTGTGGCTGGCCGGTGCCTGGGCATTCGGTGTGGTGTTCATGCTGCTGTACGGACGCTCTCTTCTGGACAGCGACATGGCTTCCGAGATGGTCCTGGCGGCGCAGCTCAACCGGGAAGGCGGTTTCCTGTCCTCTGCCTGGTACTATTCCACCGAGTTGAGGGTGTTCTGCCAGCAACTGCTGTTCAAGCTGGGGTTGTGGGTGTTCCCGCAGAACTGGCACGCAGCCCGCACCCTCGCGCAGGCGATCCTGTCGGCGCTGACGGCGGCATCCGCATTGTACTTTCTGTATGGTGCTTCGCTGCGCAAAAGTGCGCCCTGGCTGGCGGGAATCCTTTTGTGTCCCTTCGGCTTCTGGCAGCTGTTCCACTGTGTGTTCGGCGGCTTTTACTTCGTGCACATGATCTTTGTCATGCTCAGCATGGGGCTGGTTCTCCGCCTGGTGCGGCAGACCGGCACGACCCGCCGCAAGGTGCTGCGTGTTGTACTGCTGGCGGCGCTGGCCTTTGCGGCCGGACTCAACGGTGTGCGGATTCTGATGAATTTGTACGCGCCGCTGGCAGCTGCCGCTCTGGTCATGCTGGCCTGGCGCTGGCATGCCGCGCCTCTGCGGCGGCCCCGCTCGGTGCCCCGGGTGCGGTTTGCGGCCGCATCTTTGTGGGCGGCGGTGTGGGCACTGGCCGGTTATGCGGTCAATGCAGGGGCGCTTGCCGGACAGTATACTTTTTCCGACCAGGGGCAGCGCGGCTGGACTTCGCTGGATTTTTCCCGTCTGCTGACCACCTGGGCAGATTTTCTGGCTTTGTTCGGTTATCCCGGTGACAGGGGAGCCCTGGACTATACCGACCCTGTTCCGCTGTTCAGCACGGTCGGACTGCTGGGGGCGGTGGGCCTGCTCATCGCCCTGGTCCTCATTGCAGCCACGGTGCAGCTGGTGCGCTGCCGCCGTGATCTTTGCTTTGAGCATGGTGCGGTACTGGCGGTGTTTCTTTCCTGCCTGCTGGTGGACGGCATGGCTTTTGCCTTTCTGAATGATATGATCGGCATCAACGGAAGCTACTGGCTGCCGGTGGTGCCTCTGGCGCTGGCAGTGCTGGGCGTGGCAGGGGAGAACGTCCCCCTTCGTAAGGGCTTGCCCCGGCGGGGGTTGGCTTTGGGCCTTGCGGCGGCGTTTGTCTGCGTCAGCATCTCCACCACTCTGCGTTTTGTGGAGGAACCGCCCCGGGGGGACCCGCACCTGGAAACGATCAGCGATTGGCTGGTGGAAAACGGCTATACCCAGGGGTACGCTACCTTCTGGTACGGCAATGTGCTTACTGAATTGTCCGACGGACAGCTGGAGATCTGGACGGTGGACGACATGACCCGGATGAACCTGCATGAGTGGCTGCAAAGCTGCGAGCACCAGAACCCGCCCCAGGGAGAGGTCTTTCTCCTCATCGATCCCACCGTGGCGCGGGAAAACCTGGCATACGGGAAAAGCGCCCGTGTGGTATATGAAGATGACTACGGTTTCATGATACTGGCTGCGCCGGAAGCCGAACCCCTGGTAAAGGCGTCCCAGGCGGCGGAAGCAGCCCGTGTCGCACTAAACGCACAAAATGCGCAAAAATAAAGTTGTGCCGCGCCCTGCAGGTTTTTGCATCACCTGCGGGGCGCGCCTTGTATTTTGGCAGAATATCTGGTATAATCATACACGGCGGCGTATCCCGGTTTGAACAAATCGGCCCCCTGGCGGGACCGGGCGGAAAAGGCTGTACATTGAACCAAAAGCGAGGTTACAAAACATGCTTACTGCAATTACCGGCATCAACTGGGGCGACGAAGGAAAGGGCCGTATGGTCGACCTTCTCAGCCAGGATTACGACATCGTCGCGCGGTACCAGGGCGGCGACAACGCCGGCCATACCGTCAAGAATGAGCGCGGCAAGTTCGTGCTGAACCTGATCCCCTCCGGCATTCTGCGCCCGGAAGTGGTCTGCGTCATGGGCGGCGGCATGGTCATCGACCCTGTCCATCTGGAAAAGGAAATCGCCGCTCTGCGTGAACAGGGCGTGGAAATCACCCCTGCCAACCTGAAGATCTCCGACCGCGCCACCATCACCATGCCCTTCCATGTGGACCAGGACGGTCTGGAAGAAGCCCGTCTGGCCAAGACCGGCGCTCAGTTCGGCTCCACCAAGCGCGGCATCGCCTACACCTACGGCGACAAGTTCATGAAGAAGACCCTGCGCATGGGCGACCTGGTGCACATGGACGCCGGCGTCCGCAAGCGCCTGGAGACCATCGTGGAATCCAAGAACCTGACCATGGAAGCCATCTACGGCCAGAAGCCGGTGAGCGTGGACGAAATGTGGGCCTGGTGTGAGCACTATTCCGCCGCTTTCAAGGACTACATCTGCGACGTGGGTGAGTACCTGGCCCAGGCCGATGACGCCGGCAAGAAGATCATGTTCGAGGCTCAGCTGGGTGCTCTGCGTGACATCGACTACGGCATCTATCCCTACACCTCCAGCTCCAACACCATCAGCTCCTACGCTCCCATCGGTGCCGGCATCCCCGGCCGCAAGCTGGACCTGTCCGTCGGCATCATGAAGGCTTATTCCTCCTGCGTGGGCGAAGGCCCCTTCACCGCCGAACTGGCCATGAGCGAAGCCGACAAGGACGTGCTGCGTGAGCATGGTCACGAATACGGCGCCGCCACCGGCCGTCCCCGCCGTGTCGGTCCCTTCGACGTGGTGGCCAGCCGCTACGGCGTGCAGTGCCAGGGCTGTGACGAACTGGCCCTGACCCTGCTGGACGTGCTGGATTACATGGAGACCATCCCCGTGGTGGAATCCTACCGTCTGGCTGACGGCACCGTCACCGGCCGTTTCCCCACCGGCAAGACCCTGGACGATGCCCAGCCGGTCATCAAGGAGCTGCCGGGCTGGCACTGCGACATCACCTCCGTGCGCAAGTACGAGGACCTGCCCGCCGAAACCCGTGCCTATGTGGAATACCTGGAAAAGGCTGTGGGCTGCCGCATCAAATATATCTCCGTCGGCCCCGAGCGCGATGCTTGCATCGTCCGTGACTGATGCAGCCTGAACCTTGCCCGCCGGAAGGCTGACAGGGTGTAAACCAAAAAGACTTTACAACACAGCGGACCCGCCTTTGTGCGGCTCCGCTGCTTTTTCAGCTCTACCATTTTTTGCAAAACCGTCCAACAGACATACAGAAAGGGGAGACCGGGCTGTGACCCGTTGGCTCATCCGCCTCTTTATCAAAGACAGCGAAGATACTTCCAAACCCGCCGTACGCGCGGCGTACGGCAACCTGGCCTGCGTGGCAGGCATTCTGTGCAACCTGCTTCTGTTCGCAGGCAAATTCACCGTCGGTACCTTGTTCGGTAGTGTGGCCATTGCTGCCGACGGTATGAACAACCTTTCCGACGCCGGTTCCAGTGTGGTCAGCCTGATCGGCTTCCGTCTGGGCGCCCGCCCGGCGGATGACAAACATCCCTTCGGCCATGCCCGGTACGAGTACCTGGCCGGTCTGGCGGTGTCGGTGATGATCATGGTCATCGGCGTGGAACTGCTCAAGGAAAGCGTGGCCAAACTTATCCATCCCACTGCGGTGGAATTCGGCCTGCTTACCGGTGCGGTGCTGGTGGCGTCCATCCTGCTCAAGGTGTGGATCTCTCTGTTCAACCGCCGCATCGGCAACCTCATCGGTTCCGAAACCCTCATCGCAACCGCTGCCGATGCCCGCAACGACGTGGTGTCTACCTCGGCGGTTCTGGTGGCCAGCCTGGCGGCATCCCTCACCGGCATCGATCGTCTGGACGGCCTGGCCGGTCTGGCGGTGGCGGTTTTCATCCTGTACAGCGGCTTTGGCCTGGTGCGGGATACCCTGGACCCCATCCTGGGCGCTGCGCCCGACCCGGCCCTGATCCGCCACATTGAAGAAAAGGTCATGACCTATCCCGGTGTGTTGGGAATCCATGACCTGATGCTTCATGACTACGGCCCCGGCAACCGGCTGGTCAGCTTCCATGTGGAGATGTCCGCCGCCGCCGATGTGCTGGAAAGCCACGATGTCATCGATAACATCGAGCGTGATCTGGCCAAGGAGGACGGCCTGACCGCCACCATCCATTATGACCCGGTGGTGCTGGATGATCCCCATGCCAATGAGCTGCGGGCTTTTGTCAAGGAGACCGCGGCCCGGCTGGAGCCCGCCGCCGCCATCCATGACCTGCGCATCGTGCCCGGCAACAGCCACACCAACGTGGTGTTCGACTGTGCCGTGCCGCCGGAATACCTCTCCGCCCGGGATCATCGCGGCACCAAGCTGACCATCGCTCTGCGGGATGCTGTCCGCGAACGCTGGCCCGACCACTTCTGCGTGATTCGGCTGGAATCCAACTACGGCGCAGCCCAGCTGGACCAGCCCGCTGCCGACTGACCCGTGCCCTGCCAGACGGCAGGCACCAAAGCTGAACAGAAAGGATGTTTCCCCATGGATTACAATGCCGCTGCCCTTGCCATGCACAAAGCCAACCGTGGCAAACTGACCGTCAACAGCCTGGTGGAAGTTCGGGACAAGGATGCCCTGTCCACCGCCTATACCCCCGGCGTGGCAGAACCCTGCCGCAAGATCAAGGAAAACCCAGACAACGTCTACACCTATACCCTCAAGGGCCGCACGGTGGCGGTGGTCACCAACGGCACCGCGGTGCTGGGCCTGGGCAACATCGGCCCCGAAGCCGGCCTGCCTGTCATGGAGGGCAAGTGTGTCCTGTTCAAGGAATTCGGCGGTGTGGATGCGTTCCCCATCTGCCTGAACGCCAAGACCAAAGAAGAAGTGGTGGCAACTGTCAAGGCCATCGCTCCTACTTTCGGCGGCATCAATCTGGAGGACATCCGCAGCCCCGAATGTTTTGAGATCGAAGCCGAGCTGGAACGGGATCTGGACATTCCCGTGTTCCATGACGACCAGCACGGCACCGCCATCATCGTGCTGGCAGGTGTGCTCAACGCCCTGAAGGTGGTGGGCAAGCGCATCGAAGACATCCGCATCGTCCAGAATGGCCCCGGTGCTGCCGGTACTGCCATCATCAAGATGCTGCAGACCGCAGGCGCCAAGGACATCATCGCCGTGGATGAACACGGCATCCTGGTGCCCGGCCGTCCTGCCGGGTTCGAGGGCCACAAGGCAGCCCTGGCCGAATCCACCAACCCCCGCCGTGTTACCGGCGGTCTGGCCGAGGCCATCCGCGGCGCCGACCTCTTCATCGGCACCTCCATTGCAGGCGCACTTACCCCCGAACTGGCCGCCACCATGGCTCCGGATGCCATCGTTTTTGCTATGGCAAACCCCACCCCTGAGATCATGCCCGACGCCGCCAAGGCAGCCGGTGTGCGCATCATCGGCACCGGCCGCAGCGACTTCCCCAACCAGGTCAACAACGTGCTGGCCTTCCCCGGCATCTTCAAGGGCGCGTTGTCTGTCCGCGCTCGGGACATCAATGCCGATATGAAGCTGGCCGCCGCCAAGGCTATTGCCGACCTCATTCCGGATGAGGAACTGAACGAAGAGAACATCCTGCCCAAAGCCTTTGATCCCCGTGTGGCACAGGCTGTGGCCGACGCTGTGGCGAAAGCCGCACGGGAAAGCGGCGTGGCCCGGGCATGAAGATTCGCGAAATAGAAGCCGCCGCCATCACCGAAGCGGTGGAACGGCTGTGCATCCAGGCCAACCTTTGCCTGCCCCAGGACATCCGCGCCGCCGAGGAAGCGGCCATCGCGGCGGAACCCTGGCCTCTGGCCCGCAACACCCTGGAACTGCTGCGCTCCAATCTGGATGCTGCCGCCGAAAAGGAACTGCCCATCTGCCAGGACACCGGCATGGCCTGTGTGTTTGTGGAGCTGGGCCAGGATGCCCACATCACCGGCGGCACCCTGCAGGATGCGGTGGATGAAGGTGTGCGCCGCGGCTACACAAAGGGTTACCTGCGCAAAAGCATCACCGGCGACCCGCTCAACCGCCGGAACACCGAGGACAACACCCCGGCATTTCTGACCGTGGACCTGGTTCCCGGGGACGGTTGCCGCATCACGGTGGCGCCCAAGGGCGCCGGCAGCGAGAACATGAGCCGCCTGGCCATGCTCAAGCCTGCCGACGGTGTGCAGGGCGTCAAGGACTTTGTGCTGGAAACTGTCCGCATGGCCGGTTCCAATCCCTGCCCGCCCATCATCCTGGGCGTGGGTGTGGGCGGCAGCTTCGACAAGTGCGCCCTGCTGGCCAAACATGCGCTGCTGCGCCCGCTGGATCGCCCCAACCCCGACCCTTATTATGCAGCGCTGGAAAAGGAGCTCTGCGATGCCATCAACGCTCTGGGCATCGGCCCCCAGGGCTTCGGCGGTGCCACCACCTGCCTGGGTGTTGCCATTGAACAGGCGCCCACCCATGTGGCTTGCCTGCCGGTGGCGGTGAACATCGGCTGCCACGTTACCCGCCGGGCCACGGCGGAACTGTGAACCAAAACAGGAAGTGAGGAAGAAGTATGCCCGCCAAACGTCGACCGGAAATTGATATCTCCCTGGAAGGGGTAGGCCGCCGGGAAACTCGATCTTCAACCATCGACATTCCGCTGTCCTCGCCCCGCGGGTCGGGCGGTATTCTGGACCCCAAACTGGAGGATATGGTCAACCGTCATCATCAGGAAATCAAGGAACTGCACCGCCGCGCGCGGCAGGGGAGGTAAACGCCATGCAGTATGAACTTCACACGCCCCTCACCCGGGAATCTCTGGCGCAGCTGAAAGCAGGGGATACGGTGCTGCTTTCCGGTACGGTCTACACCGCGCGGGATGCGGCCCACGGCCGTATGATGGAACTGCTGGATGAAGGCAAGGCGCTGCCCTTTGATATTCAGGGCGCCGCTGTTTACTATGTAGGCCCCACCCCCGAACGTCCGGGGCAGGTCATCGGCGCCGCAGGTCCCACCACTGCGGGACGGATGGATAAATTCACTCCCCGGCTGCTGGACCTGGGCCTTGCCTGCATGATCGGCAAAGGCAAACGGGACGCCGCTGTGAAAGAATCAGTGGTCAAAAACGGTGCGGTTTACCTGGCCGCGCTGGGGGGAGCCGGTGCCTTGATGGCTGCCAGCATCCAGAGCTGTGAGGTCATCGCCTGGCCTGATCTGGGCTGCGAAGCCGTCCGCCGTCTGACCGTGAAGGAGATGCCCCTGACTGTTCTGCTGGATGCCCACGGTGGGGACCTGTACGAAAGCGGTCCCGCCGCCTACCTGCAAAGCCGCTCTGCCGATTGACAAAACGCCCGCCGCTTGGTACACTGTTGTGTATTGAGCGGATATGGCGGAACTGGCAGACGCGCTGGTTTTAGGGTCCAGTGTCCATGACGTGCAGGTTCGATTCCTGTTATCCGCACCAATCGCCGCAGGCAAGTATCCGCCTGCGGCGATTTTTTTGCTCGCTTCATCGGCGGACAATGCCCGTTTTTTCTGTATCGGCCAACAAGCGGAATGTTGCTCATGATTTTCTAATGATCAGCAAAAAACGTTTCTTTTCTGCCTGCCGATCGCTCTTCTCTTTTCGGAGCGTTTCTGAAAAGAAGGAGGGCGCTTTTTGTTTGTGAGAAGGGGAAAGGCAAAATGATGAAACCCTCGTGCGGCATCGCTCTGCCAGCGTCGGTATTTTGCCAAGTGGGAAAGTTAGCCTTGACTACTGTCCGATGAAATCACTATAATGATTTTAGAATGATTCTAAAAATGGTGCTGATGAGAAAATGACCAAATACGCAAAAAAGATATGGGAAATCGTGGAATCATCCTACAGTCATATGACAGCGGAGCAGATTTTTGAGGAGCTGCGCAAGACATACCCCAAGGTGGTGCTGGCTACGGTGTACAACAACCTGAACCGCCTGTGGGAGGAGGATAAGATCCGCAAAATATCGGTGGAGGGGATGCCCGACCGATACGACCGGACCCGGCGGCACGACCATCTGGTATGCAAAAAGTGCGGCAGATTGCTGGATGTGGACCTGGGCGACCTGACGGCCCAGCTGACGGGGAAAGCAGGCGTTCCCATCCTGTCCTATGACCTGAAACTGTTGTATGTGTGCGAGGAATGCAGAAAACAATCCCAACAGAAAGGAATGTGATGAATCTGAAACATCTGCCCTTATCGGTTCGCGTCCCCATTGAGGAAAATAACCCCAGCATTGTCCGTTGGGAAGAAAAGTGCATCCGGTGCGGCCTTTGCAAAGAAGTCTGTACCAATCTCATGGGGGTGCACGGCACCTATACCCTGGAAGAAACCGGCGGCAAGGCGGTCTGTATCTACTGCGGCCAGTGCGCCAATGTCTGCCCTGTGGACAGCATCACCGAGCGGGACGAATGTCCCCAGGTACGGCAGGCGGTGGCCGACCCGGATAAGGTGGTGGTCGTCAGTACTTCGCCCTCGGTGCGTGCGGCCCTGGGGGAAGAGTTCGGCATGGAACCCGGCGCGTTTGTGGAGGGCAAAATGGTGGCATTGCTCCGTGCCCTGGGTGCGGATTATGTGCTGGACACCAATTTTGCCGCCGACCTGACCATCGTGGAGGAAGCCAGCGAGCTCATCCGCCGCATCAAGGAACAGGACAAGCCCTTGCCGCAATTCACCAGCTGCTGCCCCGGCTGGGTGCACTTTGCGGAGATCTACGCCCCGGAACTGCTGCCTCATCTTTCCACTGCAAAAAGTCCCATCGGTATGCAGGGCCCAACGGTCAAAACCTACTTTGCCAAACAGATGGGCATTGACCCCGAAAAGATCGTTCATGTGGCCCTCACACCATGTACTGCCAAAAAGTTTGAGATCCGGCGGGAGGAAATGCACGCCGCTGGTGACTATCACGGAGTGGCGGGCATGCGGGACACCGACCAGGTCATCACCACCCGGGAACTGGCCCGGTGGGCCAAGGAAGCGGGCGTTGACTGGAACACTCTGGAAGATTCGGCCTACGATTCCCTCATGGGCAAGGCGTCCGGCGCCGGTGTCATCTTCGGCAACACCGGCGGCGTGATGGAAGCTGCTCTGCGCACCGCATACTCTTACCTGACCGGGCGGGAAGCGCCGGAAGCGTTGCTGCAGCTGAACCCCGTCCGCGGTTATGAAGGCGTGCGGGAAGCGGCGGTAGACATCAACGGACTGACTTTGCAGGTGGCGGTGGTGTACGGCACCGCCAACGCCCGGACTTTCCTTGCCCGGATGAAAGAAACCGGCAAGCAGTACCACTTTGTGGAAGTGATGGCGTGCCCCGGCGGCTGCATTGGCGGCGGGGGACAGCCCAAAGATCCCATGAAGGATGCCGACGAAGTCCGCAAGAGCCGCATTGCGGCGCTCTACCGCAGGGACGAAGGAATGACCCTGCGTACCAGCCACGAAAACCCCGAAATCAAGGCAGTGTACGAAGCGTTCTACGGTCAGCCTCTCAGTGAGATGGCGGAGAAAATGCTCCACACCACCTATCAGGATTGCAGCAACATCATACAGAGAAAGGATGACAAAACAATGAGCAAATGGAAATGCAAGATCTGCGGTTATATCTATGAGGGCGAGACCCTGCCCGAAAACTTCACCTGCCCCATCTGCCGGCAGCCTGCTTCCGCTTTTGAGAAGATCGAGGAAGCGCCTGTTCAGGGCAGCGGCAAATATGCCGGTACCCAGACCGAAAAGAATCTGCAGGCCGCTTTTGCCGGGGAGTCCCAGGCACGCAACAAGTACACCTATTTTTCCGATGTGGCAAAACGCGAAGGCTATGAGCAGATCGCGGCCCTCTTCCTGCAGACGGCGGAAAACGAAAAGGCCCATGCAAGACTCTGGTTTGAGGAACTGAACGGCGTGGGTGACACGGCCAAGAACCTGCTGCATGCCGCAGAGGGGGAAAACTACGAGTGGACCGACATGTACGACGGTTTTGCCAAGACTGCCGAGGAAGAAGGCTTCCCGGAACTGGCGGCCAAGTTCCGTCTGGTGGCTGCTATCGAAAAGCGTCACGAGGAGCGTTACCGTGCCCTGCTGCGCAATGTGGAGACCGCGCAGGTCTTTGAAAAGAGCGAAGTCAAGGTGTGGGAATGCCGCAACTGCGGCCACATCGTGGCGGGCACCGCCGCTCCCGAAGTGTGCCCCACCTGCAATTACAGCAAGAGCTTCTTTGAAATCTCCAGCGACAATTATTAAGGATAGGGCAGGCCATGGCCTGAAAACCTCCGTATAACAAGCCGAGAGGCGGCAGACTTTGCGTCTGCCGCCTCTCGGCTGTTGTTTTTGAATCGGGTTGCTTATTCCGGCAATAACCGGGTACGGCGGCAGAAATAATATACCGCACCAACAATATCGGCCAGAGCCCAGCCGATGGGTACCGAAATCCAGATGCCCCACACGCCCACCACGGGAGCGAGGGCATAGGCCAGGGCCACGCGGGTGCCCAGAGAACAGACCGTCAGCACCACCGACATGGCGGGACGGCGCACCGCACGGTAGAACCCGTACAGCAGGAACAGGATGCCGATGCCGCAGTAGCAGGCACCTTCGATCCAGAGATACTGCACACCAACGGCGGTGATTTCGGCCACGGCTGGGTCGGTGGGGTCCACGAAAATCCCCATCAGCGGCGCAGCAAACAGGCAGACTACCGCACTCACCGCCAGGCAGAACACCACGGCGCAGATCACCGCACTGCGGGTGCCCTTGCGGATGCGCTCTTTGCTGTGGGCACCGTAGTTCTGGGCGATGAAGGTAGAAAAAGCATTGCCGAAATCCTGCACCGGCATATAAGCGAAAGAGTCGATCTTGACGGCAGCGGCAAAGGCGGCCATGACCACTTCGCCAAAGCTGTTCACCAGCCCCTGCACCATCAGAATGCCGAAATTCATGATGCTCTGCTGAATGCAGGTCAGCAGGGAAAAGGACACGATCTCGCTCAGCACCCGGCGGTCCCAGCGGCAATCGGCCTTGCCGGGCGCCAGAGTGGGCAGACAGAGCAGGGTATACACCGCAATGCCGATGCCCGAAACATACTGGGCAATGACAGTGGCAACGGCGGCACCGGCCACTCCCCAATGGAACAACAGCACAAAGGCCAGGTCCAGGACGATGTTCAGTACCGCCGAGACACCCAGAAACACCAGCGGCACCATGGAGTTGCCCACAGCCCGCAGCAGTGCCGCAAAGTAGTTGTACAAGAACACCGCCGGAATACCGAAGAAGATGCACCACAGATAGGTGCGCATCAGCGGAACGATATTTTCGGGTACCTGCAGCAGCATCAGAATGGGGTCCAGCAGGGCAAACACTGCCAGATTCAGCACCACGGCCACCGCGGCGATAAATACGAAGGAATGGAAGATTCCGCTTTTCAGCCCGGCCTGGTCCCCCTCGCCCCAGCGGATGGAGAACAGGGCGCCGCTGCCCATGCACAAGCCCAGCAGAATGGAGGTGAGGAATGTCATCAGGGTATATGCAGAACCCACCGCTGCCAGCGTGTCTGCACCCAGAAAGCGCCCCACGATGATGGTATCCGCCACATTGTACAGCTGCTGGAGCAGATTTCCTGCCATCATGGGCAGGGCAAAAAGAATCAGGCTTTTGGTGATGGGGCCTGTTGTCAGGGTACCTGTATGTGCGCTTGCCATGAAAAACCTCCTGGCGGGGCATTGCCCCGGAATCTGCAAGGATGACTGCAGTACCGCAAAAACAAAAGCCCCGGCACAGGGCCGGGGCTTTCTGACGGGCTGAGCCCGCAAAATTTGGTGCGGAAGATGGGACTTGAACCCACACGTCATGGACACACGCACCTCAAACGTGCCTGTCTGCCGATTCCAGCACTTCCGCATATTCCAACACCGGAACACTCGCCGGCGCTGCAATGGCTATTCTAGCATATCCTGTATGAAAATGCAAGCATTTTTTTGCTTGTCATGGGGCGGCGCAGAAAAAGATTTGGACGTTTTGCCTCTTCCGTACGAAAAAAAAGCAAAGAAAGCGTGGGAAACCTAAGAAATGGCAAAGAAACAGTTGAATTTTATCGAAGGCTCTCGTATAATGGGCCAAGATAGACTGGAAAATTGTGCGCGTATCGCAGACGATTCCGCGCAAATGTGTGCAGAGGTGCTTTATGAAAATCGTGATCGTCGGCCTGGGCAAAGTGGGCCGTGCCCTGACCGAGCAGCTGACGGCCGAAGGACATGACATCGTAGCCATCGACATCAACCCGGACCGCGTGGACAGTATCGAAAATGTTTTTGACGTGCGCGGCGTGGTGGGTAACGGCGGCTGTTACGACGTTCAGATCCAGGCATTTGAGACCGGAGCGGATCTTCTGCTGGCCACCACTTCCAGTGACGAGATCAACATTTTGTCCTGCCTGGTCGCAAAAAAAATCGGCACCCGCCATACCATTGCCCGCATCCGCAACCCGGAATATGAAAAGCAGCTGCGGTTTATGCGCCAGGAACTGGGGCTTTCCATGGTGGTCAACCCCGAAAAAGCCACCGCACGCGAAATCTCCCGGGTGCTGCGTTTTCCCAATGCCATCAAGCTGGAACAGTTCTGCCGCGGCCGCTTTGAGCTGATCGAGTATCGCCTGAATCCCGGGAACCCCCTGTGCGGATTGCAGTTGTCTGACCTGTACAGCAATATGCACCTGAAACTGCTGGTCTGTGCGGTGGCCCGTGGCAAGGAGATCGCCATTCCCGACGGCAACTTTGTGCTGCAGGAAGGGGATAAGGTCTACCTGACCGCCACGCCTCAGGAACTGGAAAACTTTTTCCGCCGTCTTGGCCTGTTCAAGGGCCGGGCTTCCCATGTGATGGTGGTGGGGGCCAGCCGCATGGCCTACTATCTGCTCAAGGAAATGCGGGACATGCATATGCACATCACCCTGATCGACAATGACCCCGCCCGCTGCCGGGACATGAGCGAGCGGCTGCCGGGCGTTCTGGTGATCCAGGGCGATGCCGCCGACAGCGAGCTCCTCAATGAGGAAGGTCTGGCGGATATGGACGCTTTTGTTGCTTTGACCGGCATGGACGAAACCAACATTATCCTTTCCATGTATGCGGCACAGCTGAACTCCTGCAAGGTGGTGGCCAAGATCAACCGCAGTTCCTTTGCGGACCTGGCCACGGCCAACGGCATGGTGGACAGCGTGGTTTCCACCGGCGATGTTACCGCCGAAACCATCCTGCAGTATGTGCGCGGCATGCAGAATTCCTTCGGTTCCAACATCCGTACCCTGCACCGGGCCGTAAGCGGCCGGGTGGAGATGCTGGAGTTCAACGTGGGTCCCGATGTTCCCTTTGTGGGCGTGACCCTGAAAGACCTGACCCTGAAAAAGGGCATGCTCATCGCGGGCATTGTGCGGGCCAACGGCCAGACCATCATTCCCTCCGGCGCCGACTGCCTGCGCCGCGGCGATGACGTGGTGGTGGTGACCACCGGCACGCCCATCACCGATCTGCGGGAAATCGTGGAGTAAGAGGAGATTTCATGAACTATCGGATGATCGCATTTGTGCTTGGGCGCATCTTTATGGCCGAAGCCTGTCTTTTGCTGCTGCCTTTGGGCTGCGGGCTGATTTATGGGGAAGATACCCTTTTGGCCTTTCTCATTCCGATTTTCCTTTTGGCGGCGCTGGGATGCCTGCTGGGCCTCCGCAAGCCCAAGGATACGGTGATCTATGCCAGGGACGGCCTGGTGGTGGTGGCTCTGGCCTGGGTGTTGATGAGTGCCTTCGGCGCGCTGCCCTTCCTGCTTTCGGGGGACATCCCGGATTACACCGACGCATTTTTTGAGATAGTTTCCGGCTTTACCACCACCGGTTCCAGCATCCTCACTGACGTGGAGGCCATGAGCCGGTCCTGCCTGTTCTGGCGCAGCCTTTCCCACTGGGTAGGCGGCATGGGCGTTCTGGTGTTCGTCATGGCGGTGGTGCCTATGACCGATGGCCGCGCCATGCACCTGATGCGAGCCGAAGTGCCCGGCCCCACCGTGGGCAAACTGTCCAGCAAGCTGCAGGACACCGCCAAGATTCTCTATCGTATCTACCTGGCCCTCACAGCGCTGGAAGTGATCCTGCTTCTGGCGGGCGGAATGCCGCTGTATGACTCCCTGATCCATGCTTTCGGCACTGCCGGTACCGGCGGTTTCAGCTGCAAGGCACTGAGCGTGGGGGCTTACAACAGCGTGTACATCGAAATGGTCATAGCCGTCTTTATGCTGCTTTTCGGCATCAACTTCAACCTGTATTACTTCGTTCTGCTGCGCCATTTCCGGCAGGCGTTCCTTTCGGAAGAACTGCTGACCTACCTGGGGGTGGTGGCGGCCTCCACCCTGGCCATCGCCGTCAACCTCAGCCAGATGTGCGGCAGCTTCTTTGAGGCGCTGCGCCTGTCCTTCTTCCAGGTGACATCCATTGTGACCACCACCGGCTATGCTACGGCGGATTTCAACCTCTGGCCTTCCTTCAGCCGTACCATTCTGGTCATGCTCATGTTCCTGGGAGCCTGTGCCGGTTCTACCGCCGGCGGTCTGAAGATTTCCCGTGTGATCATCCTCATCAAATCCAGCGCCCGGGAAGTACAGCGGATGCTGCATCCCCACGCGGTGACCACCATCCGGTTTGAGGGCCGTCCGCTGGATGACCGCACCGTGCGGGGGGCCAGCGTGTATCTGAGCCTGTACCTGGCTCTGTTTGTGGGCTCCATCTTCCTGCTTTCCTTCAACAGCTTTGATCTGATCACCAGCTTCACCGCCGTGGCTACCTGCATCAACAACGTGGGCCCCGGCCTGGAAGTGATCGGCCCCATGGGCTCCTTTGCGGAGTTCTCTCCCTGGAGCAAGTGGCTGCTCAGCTTCGATATGCTGGCCGGCCGTCTGGAATTGTTCCCCATGCTGGCGCTGCTTGCGCCCTCCACCTGGCGCCGCCGCCGTCGTCATGGCCGCGTGGCCATGCGTTTCTGAATCCTTTTTGCCTGTACGGCCCGGGACTTTTGCGGTCCCGGGCCGTTTTTGTATGCTGCCGGGACCGCCTGCATACACATGGGACAGAACCATGGCAAGAAGGGGGACTGACCTATGCGTGTGCGAATCAAAACCGTTTTTGCCTGCCTGGCGGCACTGCTGTTTTTATGTCTGGCAGTGTTCCGGATTGCGGGGAAGGAGTCTTATGGGCAGGAAACCCGTATCCCTGATGACCGCATGGCAGTGCAAGCTGCCGCCGCACTGGAAGGCCGGTATGCCTGTCTGACCTTTGATGACGGACCTTCCAAAAATACGGCCGCCATTCTGGAAATCCTGGCCCGGTATCAGGCTCCTGCCACCTTTTTTGTGACGGCCCAGCCGGCAAACGAACCATACTACGACCAGTTGCCCCTGATTCGGGCGGGGGGACATCAGATCGCCCTGCACAGCGCCAGCCACCGCTATTCGGAAATCTATAAGAGCACCACCGATTTCTGGCTGGACATCAAGCAGCTGCGGCAGGTCCTTTCCGCCTATGTGGATGTGGAAGACATCCACTGGCTGCGTTTTCCCGGCGGCAGCACCAACACGGTCAGCCATCGTTACGGCGGCAGCGGCATCATGAAGGACCTTATCGCCCAGGCGGAAGAAAAAGGCTACCACTGGATCGACTGGAACGTCTGCGGGGAGGATGCGACCTCCGCCCACCCGGACGCAGACGCCATCCTGCGCAATGTGCAGCAGGGGGCCGAAGGGCGGGATGTCTGTGTGGTTCTGCTGCACGATACGGCTGCGACTTCCCAGACGGTAAAGGCACTGCCGGATATCCTGCAGTGGTTTGCCGATCAGGAGTATCGTTTTTGTACGGTGGAACAGATGTACGCCATGACAGACGGCGGCTGAAACGCAAAAGGGAATTGCATTGCGACTGAACACCATGTATAATAAGAACAAAACCAAAGCGCGCGGCGCTGTGATTCTAGGAAGTTTGCACATGAAAAATACCCAAAGCGGCCGTATGGCCCTGTGCGGTGTGCTGGCGGCCCTGACAGTGGCCATTCTGCTGGCAGGCACGGCGCTGGGCATCGGTACCTACGCTGCCCCTATGCTGGCGTCCTTTTTGCTCATTCCCGCCCTGGTGGAGTACGGACCCCGCACCGCACTGACCCAGTACGCCGCATCGGCGGTGCTGGCCCTGCTTCTGGTACCGGACCCGGAACTTTCACTCTTCTATGTGCTGGTTCTGGGCCCCTACCCGGCAGTAAAGACAGTGCTGGACCACATCCGCCCCACGGTTCTGCGCTGGGCAACTAAGGTGGCGGTGTTCAACGGGTCTGCCGCCGTGATGTATGCCCTGCTCTGGCTGGTGTTTCTGCCGGGTATGACAGACCTGATGCCCGGTACCGCCGCAATGGGCGTGGTGCTGGTGCTGCTGTGCAACCTGGCTTTTGTGATGTGCGACCGCGCTGTGGCTGCACTGACGCTGGTATATCGCCTGCGTATGCGCCGATACTGGAAAAAACGCTTTTGAGCTTGGCGTGAAAGCTCAGGAAAGGAAGACCGACCATGTGGTATCAAAATGCTGTGATCTATCAGATCTACCCGCTGGGGCTTTGCGGTGCCCCGCTGCAGAATGACGGTGTGCCCGAACACCGTCTGCTGCGCGTGCTGGACTGGGTGGACCATATCCGGGAACTGGGGGCTACCTGCGTGCTCTTCAACCCTCTGTTTGAGAGCGACGCCCACGGTTACGACACCCGGGATTATCAGAAAGTGGATGTCCGCCTGGGTACCAACGAGGACCTGCGCCTTGTCTGCAAGGCTCTGCACGACGCCGGGCTGAAAGTGATGCTGGACGGCGTGTTCAACCATGTGGGCCGCGGGTTCTGGGCGTTCCGGGATGTGCAGGAAAAACGCTGGGACAGCCCGTATAAGGATTGGTTCAACATCCATTTTGACGGCAACACCAACTATAACGACGGCTTCTGGTACGAAAGCTGGGAAGGCTGCAATGAGCTGGTCAAGCTGAATCTGCACAACCCTGCCGTGCGGGAGCACATTTTCGATTCCATCTCTTCCTGGGTGCGGGACTATGACATCGACGGTTTGCGCCTGGACGTGGCGTACTGCCTGGACCTGGATTTCCTGGGGGCTTTGCGTCAGTACACCTCCTCCCTCAAGGAAGATTTTGTCCTGGTGGGCGAGACCCTCCACGGGGATTACAACCGCTGGATGAATGACCACGCCTGCCATTCCGTCACCAACTACGAGTGCTACAAAGGCCTGTATTCCAGCTTCAATACCGGCAACATGCACGAGATCTCTTACAGCCTGAACCGGCAGTTCGGTTCTGAGCCCTGGTGTCTGTACACCGGCCGTCAGCTGCTCAGCTTTGTGGACAACCATGATGTCACCCGCGTGGCCAGCATCCTGACCGACAAGCAGGAACTGCAGCCCCTGTACGGCCTGCTCTTCGGCATGCCCGGTACCCCGGCCGTCTACTACGGCAGCGAGTGGGGTGTTACCGGCGAGAAAAAGGACGGCGATCCCGTACTGCGCCCGGCTATCGAAAAGCCGGAACACAACGAGCTCACCGACTGGATCACGGCGCTGGCCGGTGCCCGTGCCGCCAGCCCTGCCCTGTGCCATGGTAGCTACCGCAACATTCTGGTGCAGCCCAAGCAGTTGATTTTTGAGCGCCGCAGCGGCGAGGACCGGGTGCTGGTGGCCATCAATGCGGACAGCCAGCCCTACCACGCCGACTTCAACGCCGAGGCAGGATGCGCGGTGGATCTCATCACCGGCAAGCCCCACGACTTCGGCGGCGGCAGCGACCTGCCGCCCTACTCCTGCGCATTCTGGAAGACCGAATAATCGGGAAAACGATCCCTGAATCAGAAAGAGGGAATGTTGACCATGTGGCTGCTGTATGCCGCCGGGTCCGCCTTTTTTGCGGGTGTTACCGCCGTGCTGGCCAAATGCGGCATCCGCCGTACCGACTCCACCGTTGCCACTGCGCTGCGCACCTGTGTGGTGCTGGTCATGGCCTGGGTGATGGTTCCGGTTTCCGGTCAGTGGGGCGGGCTGCATACCCTCACCGGACAAGCACTGTTGTTTCTGGTGTTGTCCGGCCTGTGTACCGGAGCTTCCTGGCTGTGCTATTTCAAGGCACTGCAGATCGGGGACATCAATAAGGTGGTGCCGGTGGATAAAACCAGCACCGTGCTGACCATCCTGCTGGCCTTGATCTTTCTGGGCGAAGGAATCACCCCCGTTAAAACCGCAGCCATGGCCCTGATCATGGCGGGAACCTGGCTGATGATCGAGAAAAAGCAGCCCCGGGAACGGACTTCCGCAGGGCATGGGTGGTTCTGGTACGCGGCAGGATCTGCGGTGTTTGCCAGTCTTACCTCTATTCTGGGCAAGGTGGGGGTCACTGGTATCGGGTGCAATCTGGGCACTGCCATCCGCACCACCGTGGTGCTGATTATGGCCTGGGGCATGGTGTTTGTGACCGGTAAGGAGAAAGAAATCCGCGCCGTGCCCCGCCGGGAACTGGCGTTTCTGGGATTGTCCGGCCTGGCCACGGGTGCTTCCTGGCTGTGCTACTACCGGGCGCTCCAGGATGGTCCGGCCAGTGTGGTGGCGCCGGTGGACAAACTCAGCATTCTGGTCACGGTGGCTTTTTCCGCTCTTGTTTTCAAGGAAAAACTCAGCCGCAAAGCTGCCCTCGGCCTGGCCCTGAATGTGGCCGGTACGTTGCTCATGCTCGTATAACAAAAGGAATCCGCCGCAGGCTTTTTGCCCGCGACGGATTTTGTCTGCAATATTTCGACCCTTCCTGCACATACTGAGGTATGGAAAAGGAGGGGAACCCCATGCCCAAACACCCTGCAAGACGCTGGATGCGCCGTATACTGGGGACATTGATGCTGTCCGGAGCCCTTTTGGCCGTTGCCGTACTGGGTCTGCGTGCCGCGCTGCCCGATACCTTTTATGTGGAACCCGGCACCTCGCTCACTCTGGCAGCCATGCCCTTCCTGAAGGCAGGGAGTACACCGCAAGGGGCTGCAGCTGCGGTCAGCGGCACCGCTGATACCGGCAGCGCCAACCGGACTCTGCGCTTGTTCGGTCTGGTACCGGTCAAGACGGTGCGCACGGTGGAATCCGAGACCCGCACCGTCACCGTGTCCGGAGCGCCCTTTGGGGTCAAGATGTTTGCCGACGGGGCATTGGTGGTGGCTTTCTCCGATCAGGTCACCGAACTCGGCACCGAAAACCCCGCCAAGGAGGCCGGGCTTCGCCTGGGCGATGTGATCGTGTCGGCAGGCGGGAACCCTGTCCACGGCAACGAGGAATTGTCTGCAGCCATCACGGCAGCGCAGGGCGGCGGTGTGGCGATCGTCTATCTTCGGGACGGGGTACAGCACACCTGCACCGTCACCCCTGTGCGTGACCGGGACACCGGCGCCTGGCGGGCCGGGGTGTGGGTGCGGGATTCTTCGGCAGGTATCGGGACCCTTACCTTCGTGGATACACAGAAAGGCACCTTTGCGGGCCTGGGACACGCAGTCAGTGACAGCGATACCGGTGCCGATTTTCCGCTGCTGTCCGGCGAGATCGTCCCCGTTACCATCCTCGGGGTACAAAAGGGAGCCGCAGGTGCACCGGGCGAACTGCGCGGCGAGTTTTCCGGCGAGGCGGCCCTGGGAGTGGTGACCGCCAACGATACCGCCGGTGTATATGGCCGGCTGAACGGCAGCGCCTCATCGGCATCGGGGCAGCTGATGCCGGTGGCGCGGATGCAGCAGGTAGCGGTGGGGGAGGCCCAGATCCTGACCACCATCGACGGCACCCAACCAAAGTTGTATGATGTGACCATTGAGCGGGTGAACATGACCGCAAACGATCCCAACCGCAATCTTCTTATCCGTGTGACCGATCCGGACCTGCTTTCCGCCACCGGCGGCATTGTGCAGGGGATGAGCGGCAGCCCTGTTATCCAGAACGGCTGCCTGGTGGGGGCGGTGACCCATGTGCTGGTCAATGATCCCACAAGGGGCTACGGTATCTTTGCGGAAAATATGCTCAAGACGGCGGATGCGCTGGTAACGGATTGATTTTCGGGCAGAGGTGACAGACCTCTGCCTGTTTTGCTATACTGGAGCAAAATGCCGGGAAAGGATGATGGAAATGAATGTGGTCTGTCATTGGCAGCCGAATATGCCATACAGCCTGCACGACATGCGGGTGAACCGTATCGAACGGGTTGGGGGACACCTCCGCTTCTGTTTTGAATACGGATATATAGAGCTGAAAGGAGAGAATCGTCAGGTCGATGGCGATGTTCTGATTGAAGATGTAAACATGAATTTTTCCGACGTCTATCTCCTCAGTGAGAACGGTGCGTACGGGAAATTCCGCGGAGAACGCATGGAACTGGAAGCGTTTCTCGACCGATACCGGGACATCTCTTTTGAGATTCTGGATGAAGCATACGGCTATAACACGGTGTCTTACCGGGGTTACCTGTCGCTGCCGGGCAAAGAAAATCTGGTGGAAGCGATGATTTCTCTTTATTATACCGGCCATATCGTGTACGAGGTCAAGGAATAAGAGCGGGCAGAGGACAACAGGACCACTGTTGGAAATATTCCCAATGACTTTCCAGCGGTATGCCGGGCAAAAGGCGCGGAACAGTCAGCGCGCCGCGGGAAAACAAGGGACGAAAAATAAAATACGGTGTCGAGTTTTGTCGGAAAAAGGAAGAAAAGGGAGAAAGTGCGCGAAAACTTCCTGTTGCCAGAACTGGTAAAATATGGTAATATTTCCATTGTCGAGAGAAACTGATGCGGCTGGGCGGCTGGCCGCCGATCAATGAGGAGTGTATCACAATGGATAAAATCAAGTTTTTGATGACCGATACCGGCGCGCAGACCACGGCGCTGTGCCGCCAGGCGCTGGAAGATAAGGGCGTTTCGGTGACCGTGTGCGAGAAAAATGGCAGCAAAGCTCTGAAAGCACTGCTGGACAACCATCCCCAGGCGGTGCTGTTGGATGCGTTCATGCCCGATCTGGACGCCATCACAGTGAAACAGCGCTACGAAGCCCAGGATACCACCGGTGCCCGCACTACCTTCTTTGTGACCGGAGCCTTTCAGAGCGAGGAGATGGAGCAGGAACTGCTGGACAATGGATTCTCTTTCTTTTTCGTGAAACCCTTCGACGAAACAGTGCTGGTCAGCCGTGTGCTGAAAGCGGCGGGCGGTCCTGCCCGACCCCAGGCTTTCTCCCAGGACAGTGACGAGCTGACCGTTACCGAAATCCTGCATCAGGTGGGGGTTCCCGCCCACATCAAGGGTTACCAGTTCCTGCGGGATGCCATTCTGCTGGCGGTGGAAGACCACGAATACATCAATGCCGTGACCAAACGGCTGTATCCCGAAATCGCCAAGCGCAACGGCACCACGGCCTCCCGGGTGGAGCGCGCCATCCGCCATGCCATCGAGGTGGCATGGGACCGGGGAGATGTGGATACCCTCAACGGCTATTTCGGCTATACCATCCACAGCCTGCGGGGCAAGCCTACCAACTCCGAATTTATTGCCATGATTGCGGATAAAATCCGCCTGGATAAACGCCGCCGCGCCTGATTTGTCAAAAGTATGCATGTCTTCGTATACCTCCCGCTTTCTGTGGGAGGCTTTTTGTTTGCATTTATTTCAAAAATTTTTCAATCCGCCCCAAAGCGGTAGATTTTTCCGATTGATATCTGTATAATAAAACCATGGTCAAACTGGGGATTATGTACACTTTGCCCCGATATTTTTAATAAGGAAGGGGGCGCCGTTCATGGCGCAAACCGTTACTGCGATCCTGGTGGCGGCGGGTTCCTCCCGGCGTATGGGATTCGATAAACTCAGCCATCGCCTGCCCGGCGGGCTGACCGTGCTGCAGACAAGTCTGCGGGCTTTTGAAAATCACCCCCGGATGACCGAACTGGTCCTGGTGGCCGGCGCCAATCTGGAAACCTGCCGACAGCTGGCGGCTGCCTGCAGCAAGCCCTGCACGGCGGTGCCCGGCGGCGCGACCCGGGCGGAAAGTGTCCGTGCCGGCCTGGCGGCTGCCGGCGGCGATATTGTGGCCATCCACGATGCCGCCCGGCCTTTTGTCAGTGAGAGCGTCATCACGGCGGCTATCGAAGCCGCCGAACACAACGGTGCCGCCGCGCCCGCCGTGCCGGTAAAGGATACAGTCAAGGTGGCAGGGCAGGACGGACGGGTGCAGAGCACCCCTGACCGAGATACTTTGTTCGCGGTGCAGACGCCGCAGTGTTTCCGGCGGGATCTGTACCGCCAGGCGCTGGCCGCCGTTTCGGGGGACAGGGCCAACCTGGTTACCGACGACTGCAGCTTGTTTGAACTGGCGGGTCTGCCGGTGGTGCTGACCCCCGGTGACTATGCAAACCTGAAGATCACCACAAAAGAGGACTTGAAAGGGGAGAACACCATGCGCATCGGGCACGGTTATGACGTTCACCGCCTGGTGGAAGGCCGACGGCTGATTCTGGGCGGGGTGGATATCCCTTATGAAAAGGGGCTTCTGGGCCATTCTGACGCCGATGTGCTGCTGCACGCCATTTCCGACGCCCTGCTGGGAGCGGCTGCCTTGGGGGACATCGGCAAGCATTTCCCCGACACTGATCCCCGTTATAAAGGAGCCGACTCCCTGCGCCTTCTGCAGGAAGTGGGCCGCCTGATCGGCGAAGCCGGTTACACGGTGGGAAACATCGACGCCACCGTGCTTTGCCAGGCGCCCAAACTGGCTCCGCATATCCAGACCATGCGCACCAATATTGCCGGCGCCCTGGGGGTGGATGCGGACCGCGTGAGCGTCAAGGCCACCACCGAGGAACACCTGGGCTTTACCGGTCAGGGACAGGGCATCGCGGCCCACGCCGTGGCACTGCTGGAAGGCTGACCCCCCACGTTTCCCCGCAACTTTGCATCGGCACCCTGGTGTGCTATACTTAACAAGAGAACCGTCTCCGCCCTTTGCCCGGCGGCTGTAAGGAGGCTGTAACCGGCATGCTCGGCTTTTACGACTTTTTCGGCGGTGTGATCAGCAACCTGCGTACCTTTGGTGTGCGCGATCTGGTGGACATCCTGGTCATTACCGTTGCATTTTATGAACTGTTTCTGTTCGCAAAGAAATCCCGCGCGGGTCAGCTGGTTCGCGGCCTGATCCTGGCGCTGATCTGTTTTGCGCTGGCATATCTGTTTGAGCTGCGTACCGTGCGCTGGCTGCTGAACAACTTCCTGCAGGTGGGCTTCATCGCCGCCGTGGTGCTGTTCCAGCCGGAACTGCGCCGCACCCTGGAACGCCTGGGCCAGAGCGCCAACTGGACCGGACGCCTGTTCAGCATCCGCCGCAACGACCCCTCTCTGCGGGCGGTGTGGCAGAGCGCTGTGGTAGCCATCTGCGATGCTGCGGAGCAGCTGTCCGACACCCGCACCGGTGCCCTGATGGTGCTGGAACGCAACAACAATCTGGAAGAGATCATCCGTACCGGCACGCCTCTTTCTGCCAACGTCATCCCCGAAATGCTTGGTACCATCTTTTATGAAGGTACCCCCCTGCACGACGGCGCCGTGGTCATCCGCGACGGGCGCATTGTGGCGGCCGGCTGTGTGCTGCCCCTTTCCAACAACCTGGAAATGGGCAAAGATATGGGTACCCGCCATCGTGCGGGCCTGGGTATGAGCGAGAACTCCGATGCCGTGGTCATCGTTGTCAGCGAGGAAACCGGCATCATCTCCCTGGCCAAAAACGGCGTTCTCATCCGCCGCCTGGACCGCCAGAACCTGTTCAATCTGCTGCAGGAGGAGATCATCCCGCCCGAAACGCAAGAGGAGCAGAAGGTGTCTGTGTGGAACCGGTTGTTTGGCAAAGGAGGTGCCGTAAAGCATGCCGCTCAGAAAAAATAAACCCGAACAGACCGCCATGGAACCCAAAAAGAGGGAGCGGCGCACAGTGTGGGATTATCCCGCGGTGCTGTGGTGCGCGGCGGTGGCCTGTGCCGTGCTGGCCTGGTTGATCGTGACCATGTATTTCGACCAGGAAAGCGACAAGACCGTAACGGTCAGCAACATCACCTATACCTACCAGTCCAGCACGTACAGCAGTCTTGGCCTGGACATCGTGGAAACCCCGGAGATTTCCGGCGTGACCGTGCGCATCAAGGGCAGCGGCACCATCATCGGCGGTATCCGGGAAAGCGACATCATGGTCTATCCCAAATACTCCACCGTCCGCGGCGCGGGCACCGTCACCCTGGAACTGGGGGCACGGTTCATCACCTCGGATTACGATAACCTGGGCATTGAGCTCATCGTGGAAAACCCCACCACCGTGACCGTGGTGTTTGATAACGTCAGCGAAAAGACCATGCGGGTCACTGCCGATACTTCTCAGATCGCCATTGCCGATGGGTTTATCCTGAACAGCGTGTCCAGCGTCCCGGCGGAAGTCACCCTCACCGGTCCCACCAGCGAGCTGGAACAGATCGACTCGGTGGTGGCCACCGTTACCAGCGAGGAGGAACTCAGCGACTCTGTTACCCTGGAAGCTCCTCTGGAAATGCGGGATGCCAACGGCAATGTGGTCACGCCGCAGTATACCACCATGGACAGCGACACCGCTGCCATTACCTTGAATGTACTGCAGGTAAGGGAACTTCCGCTGACCGTAAACTTCATCGGTCTGCCTTCCGGATTTGATGAGTCCAGCCTGAAGTACTCCCTGGACCGCAGCACCCTGCGCGTAGCCGGACCTGCCCGTACCATCAGCAAGATGAACGAGCTGAGTGTGGCCAGCCTGGATCTGGGCCAGAGCTTTGCTTTTGACCGGGACTACCAGCTCTCGGTGGAACTGCCTGACGGTATCGTGTCCCAGGACGGCATCACTACCGTGACCCTGACCTTCGATACCACCAACATGGCCAGCACTACCCTGAATATCTCCAACATCCGGGTCATCAATGTGCCCAGCGACATGGAAGTGGATGTGCTCACCAGCCGTATCAGCGGCGTGACCCTGTACGGACCTGCCGACGAGATCGAGGAACTTTCCGCCGAGAATGTCCAGGCCCAGGTGGATTGTCAGAGCATCTCGGTCACGGCCGGGCAGCAGACCCTGCCGGTCACCATCCAGATCCCGTCGTCCAGCCGCATTTTCGCGGTGGGCAGCTACACGGTGCAGTGCGCCATCACCACCCAGTAAAAAAGGAGAATACATCCAAAAGTGCTTTTGGTACGCAATATCCGCCTGTCGCTGACCTGCCCCGACCCAGGGGCCGAGGCCGTGCGCCGGGCCAGAAAGATGCTGGGCCTTCCCGCCGGCAAAACGGCGGGAGGGGGCATCGCAAAACTTTCGGTGGATGCCCGGCACGGTACACCTGTGCTGGTATACACCGTAGCCATCACGCTCAACGACGAGGGTGAGGAATCGGCTTTGGCCGGGGCCTCGCCCTGTGTCTGTTTCACACGCCGGCCGGAATTTCACTTTCCTCTGGGGCAAAATGCCCTTGCTCACCGCCCCGTGGTGGTGGGATTGGGCCCGGCGGGCCTGTTTGCGGCGCTGCTGCTGGCCCGCCATGGATACCGTCCCCTGGTGCTGGAACGGGGCCCTGCCCTGGAACAGCGTGTGGCGGCGGTACAAGCCTTTGAAAAGGGCGGTCCGCTGGACCTGAACGCCAACATTCAGTTCGGGGAAGGCGGCGCCGGGACCTTCTCGGACGGCAAGCTCACCACCCGTACCGGCGACGCCCTGTGTGCCTATGTTACCCGGACCTTTCTGCAGCACGGTGCTCCCGATGACATTGCCTGGCGGCAGAAACCCCATGTGGGCACCGATCTGCTGCGGGGGGTGATCGCCGGCATCCGTGCGGAGATCGAATCCCTGGGGGGAGAGGTGCTCTTCAACACCCGCCTTACCGGACTGCAGGTGCGCGGCGGTGCCCTGGCAGGGGTACAGACCACCGCCGGAGACTTTGCCTGTGAGCAGCTGATCCTGGCCGTCGGCCACAGTGCCCGGGATACCTTCGCCATGCTGGGAAATATGGGGCTGCCGCTGGAATGCAAACCCTTTTCGGTGGGCTTCCGGGCGGAACATCTGCAGACCGAGATCGAACGCAGTCTGTATCACGGGGCGGCCGGGCATCCGGCATTGCCCCGCGGGGAATACCAGCTCAGCCAGCATGTGGACGGCGGCCGCTGCGTCTACACCTTCTGCATGTGCCCCGGCGGCACCGTCTGCGCTGCTGCCAGCGAGGAAGGCGGTGTGGTCACCAACGGCATGAGTCTGCATGCCCGGGATGGCCGCAATGCCAACGCCGCCGTGGTGGTCAGCGTGGACGGCCGGGATTTTGATAACGACCCCGCCAAAGCGGTGGCCTTCCAGCGTCAGCTGGAACAGGCGGCTTTCCGGGCGGGCGGCGGCAACTACGCCGCTCCTGCCGAGACGGTGGGCAGCTTCCTGCAGGGGGCCGGGCGCCTGGACCTGGGTGCGGTGCAGCCTACCTATCCCCGGGGCGTGGTGCCCTGTGACCTGGGCAGTCTGCTGCCCTCGGAGCTTTCCGCCGCGTTGCGCCAGGGCCTTACCGCTTTCGGCCGTAAACTGGCGGCCTATCGCGCACCTGATGCGGTGCTGACCGGCCTGGAGACCCGCACTTCCAGCCCTCTGCGCCTGCTGCGCGGGGAAGACTTCCAATGCGTGTCGCTGCCGGGGCTTTACCCTTGCGGCGAGGGCGCGGGCTATGCGGGCGGCATCATGACCGCCGCCGTGGACGGTCTGCGCTGTGCTGCTGCCCTGATGGAACGCAGCGCACCGCCTGACGGGGACCGTTGAATCGTTTGAATCGAAAGGAATCATCAGAAAATGCCTTCCCAAAATCCATACCGGGACCACAACGGCACTGCCCGGAATGAGGAAAACACCCCGCCCCGGAATCATTATACTGAAATCCCCGACGTGGATTCCGCCCTGAACGAGATCGTCCATGTGGGAGCCGAGATCGGTTCCGGCGTGCTGGGCGGCATCGCCGGGGCACTCCAGTCGGTGAGTGATGCTCTGCGCAGCCGCAACCTGGCAAACAAGGATGTACCCTTTGCCGAGTGGTGCCGCCGCCTGGACAAACGCCTGAAAAACAATGAACAGGACGGATACCTGGGCATGGCCGTGGGTGGCTGGGTGTTTGCCGCCGGTTTCGGTATTGCGGCCCTGGTCATGTTCATCCTGGCGATGATAGGCCCGGAGGCGCTGTATATGGCGCCGGAAAATCATGTGGTTTTTCCCGTTCTGGCCGCCTGCTTCACACCCGTAGCTATCGGGTTTTCGGTAATGGGGGTTGCAGGGGTCCGGTTGTGGGACCGGTATAACCGGCTGCGCAGTTATCTGCGGGCAGCCCGGGACTGGGTCTGCAATATCTCTGATCTGGCCCGGGACTCCATGCAGCCCGAATCCCGCGTGCGGGAAGAACTGCAGAAAGCCATCGCCCGGGGCGAAATTCCCGGCGCGCTGATCTCTCCGGACGGGAAGACCCTGTATCTGGATGACAGCCGCTACACGCCGCCCCAGCCCCAGGCGGAACCTGCCCCGGCAGCTGCCGCGCCGGCGAGCGAAGCCGAGCAGCTGCGGCGGGAAGGTGTGGATTTTCTCAATTACCTGCGGGTCTGCCGAGGCAAGCTGGATGCCGGTGCCGACGAGGAACTGGCCGCCATGCAGAAAACCTGCGGCGCAATCCTGGGCTTTGCCCACAACCACCCGGACCAGCTGCCCCGCCTGCGCCGTTTCCGGGATTATTACCTGCCCACTACCCGCAAGCTGCTGGATACGGCTCTGGGGCTGGGCAGTGCCGATGTGGAAGCCGCCGACAAGATCCGCGGCGAGATCACGGGGATTCTGCATACCCTGAACATTGCCTACACCAAACTGTATGAAACGCTGCTGCAGGACGTGAGCCTGGATGTCTCCACCGAGATTGACACCCTGGAAACCATGCTGCGGCAGGATGGCCTGACCCATGATTTCCGCCAGGATTTCGGGGCAGGGAAGATGAACGTATAAACTGTGGAAGTATAAGGAGCGAACCGCTATGAACTACCGTGCCTGGCAGCTGAATCAAGCCGCCGAACAGGACGCCGAAGCCCTGCGCGCCGAAGGCTTCGGCGTGCTGCTCAGCCGTGTGCTGGCAGCCCGGGGAATCCATACGCCCGAAGCCGCCCGCCATCTGCTGGACGGCCGGGACGAACTCAGCGACCCGTTCCTGCTCAAAGATATGGACAAGGCGGTGGAGCGCATCCAGCGCGCCGTGGAGGAAGGGGAACCCATCGTCATTTTCGGTGACTATGACGTGGACGGTGTTTCCGCCACTGCCATTCTTTTCGAGTGCCTGTCCAACCAGGGCGCGCAGGTGCGCTGCAAACTGCCCAGCCGGGAGGGCGGAGGATACGGCCTGAATGCCGACATCCTCAAAAGCCTGGCCGATAAAGGGTATACCCTGGTGGTCACGGTGGACAACGGCATCGCCGCCGTGGAGGAAGCCCGCTGTGCCAAGGAATTGGGCATCGACCTGGTCATTACCGACCACCATCTCCCCGGCGAGGAACTGCCCGAAGCGGTGGCGGTGGTGGACCCCAACCGTGCTGATGACGAAAGTCCTTTCAAACATCTGTGCGGTGCAGGGGTAGCCTTCAAGCTCTGTGCCGCCCTGGAGGGCTGCGAGCCTTCCGAGCTGCTGGACATGTTCGGGGAACTGGCCGCTTTGGGGACCATTGCCGATGTGATGCCCCTTGTGGGCGAAAACCGTACCCTGGTCCGGGAAGGGCTGGCTGTCTTGCAGGAAACCATGCGTCCCGGCCTGCAGGCTTTGTTGGAAAACGCAGGATACGCGGGCAAGCCTGTCACCGCCGAAACGGTCAGTTACGGTCTGGCGCCCCGGCTCAACGCGGCCGGGCGGATGGACACCGCCGCCGTGGCCCTCAAACTGCTTCTGTGTGAAAATGAGGAACAGGCGGCCGGTATCGCGGCCCGGTTGAGTGAGATCAATACCGAGCGCCAGCAGACGGAACAGCAGATTCTGGCGGCGGCGCTGCAGGCCATCGAAGCCGACCCTGCCCGCACCCATGACCGGGTGCTGGTGGTGGCAGGGGAAGGCTGGCATCCCGGTGTCATCGGCATCGTGGCCAGCCGCCTGATGGATCGTTTCGGCCGCCCGGCCATCGTTATCTCCACCGAAAACGGGGAAGGTAGGGGCAGCGGCCGCGCACCGGCAGGCTTCAATCTGCACAAGGCGCTGGCAGCCTGTTCCTCCTGCCTCATCCGCAGCGGTGGACACGCGGCGGCGGCAGGCCTGCTGGTGGAAGAAGAAAAAATCGGTGCGTTCCGGGCTGCCGTCAACGCCTGGGCCGCCAAAGAATATCCCGTGCCGGAACCCGGCGTGCTCAAGCTGGATGCGGCGGTGCAGCTGTCGGAACTGGACCTGGGCGCCGTGCAGCAGCTTGGCCGCCTGGCGCCTTTCGGCAGCGGCAACCCGGTCCCGCTTCTGCTCATTCAGAATGCAGTGGTGGATGGCCTGTGGCCGCTGGGCAGCGAAGGCCGCCATACCCGTGTCCGGCTGCGGCAGGGAGATGCATCCTGCTTTGTTTCGGTGTTCGGCACCGCACCCCAGGATATGCTGTATCAGCCGGGAGCAGCGGTGGACGCTGCCATTGAGGTCAGCGTCTTTCACGGACGCAGCGGCCCCATGGTTTCGGCCCACTGCAAGGCTTTGCGCCCGGCAGGGTTGGGCAACGAATCCGCCCGACAGGCTGCTGCATTTGATGCTGTCTGCGCCGGTACGGTGCTGCCTGCCGACCAGGCGGCGGCCTTCCTGCCGGAGCGCAGCGATACTGCTGATCTGTACCGTCGTATCCGGGCGGGGGGCGTACCTGCCAATGATCTGCAGCCGGTGTTTGCGGCGGCAGGGGCACAGAATACCGGCAAAACACTGGCCAGCCTGACAGCTTTGTGCGAGCTGGGACTGGTGGAACAGCAGAACGGGCGCTGGCTGCCCGCAGCCGTTACCGGCAAAAAGAATCTGGACGATGCACCCATCCTGCAAAAACTGCGTGCCATGGCGGCGGGGCAGGGGGAATGACCCGCACAGCCAAAGGGGCGCAGAATACAAGATCCGGGGGAGGAACCGCAATGGAAAATGAAGTCAAAATGCCCATCACCTATGAGCAGCTCAAACAGGATATGACCGAAAGCGGACGGCCGTATGACTTTGCCATGATCGACCGTGCCTATGCGCTGGCCGAAGCCGCCCACAACGGGCAGCGGCGCCGCAGCGGTGAACCCTATATCTGCCACCCGCTTTCGGTGGCCCGGATCCTGGTGGAACTGGGCATGGACAGCGAAAGCATTGCCGCAGCTCTCATGCACGATGTGGCCGAAGATACGGCTGTCAGCGTGGATGAAATCCGCTCCAAGTTCGGGGATGAAGTGGCCCTGCTGGTGGATGGCGTTACCAAGCTGACCCAGATCAAGTTCTCCAACGTGGAGGACCGTCAGGCCGAAAACCTGCGCAAGATGCTTCTGGCCATGAGCCAGGACGTGCGGGTCATGATCATCAAACTGTGTGACCGCCTGCACAACATGCGCACCGGCGACGCCTGGCCTGAGCAGAAGCGCCGGGACAAGGCCCTGGAAACCATGGAAGTCTATGCGCCCATCGCTCACCGCCTGGGCATCTCCAACATCAAGGAAGAGCTGGAAGACCGCAGCCTGCATTATCTGGACCCCATCGGCTATGAGACCATCCGTTCGTTGCTGAACAAGCACGGCGACGCTTTCCTGGAAGATGTCTGCAACACCATCCGCAGCCATCTGGAGGAAAACGGCATCGAGAATGCGGCCATCCGTCACCGGGTCAAGAGCATCTACGGCATCTACCGCAAGATGTATATGCAGAACAAGGATTTTGAGGAAATCTACGATGTGTACGCAGTGCGTATCATCATCAATACGGTGGCGGAGTGCTATACCGCCCTGGGCCTCATCCATGATATGTATCATCCGCTGCCCAACCGGTTCAAGGATTATATCTCCACTCCCAAACCCAACGGCTACCAGAGCCTGCATACCACTGTGATCGGCCGGGAAGCCATTCCCTTTGAGGTGCAGATCCGCACCTGGGAGATGGACCGCATGGCCGAATACGGCATCGCCGCCCACTGGAAGTATAAGGCGGGCATTTCCACCAGCAACGAAAAGCTGGAAGAGCGCCTGGCCTGGGTACGCCAGCTGCTGGAAAGCCAGCGTTCCAGCGTGGACGCCACCGACTTGCTCAGCGACATCAAGTCCGATCTTCTGCCCGAAGAAGTGTTTGCCTTTACCCCCCGGGGCGACGTGATCAACCTGCCCGCCGGAGCCACTGTCATCGACTTTGCCTACGCCATCCATTCGGCGGTGGGCAACCGGATGATCGGCGCCAAGGTCAACAACCGTATCGTGCCCATCGATCACCAGGTGGCCACCGGCGAGATCATCGAGATCATCACCGGACCGGAAAACCGCGGCCCTTCCCGTGACTGGCTCAACATCGTCAAGACCAGCGAGGCCAAGAACAAGATCCGCAACTGGTTCAAGAAGGAGCGTCGGGAAGAGAACATCGTGGAAGGCCGCGAAGCCCTGGAACGGGAGATGCGCCGCAACCTGATGACAGTCCCGGCGGATCAGTACGACGACTTCATGGCTGCTCTGGCCAAGCGCAACCACTGCAACACGGTGGAAGAGATGTATGCCACCATCGGGTACGGCGGCTTGCAGATGGCCCGTATCCTGCCCAAACTGAAGGATGAGTATAACCGTCTGAAGGCATCCGAGCCCAAGCCTATCACGGTGGACGTGAAGAAGATCCACTCCACTGCCGGCGTGGTGGTGGAAGGCATCGACAACTGCCCCATCAAGTTTGCCAAGTGCTGTTCGCCGCTGCCCGGTGACGAGATCGTGGGCTTTGTCACTCGCGGTTTCGGTGTGTCCATTCACAAGAAGGATTGCGGCAACGTGCGGGAAAGCATGAAGTCGCCGGAAAATGCCGGCCGCTGGGTGCGGGCTTATTGGGCCGACAACGTGCGGGAGGACTACAAGGCCACCCTGGAACTTATGTGTATGGACCGCGCCAACCTTCTGTCTGATGTGGCGCTGGCGCTGGGAGACATGCGGGTGCCCATTTACTCTCTGGACGCCCGTTCCGCCGACCAGGGCCGTGCCCGTATGACACTGACCGTGGGCATCAACAACACCGAACATCTGAACAACGTGGTACTGCGTCTGAAGAAAGTCCGCGATGTGATGTCGGTCACCCGTATCTGATTCAGCTATGACAAATCAACTTCAAAAACGTGATCGGTTCCGGCGGATTCTGCCCGCGCTTCTGGGCGCCGCGGCGGGCATTGCGGTATTCCTGTGGGTCTACGGCACCGCACCTCTGCATACGGGGTGGGACAACTGGATCCTGCAGGGGTATGACGAGTGGGATGTGCAGCAGCACTATGCGGGCTGGCTTCTGTTCCGCAACGCTCACTGGTCCTTCCCCCTGGGCATGGCCGATACCATCGCCGTGCCCGACGGAACCGTCATCTCTTATACCGACAGCCTGCCCTGGGTGAGTATCTTCTTCAAACTGCTGCGGGGCGTTCTGCCCGCTGCCTTCCAGTGGTTCGGCTGGTATACGCTGGGCTGCTTTGCTCTGCAGGGGGCCGCGGGAGCGCTGCTCTGTGCCCGCTGCTTTCCCGGCTGGAAGCAGAAATCCGCCGTCGGCCTGCTGGGCGGGGCGCTGTTCGCATGTCTGCCCACATTATGGGAACGGGCCTTCCGCCACACCGCGCTGGCATCCCAGTGGCTGTTCCTCTTCGCGCTGTATGTGTATCTGGAAAGCCGTTGTACTTTACACCTTACGGGTCGGACGCCCCGCCTGCGGTGGTGGCTGCCGGTGCTGGCTTTCGTTGCCGTGGGAATCCATCCCTACTTTTTGCCGTTGGTCATGGTCTGCGCGCTGCTGTGGGGCATCGACCGCGGCCGTCTGAGCCGGGACTGGAAAGGTGCTGCCACGGACTTTGCCTCCGCGCTGGCCGCCGCTCTTGTTGGCGGATTGCTGTGCGGGGCTATCGGTTCCGGCACCTCTTTGAGCCGGGAGGGCTACGGCGAGTTTTCCATGAACCTCAATGCACTCATCAACCCCAGCTCCCGGGGCGGGTATACCTGGTCCCGGCTGCTGTCGGCGCTGCCCCTGCAGGCAGGCCAGCATGACGGCTTCAACTACCTGGGGCTGGGCGTGCTGGTCCTTCTGGTCGTGGCACTGGTTTTGTCCGTGGTGGCCTTTTTCCGCCGTCCGCAGGCGGTGAAGAACTGGTGGCATCGCAACTGGCCGGTGGCGGCAGCCTGCGCGCTGCTCACCCTGTTTGCCGTCAGCAATCATGTGTATTGGGGCAACACAGGATTCACCATTCCGCTGCCCCAGTGGCTGCTGAACCTCTGCGGTATCTTCCGCTCCAGCGGACGGATGTTTTACCTGCCTGCCGCCTGCCTGGCGGTATGGGGCGTGTATACCCTTATCGGAGCCTGCCGCAGTCTGTCCCGCCCGGCTGTGTGTAGCGGTGTCCTGCTGGCGCTTGTGCTGGCGGTACAGGTATGGGACCTTTCCACTGTGGCGGCCGAAAAGCATGCCTGGTTTGACCGTGCCATGGCCGAACCGGTGGAGAATGTGGCTTTCCATTCTATGACTTCCGGTATCGGTGCGGGTCACACCAGCTTGCTGGCAGCAGGGGAGGTACGGGATGACCGCCTGCGCCTGCTGGCCATTCTGGCAGGCAAGGAAGGCCTTTCCACCAACCTGGATATTGCCGTGTCCGGCAGTCGGGATGCTTCTGCCATGAACCGCGCCGATACCGCTGCCTTGCTGCAAAGCGGCAGCTATGACCCTTCCGCCGTTTATGTCACCACCGACGAAAGCGTATGGCTGCAATGGCAGCAGATTTTTGCCGGGGATGACGCGCTGACTTTCTTTGTGGCGGATTCCTGCTACTTCATGCTCTGCCTGAATCCCTGATTCCCGCGGAGCCATCTTTCCAAAGGAGAACCTTTTCATGCGTGCTGTGATTCAACGTGTGTCGGGGGCGTCTGTCGTTGTCAATGGCGGCGAACCCCGCGTTATAGGTCCCGGCCTGGTCATTCTGCTGGGCGTCTGTGATGGAGAAGACCCCGCCATCGTGCCAAAGCTGGCCGCCAAATGTGCCAATCTGCGCATCTTTGCCGACGAGGAAGGCAAGCTCAACCGCAGCGCGGCGGAACTGGGGCTTTCGGCTCTGGTGGTGTCCAACTTCACCCTGTATGGAGATACTTCCCGGGGCAACCGTCCCAGTTTTATCCGGGCCGCCAAGGGGGAAGCCGCCGAAAGTCTGTATCAGGCTTTCCTGACCGAACTGGGCAAACAACCCATCAAGGAACTGCAGCACGGGGAATTCGGCGCCGACATGCAGGTGGCGCTGACCAACGACGGCCCCGTGACCATCATGATCGACACCGACGAATGGAAAAAGTGAGGTACCTTCCATGAAACTTCTGCATATCAACGGCCCCTGGCCACTGTGCACCAACACCTTCCTCATCATCACCGAGGGCGGCCATGGTATTGCCATCGACCCGGCGGCAGACCCCGCCCGGTATCTGGCCCCCCTGAAGGAAGCCGGTGCCACCCTGTCCCACATCTTCCTGACCCACGGCCATTACGACCATGTGGGTACCGTTGCCGCCCTCAAGCGGCAGACCGGCGCCAAAGTGATGATGGACCCCGCCGACGCCCAGGGCACCCAGATGTTCCCCCTGACCAGGGACCTGGTGGATGAAGCCTGGCCCGAAAACGGCACCGTCACGGTAGATGAACTGACCTTCCGCGTCTGGCATACACCCGGCCACAGCCAGGGGAGCGTCTGCCTGGCCTGCGGCGGATACCTGTTCAGCGGTGACACCCTCTTTGCCATGTCCTGCGGGCGGGTTGATCTGCCCGGCGGCGATCCCGAACAGATGCGCCGCAGCCTTTCTCTGGTGGCCAATCTGCCCCTGCCGGACGAGACCCAGGTCCTGCCCGGTCACGAAAGCTTCTCCACCCTTGGCAAAGAACGCCGCAGCAACCCCTATCTGCTGGGCGAATGGTATTGATTCTATCTGCAGGAGGTCCCCCGCATGCAAATCATTCTGCGCGGCCCGTCGGCCGGCTATGAGGCCGAACACGTGGCCCGTCTGTTTTTCTCCGAAGCGGTGCTGGCCGGGTCCGACTGCCGCCTGGACGATCCCACCCAGGACGTGGTGGCCGCCGTGGACCACAGTCTGGCCCAGCTGGTCTACCTGCGCCGGAACGGCGATCTTTTCTGGCTGATGGAAACGGTGGATCGCGATCTGGCTCCCAAACAGCGGGAATATGCCCTCTGCCGTATGCTGTACAGGCTTCTGTGCGAGCACACCGGCATCCGTCCGCCCTGGGGCATGATGACCGGGGTTCGCCCTGTGCGCATCATCCACGACATGCGGGACGCAGGTGCCACCGAAGCGGACATCGAACGCCGTTTTCTGCAGGAGTACGACTGTACCCCCAAACGCTTCGCCACCGCCATGGCCATTGCCGACCTGCAGCGCCCGGTGCTGGAGGATTCCCGCCCCATGGACTGCAGCGTCTATGCGGGTATCCCGTTCTGTCCCACCCGGTGCAGCTACTGCAGCTTTGTCTCCCGCACGGTGGGGGACAAGTCCACCCGTGCTTTGGTGGAGCCTTATGTGGACTGCCTGTGCCGGGAACTCACCGCCACCCGTCAGGCGGCGGATGACTGCGGCCTGCGGGTGCGCACGCTGTATATCGGCGGCGGCACCCCCACCAGTTTGTCGGCACCCCAGCTGCGCAGGCTCATGGCCCACATGGCCGAGACCTTCCCGCTGTCCGAGATGCAGGAATACACGGTGGAGGCAGGACGCCCCGACTGCACCGATGAAGAGAAACTGCGGATTCTGAAAGAGTACGGGGCCACCCGCATCTCCATCAATCCCCAGACCTTCTCCGACGAGGTGCTGCGCAACATCGGGCGCCGCCACACCGCCCAGGACATTCTGGACTGCTACCGCACCGCCCGGGCCGTGGGGCACGACAACATCAATATGGACCTGATCGCCGGCTTGCCCGGGGACACGGTGGAAGGCTTCCGCCGCAGCCTGGAAACGGCCATCTCCCTGGACCCCGAAAACATCACCGTACACACCCTGACCCTGAAACGGGCTTCCAATCTGGTGGTGGAACACCGCGCCGCTGCATATGCTGATGTGGCGGCCATGGTGGAAAGCTGCGACCTGCTGTATCAGGCGGGATACCGCCCCTACTACCTCTACCGCCAGAAAGGCACCCTGCAGAATCTCGAAAACATCGGATGGAGCAAACCCGGCAAGGAATGTCTGTACAACATCTATATTATGGAGGAGGTACACACCATCCTTTCCGCCGGGGCGGGCGGGTCCACCAAACTGGTCATGCCGGGGCAGCGCCGCGGCAAGATCGAACGCATCTTCAACTTCAAATATCCCACCGAATACATTGATCGCTTCGACACGGTCCTGGACCGTAAGAAGGGAGTGAAACGATTCTATGACGCTTGTCTCCAAACGAACGCCGCCCAAACGTCTGGTCGGCTGTGAACTCATCAATCTGGCGGCAGCCGATCAGGCCCGCTTTGTGCAGGTCTGCGAACAGCGCTACCATGACCGTCTGGATGCCGCTGCCCATGCCGTGCTGAACAAGGGCGCCCAGATCATCATGCTTACCGGTCCTTCGGCCACCGGCAAGACCACCACCGCCCGCAAACTGTCCGAGCGCATCGCCGCAGCAGGACGCCGTAGCGCGGTCATCAGCCTGGACGATTTCTTTGTGGGAGAGGGGCGCTATCCCAAACAGGCCGACGGTTCCGACGACTATGAATGTGTGGAAGCCCTGGACCTGCCGGTGCTGCGCCAGTGCCTGCGGGATCTGGCCGAGACCGGCGTCTGTGACACCCCCATCTTTGACTTCCTCACCCAGCGTCCCACCGGCAACACCCGGCACATCGACGGCCGGGGCGGCGTTGTGGTCATCGAAGGCCTGCATGCCTTCAACCCGGCGCTGGGCGTGGCCGATCTGCCCAAGGGGGCCGCTGTGCACATCTACGCCGGACTGCGGGAAGAATATGCGGCCCCGGACGGGTCCCGGACGGTGGCCACCCGGGATGTGCGTCTGGTCCGCCGCCTGACCCGGGACTTCCTCTTCCGCGGTCATGATGCCGACTTTACGCTGCGCCTCTGGCCCCATGTCTGCCAGTCGGAGGACCGGTATATCAAGGCTTTCAAAAACCGGGCGGACCTGGTGCTGGATACCTCTTTCAGCTACGAAGTCTGCCTGTGGGGTCATTACACCCGAAAAATGACCGCCACCGAACATGCCGACCGCCTGCGGGAACTCTGTGAGCGTTTTTCCGCCTTTGAGCCGCTGCCCGGTTCGGTGGTGCCGCAGGACAGCATGCTGCGGGAATTTATTGGACAATAATCAGTAAATTGTGCTAAAATAAGCAAATATTAACGAAAACGTAACATTTTCCCGCCATTTCAGATTGCAATAAGCGCCGCAATCGGCTATAATGCAGATAGTAGCGGGCCGCCACAGATACGGCCCGTCCCAGTTTGTACGAATGTGAGGTGCGTTTCCCATGACGTTTGAACTCGATTTTGACAAGATCAAAGAACAGAGCATGCAGTTTGTCGACGTCGCCAAAAAGACCGCGATGGACCTGGCCGACAAGGGCAAGAATCAGCTGGACCTCATCAACCAGCAGACCCAGCTTTCCAAGGCGCAGCGTCAGCTTGGTGCTCTGGTCTATTCTCTGCATAAGTCCGGCGAGGAAAACCAGCCCCTGGTGGAT
>CAJMLV010000005.1 GCA_905214345.1 uncultured bacterium
CTTCTGGTACAGCGCGTGGTGCACCATATGGCAGCCCCAGCTGCGGGACTTGCCCCAGCAGTTCAGCACGGCCACAGTCTTTACGCAATAGGCAGTGGTGCCCTTGGCGTTCTCATACAGTTCGCGGAACTCGTTGCAGACGTTCTCGATGTAATCCACAAACTCCGGGAATTCCAACGCCAGTTTCAGGTATCCGCCGTAGCCGATACGGTCCACCGGCTTGCGCAGAATGGCACGGCGGGCGGTGACCCAGTTTTCCTTGGCTTCCTTTACCGGGTCGCCGCCTTCGTGGAAGGTGTCCGGGAAGAAGTAAGGCAGGAAACGGCCCTCGGTGTATTTTACACCGGAAATGTCGCTGATCAGGCGCAGGGTGGAACCGTTGCCCACACTGCCCACCACAGCATCCAGGCCGATGGTCTTGAACTCGTCCATAAACGGCTCGGTACCGATGAAATGGTCCCCCAGGAACATCATGGCTTCCTTGCCCATCTCGTGGGTGATGTCGACCATCTCCTTGGCCAGCTTGGCGACTTCGCGGCGCTGGAAGGCCTGGAAGTCCTTGTACTCCTTGCTGGGCACACGATACTGGTTGTTGTAATAGCCCTGATCGATGATGAATTCCGGGCGGAACTTGTAGCCCACTTCCGCTTCGAACTGCTTCAGGATATAGGGGGAAACACTGGCGGAATAGCCGTACCAGTCCACATATTTTTCCCGCTTCAGCTCATCGAACACCAGGGTAAACTGATGGAAGAAGGTGGTGTAGCGAAGCACATCCACATAGGGATGCTCGGCAATAAACTTGCGCAGGCGCTCCATAGTGTACTTGTGGGTCTTGGGCTGGCGAACGTCGAAGGTGATCTGGTGCTCGAAATTCTTCCAGTTATTGGTCACCGCGTTGTACATATGTACGGGGTCCCAGATCAGATAAGCCAAAAAGCTCACGGTATATTCATGGAACGGCGTGCAGCCGGTGATCTCCGCGCAGCCGGCGGCCTCGTTGTAGCTCCACCGGTCGGTGGGGACCACTTCGCCGGTAGTGCGGTCGATCACTTCCCACCAGCGCTTGATGTCATCGCGGGTGTTCACCTTCATCAGTTCATCGGAGATACCCTTCATCAGAGGAATCGACAGTGTATCACCGGTAGCGGTGTAGAAGCCTGTCATAATGTAGCATTGCTGCACCTCGTCCGGGTTCGCCTTGGCCCAGGCATTGTCCTTGCGGGTGGTGTAATAGGTGGAATAGATCTTTGCTCCAACCTTGGTCAGTTCCTCAGGGAACTCAGTGCCGTCACAGTCACGGATGGCATCCGCTCCCCACCGTTTCAGGATATCCACGGTTTCCGGCACAATATCCAGATTGGTGGGAATGGTTACCCGGCCAGTCAATTTTTTATCGCTCATTTTTCCCTCTTTTCCTGGTTGGCCTCAAACCGGCGCCCTGCCCTTCCGATGCAGGCGAAGCACCGCCTTCCAGCGTTTTCATTTTTTATACCCTCTGTTGTACAGATAGAGCAGCACAAGAATCCCTGCCAGACCAACAAGTTCTACGCACAGACCGATCACGCCCTGCACATAATCTGCCATGAAGCCCATGGAGTGACCGACAACGACCAGTGCAATGCACACCAGCGCCGCGATCAGCGCCAGAATGACCTTCACCGTTCTTTTTTGGTATTCGTTCATCGCGTTTCCCTCCTTAGCCCTTCAGTCCGCCCAGAGTCATGCCCTGGGTCAGCTTTTTCTGCACACACATATACAGGATCAGCGTGGGAATCATGACCAGAACCAGGCCGGCATACATCTGACCGTATTCCGCCTTCGCATTCTGGGCCTTCATCAGGTTCAGCAAGCCCACAGGCAGCGTACGTGCGCCGTTGGGATCGGTGAGCATGGTCATGGAGATGATGTACTCGTTCCAGTAGGCCAGGAACTCGAACAGAATGACCGTGATGATGCTGGGTTTTGCCATGGGCAGGATAATCCGCACCATGGTGGTGAAATAACCGGCGCCGTCCACATAGGCGGCTTCCTCATAGTCCTTGGGCAATGTAGCCAGATAACTGCTGAGCAGGTAGATGGTAAACGGCAGCGTAGTGGAAGCCAGCACCACCGAAACCACAAAGGGATTGTTCAGGAAGAAGGCTTTGCCGAACAACTGGTTCAGCAGCCGGTCGCCGGCAACAAACATCAGGAAGATAGGAACCACGATGTAGTTCACGTTGATGAACAGACCGGCCATAAAGCCGCCGCGGATGACCTTGCGGCCCATGAAGTTATAGCGGCTCAGCACATAGGCGGCAGGCAAAGCCACCACCAGCAGAATCGTCAGCGACAAAGCGGTGATCAGGACCGAAGTCATGAAATAATCGCCCATGCGCGCCTTGGTCCATGCATCCACGAAGTTTTGCAGGTAAATGCCTTTCGGCAGCGTGAAGGGGTTGCCATAGAACTCGCTGTTCTGCTTCACCGACGCCATGAAGACCCACGCCACAGGGATAATAATGGCGACTGCCAGTACAATCAGCACAATATAGATCACGGCTTTCATCAGCCGGTCGCTTTTTCGGCTGCTCGCTTTCTCTTTTGCGTTCATTCGCGCACACTTCCTTTCTGTTTAGAATTCCAACGCTTCGCGCTCGGTCACCTTGTTCACAATAGCAGCCAGCGCAAAGGAGAAGGTGAACACCACAACACCAATGGCCATGCCATAACCATAGGTGGAGTTGGTATACGCCTGCTTGTACATGTAGCTCAGGAAAACCTCGGTGGCGCCGTCCGGGCCGCCGTTGGTCATTGCCTTCACGAACAGGAAGCTCATGTTGATATTCGAAATAATGAAGAAGGTCAAAGTGGTGCGAATGTTGGTCCAGATCAAAGGCAGCGTGATGCTGAAAAACTGCTTGATTCGGGAGGCGCCTTCCAGGTTTGCATTCTCGTACAAACTTTCGGGAATGGCAGACATACTGGCCATATACATGACCATGTAGTAACCGATGGCCTGCCACACCATGGCAATGGCCAGGCTGTAGATCACGAGTTTCTGGTCGCCCATCCAGTAAATGGGGTCCGCGTCGCCGCGGAAGATGCTCAGGATGCTGTTCAGCAGACCGTTGTTGGCGTCATAGATGGCGCTGAAGATGGCGCTGATGACAACGACCGACAGAATGTTGGGAATGTAGAATACAATGCGGAAGAAGTTCTGCCCTTTCAGTTCTTCTCTGGTGAGAATGGCTGCAAACAGAAGTGCCAGAACAATGGTAACCACTGTGACAAGCACGATCAGCAGGATACTGTTGCGGCAGGAACGCAGGAAATTTTCGTCCTGGAACAGCGTGACAAAGTTATCCAGGCCCACAAATTCCTGATTGGGGGAATAGCCGCCCCAGCGGAACAACGACATACGGAAAACATTGAATGTGGGAATCACAAGAAAAATGAATGCCAATATTGTGGCCGGTGCCACGCAGGCCACGATAAACCGGCTGCGCGCTTTGTTTTTTTGCATTGTGCCCTCTCCTTTCACCTAAAAGGCGGTGAACAAAAGGGATACACCTTCTGTTCACCGCCCGGTTTACCAGATCACCTACGCGGCAGGCACCGGAACGGTGCTTCCATGGTTTGAATCAGCTTGTCCTGCGCAATGAGCGCGGGCAATGCTTACTCCATAGCCGCAGCCATGGTCTTGCAGGCATCCTGCATATCGGTGTGCCACTGTTCCGCAGTCTTGGTGCCGTTCACAACGCTGTCCATGGTGAAGCAGAAGATCTGCTTGAAGTTCATGCCTTCCACGGGCTTGGTGGTTGCGAAGGTACCGATAGCAGCCTTGGCACCATTGTCATACACACTGTAATAAACTTTGTTGTCATCGCTCAGCTTGTCGGTCATGCCAACGATGGGCTGAACTGCACCGGCTTCGGCAAAGATGGAAGCGGCTTCGTCGCTGTACAGGTAGCTGATGAACAGCTTTGCCAGGTCCTGATTCTGAGAACCGGCGGGAACCCAGCACTGCTCAAAGAAGGTGTAGCTGTAACGGTCGCCGCCCTGCTCCATCGCCGGCAGAGCCATGAAGCCCCACTCGAAACCGTCGGCACGGGGAGCGTCGGCCATTTCGCCGATAACCCAGTTGCCGTTGGGCATAAACAGCGCCTTGTTATCCAGGATCAACTGCTGGTTCTTAGTGAAGTTATCGTTGTTGCCGTTGGAAGGAGTGGACTTTTCCGTATTGGCAGCCAGCTTGCCCAGCACGTCAAACATCTTGCCCATGTCTTCGCTGGCCCAGGTGGCTTCATCATACTTCAGAGCATTGTTGAAGAAATCCTGACCGCCCACTTCGGGGATCATAGCGTAGATGAAAGCGTCCAGATAACCGGCGGTGGGATAAGTAAACAGAGGAATATCGGTCTGGTCAGCCAGAGCGAAGAACTCATCCCAAGTGGTGGGAAGGGTCAGGGTGCCGCCGCCCTCGGTGAAGTTTGCCTTATTGTAGAACAGACCGCAGGGGCTGTAGAACATGGGCATCATAAAGACACGTTCGTCGCTGTAGGGGTTGGTGGTCAGGTTGCCGGTGAAGCCAGGGATGATCTTCTCGCCAACGGTGACCTCCTCGCCCAGGACCTTCATGCCCAGAACGTCGGACAGGTCCGCCAGTGCATTTTCTTTCAGCATGGTCTCGGGCAGGGCCTTCTCACGGCCAGTGGCCAGGTGAACAACGTCATAGTAGTTGCCGGCCTTCATCTGAGGATCGATGACGTCCTCCAGATTCTTGTCGGTGGTCAGTTCCACGGTAGCGCCGGTCTTTGCTTCAAACGCATCCGCAACTTTCTGCCACATTTCAGAGCCGTAAGCGGTTTCGATAGCGGCCACTTTCAGGGTCTGGCCTGCATAATCGCCTTCGCCTGCAGCAGTGGAAGCAGTGGCCCCGGTGGAACCGGATGCCTCAGTGCTGGTGGAGCTCCCGGTGGACGTGCCACCGCAAGCAGTGAGCACAGATGCCGCCATCGACACTGCCAGCAGCATGCTAAGTACCTTTTTCATAGTTAACCTCCTGTTTGATGAATCCATAATACAGAGACGGAAAGGTCGCTGTTTCGCTATTTGCTTTCGCTCTTCCCTGCATCGCTTGTTTTCAGTATACAATTTCCAGGTGACAATACAAGTTCTTTCTTGCTCTAACTTTTATATAACTTGTCTTTATGTTCAAAACATCTATTTATCTTCCGTTTTTCGAAAACTTTTTGTGGCAATCATCAACAAAAAGAGCATTTCTTTTTTAGTCACTTTTTTATTTTCCAAAAATCACTTTAGTACTTTAAATATTTTGTTTGCATCCCTCTCTAATATCGGCGTTTTCTTGCTTTTCTCTCCAAATTTTATAATATGATTCCGTTTTTCAAAATCAGGAATTTACATTTTCCCGGATATAGTTTATAATAAAACAGTCAGATATTTGTTATATATTGCTCTAAATTTTATAATTCCTTGTAATATAATGTTACCGTTTTCCGCTGTGCATCTGCGTTCCCGGTTCAGCGGTCGGATCTGTTGCCCCTTTATCCTATTTTTTGGGAGGTTCGCCCCATGAGTTCAAATCGCTATGACATCCTTACCGACACATCAAAGGCTTCGCAAAGTCTTTCCTCTGTCCTTCTTGAAAATGTGAACTTGCTATATGTAACAGACGCACAATTCAGCGAAGACTGGCACAGCACCATGCACAGCCACCCAAACCTGGAACTGTTTTACTGCGTTCGGGGAATCGGCGAGTTCCGTATGAAAGACAAAGTGTTGCCGGTGGGCAGCGACGACATGATCATCGTGAACCCCAATGTGGAACATACGGAAACCAGTGTGCCCAGCAACCCATTGGAATATATTGCACTTGGTATCAGCGGCGTGGACCTTATCTTCAACGCCCAGGATCAGCAGTGTTCCGTTCTGAACTACCGCGGTTCCCGCACCGAGATCGTCGCGCTTCTGCGCATGCTGATTTCGGAGGCCTCTACGCAGCCCCAGGGCTGGGAGAACGTTTGTCAGCATCTGTTGGTCGTTCTGCTTTCCCTGCTGCTGCGCCACACACACTTCACACTAAACATCGAACAGGGGCTGCACACCAACAAGGAATGTGCCGCCGCCCGCCGTTTTATCGACGAACATTTTGCCGAGCCCATCGATCTTGAAATGCTGTCCTGCATCACCCATGTCAACAAATACTACCTGGCACATTCCTTCAAGCGGGAATACGGCATCTCCCCTATCAACTACCTGATCGAACGGCGAATCCGGGAAAGCAAATACATGCTGGAACATACCGATTACGCTCTTTCGCAGATTGCTCATTTTCTAGGTTTTTCCTCTTCCAGCTACTTTTCCCAGAGTTTCCGCCGCTTTACCGGCCAAAGCCCGACGGATTACCGAAAGCAAAGCCGCATTGCCGATGCAGAGCAGACTTCCAAAGAGCAACCATCCGTCTGATGGCGTTTTCTGTTTCAGTGTGCACCGTCTATATACACTAGACGTGTACGATGCCTTAGCCCGGAACTCCCGCCGCCCCCCTGCGTTGATGTGTTACTCCGCACATAATCAATCCCCCTTGATCTTTTCCTGGTCAAGGGGGATTTTTTCGTTATTCTGATATTCAACCAAGCTGCATTTGCTCTTCCCCGTCCGTTCTTTACCACGGTTATTCCACAGGAACCGGACAGTTCTCCACTACGCCCGGCTTTTTGAGCAATAGTGAAATCACTCACTCTTCTTTTGGTTTAGTCAACAGCCGCACCGCGGCCAGGCGATGGAAAAGTGCCGCGAAAACCAGGCCGAAGGTCACGCCCAGAATCGTATCCACGATGCGCAGGAGCACCGCCCCATGCAGGCCGTAGATACCGGCCCCCAGCATCAGGGCACCAAAGCAGTTCATGGCTGTTTTATACCGGTAGTCGGTGCAGAATCCCAGGCAAAGACCGCCCAGCGGTCCCATCAGCGAATGGAAAGATTCCGGCGTCAGCTGATACAGCACCAAAAAGGCGCAGGAACCCGCAATTGCCCCCACGATCCGCTGCCAGAACCGGGTACAGGTGTTGCCGGAATAAGGATATGCCGACAACAGAGAGGCACAGGCAAAGCCCATCCACATGAAGCGTTCCACCCCAAATACCTGCCCGGCCGTCAGAACCAGGCTCACACCCAAAGCCATGCGCAGCTGCCAGAGATGCACCGGTGTGGTGGGGTTAAACCGTTTTATTACATGGTGGAACCGTGTACCGCTGTGCTGTCCCCGGTGTTTGGCCACCAGAATGGCGCCGCAGATAACGTACCCCACCAGAGCCAGCATCCCGCGGCGAAGAAGGGCATCCCCCAGCACCGGGTTTCCCGTCAGGTATACATAGGCAAAGCTGTACAGCCCGCCGTTGCCCATTTCGGGGCGCTGGGTGGTCATATACAGCATGGCAAAAATGCCGCAAAGTGCAGCGGGACCAAAAACACCGGCGGAAGGACCGACGCTGCGGCCGGCACCAGCACCAGAATCCCCAGCACAGCCGCCAGCGTGACCAGCGAATCCCCGATACAGTATTCAAAATTGACAAACCGGATGCCCAGCATCATGCAGAAAAGAGCCACCGCCATGGGGGTATTGTCGACTCCAAACACACCGGACAGCAAACTGATGAACACAATGGCAAAAGCCACGATCAGCACCGAACGCACCGCCATGGCTGCCCAGTAACAGGCTTTCTCCCCTTTTGTTTCGCAGGCGGCAATCTTCCGCTTGAGAATGGCAGGGTCCATCTGCAGGGCATCATAAAACTTCATCTTCACGGGCACTCCCCTGTCCTTTCTCTATATGTGCGGCAACCTTGTCCGCATAATACAGGAACTTTTCAAAATCTTCGCCGGAACTGCGCCACAAATCATAAAAAGGCTGCAGGATACTCTCGTACCCCTGTTTCAGTCCCGCAAGACCGGCATCCGTCATATACAGCCGGTAGCTTCGCTCATCGGCAGCCTGCTTTTCTTTGCGGATGCAGCCTTTTTCATAGAGCGTTTTCAGACAGCGGCTCACGGCTTCCTTTTTCATCCCGGTGCCCTGGCTGAGAAGCACAGGGGTGTTCTGGTCTGGCTGCAGATACAGGTGCGCCAGAAGTTCACATTCGCTGACAGTCAGCACCGGTTTGTGTTCCGGCAGCAGTGCGCGCATGATTTTCTGCATCTGCTGCTGGTAATGAACCATATCCGTCCAATCCATAAAGCCTTCCCCTTGCATATAATTAACATTGTTAACTATATACGCAAAACGCCGCTTTGTCAACATCACTACTACCCGGCAGAAAAGAAAAATCCCCCCGGATAGCCTCCGGAGGGATTTTTGCTCATTTGTTTATACAGGTGATCAGGCAAATCCGATCATGACCGCCACCACCACAAAGATGGTGGACAGCACGAACAGAACGCCCTGCATCTTGATCTGGAACTTGGCCCACTTGCCCCATTCCAGACGGGCCACGCCCAGCACGCCCAGCAGGCAGCCGGAAGTGGGCACGATCAGGTTGGTCAGGCCGTCGCCCAGCTGATAGGCCAGCACCGCCACCTGACGGCTGATGCCCGCCAGGTCCGCCAGAGGTGCCATAATAGGCATGGTAAGAGCTGCCTGACCGGAGCCGGAAACCACCACAAAGTTGAACAGGCTCTGGAACACATACATCAGCCAGGCTGCCATCACACCGGGCACACCACTGAGCAGGTTGCCCAGGGTGTAGAGGATGGTGTTCATGACGCTGGGGGTGGTGGGATCGGTACCACCCAGTACAATGACGATGCCCTGGGCCATGCCCACCACCAGGGCCGCGCCCACCAGGTCGGCGGCGCCGCTCTGGAAGGAAGAGGCAATATCCGAAGTGCGCATATTGTTGAGCTTGAACACACAGCCGATGATACCGGCCACCAGGCCCATCACAAAGAACTGGGAAGCAATTTCCGGAATGTAGTAGCCTTCGACCACGACACCCCACACCGTCCAGATGATGATCAGCAGGATGGTGATGAGCACCAGGCCCTGGCCCAGGGTAAAGGGTGTCTGGGCGGCGTCGTTGGCAGTCATCTGGCCACGATAATAGGCGTCGCTCTCATACGCCACCGAGGCCAGCGGGTTGCGCTTGATCTTACGGGCGTACACCATGGTATACCCAATGCCTGCGGCAGTGAACACCGTCCACATCACCATGCGGAACACAGCACCGGAAAGCACCGGCACCCCCGCAATGCCCTGGGCAATGGCCAGGCCGAAGGGGTTCATCCAGCTGGTGGCAAAGCCGATCTGGGTAGCCACATAGGTGATGCACACCGCCACCACCGCGTCGTAACCCATGGCGATGGTCAGGGGCACAATGACCATCGCGAAGGGAATCGCTTCCTCGCCCATGCCGAACACCGCGCCGCCCAGGGAGAACAGCGCAAACAGCACCGGGATCAGGATGATCTCCCGGCCTTTGGTCTTGCGGATCATGGCGTGGATGCCCGCGTCCACCGCACCGGTGCGCATGACAATACCGAAGGCACCGCCAATGACCAGGATAAAGGCCACAATGCCCACGGCGCTGCCGGTCTTGTCGCCGGAGGTCAGGCCCTCAAACACATAGTTGAGCATCCCCTGGCCGCCGAAATCCTCTGTGCCGAAGAGGGGCACGCCATTGCGCACCTGGTTGCCGTTCTCGTCCAGCTCATAGGAAAAGCTGTCCGCCACAATGACGGTGCGGGTCTTTTCGGTGTCGCCCACCATGTAACTGACTTCCTGTGTCTGGAAGCTCCCCACCGGGATCAGGTAGGTCATAAGGGCGCAGATCACCACCACCGCAAAGATGATGACATAGGTATGCGGCACCTGAAGCGCTTTTTTCTTTTTCTCCAAATCTTCTCACACTTCCTGCATTAAAATTCGGCGCCAGGATTCCGAAATAAACGATCCATCGCGCCAATCGCTTCCACATCATATCTTAAAACGTAAAAAAATGCAATCCAAAAAATCAAAATAACATTTACAAAGATACTGTATTATTTGTATAATTATATGACATATTGAACACACAGGAGCAGACCGACCATGATGAACCAATATCGCAACGAAATGATCAAAGCTGTCAGCCGCCTGGTGGCGATCCCTTCGGTCTTTGCCGAAAGCAGCAGCTATCCTTTCGGCCCCGAGGTGGACCGCTGCCTGAACACCGCCCTGTCCATGATGGCCGAGCTGGGGTTCCGCACCTTCAAGGCACCCGACGGCATGTACGGTTATGCCGAAACCGGAGAGGGCGAACTGTTCGGCGTTCTGTGCCACCTGGACGTGGTGCAGGCCCGCCTGGAGGACGGCTGGGACCACGACCCGTTCCACCCCATGGTACAGGGCGACTGGCTGTGCGGCCGCGGGACCCAGGACGACAAAGGGCCCAGCGTCGCCGCCATCTACGCCCTGAAATCCCTGCTGGATGAGGGCCACAAACTGAACAAGCGTGTCCGCTTCATCTTCGGCATCGACGAGGAGACCATGTGGGACTCCATCCGCGCCTACCGGGACAGAGAAGAAGTACCTGCCAGCGGCTTTGTGCCGGATTCCACCTTTCCTCTGACTTATGCCGAGAAAGGGCTGCTGCAGCTGCAGCTCCGCTCCGACAATGGCTTTGCCCTGCCCTGCAGCGGCGGCGACAGCATGAACGCCGTGTCCTCCCACGCGGAATGTCCTGTGGCGGAGGCAGTGGTACGGGCCATGAAGGAACTGGGGCTGCCCTTCCACATCACGGGGGACACCCTGAGTGCGGAAGGGGTGACCGCCCACGCCAAGAACCCCTGGAAAGGTGTGAGCGCCAACCTGAACCTGCTGCATGCTCTGCGCAAAGCCGGGTATGAGCACGATGCCATCACCTTTGCCTGCGAGTATCTGGACGGCAAATTCCGCTTTGAAGGCTTCTCCGACGAAGACCTTTCGGATTTTTCCGGGCCTGTCACGGTCAACCTGGGCAAGTTCGCCCTGGATGACAAGGGCGCCGTGCTGGGTCTGGACCTGCGCCTGCCCGTGGGCCGGGAAAAAGAGGAAATCCTGGCGCTGGTGCGTCAGAAGGCGGATGCCTGCCACCTGACGGTGGAGGAATTCGACTGGCTGCGGCCCATCCACGTTCCCCTGGACAGCCCTCTGGTCTCCCGGTTGCTGGATGCCTACCGGGAAGTGACCGGCGATACCAAGACCCAGCCTTACATCTCCGCCGGTGCCACCTTTGCCCGCGCTTTCGGCAATTGCGTGGCTTTCGGTGCCAACATGCCCGACAGCCCCACCAGCGAACACCAGCCCCGGGAACGCATCTCCATCACCAATCTGGTACAGGCGGCCGAAGTGTATCGCCGTGCCTTCTCCTATCTGGTACTGGCTGATTGAGGCCCCGCAAAACAGGAGACACTTGCCATGAAACGAGTTTTATTGACCGGCACCGGTTTTGTAGGCGCACGGTTCCTGCAGCAGCTGGCGGGGCGCCTGGAACTTTCCGCCTTTCCCCGCGGGATGCTGGCCCGGGCCGCGCAGCAGGACATTGAGCGGGTGGTGTTGGAATACCGCCCCGACTGTATCCTGCACACGGCGGCGTTGTCCGATACCGGCTACTGTCAGGCACACCCGGAGGAATCCTACCACGCCAACGTACTGGTGCCGGTCTGGATCGCCGAAGCCGCCCGGAAATCCGGCGCCGGTCTGGTGGCGTTCAGCTCCGACCAGGTGTATGCGGGGCTGGAAGACCATGGCCCCTTTGCGGAATCCCTTCCCCTCTCCCCTGCCAACGTCTACGGCCGCCACAAATACGAAGCCGAACAGCGGGTACTGGACCTGCTGCCCCGGGCTGTTCTTCTGCGTGCCACCTGGCTGTATGATCTGCCGGGGTACGGGCTGCCCATCCGGGGCAATCTGCCGCTGAATCTGTGGCGGGCCGCCCTGACCGGGCAGCCGCTGCGGTTTTCCTGCCGGGATTTCCGGGGTGTGACCTATGTGCGGCAGGCGGTGGAAAACCTGCTGCCGGCCATGGACCTGCCGGGCGGTGTATATAACTTCGGCAGCGAGAACGACACTGACATGTACGGGACCGCACAGCAGTTCTGCACCGTTCTGGGCATCACCCCGCCCTTGGAAAAGGGCGACTGGTCCCGCAGCCTGCTGATGGACACCCGCAAAGCCCAGGCCGGCGGCATCCTGTTTGATACCACCTGCGCAGGCATCCGCCGCTGCCTGCAGGATTACGGCCTGCTATCCCCGCAACAATAAAAACAAAGCCCCCGCCTTTCCGGTTGCTGCACCGGGAAGGCGGGGACTTTTTATTGCTTGCTAACGGCCGTGGGGTCGGCCTGTATCATGAACGGCTCAGCCGCGGAAGCGGATGACCGCCACACCGATGATGGCTGCCACGACCACGCAGACCGCGATGGCAATGGGCACCACCGGCAGTTTGAAGCCGCTGTCCTCTTCGGACAGGGACTGTTCGGGGGTGGCCGTTTCGGCCGGGGACTGGGTGGAAGTGGTGGGAGCGGGGGTTGCCTGGGTCTCCTTTTCCGGAGTGGCCGTTGCTTCGGGAGCGGGGGTAGCCGTGCTCACGGAAGAAGGCTTCTTGCTGCCGGAAGAACTCTGGCCCGAAGACTGCTGGCCGGAAGTACCGGACACAGCAGAGGATACCGTGTCGGAAGTCGCCGTGCTCTGGGCGGATTCTTCCCGGCTGTCATTGGAGCCGCCCTGGCTGCCGGAAGAAGAGCTCTGGTCAGAACCGCTGCCCGAGGTGCTGCCGCCGGAAGGCGTCTGGGTAGGCGCAGGGGTGGCATCCGGAGCCGGAGTCGTTTCCGGAGCCGGGGTGGTTTCCGGTTTCGGGGTGGCATCCGGGGCAGGCGTGGGGACAGTGGTATCGGTCACCGTCAGATTCACTTCCCCGTTGGAGGTAACGGTGGTTTCGGTCTGGCCCAGAGAAGCATCCACCAGTCGGAGGGAATCCGGCACAAAGCGCACGGAAGCATCGCTGCCGCCGTCACCATTCAGCTGGATCTCGCCCAGATCGGCGGAACCGTCGGAGGACAGCAGTTCACTCCGGCCTGCCAGATAGACGTTCAGAATGCCGGTCTGTTCGTTGTAGGTATACTCTTTGACCGAAGCGGACACAGCGCTGCCAAACGCAAATTCCACATCGATGGAATCGCTGCTTTCCACCTCAAAGCTGAGCTGCATGGCCGTAACACCCTTTGCCTCGTTCTCGGGCAGGTTCAGGTGTACGGCGGCAGTGCTGCCGTTGGAGGTCAGCGTCACCGCATTGTCGGCGCCCGCGGCCGAGACCGGCAGAGCCGCCACAGCCAGGGCCGTACCCAACAACAGGGTGGCCAGGATTTTTTTCATGGTATTCTCCTTGTCGTATCAATCAGCCTGGCTGCCCAGCGTGATCTGGGGCAGCTCTTCGGGCAGCTCCACCACCAGCGTGTCGCTGGTCAGGCGCTGGCCCTCATTGGTGGTGGCGTTGTCCACACGGTAGAGTTCAACGCGCACGGTCTCGGGCCGAGTCATGTTTTCCAACTGATCCGGCTCGATCCAGTAGACCCAATAGCCTTCGCTGACTTCGCCCAGCTGGCCGTTCTCCGGGTCGGGCGCCAGAATGATCTGGCTGGCAACCACGCTGCCTTCCTCGTCCACGCCGCCGACAATGCTGCCGTTCTGGTCGTAGAGCAGGACCACATTATAAGCGGGGTTGCCCTTGTAGCTGCCGGTAAAGATCAGAGAGCCGGCCGGGATGGCGTAACCCTTGTCCTCGTCATAGGTGTAATCCTGGGAAAGAGTGCCGATGCCGTTTTCCAGCAGTTCCACATTGTCGCCGGTGGGGCCCAGCACGTCCAGTTCGCTGATGGAGATCTCGGTGCCGATGGGCGCCTTGACGATCAGGCGCAGCTGCGCCGCATCGTAGGTGCAGACCCAGGGGTCATTGTTCTCATTGCGGAAGTAGGCGGTGTTGACGGACTCCTCGGTAAAGCTGCCGGTAGCCAGGGTGGTCCACTGGCTGCCGTCGGCGGAATACTGGAGCTCATACTCCTGGATGGGCGTGCCGGAAGTCACGGTGTACTTGAAGCCGGTGACCGCCAGGGTCTTGTGGAAGTCCAGGGTGATGACGGCTTCGCTGTTGGCAGCAACGCCGGTGTAGGTAGTACCCTTGTCGTTGTCGATGACCTTGGTGATGGCCGACACCGGTTCCGGCTCGCAGGGGTCCTGCTCGCTGGCATCGGGGAGGGTATCCTCATCGGAGGTCATGTTGGTGGTCACAGTCCACTGGCTCTTGTCATAGCTGCCGTCGTGGCTGATCTTCACCGTGGGCAGGGTCATGGTCTCGGAACGGTTGAGGAACTGGTCCACAGCCGTGACCTGATAGGTGATGGTGCGGTTGTTCACGGTGGTGACCGTGTCGGTGAAGGTGTTGCCGGTGGTGAAGCCCACGACCTCGGTCTTGGCCTGCCCGTTCTCGTAGGTCACGCGGGCGATCTCATAGCCCAGCAGCAGGTCGCTGTCGGCGTTGGAGGCCAGGGTCAGGTTCACCTGGTTGGGGGTCTTTTCATCCACAACAGCGGTGGTGCCTTCGGTCAGAACACTCTGGCCGACAAAGCTCTCACCGGAGTCATGGGTGAAGCGGTAATTGCGGGAATCATCGTCACCGTAATACAGGGCGCGGGTCTCGGCCTCGAACTGCTGCATGTAAGCGGCGGTCACGGCGTTGGGCACCATGCCCCAGCGGGTGAAGAAGTCGGTCAGGTCCTTCTGGGCCGCGGCGGAAGCCAGGCGCATGAAGTTCTGGTCGGCATCGCTGCCCAGGGTGAGCTTGACGCCCTGAGGCGCGGGAGCCGCGGAAGTGTTGCGGGAGTAGCTGTCCACACGGGCATAGAAGCGGCTGAGGAACAGTTCATCATAGTTATCGTAGATTTCGTACTCATACCCCAGGTCATACGCCAGGTGCAGCTGCCAGTACATGCCCAGCTGGGTGAACACATCCCCTGCCTGGCCGATGGTGCCGCTGGTCACCTTGCTGTAAATGGCATCGTAACCGAAGCGCATACCATCCATGGTCTGGGAAATCTGAGAGAAGTAGTTGTTGGTCACTTCGGCCACGGCATAGCTGCCCTGGTTGATGTTGTGACCGATCTCGTGGGCAATGCCCCAGCCGAAGAAGCTGCCGCTCTGGTAAGTGCCGTCCTCATTGAGAACGATGGGCGAACCGTCAGCCAGACCGGTGACGGAATCCCAGCCAATGCCGATATGGTTGCCGCCAGCATACATGAAGGCACCCGCGAACATACGCATGTAACGGATGTTCAGATGCTGGGAAGGCAGACGGTTGCTGGCACCGGCGCCTTCCAGGTTGGTCAGGCCCTTGTGCTGGTAGAACAGGAGCATCATCTGGTCCATGGCATCCAGGGAGTCCAGCAGCTTGGCCGCCTTATCGGCGGTGGAACCGCCGCCCAGGCCCGCCAGCAGCTGGCTGGCCGGCACCGAGTACACCATCTGGTCCAGCATCACATCGGTGGTGTTGAGGACGCAGGTCTGGGGGTCGTAGTCATGGCCGGTCTCGCCGTGGAGTTCCGCGTGGCGGCTTTCCAGGGCGGCGGTGTAGGTTTCCAGTTCCTCCACATAGGCGGTGACACGGGCTTTGCGCTCAGCGGTGTCATCAATGCCGTACAGGTCCAGGGTGGGGATCTTCACACCACCGCTGACACGCACGGTGTAGACATCGGAGCTGTTGCTGCCGGTGTACTGCACATACAGCGCACCGCCATGCTCCGCATCGAAAGTGACCAGTTCGGGGACGGTGATCTCGTTACGGCCCACTTTCAGGGTGATGGGGCTGGAAACCACCTGGCCGTATTCGGAGTTGTACTGGGTGGCAACCAGCTGCAGAGAGGAGTTGGCACCGGTGGACAGGGTCTTGCTGCCCACATAGATGACCAGTTCATCCCCCGCGTAGGCGGTAACGCCCAGAGGCTGCCAGGCGTTCAGACCGGTGAAGCCCAGGTGGGTGTCATATCTTGCACTGATGGTGGTGTACACCTGAATGGAATCGCTCAGCTGGGTGGCAAGCAGCTTGTAGGCGGCATCCAGTTCCCGCTGGAGAGCTTCCCGCTCAGGATGCAGTTCACCGCTGACCTCGTCGGGGGTGTTCAGGCGTTCCTGCAGGGCGTCGATGTCCTCCTTCTCCACGTCATCCCGCAGGGTGATGTGCAGGTCATCGGCGTACAGCGCCATGATGTCATCTTCCAGGCTGTCATATTCATAGAACCGCATCTCGGAGATGGATACAGGGCGGTCCTGATACCCGTAGCCGATGCAGACACGCAGATAGTCGGTGGAAACACCGCCGGCGATCTTGATGGTGTAGTAGCTGCGGCTGCCGTCGCTGCGCTTGACCATGCTCACGTTGGAAACCTTGTATTCCTTGCTGTACTCGTCATGGGCATACACAATGACACGGCCGTAATAGCCACGGTCCTCGGACTGTGCCAGAGAGATGCTGCCAATGTTGTAAACCTGGTCAAAGGTCACACGGATACCGCCGTTATCGGGGTAGGTAGCGCCGTCATCCCAGTCATCCAGGCCGTACCAGGAAGCGTAGTCGCTGTCCACGACGCCCCAGGCGGTGTTGCCGGAATCCAGCGGGCTGTCCTTCATGTAGCCGACCATGTGGATAGCGGAAGCGATGTGAGCGGTGATCTCACCGGCACCGCCGGGGGTATTGATCAGCTTGTAGGCCGGCATTTTCACCGGGTTGATATTGGCGGTGCTGATGGCAGAAGTGAGGGAGGCGGGGCCTTCGCCCAGCTCATTCACACCGGTCACATAAACTTCATAGCGGGTGTTGTTCTCCAGGCCCTGAATGGTGTAATTGTTCTTGGCCACACCTTCGACCTTGGTGAATTCGGCGTCACCCTCTTTACGGTAATATACATTATAAGTATTGGCATCCTTGGTTTCGGCCCAGGAAGCTTCGATACGCTGGAAACGTCCGACCAGGGTCAGGGCGTCGGGGGCGGCGGGCAGTTTGTCCGCTTTGGGGGTCACCGAGACTTCTTCGCCGTAGCCGCTGCGCCATTCGCCGTTGACCGACTGCACCTGTACGGTGTAGGTCTTGCCGTTCTTGAGCTTGGCACCATTGAAGGTGGTCACGGTCAGGGTATTGGAAGCGGTGCGAACCGTCTGGCTGGCGCCTTCGTAGGTGATCTTCACCTCATAACCGGTGATGTTCACTTCGGGGTCCCAGGTCAGGGTGAAGGTCTGGCTGCCGGTTTCCGCCTTCAGGTTCTGGGGAATGTTCATGGTCGGCGGCGGGATACGGCTGTCCATGTCGTTGACGAACTCCACCTTGGAGATCTCGGCCAGATTGCCGCTGTTGGAGGTGGCGGTCACCTTGATGGTGACCTTCTTCACGGCGATCTGACCGCCGAAGTCCACCACAATGGAACCATCCGGCTGAACAGTGGCCACATTGCCGCCGAGGCGGGCCAGCATTGCCATGGCAGAAGAAACCACGGGGATCTTCATGGACTTGGGCTCACCGTACTCCTCGTACTCCACCACCACGGTGGCACCGGTAACAGCGTTGTCGCTGTCGGCGGGTGTCTGCACGACCATACCTGCCATGGGCACGGTGCTGCCGGCCACCTGCTCAAAGTCAAAGCTGACGGTTACGGGGGAATCTTCGGAAATGGGCTGGTCGGCCGCGGGCTGCAGGGTAACAGTTTCGGCGCCGCTCATGAGGTTTTCCAGCGAACCGCCCACAACCGCGGTCTTCTCGTCTTTTTCCACCGCCGTCAGGGTCTCGGGGATGGAAGTCTGAATGGTGGCCTGGGTGTCACGGGCGTCGTCCAGGTTGGCAGCCAGCATCTGCAGGTCCACCAGGTCCACCACGCCGTCACCGTTCAGGTCCGCAGCCTCGTTTACAGTCTCCTGATTTTCCATGGCGCTGATGATGGCGCTGGCATCCGACTGCTGAATTTTCTTGTCATCATCCACGTCACCGATAAGCAAGGTGCCGGGGTGAACGTTGTCACTATTATATGTATAGTTGCCCAGGAAGCCGGTGTAGAGCTGCACCGAATACAGCAGCCCGGTCACCTCAATTTCCTGGGTGTAGGTCGCAAAACCGCTGGCACTGACCTTCAGGGTATAGGTCCCGTTTGCCAGGCCGGTAAAGTTCACCTCGTTCTGCACCGGAGCATCGGTGCCGGAAGCAGGCAGGTTGATGGTCTGGGACTGGGTCTCCTCGCCGGACAGGGTAACGGTGAAGTCCACCGCCTTCTGCAGAGGCAGACCCGCCAGCAGTTCGACGCTCACGCCCGCCGTATTCTGCGGCGCAACGAACGCATCTTCGGATTCTTCTTCGATTTCTTCCGGCTGGGACAGTTCATCGGTCTGCGGAGTCTGTTCCGCGAGGCCCCCCTGTACTTCCGGGTCGGCTGCCGTTTCCGGGGTAGCCGCCTCACCGGGTTCACCGGTCTCGTCGGCGGCCTGTACAGCCTCGGTCTGTTCCTCAGAACCGGCGTCGGTGTACTCGTCCGCGAACGCGGCCGTGCCCTGGGCCATGATGCTGAACATCATGCAAAAGCTCAGCAAGGTGGCAATGGCTCTTTTCACTTGATAACATCCTTTCCTTTGCATTTTGTGACCAAATCCCGCCTGTCGAACGGGGTGCGCATGAAGTATTACTTATTTTTACCACTTGTGCAGCGCACATTCTACTATAAAACTGATAGGAAATCAAGTTCTAAAAGCAATTTTGCGCAAAATATTTTTTTGCCAAGCGAAAAGTCTATATTTTCATCATTTTATCGATTATTTTTTCATTGCCATTTTCTTCCAGATTTGTGAAGCTTACAGCTCTTCTCCTTCCTTTTTAGAACAACGTCGCAAACTGTCGCTTTCTCTGCCTCCACATTTCCGCATCGTATTCCTGGCGGTCATACATTTTTGTTTCGCAAGTGTATTTTCCTTTTTCGTGACCAAATTCATTCTTTTTCTGTCGGAACACGCAAAAAACAGCCGTGCGGTATGCAAGACCGCACGGCTGTTTTTTGTTTGGAAAAAAGATAAACTTACTGAGCTGCAGACTTCTGCTTATACTGCCCGTAAATGGTCACAACACCCTCGATGGCCAGCACAATGGCCAGGACCACCAGCAGTATACCGAAGATGCACTGCACATAGGGACCCCAGTCGGCGCCGCCGGCTGCGATCTGCTGCAGCTTTTCCCAGGTATTCAGCAGCAGAGAAGCGATGGTGACAAAGAGCATGAACGCCATGGGAATCAGGAACATCTTGTTGTTCCGGCCCACACGGCCCAGCCAGGTGGCCACAGCCAGCAGGCCCAAGGCCGCCAGCAGCTGGTTGGCGGAACCGAACAGCGCCCAGATTTTTTCGTAGCCGTTCATGCCCAGGGCAATGCCCAGCACCACGGTGATGATGGTGGCCACATAGGGGTTGGCCAGCACCTTCTTGTAGCCGGTCACATTCTCGGGGGTTTCGCCCTTGGTGCCGTCCAGCCAGAATTCCTGGAACATGAAACGTGCCAGACGGGTGGCGGTATCCAGAGAAGTGAGGCAGAAGGCGGAGTAGGTCAGAACCAGCAGAGTGTACAGGATGTCATAGGCCTGCCCGCGGGAGGGCTCGATCATGCCCGCGATACCGCCGCCGAAGATGGCAGTGGCACCGGTGAGGGCGGCCTCGGGATGCTCAGCGTTCCAGCTGTAGGCATATGCGACAGCGCACAGGGTCAGCACAGCCAGGACACACTCCAGCAGCATGCCGCCGTAAGCGATGGGCTTGGCATCGGTTTCCTTATCCAGCTGCTTGGAAGTCGTGCCGGAGGAAACCAGAGAGTGGAAGCCGGAAATAGCACCGCAGGCGATGGTGGTGAACAGAACCGGGAACACGGGATACTGCGGGTCCGCGCCCTGGAGCAGAGGCAGGCTGTCCATGGAAGGATGGGCCATGACCACAGCCACCACAGCCAGCGCCAGCATGGCGTACAGCAGGAAGGAGGACAGATAATCGCGAGGCTGCAGCAGAATCCACACGGGGGTGACCGAAGCGATCACAATGTACACGCCCACGATCCACATCCAGGTGTTGGTGGGCAGATAGAACGGGTGGAAGTTCATGCCGATGGCAATGATGGCCACAATGGCCGCCACACCGATCACCGACGCCACGCCCATGGGCGCGTTGCGGCGGTAAACCAGGATACCGAAGGCCACAGCAATGACGATAAAGAGCAGCGAAACCATGGCAACGCGGGCCTGGCTGGTGGATGCCGCCACATCCAGCACGCCGTTGGCGTCGTAAGCTGCGCCGAAAGTGCCTGCCACGATGGAGGCGAAGGCCGCCACCACCAGGATCAGGGTCAGATAGGCAAAGATGATGAACAGTCGCTTGGCGCGCTTGCTCATGTTGGCGGAGATGATCTCGCCGATGGAACGGCCGCCGTGACGCACCGAAGCGATCAGGGCGCCGAAGTCATGTACACCGCCGAAGAAGATGCCGCCAATCAGAATCCACAGCACGCAGGCCAGCCAGCCGAAGCCGCAACCCACGGCGCTGATGGGGCCGGTGATGGGACCGGCGCCCGCGATGGAGGAAAAGTGGTGGCCCATGAGGATGGGGGCCTTGGCGGGGACATAGTCGATGCCGTCCTCCATGGTATGGGCAGGGGTCTGCTCGCTGCTTTCGCCCACGCCCCACTGTTTGCACAACCAGCGGCCGTAGAACACGTACCCCGCAATGAGGATCAGCACACTAATGATTAATAGTGCCAAGCCATTCATGAATGATTTTCCCCTTCTTACTCTTTTTTATGGGGTTGCCGAAATTATTCTCCAGAGTTTTGCGTACCTCCCTTCCGGCAGGGTTGGAAAGGAACCGTCCCGTGGAACATTCCATAGCCGCAATGCGGTATTCCATCCAACCGTACAGCGTAAACCGATAATTCTTGCGCAGGCGGGTCTTTCTGAGCAGGACCGCTGCGTCGGGGTCGATGGTATCGGCCAGGATCACCAGCGTCACATAAGAGCACATGTGTTCCTTGTGGGGGCGCACCCGTGCCAGACCCGCCTGCCGGGACAGCCCGATCTGCTTTTGCAGCGTAGCCAGGTCCAGGTGTTCAGCCAGGAAAAAATACACATACTCATGCTGCTCCACGGCATAATAGATATGCTCTTTGGTCAGCAGACGGTTTTCGTCCCGCAGGTAAAATTCTGCCGACGCGGGAAAACGTCCGCCCTCCACTTCCGTGTCGCGCTGCACATCATAATGATGGGAATAGGCGTTGAGCAGCTTGTCCAGTCGCTCCGGCAGCCCTGCGTTCATGTATCTTTCTCCTTTTTCAGCTTTCTGCACCGACTATCGGTTTTCTTTATTGTTATTATACTCACCTTGTTGTCCTTTGATACGTACTCTTGCATCTCTTGTGCATAAACTTGCACATTTTGGTAATAAAAGGCACCTGCTTTCTCCCGTTTCTGCCCAAAGACCGAGAAAAAGCAGGTGTATAAACTTTCATATCAATAGCTTTTACGGTGCAGCAAGCATAAAGCCGAAGCCGGACAATTGAATGGCCCCGTCCTCCCTTTCCACCGTACATACCGCCCAGCAGTCATCGGGCAGCGGCACCCAGACCTGGGTCTTGGGCTGGATATCCGGGTTCGGAAATTGCAGCACATCGCTGCGCAGGACCCCCGGCGTCACCTCCACCGGAACCGGACGGGCCGCGTCCCAGCAGGTCCACGCCGCATCTGCCGCATCCTCTGTCCACTCCCGGGTATAGGTTCCATCCAGCAGCTGAGCAAAAAGAACATTCAGTGCCTCGCACACCTCCCGGAGTTCCTCATCATCCAGGCAGTTGCCTTCCGGCAAAACGGCGTACCGGTCATACCGGTCCGTCCCAATGGGCCAATCCCCCGGCAGTTCCTCGCAGGAGAGCATCTCATAGGAAGCCAGCTGATCATCTTCCCCGTAGGAATACCGCTCAGAGACGGAAAAAGCTCTGACCTCTCCCACAGAAAATCCCAGCGCATCCAGTTTTCGTCCCACGACCATTGTAGCCGTATAAAGACGAACCTGTTCCTGCCATTCGTCCGTCGCATCCAGCGTTCCCATGCACACCCAGGCACCAGGTTCCAGCCCCATCTCCTGCGCTGTCTCCTCGCGCAGGTCCTCTCCTCGCACAGAAAATTCTGAAACCTTTCCTTCCTCATCAAAAGAAAATCTGAACTCGCGCCATCCCTCAGACAATCCGCTGGCACCGGCATCCACGATGGCCAGTTCGGCAAACGGGACCTCGTATTTGCCGCCGCCCATGAAAACATCGGTAATGACCAGTCCTGTCAGGTCCGGCAGCGGCAGTCCGCTTTCCAGCAGCGAGTCGGACAAGGTTGTCCGCAGCAGTTCCTCGTCGTTGGCGCGAAGGGCTTCCACCAGCGTCAGGCCATTCCGGCGCGCATCCTCATCCACAGGCATAAAAGAGGAATCATGTGTATATGGTGCCCGTTCTCTTTCCACCGGCGGCAGCATCTCGTATGTCAGCTGCGCGGAAGGCGGCTGTGTGGGTGCCGGAGTTTCCGTCGGCGCCGGTGTGGAAGAAGGCGCCGGGGATGCTGTGGGAACCGTTGCCGTTTTCTGCGGTACCGTACAGGCAGTCAGTACCGCCGCCAGCAGAACCGGGAATATCAACCTCTTTCTCTTCATGGCTGTCTCTCCTTTGCCGTTCACTTACGATTCCAGGCTTTGCAGCAGGGCGTTGCAGCCTTCGTATACATCCCGCCAGGTCGCCTCAAAGTCGCCGGTGTACCAGGGATCGGCCACCTCCCCGGGGCGGGTGGTATACTCCAGCAGGGCGTGGATTTTCCCCGCCGGGTCGCCGCCACAAATCCGGGTCATGTTGCGCAGGTTGGCGTGGTCCATGCCGATAAGCAGATCATATTTTTCATAATCCGCTCTGGTCATCTGCCGGGCTGTTTTGCCCGCGCAGGAGATGCCGTGTTCCGCCAGCTTCCGCCGGGCAGGCGGATAAACAGGGTTGCCGATCTCCTCGGTGCTGGTGGCGGCGGAGGCGATCTCAAACCGATGGGACAGCCCTGCCTTTTCCACCAGATCTTTCATCACAAACTCCGCCATAGGGCTGCGGCAGATGTTGCCGTGGCAAACAAACAGTATTTTGGTCATCTTATATCATCCCTTCACAGGTCTGCAAATCATTTATACTACACCTTTTTTATTGTACCATATCCGGGCGGTCATTCACACCACAAATTCAGGGAAAAGAAGATTCTTCACGCATTGCCAATGCCCGGCGGCAGGACCGTATATCGCGCTTGATGGGGCTGCGGATGTCCGCGTCCCCTCTGTTCCGGGACAGCAAAAAAGGGACGGCAGCGTTTTCTGGCTGTCGTCCCTTTTTCCTCAGCGTTTTGCTCCGTCACGGCTGTGCATTTTGTTCTCGTTTGAGCCTTGCTTTTGCTTCTTCCACACTTTCCCCCTCTTTTGTAAGGTAGCGGTCGACAAAGGCGTCTTCTATCTTGGTATAACCACCAACAACCGTATCTTCGATTTTCTGATAGGTCCCGACAACCTTTTCTGCAATTCTTTCATTGGTTTTTACAAGTTTCGATTTTGCCATCGTTCAAGTTCCTTCCTTTTTGAGCATAGAAAAACCAAGTATCAGCACAAACAGGCACACGGCAGCGCCTGTCACTGCGTTCATCATGCAGACCTGTTCACTTTTCATTGACCCGAAGGAAACCAGCATGGAACGCTGTAATGTCAGTATGGAAGCCGATACCTCCGCATAACTGATATTCCGGATCGTCCTGAACAGCATAGATGGATTTTTATGTTGCTTTACCGCTTTTACGATTGTCACTGTGATTTTGCAGAAGGTATAAGTGGCGATCGTTATCATGATGATTTCTTCATGCTTCGCGGCAATATTCTGCGACAGACTGATATAGTTGACAGCTGCAAGAACGCCGCCCAAAACAAGCAGCAGCGCGCCGGAAAATTTCATCACAAACCGTTCCGTATCATCGGCGGGCGATTTTTGATGACCGCGCTCACACATGACCACACAAAACCGCATGGTTGCCAATATCCCATAGAAAGCGCACATGGCAACAAACCAAAACGAAAGGTTCAGAATACCAAGTACACAGTTGTATACAGCATAGAGCAGATTGAACACCAAAGAAACCGCCGCAGACAGAATGATGCGATAACGCTGGCTTGCCACAGCCTTTTTGCCTGTCTTGGTTCGGGAAATCAGCAACACGGCTTTCTGCTTCAGCTTCAATCTTTAATCCCTTTTGTCAGCGGGACAAGGCACAGCAGCACAACAATTCCAACAAGGCCGATTCCAACGCCCACAATCATCTTGCCCCAGACCATGCTGAAGCACATCCCGACTCCCAGCGCCAGGGCACCCGCAATGCCGATGAGCACCGTCAGGACCGCTTTTCCGTCCATATGGATCGGCTGCTTGTGTTCCATCTTCCTCCATACAATCAGAGTGATCAGACCGAGAAGCAAACCAACACAGCCAAAGATCACCCCCGGCATAAAGGCCTGCCACTCCTGGATCAGCGCCATGCACATTCCCAGCGCGAACAAAACAATGCTGACGGTTCCCAGTACCATGGCAACAAAACTGCTTTTTTTCATCTTTCAAGCACCTCCAGTTCATTAAAACAACAGTTGTTGTTTATTTACAAATCAAGTATAATAAGGCTGCAGACCAAAAACAATCATCAATTTTCCAACAAGTGTCGGGATAAAGGAGTTTTTATGAACACCCCTAACAACAGGCGAAAGAAAGATTCGATGGAGCGCATTGAAAAGGTATTTATTGAGTTACTTCAAACAAAATCCCTGAACGAAATCACGGTATCGGATATATGTAAGCGTGCCGGACTGAACAGGACCACCTTTTATGCCAACTATACGGATATTTACGGGCTGGCCGACGCAATACGGGACAAGCTTGAAGTTGCGGTATCCGATTTATACCGGGATGAGATCACACAAGGGTTCAACAGCAATGACTATCTGAAATTATTTCGCCACATCAAAGAAAACCAGATCTTTTATCAAACCTATTTCAAGCTTGGATATGACAACAAATACAAAATCATTTCCTATGATACCGACCTTGCAAAGAAGCATTTTCAGAATCAATTTATTGAGTATCACATGGAGTTCTTTAAGGCCGGCATCACACAGATCATAAAACTGTGGCTGAAAAACAACTGCAAAGAAAGCCCGGAAGAACTGTTTGAGATCATCAAAAGCGAATATCGGGGCCGGGAAGCCTTCTTTGACAACAAAGAGGAATGACCGGCCATCGGCTTTCCAGGTCCTGCGATGCTCCAAGGGGTATAAAAAGGCAGCAAGCGCCGGCACTCTTGAACAAGAGTACCGGCGCTTGCGTTCTTGTATAGCAAGGTTTGTCAAAGCAAAGCATTTTCAAACCCCGAATTGCAGCTGCCCTTTCAAGGCCCGCCTTTTCAGCGGGCTGCCGCAGCAGACAGAATTTCGCCTATATCGCCTTCTATGCAAATCGACTGTTTTTGGATTTCTCTCGGGCAGTATGCTTCCGACAAGTTGATACTGGCATAGGTTGCTTTGGGATTTTGTGCAGTCATTTTCCAGAAAGGGTATTTGATGATCACCGGTGTGTTGTTTCCCACGCCCAATTCCAGAAAGAGAACACGACAGCCCTCATGACGACGGAGAAACTCCTCATATCGCCGTGCTGCGGCATGCCAGCCCTCGTCTTCCACAAAGGTGGCATCTTCCCGCAGATTCATAGACATGGGCGCACCGCAGACAGGGCAGCGCGGCACCAGCTCACCGGGGATTTTCCGGTCTTTCTGCTCCGCAATCATCCTTTTGACCGCGGTTTCATTGTCATAGGTCTTTTGGTGACATGGTTCGGAACACTGCCACAATCCGTAGTCCCCCTGTGTGTAAAACAGCCGGTGCTTGTCAAATCCGGCCTTCTGGAAGCAATGGTCCACGTTGGTGGTCAGCACAAAATAGTCCTTATCCCGAACCAGCTGCAAAAGGTCCCGGTAGACTGGTTTTGGGGCATCCAGATAACGGTTGATGTAGATATACCGGCTCCAGTATGCCCAATGTTCTTCCAGCGTTTCAAAGGGATAGAATCCGCCGGAATACATATCACGGAAACCGTACTTCTCAATAAAATCATCAAAATAAAAGCGGAATCGTTCACCGCTATACGTGAATCCTGCGGACGTGGAAAGCCCTGCCCCTGCCCCGATCACGACCGCTTCCGCAGCATCCAGTTCCTGTTTGAGCCGCACCAGATCATCGCAGCAGGCGCCGGTAGATCTCAAGATCGTGATCCTTGAAAACATTGAAAATCACCTCGATATTATCCGGGTTTTGTTTTTGCCATGCCTGCACTGTCCGGACCGCAATTTCTGCTGCCGGTTCATTGGGGAAACGAAATTCACCGGTGGAGATGCAGCAGAAAGCCACGCTGTGCAGGCCATTGGCTGCCGCCAGTTCCAGACAGGAACGGTAACAGTCTGCCAGCAGTTCCCGGTCTGCCTGGGTCACGCTTTCTTTTATGAGCGGGCCTACGGTGTGCAGCACATATCGGGCAGGCAGATTATAGGCTTTTGTGATTTTGGCTTTTCCGGCGGGTTCCGCCTCCTTTTGCGCCGCCATGATGCGGGCACAAGCCAGCCGAAGCTGTATTCCCGCATAGGTATGGATCGCATTGTCGATACAGCCGTGGCAAGGGACAAAGCATCCCAGCATCTGGCTGTTGGCCGCATTAACAACGGCATCCACCGCCAGCCGGGTGATGTCGCCCTGCCACAGATAAATGCCGGGTCTTACCGGCGTCAGTTCTTTCAGGCTTACTGTGCCCCGCTCGGCAAGCCGTTCTTCAAGATACGCATCCTGTACCTTTAAGAACTCTTCACTGATGGCCGCAGGAGGGCGCACATTCATCAGACTGCGGAGAATCCGCCTTTTTTCCGCAAGGTCGGGCGACAAAGCCGTGTTCTCACTTGCTTTCCGCTCTTTCAGCAGCCAGCGTATCAGAAAGTCCAGCCGTTGTTCCTGTGCCATCTCATTCCCTCCGTTCAACAGCCCTTGCGGGACATATTTCAAAGCAGTTTCCGCAGTGCAGACAATGTTCCTGCCGGATGACCACCGGCTTTTGCGCAATATCAATACATTTCTGCGGACATTTGGAGTAGCACAGTTTACAGCCGATGCACTTATCCGTCACGAAATAGCCTCTTTCCTTCGTCTGCGTACCACCGAACGAAAACGAGGCCCGTTCCACCGGAAGTTTGGAGAGGTCGAACCATTCGCCGGTTCCTTCATGGATTCTGAACACCGTGAGAGCTCTGCGGGACTCCTCATCGGGGTATATTTTCTCCATATAAGGATTTTTCCGGAACAGTTCCGTCAGCTTGTCCGTTCCGATTTCTTCCGCCTTTCCCTGAACCGACACCGCCGTACAGGAAAGTGTGTCCTTCCCTTTCATGGCAGTAAACGCAATCTGCTCGCTGCCCTTCAGGCGGGCGTAAAACTGTTTGCCTTTTGCCGTCAGAAAGTAAAGACCGTTTTCATCATAATCCATCATGTCCACAGCGCAGGTAACAGGCCGCCCCGCAGCATCCACAGTGGCAAGCACGACCGTATGCACCCGGTTTACGATGAAATCAAAATATTCCCGGACATCCATCACGTTCTCTCCTCATCAAGTCAAAGAAAAGCCCTGCAAGGCACAAGCCGGCAAGGCTTTTCCCCATTACAGGTTGTACTCTTTTGGCGGATTGCCGGAGAAATCAGCAATGACCGCATAAGCGTTCTTCAGGTAGAACACCTCAAAGATGGGGTTGGCGGCTTCGCCGTACTGCCCCTTGACGATGGGGTTCTGAATGCACATCTCCTTGGCCGCCATGTTGTTCTCGAAGACAGCCTCGCCGCTCAGGCGAATCCAGGCATAGGACGGGCTGGACACCGAGATCTCCACATAAGGATTGACCTGCATGTCCTTGTAGACATCTTTCCGGTTATTGGTGCAGAACCACAGCTTGCCGTCCATCTCTCCGGCGAACATAAAGGGGCGGCACTTGGCTTTGCCGTCACGGCCCACCGTGGCCAGATACTGCACGGGATTTTCCTGCAAAAACTTTACGACTTCGTTCATGGTATATAACCTCCTGATACAAAAATGTACTTTTCGTCGTTGCAATTTTCATCTTGCAAGATTATAATAGTTCCATTAGTTTCTTTTGTTAAGTAAGCACTTTATTGTGGTGTAGTTACCAAAAAGAAACCATAAAAGGAGGTGAACACCATGCAGCAGAACAAAGAGTTGCCCGCTTGTCCGGTTGAAACGACCCTTATGCTCATCGGTGACAAATGGAAAGTCCTGATCCTGCGTGATCTGATGCCGGGCACCAAACGATTCGGGGAGTTGAAAAAGTCCATCGGCAGTGTTTCCCAGAAGGTCCTCACCGCCCAGCTGCGGGATATGGAAGAAAAAGGCCTGGTCAGCCGCAAGGTATACGCCGAGGTCCCGCCTCGGGTGGAATACAGCCTGACCGAGCTCGGAAAAAGCCTGTGTCCTGTTTTGGATGCCCTGCGGGAATGGGGCGAAAATTACAAGGCCCGGAACCAATAAAACCGGTGCCTTCCCTGCCCCGGTATTTACCTTTTTCCGTGCGGGCGGTATAATAAAGAAAATCACCCGAAAGGAGCGCATGGATATGTGCGGGGGTATCATCTGCCAAAAAATTGCAGCGACCCATGTAAATCCGGGAAAAATGTTCAACTGATTTACAGGGGAGGAACCACCAATGAAAGAAAACAAATACGACAACGAACAGTTTTTTGAAAAATACAGCCGAATGCTTCGCTCTCAAAAAGGACTGGAAGGTGCCGGAGAGTGGTCGGAGCTGCAGAGGATTCTGCCGGATTTCCGGGGCAAATCCGTACTGGACCTTGGCTGCGGATACGGCTGGCACTGCAAATATGCCGCCGACCACGGGGCAAGCTCGGTTTTGGGGACGGATATTTCCCGCAAAATGCTGGACAAAGCCCGCCGGATCAACTCCGCCCCGCCCATCGAATACCGCTGCGCCGCCATGGAGGACCTGCAGTTCGCAGACAGTTCTTTTGACATCGTACTCAGTTCCCTGGCCTTCCATTATGTCCGGGATTTTGAACCGCTGGTTGCCCACATTGCCCGCTGGGTACGCCCCGGAGGAAACTTTGTCTTTTCGGTGGAGCATCCGGTGTTCACCGCCTACGGGACACAGGACTGGGTCTATGATGAGAACGGCCATATCCTGCATTTTCCGGTGGACAACTATTATTACGAGGGAGAACGGGAAGCGGTGTTCCTGGGCGAAAAGGTCATCAAGTACCACCGCACCCTGACCACCTATCTGAACACCCTGCTGCGCAGCGGTTTTGTGCTGCGGCAGGTCATTGAGCCCCAGCCCCCGGCCAATATGCTCCATCTGGAAGGTATGAAAGATGAGATGCGCCGCCCCATGATGCTGCTGGTGGGCGCCGAAAAACAGGGTTGAACCAGAACATAAAAACAGAGGCTGTGTCAAACGCACAGCCTCTGTTTTTTCCTATGTCAGTACAGTTCCTTGATGATCTGCACACATTTTTCGATGCCCAGCGTCCCGCTGTTCAGGGTCAGGTCATAGTTCTGTGCATGTCCCCACTTCATGTCGGTATAAAAGCGATGATAGGCCGCCCGGCGCTTGTCCTTGTCCTTCAGGCGCTGTTCGGGGGAGACATCGCGTTCGCCATACATCTTCACAATGCGCTGCGCCCGGAAAGCCATATCCGCATGGATGAATACCTGCAGGCAGTCCGCCTTATCCTGCAGGATATAATCCGCGCAGCGGCCCACGATCACGCAGGGGCCTTCTTCCGCCAGCCGGGTGATGAGCTTGTATTGGATCTTCCAGAGATAATCCGCATTGCCGTGCCGGACGCAGGGCGGGAAAAGGCAGACGCCAGGAACCCGCCGGGCGCATCCTCTCCGGCTTCCCGGAGATAGGATTCCGCAAACCCGCTTTCCTCCGCAAGCTTTTGCAGGATCTCGTTGTCGTAACAGGGAATCCCCAGTTCTTCCGCCACCGCTTTGCCGATGGTACGGCCGCCGCTGCCGAATTCGCGGCTGATGGTGATGATCCGGTTTTTCATAAATACCAGCCTCCTTTTTTGTCACACCCCTTGGGGATGTTCTTTTTTCAGGTGATTCCGTTCATACGCCAAAAACGCCAGGGAAAGGATGAACGCCAGGCCGTCCGCCACGGGTCCGGTCCACAAAACACCTTCCACACCCATGAAAACAGGCAGGATCAGCGCCGCCGGCACAAAGAAGATGATCTGCCGCGCCAGAGACAGAATGGCGGATTTTACCGGTTTGCCCACCGCCTGCAGATACACCGCCGTGACCGTCTGGAAGCCGGTAAAGGGGCACAGAAGCAGGAAAATGCGGAACGCCATCACCGCAAATTCGTTGTAAAGACCTTCTTCCGAGCCAAAGAGCGAAACCACACTCATGGGCGCAAACTGGAAGATCAGGAAAGCGATAACGGAGACCACTTCCGACGCAATGAGGGCGATTTCCAGCGCCTGCTTGACCCGTTTATAATTCCGGGCACCGTAGTTGAAACCGATGATGGGCTGGGCGCCGGTGGCAATGCCCAGCAGAATGGCGATCATGATCTGGTTGACCTTCATCACGATGCCGGTGGCAGTCAATGGGATTTCAGCCCCATAGACCGACGACGCACCGTACAGCGCCAACAAATTGTTGGTCAGGGCCATCACGATGGTGATGGCGAACTGGGTGATGAAACTGCTCAGGCCAAAAACCACGATGTTGCCGCAGGTCTTTGCCCGGAGAAGGAAAGCATTTTTATGCAGCTGCACCGTCTTGAACCGGGGGCATGTAAACCACCGACACCACAAAGGATGCCACCTGCCCCACAACGGTGGCCACGGCTGCGCCCTGGACCCCCATGTGAAAAATGAAAATCAGCACCGGGTCCAGAATCACGTTGATAATGGCACCGATGACCATGGACAGCATGGCGTACTTGGGGCTGCCGTCCGCGCGGATCATGGAGTTGATGGCGGCGGAGATCATCATAAAGGGCAGCCCAAGGCCGATAATGAAGTCGTACTGCAGGGCGTAGGGGCGCAGCACGTCGGTGGAACCGAACAAGGGTCAGGATCGGGTCAATCCACAAAAGAAAGACCACTGCCAGCACAACGCTGACCACACAGACCAGCGACACGGCGTTGCCCACACCGGTCCTGGCTTCTTCCTTTTTGCCTTCCCCCAGCTTCAGACTCAGATAGGCCGCGCCGCCGTTGCCGATCATCATGGAGAGGGCCAGCGCCACGATGGTGATGGGAAAAACAATGTTGGTAGCGCCGTTGCCCAGATGCCCCACGCCCCAACCGATGAAGATCTGGTCCACAATGTTGTACAGCGAGTTGACCAGCAGGGCGATCACACTGGGGACGGCGAACCGTACGATCAGCCGACCGATGGGTTCGGTGGCAAAGGGACTCTGTTTTTCGGGAACTGCATTTTCCATGGACAAATATTCCTCCTGTAATTAAGTAATTAGTTACCTATTTAGTCAAAAAAGCAGGCAGCCCCACCGGGGAACTTCCCGGCGTACTGCCTTGAAACGCTGAAGATTTATTCCGAATCAATGTTTTGCAGAAGCATATCTGCCAGATGATTCAGTTCCTGCTTTTGCTGGGGGGTAAGGGTGCTGCACACCTCCTCAAAGACTTCCCTGTCCTGTTCCAGAATCATTTTATAGATTCCGGCGGTTTGCTCGGTACAGGTGATCTTTTTGTAGCGGCGGTCCTGGGCGCTGGGCACGCACCGGATCAGCCCCTTGCTCTCCAGATGCTGCAGATGCTTGGTCATGGCGGGATGCGAGACATGTTCGATCCGTTCCAGGTCGTTCTGGTGGACTTCCTCCTCACCGGCTGCCTCCAGGCGGCTGATGGACCCCAGCACCCGCAACTGGACCGCCGTCAGCCCCAGGGCAGCGGCTTTTTCGTCCAGCCGTTTTCGAAACGCACGGTTGATGATGGCGATTTTCAGCCCGAACGGCATCATGGCAGGTATCCTCCCGGCTTTTTCATTAGGTAACCAATTACATATTAATCTTTTTTCAATGCGCTGTCAAGTCATGCTTTTTCAATAATACAAAGAGAAGCGCACATAGAAACAAAAAAGCGCCCCAGCCATGCGGCTGAGGCGCTGTCCTGGTGGAAGATTAGGGACTCGAACCCAAGACCTCTGCGATGTGAACGCAGCGCTCTAACCAGCTGAGCTAATCTTCCGTGGCGACATGTGTTATTATAGCGCAGGGTCCCGTATTTGTCAAGCATCTTTTTTCATTTTTTTGAACACTTGCACCGTGTCCCCTACTGTGGTATACTGCTGGCAGAAATCAGGAAACGGAGGTGGAAGGATGCGCAACGTCACTTGCTGAACGCATGGCTGAACATACCGGCGGGATGACCGCCTTGTTTGCCGTGCCGTTTTGCAGGGGTGACGCTCCGTGCATCCGGCCGCCTTTTTGCATGCCTGCCGTCCCGCTTTTGCAGGGCGTTGGGGTGTTTTGCTGCGGACCGTTTGGGGTGTTCTCTCCTGCGGTCCGTTTTTTCTTTGGCAAAAAGGGGCAAAAAGGAGGTTTTTCCATGTCTCTTATTCAAATCCGCAACCTGACCTTTGCTTATCCCGGCAGCTACGACAACGTATTTTCCGGTCTGGACCTGCGTTTCGATACCAACTGGAAACTGGGTCTGACCGGGCGCAATGGACGAGGCAAGACCACTCTGCTGCGGCTGCTGGCAGGGCAACTGACTCACAGCGGGCAGATCGACGCCCGCACCGCCTTTGCGTACTTTCCTTTCCCGGTTTCCGCCCCTGATCTACCGGTGGAAGAACTGGCCCGCCGTGTTTGCCCGGTGCAGGACTGGCAGGTCTGCCGGGAACTGGGGCTGCTGGGACTGGCTCCCGATGTGATGGGGCGCACCTACAACACTCTATCCCACGGAGAACAGACCCGCGTACAGCTGGCTCTTTTGTTTTTGCAGCCGGGAAGTTACGCCCTCATTGATGAACCCACCAACCATCTGGATGCCGCCGGGCGCGCCCTGCTGGGAGAATATCTGAAACAACGACGGGAAGGTTTTATGCTGGTCAGTCACGACCGCGCTTTGCTGGACAGCTGCTGCGACCACATTCTGGCGCTGGAACGCAGCGGCCCCACCCTGCGCCAGGGAAACTTCTCCACCTGGTGGCAGGAGGTGCAGGACCGGGACGCCCGGGAAGCCGCCGAGAACACCCGGCTGCGGACCGAGATCGACCGGCTGCACCAGGCAGGGACCCGCACTGCCCGGTGGGCGGACAAGCTGGAAAAGACCAAATTCGACACCCGCAAAGCCGGGCTGCGGCCTGACCGCGGGCACATCGGCCATGTATCGGCCAAGATGATGAAGCAAGCCAAGGTCATTGAAGCCCGTCGGGAACAGGCCGCAGCCAAAAAAGCCGCCCTGTTCCATGACCGGGAAACGGCGGAACCGCTGAAACTGACGCCGTTGAACCACCATGCCGACCGCTTGGTCAGCGCCCGGGAATTGCAGTTGTTTGCCGCCGGGCAGCCGTTGGGCGTTCCCCTGACCTTCTCTCTTTGCACCGGGGAACGAATGGCTCTGACCGGCCCCAACGGCTGCGGCAAATCCACCCTGCTGCGACTGCTGACGGGCGAGGAGATCTCCCATACAGGGCAGCTGGTTACCGCTGCCGGGCTGCGCCTCTCCTATGTCCCCCAAAGCCCCGGATTTTTGCCCGGAACGCCCGTTCAATACGCCGACCGATGCGGGGTGGATGTGACCCGATTTCTGACCATCCTGCGCAAGTTCGGCTTTGAGCGGGTGCAGTTTGAGAAGGAGATCCGGGATCTGAGCGAAGGACAGAAGAAAAAGCTGCTGCTGGCCCGGAGTTTGTGCGAATCCGCCCATCTGTACGTGTGGGACGAACCGCTGAACTACCTGGACCTGTACGCCCGGATGCAGTTGGAAGAACTTTTGCTGCGGGCAAAGCCCACCCTTTTGTTCGTGGAGCATGACCGGGTCTTCTGTCAGCGCATCGCCACAGCTTTGCTGCCTTTGGACGGGGATGACACCGTCCTCTCCCCTGCCCGATGAAAAACCGGCCCCCGCCGCGCAGGATCTGCGCACGGCGGGGGCCGGTTTCGGTTCAGGGGTCAGGGTGCCGGGATCATTCCGGCAGATAGATGTGATGAGGCAGGCCTTCCACATAAATGGGGGTCAGTTCGGCCTGGATCAGGGGCATGGCGTAGGAGATGAATTCCGGCATCATGTCGGTGTGGTCGGCATTGATCCATTCCAGCGGGACCTTCTTTTCCAGGTTGGCCACTTCGCTGATGGGATGCAGTTCGGTGGTGGACTGGTAAGGGGCGTTGGAAATACGCTTGATGGCCACCATCTCACCGGTATGGCCCTCGAAGGCTGCCTTGACGGCGGCGCCGCCCACCTGGTAGGCTTCGGTGATGTCGGTGCGGCTGGTCAGGTGTCCGGCGCAGCGCTGCAGGGTGGAAAGCTCGATGCAGCGGGTCTTGGTATCCAGGCGGCGGGCCACGGTGTTGGCCAGGAACCGGGCGGTACCGGTGAGGGCCTTATGGCCGAAAGCGTCCACGGCGTGCACATCGTCGGCCAGTTCGCAGACATAGCGGCCATCCTCCAGCTTGACGCCTTCGGACACGGCAATGACGATGCTGGGCTTCTTCGCCTGCATACGTTCCACCTTTTCCACAAAGCGGTCCACATTGAAGGGAATTTCAGGCAGGCAGATCATGTCCACGCCCTCGCAGTCTTCCGCCCGGGCCAGAGCTGCCGCAGCGGTAAGCCAGCCGGCGTTGCGGCCCATGATCTCCACGATGGTGACATACTTGGTGCCGTAAACGGTGGCGTCGCGGATGATTTCCTTCATTACCACGCCGATGTACTTGGCGGCACTGCCGTAACCGGGGGTATGGTCGGTGACCATCAGGTCGTTGTCAATGGTCTTGGGCACGCCCATAAAACGAATCTCGCTGCCGATATGGCTGCCGTAATCCGCCAGCTTGCCGATGGTGTCCATGCTGTCGTTGCCGCCGATGTAGAAGAAATAGCCGATGTCCAGTTCCTTCAGGATCTCGAACAGCTGCTGGTAGACAGCTTCTCCTTCCGGGGTGTGCCAGTCGGGCAGCTTGTAGCGGCAGCTGCCCAGGTAGCTGGACGGAGTGCGCTTGAGCAGCTCGATGTCCATGGCGCAGGTAAGCTTGTCATCCAGAACGCAGACCCGGCGTTCCAGCAGACCGGCCACGCCGTGCATCATGCCGTAGACTTTCTCTGCCCCGCGGCGCTTGCAGCTTTCAAATACGCCTGCCAGACTCGCGTTGATGACCGAAGTGGGACCGCCGGACTGGCCCACAATCGCATTTTTTGCCATATTGACCCTCCTGAAATGTCCCGGCGGCATCCTGGCCGCCGTGCTCTTTTTGTCTATCTCAGTGTAGCATTTCTGCATGTGGTTGACCATTGTTGGAGTTGGCAAAAGCATTTTCCCTTTTGTGCAGCTCACCCGTTCCGCTCAGCGGAACAGCGTTTCACATGGTGAATTTTCCTTTCCCGAACCGTTCCGCTCAGTGGAACTGCCTCCGCTTTCCGGGCACAAAACAGACCTTCCTATACATTGCAAAAATTGCTTTTCTTGCTTACATCCGTCTGCCGTCCTTTGCGAATAAAATGTCAAACAAAGAAATCCCATTCCTGCACAAACCGCACAGGAATGGGATTTTTTTCATCTCAGGCAGTCAAGCCAAGCTCCGCCAGCCGCCCGATCAATTTTTGCGTATAAAGGGCCGCACCCTCACTGTTCAGGTGATTGTTGCTGTCGTAGAAAAGGGGTGCTTCCATGACAGCGTCGGGGTAATCCACCAGCACCGGCAGCCCCAGGGCATCCCGCACCGCATCTGCGTAGGCAGCGTTTTCTTCGGCGCTGCTGGTGACACACAGGGCATTGAGAGGGGCGTGGCTGAACAGCACCGTAACGCTTCTGTCCTCCATCCGCCGTGCAAATGCCTGAATGGAATGCAGGTTCTCTTCATCCAGCACATCCGGGCCCAGAGCCACCATATCCTGGGTATTGTACTGATGTTCCAGAATGTTGGTGCGTTCCTCGGTCACATCTCCTAACGGGCCGAAAGCGTCACTGTGGGGCGTCTGGCCGGGGGCGTAATCGTAGCTTGTCCAGTGCAGCCCCTGCAGCGGCGACCAGTCGGTGGGCCACCGCTGGGCCAGGTACCGCCCGGCGCTGGCTGCCGCGCCCAGCCACAGATCTGGAGGCACACAGGCCCAGGCATCCGGGTCGGTGCCGCAGGCCTGCCACAGAACCAGATAGTCCACCCCCGTGTCCCGCAGCATCAGGTGTTCCAGCATGAGGATCACCGTGTCTCCGGGTTCGGCGTAGCGGTCCAGCATATTCAGGTACATATCGATGCCCAGGTAAGCCGTCACCCCCACGCAGTAGGTGGGGCGGCCGGTGGCATCGGCGATGGTCTGGCACTCCACACCGTATTCGGTGACGGAACCACCCGCAATCAGGATACGGTTGCCGCCGGGGGTATCCTGCAACAGGTCCAGTTTATAATGCAGGGTATACAAAAGGCTTTGCTGGGACGTTTCGGGCACAAAGCCGATGAGCCCGATCAGAAGCACAAAAGGCAGGCAGAGGGCCAGCAAAAAAGCCATCAGTTTGCCCATGTATTTGGCAAATTCTTGTTTTGTCATGGCACCCTCCCCTTAAAACTGGAAATAAATGAAGTCCGCCGTGGCGCCGAAAGGCCGGGAGCACAGCGCCGCCAGCACGCCAAAGCACAGGACATAGTAGAATACATACCGCTGCCAGGGGCGGGCACGGCAGATGGCCCGGAGCGGGTCGGTGCGGTAAACGGCATGCCAGTCATAGACCATCAGTGCTGCGATGAGGGCAAAAGCCACTCCCAGCAGAGCAAAGGTCAGCCCTGCCGCCTGGGCATAAGCGACCAGATGCACCGGGTTCAACCCCTGGGTCAGGTGGGTCAGCACATACATCAGGTCGGACAGGTCATTGGCCCGGAAGAAGATCCAGCCAAATCCCACCACGCAGCAGGTCAGCAGGGTACGCAGCACCGCGAAGGCACACCCCGCAGTGCCTGTCAGGCGGTTCTGCAGCGCGTCCACCTTGGGCAGGTAGAAGGTCTCGGCACAGAGCCAAAGCCCGTGATACAGCCCCCACAGCACAAAGGTCCAGCTGGCGCCGTGCCACAAACCACTGAGCAGAAAAGTGATGACCAGATTGCGCAGGTGCCGCCACCGGCTGCAGTGGCTGCCGCCCAACGGGATGTACACATAATCGGTAAACCAGCGACTGAGACTGATATGCCAGCGCCGCCAGAATTCCTTTACACTGCGGGCCATGTAGGGGCTTCGGAAGTTTTCCATCAGGTCGATACCCAGCAGCCGGGCACTGCCCACCGCAATGTCGGAATAGCCGGAGAAATCGCAGTAGATCTGCACGCTGAACAGGATTGTGGCCAGAATCAGGGTCAGACCGCCCTTGCCTGCCAGATCATTGTAGACGGTGTTGACATACTCCGCCACAAAATCCGCAATGACCACTTTTTTGAACAGGCCCACACAGATTTTCCGCAATCCGGCGCTGAAGCGCGCCCTGTCCGGGTCGTGCTTCTGATGCAGCTGGGGCAGCAGATTGCCCGCCCGTTCGATGGGCCCGGCCACCAGTTGGGGGAAAAAGCTCACATACAGCGCATAGTAGCCGAAGTGGTGTTCGGCTTTCAGGTCGCCGCGGTAGACATCCACCACATAACTCAGGGTCTGGAAGGTGTAAAAGCTGATGCCCACCGGCAAAACCAGTTCCAGGGTGGTGGGCTGCAAAGGCAGTCCCACCGCCTGCAGCAGCGCCGTCACATTCTGCGAGAAGAAGTTGAAATATTTGAAGAAAAACAGGCAACCCAGGCATAGCCCTACCCCACCCCAAAGCGCGGCTTTCCGCAGGGTCGGGCGCCGGAAGCGTTCCACCGCCAGGGCGCATATCCAGCTTACGGCAGTGGTGAACAGGATCAGAACGATGAGTTCCGGGTTCCAGCTCATATAAAAATAGTAGCTGAATCCCAGCAGAGCCGCCCACCGCCAGCGATAAGGCAGCAAAAAATAGACCAGAACGGCCAGCGGCAGAAACACCGCATAAGCCAGTGAATTGAACAGCATCGGCAGCAATCTCCCCTTACTCGGTAATCAGGCGTCCTGCAGCAGGCGGCGCACCGTGGCTGCTGCGTTTTCGGTCAGTTCATCCAGCGTCATGGGCACTTTGCCTGCCAGCCAGTCCCGATACAGGGCAACCACACCCCCGGAACCGATGCGCATGACCAGCACATACCGGTCATGGTCGGTCACATGAAAGTCCGCTTCGTGCCGGAGCATGTATTCCAGAAAAACCGCCCGCAGTTTTTCCAACAGAGGCGCAGCGGCATCATTGGTCAGAACTTTTTGGTAAAAGGTCAGGTCCTCCTGCAGCGCCTCCTGAAATTTGCGCAGCAGCACCTCCGGGTCGGGTACCGTGCCCGGCTCCTGCCCGGCCAGCGCCGTGCGGATGGTACGGCAGCCGTCCTCGGTGATGGTGTCCAGCACATCGGGGATGTTGGCATAGTGGGCATAAAAGGTTCCCCGGTTGATGTCCGCCCGGGTCACCACATCGGTGACGGTGATCTTATCCAGGGGCTTTTCCTCTATCAGATCCGCCAGGGCGCGGCAGATCAGCTTGCGTGACCGCACCGCGCTGCGGTATTCGGCTTTTGCCATGGTTGGTACCTCCTGTGGCTCACTCGGCCCCCACGGGCCGCCGTACCAGTATACCGCCCGGAAGTGCAAAAATCAATACGTGTCCGATTTTATTACAAAGTCGTCTTTTGTGCATCCGTTCAAAAAAAGAAAGCCCCCGCCGGGCGGCGGGAGCCGGGATTTCTTTTTTACAGCCGGGCGGGTTCGGCGCGCAGATACAGCTGCCGGACCAGCAGAGCGATCAGAACCACCAGAACCAGGGTCGCGAACTCGGTGGGCCAGACGGTGAGGATTCCGGCCTGGTACAGCATGGCAGGCAGGTTGGACAACGCATGCAGACCGACAGCCAGCGGATACCCCCAGGCGGGCAGACGACGGGTGACCACCATCCAGACCAGCACGGACAGCGCCAGATGCAGTCCGATGGCACACACGCGCTCAAAACCGGCTGCCACCCACTGGGTAGCGGGAACGGCGGCCAGCTGGGCCAGCTGTTCCTGGGCCAGGGTCAGCTGGTCACCTTCCAGTCCGGTGAGCAGGCTTTCGGTGTTGCCGCTGTTGATGGCGTACATGACCATCAGATTGTTGATCATGGTCAGCCCCGCCAGCAGAACAGCCTCGATGCCGCCGTGGCCCACGCCGTAGGCAAAACCGATGGCCGGAGATTTGTCCTTTTTGCACAGGGCTGTCAGGCCGATGTAACGGGCTGTTTCCTCAAAGACACCGGCGGCCAGGCAGCCATACAGGCAGAACACCACCAGATTGTCCCGGATATTGGGAAACAGGGTGAACACCAGGCTGTGCAGCATCTGTTCCAGCACATAGGCGCTGACGATGAAGCAGAAGGCACCAATCATGATGGCATAGCCGCTGCCCTTATGCTTGCGGGTAACGGCAATGCCAAGGCCGATGGGCAGGCCGAAAATCACCAGCATGCTCAGCGTAGCGCAGGCCACCGAGGGAAAAGGTACGGACGTGGGCATAAAAACACCTCATTTTCTTAAAAAAGAGGACGCCGCGCGCAGCGGGAGAAATTTAGACGTTCCTCTAAAATTAAAGCCAATTATACCGCACGGGAACAGGGCTGTCAATCGCGGAAAGACACCGTCGAAACTTCAAAAAAAGGTTGACAAGCAGTATTTTCCCTGATATAATGGATAAGCTGTAATACAGCAATATGTTTTGTGCCCGTAGCTCAGTTGGTAGAGCATCTGACTTTTAATCAGAGGGTCCAGGATTCGAGTTCCTGCGGGCGCACCAAAACCTCACGTTTTTACGTGAGGTTTTTTCTTTTTTGTCGGAAAAGATCTGCTCCTGCACATTTTCTGCACATTTCTCTTTTTTGCTTGTTTTTCGTGCATACGTTGCATTTGTTGCATACACCCACAGATTTATGCTAGCAGCGGCAGCGTCAGCCGCTCCTTTCAAGCGGCATCAGCGCTTGTTGAATCAACTCCAAAATTTTGCGGAAAGACATCCTGTCCGTGCGTTTTGTGGGTTTGCGAGTGGTCTTGCCATTCTCTCCTGTGCAGAATAGAAATCGCGTCCAATGCGTGCCCGATTTTGAATATGAGCGTAAGTGTCAACGAGTATGCCCGCTTGAGCATGACCGGTATTTTGTCCAATTAAGAAAAGAGCGCGGGCAGTTCAAACAGCCGCGCTCTCATGATTTGCATTATCTTATATATTTTTCTTGCAGCCCATGTTCTATTTTGTCTGACGGCAACAGATCTTTTACCGCCTATAGGGTGTTCAGACTATTTTGTGACCGCATCTTTCTCTCTTCATTGGCTATAAAGTTGATTCTGCGCTCCGCATAACCAAAAAATTGCTGATAGGATGCGCAGTAGTAATTGCGAATATCGCCATTTTCCGTGAAAAAGCAATCTCTTTTGCAACCTCCAAAGCAAAGATACTTCCACCGGCAGCTGTCACACGCATTCGGCTTCTTAAGGCTTTCACGCAAAAATTGAACCTCGCGCTCGCTTTCTCCTATGCCTTTTAAAGTTGTTTGATAAATGTCGCCAAGCTTCCACTCATCCAACACATAAAAATCGCACGGGTATACACTTCCGTCCGCTTCCACAACATAATACGCCCCGCATCGCCCGCTGGTTGCGCAGGTGGAGGAGGGCAATCCCATCGCCAAATGCACGTAATCGTCAAAAAGGCGAACACTTGTATATGGACCGTTTTCCCAATCCCGATACCATGCGTCAAACAGCGAACACAAAAAGGTACCGTAGTCTTCGGGCGTCAACGACCAGGGGCGCTGCCCCCGTTCCTCCCCCAGAGGGTCCAAGCAGGGGATGAATTGCAAGTATCCTACCCCTGTTTTCTGTAGGGCATGGTAGGTACGTATTGCACTTTTGGCGCATCGTTTTGTCACAACACAGAGTAGATTACAGGCAACGCCCGCCGTTTGCAGCAGGCGCAGGCTTTTTTGGGTCCGCATCCATGTTCCCTTACCGGCAGTATCGATCCGGAATTCATCATGCAGGGCTTTATCACCATCCACCGAGATTCCCACCAGAAAGCGGTTCTTTGCCAGAAATGCCGCCCATTTTTCATCGACGGCATATCCGTTGGTCTGGATGGCATAGGTGACAGGCAGCTGTTTGCGGTTGTACCGCCTGACAAATTCCAAAAAGGATTCAAAAAAGGCCAATCCTGCCAGAGTGGGTCCCCCCCTGGAACGCAATACTGATATCGCCTTGTTCACCTGCGGCATCAAACGCCTGGCGGATCAACAGTTCTGCTGTCTGCAGCGTCATAATGCCCATGCTTGCCTGTGTACGGTTGGCGGCTTCATCCTCATAAAAGCAATACCGGCAGCGCATATTGCACAAACTGGACGCCGGTTTGATGAGCAAATTCAAACGGGACACCGGATGCACCTCTCAATCAATTTGTTGACGGCAAAGCTCCAAAAAGCGCTTCATGGAGGCCGTAAGATACTTTTCTTTATGCCACGCGGCGACCCGGTGACGCTGCAGCACATTGCCCTCCACCGGACGAAGGCAAATTTTCCCCTCCCTGGCCGCTTCTTTTGCCCGGGCCTCCGGCAGAACGGCAATGCCCAGCCCCTCCGCGGCAGCCTTCAGCAGCGCTTCGGTGCTGACGCTTTCCCATACAATGTGGCTGGGCAGCCGCCGTGCATCCAAAACATTCTGCAAAACCGTACGGGTAGTGCTGCCTGCTTCCCGCACAAGAAGCGATGCCTCGGACAGCTGTTCAGGCGTCACGGTACTTTGCCCGGCCAGCGGGTCATCCACAGCCATCACCGCGCAAAGCAGGTCTGTCCCGATTTCTTCTGTATGCAAATCCGGAATGGCCGGAGTGTTTTCCATCAAGGCCAGATCCAGCCGATTTTCGCACAAAGCCGCGGCCAGTGTATCGCCGTTGGCCACCACCACCTGCAGTTCCACGGCAGAATTTGCCTTTAAAAACTGCCGTGCCAGTTTGGGGAGCACCGTATCGCCGAATGTCACCGTAGCACCGACCCGGATACGCCCCAAGGAATCCCAGTTCCGCAAACCCGTTTCGATACGGTCGAAAGCATCCAGCAGATGAAGTGCCTGCGGGTAAAGACGGCGGCCGCCTTCGGTGGGCGAAATATGCCGGTACATCCGTTCAAACAACCGTGTGCCATAATATTGTTCCAGTTCCTGTATGGCGCGGGTCACCGCAGGTTGGGTCAGATGCAGTTCTTCCGCTGCACGGGTCACACTCTCCAGGCGGTATACTTCCACAAAAATACGCAAATGACGGATGGTCACAACAAGCCTCACTTTCCAACCAAAATCGTATTATATCCATAACAAATTATCATTTTACGCGGCTGCATATTTGCTGTATGATAAATGCAAATGAGTATGGGAGGGTCACCATGAACCAAAATCAACATTCCATGACGCGTGCTGCACGTCTGCGAGCCTTATTTCTTAGTACGCTGTACATTAGCGCTTTTACCTTCGGCGGCGGCTTTGTCATCGTCACATTTATGAAACGCAAGTTCGTGGATGAACTGCATTGGATCAATGAGCAGGAAATGCTTGACATGGTAGCCCTTGCCCAGTCCTCCCCCGGTGCCATTGCCGTGAACGCCGCAATTCTGGTGGGCTGGAAGGTAGAGGGACTTTTGGGCATGATCGTTGCGGTAACGGGCACCATTATTCCGCCGATGGTCATTCTTTCGGTTATTTCCTTTTTCTACGCCGCGTTTGCTTCCAATGTATACGTTGCTCTTGTTTTGAAAGGTATGCAGGCCGGCGTTGCCGCCGTCATTCTGGACGTTGTCTGCGGCCTGGGCAGCAATGTGCTGAAAACCAGATCCATCGTCTATATTGCGCTGATGGTTCTGGCGTTTGTTGCCAGCTTTTTCTTTGATGTCAACGTGATCCTCATCATTCTGGCCGCTGCGGCTTTTGGTGTGATACGCGCCCTGTTCCAGCTGAAAAAGGAGGCTAAACAATGATTTATCTGCAACTTTTTATCAGCTTTTTGCAAGTCGGCCTGTTCAGCGTCGGCGGCGGCTATGCAGCCATGCCCTTGATCCAGAATCAGGTGGTGGAGCTCCATCCATGGCTGACGCTGCAGGAGTTCACCGACCTGATCACCATTGCCGAAATGACGCCGGGCCCCATCGCTGTAAACTCCGCCACTTTTGTGGGCATCCGGATCGCTGGTATTTCCGGGGCCATCATTGCCACCCTGGGTTGCATTACCCCTGCCCTGATCCTGGTGTCCCTGCTGGCTTATGTTTACAAAAAATACCGCGATATCTCCGTACTGCAAAACGTTCTGGCCTGCCTGCGCCCCGTTGTGGTGGCACTGATTTTGGGCGCCGGACTTTCGATTCTGTCCATGGTGCTCTTTAACGGTCAGACCCCCACCCTGAATGCAGTGGATTGGATCGGCGCCGGCAGTTTTCTCGTTGCCTTTATCCTGCTGCGGAAATTCAAGTGGAACCCTATCCTGACCATGTGCCTGTGCGGTGCCGCAGGGCTGGTCCTAAACCTGTTAATTCCTGCGATCTGACAGGATACAGCAGGGTGCTCTTTATAGAGTGCCCTGCTTATTTTTTTGTTTGAAAGCCTGATACTCCGCCGGGGTCTTTCCAAAGCTTTTCTTGAAGACGGTGGAGAAATAGCTCAGGCTGGAATACCCTACTTCTTCCGCAATTTCATACACCTTTTTATCGGTATGCTCCAGCAGTTCCACAGCTTGTCGCATCCGCAGACTGTTCAGATACCCCGTAAAATTCATACCCGTTTCGCGCACGAACAGGCGGCTGAAATATTCCGCATTGAAGTTGACCGCCTGCGCGACCATGCTCAACGAGATCTTTTCCCGGTAGTGCGCTTTCAAATAGGTGATGGCATCCCTGATGGCCGGTGAATGGTGGTCATCCTGCGGCAGACTGCGGTAAAATGGCTCAAAAACCGCATCCACCGCCGCCTGCAGTTTCCCGATGGTATTTGCAGACCGGATCACCTGTTCCGACTGTTCTACCCGGCTGTCCAGTTCCTCCTGCCGTTCCGTTAAAAAATGCAGCAAAATGGTGCAGAAAGAGGAACACAGCTTTTTTACCGCGTCCAGATCCGTGGGGCGATTCTCGACAATCTGGCGAAGTACTTCGTCCTTGATGTCAAGGGCTTCCTGGTAGTTTTGGGCAAACAGTTCCTTACTGAAATTCATGCGCGCGGTTTCCGCATGGCGGATGTTTCCCGGCCCCAGCGGATCATGCAGGAACACCCACCGCTCCGGTTCATAGAAATGAAGCCTGCAGCGCGACTGTGCTTCCCGCAGGGCTGCCGGCAGACAAGCAAGGCCGCCCTTTTTACCGCTCAGTCCCAGTACGCAGTTCATTCCGGCCGCCACCCGGAGATAATACTCTTGTACTTCGTCCAGCGAGTTACTGCCGCGAAGATTGCCCACAAACAAAAGGTGCTCATACCCCAGCGGAACAAACCTTACATTCTTGAGTGCGCTGCACTCTTCCAGGCGGTCGCGGATTTCCCGCAAGGCATCGGCGTTCCGGCTCATCAGATCGCCGGCTGCCAGCGGTTCATCTTCCAGCGCAATGCCCTGATGGCGCAGCTCCTGCACGGTCGGAGGCGAGGCATCCTGCTCCATAGCCAGCTGACGGATCAGCAATTGTGTTCCCCGTTCCAGCCGAACCGCGTTTTCTCCATTATGGTGAATGGTGCGTGCCGCCTTGCAGAGAAGATCCCGCATACTTTCCATCGTGATTTCTGTCTTAAGAATATACTCTGCCGTGCCGTTTTGCAAGGCAGTCCGCGCATAAGAAAAGTTGTCGTGACTGGTCAGTATGATCACATGCGCCGGTCGGACAGCCTGGATTTTTGCCACCATTTCCAACCCGGACATACCCGGCATCTCAATATCCGTAACCACGATATCCGGCAATTCACGGCGGTACAGTTCCAGTCCCTGTGCGCCCGTAGCCGCAGAACCCGCCAGCACAAATCCTTCCAGCTGGCCGATGCAGTACTCCAGCCACCGGCGGATGGGGCCGTCGTCATCCACTACAAGTACTTTTAGCATGGGAGTTCCCTACCCTTCTCTTCCGCAGGTATTCTGAGGACGATCTGTGTTCCGCGCCCCTCCTTGCTGTTAATGGTCAGTCCCCAGGACGGACCGTAATGCAGCCTGATCCGGTCATACACATTCTTGATGCCGATATGAGGGCGGTCGGTGACGGCGGGCGACTCCATCACCTGCCGTACTTTTTCCGGCGACATGCCAACACCGTTGTCTTCCATTTCAATGACGACCGTCTCCCCCTGACGGCGGGCAATCACGGTGATCATGCCATTGCCGCTTTGCATATCGATTCCGTGCTGGATGGAATTTTCCACCAGCGGCTGGATCAGCAGCTTGGGCAGAAGGCAGCGGGCCGCGGCTTCGTCGTATTCAATCATACTGTCAAAGGCATGGTCGTAGCGGTATTGCTGCAAAGTCAGATACTCCCGCAGGTTTTCCATCTGCTCCGCGACCGTGACCTTTTCCTTTTGGGTGGATAGAATTTCTCTGAGAATGGCAATAAAATGCGTGAGCATAATGGTGGCATCCTCATTCCGGTGCATATCCACCATACATTTGATGGAAAAAAGCGTATTGTAAATAAAATGGGGGTTGATCTGTGCCTGCAGCCAGTTCAGTTCAATCCGCCGCTTTTGCTGCTCATTTTTGCTGATGCTCTCGATCAGTCCGCGGATGCATTGCATCATATCGGCCATGCCACGGGACAACTCATTCAGTTCGGTATAGCTGGAGATGGCAAAGGTCTGGTGCAGATTGCCCTGCTCGACATCCCGCAAATCATCCCGCAGTTTCTGAATGGGCGCAGCGATCTGCTGGGAAAAATGCCAGGCCATGACGATACCGCCCATCAGGCACAACAAAGCCAGTACTATGACAACACGCCGGATACTGCGCAAAGGTTGCAGTACTTTTTCCAGCGGCGCTTCCTCAAAGATGGTAAATCCGCTTCCGGTATCCACATACCGCGTAAAAAGAACCGATTCACCCTCTGCCAACGTGATCATGTAATCATGGGAGCCGAAAAGCTGCTGCAGCTTGTCCATATTGAAATAGTTAAATCCGATCAGTTCCCCGCGGCTGCTGGAAATGATCTGCCCTTGGTCGTTGGTGACATAAATGTTGCTGCCGTCGCGGATCACATCTTCATACATATTATACAGCTGCCGTTCATCCGCATTGATCATAAGGAAGCCTACGATATCCTCCCCGTCCATGATGGCACGCGCGGCTGAAAAAGAGGCGGTTCCCAGACTGCGGTCCCGATAGCTGCCCACGTCCACAATTTTGCCGGCGGCTTCCACCACCCGCTGGTTCCATACCTTCAGACGAGGGTCCATGTAATCGTATCCTTCCGGTACGGGGCGGGAGCAATAACCGATGCCCGACGCCGACAGATACACCACATAGAAATTCAGTTCCGGCTGAATAAAGGATTCCTGCAGCTGCCGCGTTGTGGAATCCATCAGCGAATAAAACTCTTCCCGGTTATCAGCATTCAGTTCAGTGACATAGGTACGAAACCCCGGGTCACTTTCGAACAGGTTGGAGAGGACGTACAGGTTCGTTTTGAACTGTCGGCTGCGTTCCGCAATCTGACGCAGCACATCCGTCCGGGAACCCGCCAGTTCCCGGATAAAGCTATCTTTATAGATTGTATAAGCACCTACCGCCAGGATGGCGATGATGATGATATTTACAAGCAACAGCATCGCCATCATTCTGATGCGGATGCTGTTCCACCACTGTCGAAGTAGTCGCAACTGCCTCATATTGACCTTTCTTGCCTTGGGAAAAATGGTATTTTACAATAGCATTATACGGTGTGACCGCCGGGCTTGCAACCATCGGCAAACCCAATATAACCCCGCAAAGGCCCGCCGGCAAAAACCGGCGAGCAAGCAGGGTTTGATTCAGTATTTTCCGATGCGCAGCGGCAGCGTATCTTCGGTTTCGATGACCCGATCTAACAGCCGCCGGAGCAGCTGCTCCTTCACGTCGGCGTAGTCAGGATCATCCCACAGGTTGGTAAATTCATGGGGGTCACGGTCGCGGTCATACAGTTCACCGAACGTTTCGCCGGCATAGTATGTCAGCTTATAATGCCGCCCGGTGATAGTCTTGACATTCAGGCCCCAGTCATAGCAGGTGAACTCCGTGAGGGCGTATTCCCGCCCGGCGCCGCCGTCACCGCGCAGAATCGGGGCCATCGACATCCCCTGCACACCGTGGGGTGCCCGCACACCGGCAAAGTCCAGCAGTGTTGGCATCAGGTCCACATGTTCGGTGATCTGCTTGTAGCGGGAGCCCTTGGGAATCACACCCGGCCAGGACAGAATCATCGGTGCCTTGATCAGGCAATCATAGTGGAACGGCCCCTTGAAAAGCAATCCATGATCCCCCATCAATTCGCCGTGATCGTTGGTGAAAAGAATCAGGGTATCCTCCACGATGCCTTTGTCCTGCAGGGCTTTCAGAATACGGCCCACATTTTCATCGATCAGACTGATCATGCCATAGTAGGCGGCCTTTACCTCGCCCCACTCATGGTCTGTCAGGCGTCGATAGTCGTATTTCTCATTGCTGCAGCCCTGTCCTACCCGATGACGCCGGAAATGCGGCGGTTTATCCTCCAGTTCTCCTTCCCGCCGGACCGGCAGTGCCAGTTTATCCGGGTCATACATAGTGGAATACGGGGCAGGCGGGTCAAAGGGATGATGCGGGTCCACAAAACTGCAAAGAGCAAAGAACGGCTGATCCGGGGTAGACTCGTTGATCAGATCGATCATGCGATCTGCAATCCAGGCGGACTGATGGTAACGGGGATTGATTTCGCTGGGGTAGACCTGCGGCGGGCCGCTCAGGTCTTTATCGGCGGCGCTGGCGCGGTCTTCTTTGGCTTTGCGCTCCCCCTGCATTTTGACGATCTCGTAGTCCGTCTCACTCTGCTGTTTCAGCCAGGTCAGGTATTCCCCCGTCTTGCAGTCGCAGGTGGTATGGACCACATCGAACCCGTACCGGTCAGCCGGCCAGTCGTCCTCTTCGTTTTCTTTGGGGACAAACTGGGTGGTAAAGTGCATCTTGCCGATGGCCGCCGTGCGGTAACCGTTGTCCCGCAGCACTTCCGGCAGGCAGATTTCGGAATCCCGCAGCGGGATTCCGTTATCGCGGGTGCCGTGGTTTTTGGGGTAACGGCCGGTAAGGATGGAACACCGGGAAGGCGAGCAGACCGGGTTCTGCACAAAATGGTTGTCGAATACCGAACCATTCAGGGCAATGCTGTCGATGTTAGGGGTATGGATCTGATTGTTGCCGTAACAGCCCAGTGCGTCGAAGCGTAGCTGGTCGGCCATCATCAGAATAATATTCGGACGTTTGTTCATATTACCACCACTTGATCAAATCAGTGACCTTGTCGCGCAGTTTGTTGAACTCGAGATCAGTCACATCACGGGGCCGGGGCAGGTCGTTGACGATTTCCTGCTTGATGCCTGTGGGTTTGTTGGTCAGTACCAGAATCCGTTCGCTGAGGTAGACGGCTTCCTCAATGTTATGGGTAATGAAGATGACGGTGGTGCCGGTATGCTGCCACAGCCGCAGCAGATCATCCTCCAGCTTGTAGCGCAGGGAGTTATCCAACTGGCCGTAGGGTTCATCCATCAGCAGCAGTTCCGGCTGCACGGCAAAAGCACGTGCAATGCTGACGCGCTGCAGCATGCTGGCCGAAAGCTGGTTGGGGTAGTAATTGCGGTATTCCGTCAGGCCTACCATTTCCAGCATTTCATCCACCCGCGCCTTGATTTCTTCTGGCGGGCGCTTTTTGATTTTCAGGCCGTAGGCAACGTTTTCTTCCACCGTCTGCCAGGGAAAAGCCGAATACTCCTGGAAAATATACGCCACGTTGTGCTTTTGAAGATCCACCGGTTCGTTGTTGATCAAAATCTCGCCGCTGGTAAGCTGATACACCCCCAACTTGGTCAGGCAGTTCAGGAAGGTAGTCTTACCACAGCCGGTGGGACCTACCACGCAGAGGAACTCTCCCTTTTTCACCTCAAAGGAGATGTCGTTCAACACCAAGAGGTCGCCGAACTTTTTGGTCATGTGCGATACTTTGACCTTTACTTCGTTGCTGCTCATGGGAGTGCCTCCTTACAGGGTGTCATCGCAGATCTCTTCGATCCGGCGGCGAATTTCGAGGAAAGCAGGGTCACTGTACTGGCGCGGACGCGGCAGATCCACCTTGATTTCCTCTTTGATATGGGTGGGAGTGTTGGTCAGGATGATGATGCGGTCGGCCAAGTAGACCGCTTCCTCACTGTTGTTGGTAACAAACACGACCGTGCGTTTTTCCTTCTGCCAGATTTTTTCCAGTTCGGCCTCCATCATGTAACGCGTCTGAGCATCCAAATGGCCGAAAGGTTCGTCCATCAGCATGACCTTGGGGTCGTTGGCGTAGGCGCGGGCAATGCCCACACGCTGACGCATACCGCCCGAAAGCTGGTTGGGGAAGCTCTTTTCAAAGCCTTCCAGCCCTACAAGCTTGATGAAATATTCCGCACGTTCACGGCGGGTATTTTTGTCAATGCCGCGGCTTTTGGGGCCGAATTCCACGTTGCCCATAACGGTGCAGAAGGGGAAAAGCGCCGTGGTCTGATAGACAACACCGCGGTCCGGTCCGGGTGCGGTAACGGGCTTTCCGTCCACCACCACTTCCCCGGACGTGGGAAGCTGCAGTCCCGCGATCAGATTGATCATGGTAGTTTTGCCGCACTGACCGGGGCCGAACAAAACCACAAATTCGTTTTCAGCCACATCCAGGCTGACATCGCGCACAACCTCGTTGGTCTTATGCACACTGATATAGGTCTTGCACACGTTCCGCATGGAAATAATGGGATCGTGCTTCAGTTCTCCATGATGTTCCAAGAGCAAAGCCTCCTCTCAATGGTGCGCATCAGCGTGGCCAACAGCATGCCAACCAGACCGATGACGATCATGCCGACCATGACTAACGTAATGTTCAGCGTATCACTGCCGCGCTGGATCATCCAGCCGCAACCTTCCTGGGCGCCGACCATTTCGGCCGCAAGCACGGCCATCCAGCTGGTGGACAGCGCCACCTGCATACCCGCAAAAATCTGCGGCGTACAGGAGGGCAGAATCACACGAAAGAAGATGTCCCGCTCACTGGTACCCAACATGCGGGCGCAGCCGATGAGCTCGGGGTCCACGTTCTGGGCACCGGTGTATGCGTTGAGGGTCACGTTGGTGAAAGCGCCAATGCCGCACAGAATATACTTAGAGGTTTCGCCGATGCCGAAGAACAGGATGACCAGCGAGATCCAAGCGATGGGCGGAATGGGGCGCAGCAGTTCAAAGATGGGTTTGAAGATGGCTTCGGCCCAGCGGGAAGTGCCCATGGCAATGCCCAAGACGATACCGATGATCGTCGCCACGGAGAAGCCGACCAGCACGCGGCGAAGACTGACCAGCAAGTGTCCCAGAATCACTTTGCTGCCGATGGGTTCATAGAACGAAGTGACCAGCAGTTGGAGAACCGCAATGGGGCCAGGGGTCGTTTCCTTCACCGGGGTGAAGGTCGTCAGGAACCACCATGCCACGAAGAAGAACGCAATGGCCGCTACCGCATAGGCTGTTTTTTCTACGTCGATTTTCTTTTTCATCCTCGGCGGCCTCCCTTGACAAATTTCTTTTCCAGTGCATCCAGACCGACAGTGAAGACAGTGCCGATCACGCCGATGGTCAGCATTGCCACGACGATCAGGTCAGCACGCGCCAGTGTACGGTTCAGCTGGATCATGTAGCCCAAGCCACGGTTAGAAGCGAGCATTTCTGCGGCGCACAGGGTCATCCAAGCGGTGCCCAGAGAGATGCGCAGGCCGGTGAAGATCAGCGGCAGCGCAGTGGGAATGGCCACTGTAAAGAGCATCTCACGGCGGGAAGCACCAAACGTCTGTGCCACCCACAGGTGGACGGGTTTTGTCTGTTTAATGCCCGCGTATGCGTTGATAACGCAGGGCACGAATGCCGAAACAAAGATGATGGCGGCTTTGGCACCCAAACCAATGCCGAACCACAGGATCATCAAGGGGATCCAGGCGATGGTGGGGACCGGGCGAATCAGGTCGAACAGCGGTGTAACGAACATATCCACCTTGCGGAACCACGCCATGGCAATGCCCAGAGGAATTCCGATGACCGCGCCCAGCAGATAACCGGTCAGCGCGACCTGCAAGCTTGCCAGAATATGGCCTCCCAGCGTTGCACCGTCCGGTGCGGTCTGCGTAAGCTTTTCAAAGAAAGCTTCCAAAACCTGTACCGGGCTTGGCAACACATAGTCCGGTTTGAGGTGAAGGACCGCCGTACACAGATACCAGATGCCAAAGAAAGCGCACAGGGAAAGAACCGATACCGTACCGAACTTGATTTTTTCTTTCCGTTTGCGGATGGCGTATTCGTTCAAAGCAAATCTCTCCTTTCAAGTGGAGAGGGCGGCCCCTGCCGCGGCGCGGTTGAGGGCTGCCCTCTAATTGGGGAGGCGAACGGTCAGAAGCCGAGCGCTTCTTTTACAATGGAATCATCAACATGCTTTGCGATTTCAGGGAAGCGGCTCTCTTCCAGCAGCTGCTGAGAAACCCAGAATTCGCCGGTGATGCTGACGGATTCACCGATGGTGATGCCTTTAGCTTCTTCGCTGGTAACGAAGGGACGGGTCTCGATCTCGGTGGCACAGGCTTCCAGCGTGGTCTCGCTGCCGTTGGCAGTGTACCAGTCCAGCAGCATCTGGGTGGCCATATCCTGATCCGCCTGCAGGGCGTCGCAAGCTTCAAAGAAAGCCTTCACGTATTTGACCAGGACATCCCGGCGTTCGGTGTAAGCCTTGTTGGAAACAATGATGGAGTCATACTGGGGAACATTCAGGCTGCTCAGGCTGGAGGTAACCACATAGCCTTCGCTCTCGGCCGTGAAGGAGGTCGGCGGATTCAGCGCTGCAACGTCGCAATTTCCGGTCTTCAGTGCCTGGTACGCAGCCGGAAAGTCCATGCTGACGATCTGTACGTCATCGGGGGTCAGGCCCAGAACTTCCAGCCACTTGTTGACATTCAGGTGAGAGATAGTGCCGGTGCTGGTTGCGATGACGGCTCCCTTCACCGTCTCGGGGCTACCCAGGACATCCGGGTAAGAGGGATTGGCGCCCTTAGCCTGTGCGATGGGAGAATCGGGATTGACCAAGGTGTACAGGCCGCCTTCGGAGTGGCCGATATCGGCGATGCAGTAAGCACCGTAAATTGCCAGGGAGTTAACAGCCGCGGCGCTGAGCGTACCGACTTCCCACTGATCCGCTGCCAACGCCTCGTTCATGGCGCCGCCGTTGGAGAAGTAGACCGTTTCGATCTTGAATCCGTTGGCTTCATCCAGCTTGTTTTCCACCATGTATTCGATGGGCAGGCTGTTCAGGAACGGCATAACCGCAACCTTCAGCACCGGAAGATCTCCAGCGTCGGTACTTTCAGCCGTGGTGCCGGTCTCGCCGGTGCCGGCGGTGGAAGTGGTGCTTCCGGCGGAACCGCCACAAGCTGCCAGAGAAAGTGCCATTGCGCCTGCAAGGAAAAGCGAGGTCAGTTTTTTCAGTTTCATAGTCCTTCTTCGTCTCCTTTGTTGAGTAATCTTGCGGACTTGCTGTCTGTCCGCTTTCGTTGTATTTATACTACCATGATTGACGAAGACGGTAAATTCTCGGAACCGACTTGCTTTTTCGCTTTTTTGACAAAGTTTTTTAAAAGGGCTTAAATTTGACTAACAATTTCCGCTTTTTATTGTGCATATTATCCAACAAGTTTCTCTTTTTTGCTTGCTCAGGGCCTACTTGGAATATAAATCACCGCTCCAGCCTGTCTTTCAATAAGCCGATACGCACACCATAAGCGGCACCGTGTCATGGCAGTTCTGGTCGCGGCCGGCACGGCAGTCCCCGGGGCACACCGAGAGTACCTTGCTTTTGGTGAGTACCACCGCCAGGAAAAACACATCACAGCACAGATACCCCAAAATGGTGGCAATACCCTCGTGCCTGATAGCGTTCCTGCAGCTTCATGGCAAATTGCAATCCGGGTTCGTCGTTATCAAGCCTGAGCAGAAGTTTGTGGATTTCCGGGTGGTTCTCAAGATAACCTGAATGAGATAGTTCAGTGCCCCTCGGCCTCCAATGCCTCTGGAATACCAATGCCATAACCCGTTATCGCTGATGCAAAGGCTGCTGTGCGTAGCGGTTTTGTAATCATGCGGGCCTGTACGGATCAATTCTTCCGGTTCGTATTGTTTCATGTAGCTGATTATATCTACTGTTCTTGCCATCTTAATCTGATCCGTTGTAACTCTTTCACCCATACAGATATCTCCTTTTCAGCCAGTCATTTTTCAGCTAGTAGGGGGGTGTGGGGGGAAAATGTTGCTGATGTATTTCCCCGAAATGGTACACTTCCCCCACTGACCATTTAGTAAATAAAAAACGGCTGCTACAATAAGTAACAGTCGCTTAATTAACAAGCAAAATGATTGGTATTGCTTTCGCCATGAATCAGCTCATCAAACTTTGGTTATTCACAAACTCCCCTATCGTGTCCGATGGATATTTCATTCGTAGTTTGAAAGCTTTCTGCACATTTTTGCACATTTTCCGCACATTTCGCCACTTCTTTTTGAATTTACTTCATGTGCTTATAGTGCACAAGATGCAAACATTGCAAAAGTCAATTATCCATTTTTCTCTTTTTTTCGCTATTTTTTGTTCGTTTTTGATAAATTTTGATATGGATTTTTTCGCTTTCAGTGTACTTTTAATCAGAGGGTCCAGGATTCGAGTTCCTGCGGGCGCACCAAAACCTCACACTTCGGTGTGAGGTTTTTTTGTTTTTCCGCCTCTTTTCTTCCCTTTTCCTGTCGGCTTTTCACTGAAACAGCAAGGCAAATCGTCCGAAGGTCATCATTAGCGCATCTTATTTATACATAACAATTCATAATTTTATTTTATTGATAAACTGCGCTATACTCTATACAGGCCAAGGGAACCAGCAAGACATTTCTCCGTTCATTCCGGCAAAGTGTCTTTTCCCGGCCTCGGACATTCCCCCCTCGGTTCCCGTTTCTTTGACTGTGATAGAGTAGAAAGGACGCTGTTTATTATGTACGACATCATCATTATCGGAGCAGGCCCTGCCGGCATCAGCGCGGGCATTTATGCAGTCAGCCGCGGTCAGCGCACACTGGTGCTGGAGAAAGGCCAGGTGGGCGGCATTATCGGCAAGGTTTCTACCGTCACGCATTACACCGCCCTGGAAGCGCAGGAAACCGGAACCACCTTCGCCGCCCGCATGAAGGAACAGGCATTGGCGGCAGGGGTAGAAATCGTTTATGCCAATGTCACCGGCGTGGCTCTGGCGGGAGAAACCAAGACTGTCACCACCGACAAAGGCACATATGAAGCCAGACGGGTCATTCTGGCCAACGGCAGCACACCGCGAAAGCTGGGCATCCCCGGCGAGAGCGAACTGGCCGGAAAAGGCATGGGGATGAATGCCGCCCGGGACGGCGCCGCCTATGCCGGTAAGAATGTTTATGTGGTGGGTGGTGCCGACGGTGCTGTGAAAGAAGCACTGTACCTGGCCGCTTTTGCCAAGCACCTGACCATCATCCATTTTGAGGATCAGCTGGGCTGCATTGCGGAATTCCGCCAAAAGGTAGCCGCCGCCGGCAACATCACCCTGCGCCTGGGCTCCCGGCTGCAGGCAGTATACGGTCAGGATCAGGTGGAACGGCTGGATATTCTGAACGTACATGACGGCAGCGTGGAAACGGTGGAGGACCCCGGCTGCGGAATCTTTGTGTACGCTGGTCTGGTCCCCAACACGTCGCTGTACACAGAGCTGACGCTGGAAGACGGGTATATTCCCACCAACGAAAAGATGGAAACTGCCCTTCCCGGTGTCTATGCGGCCGGTGATATCCGTGTCAAGCAGGTGCGCCAGGTGGCCACCGCCGTATCCGACGGCGCCATTGCCGCTATCAATGCGGCTATATAAGGCCGTTGCATATACAGAAAGTCCCCGGGACCGGAGAGCGTTCGCAAGCTCCGGTCCCGGGGGCTTTTGTATGTTGGCACGCTTTACACCAGTTCCAGACAGGCGGGCCAGCGCTCCAGCGGCCCCAGGTGCGGGGCATGGGGGCGTTTTTCCCCTGCCAGGTCGGTATCCAGGGTCAAAGGACTGCCGTCCCGGTCCTCGTAGGCCTGTTCCGATTGAAAAGCCTTGCCCAGCACCGCAGTGGTAACCATTGCCCCCTTCTGGTCATCCAGCAGGGTCTGCAGGTTGTTTTCCAGCCGGTAATGGCCGCCTTCCTCCGCCAGGTTCAGCACTGCCTGCACGCCGGTCGGCACGCGGCTGTCGGTTTCCTCCGCCCAGGGTCTGGCACCGTTGAGGTACAGGTTGTCCCGCACCGTCACTGGCATGGACCGGCCCACATCGGCAGCGGGCGTGTCGTCTCCGGGGTTGCGGGTCGGCCACTGTGCCGGGCAATGGTCGTAGGCTGCCGTGCCGTGCACACCGCAGTGTCGGCTCGTCTTTTGGGTTCCCACAAACACATTGTTGAAAAAGCGGTCATCCCCGCCGTAAACCAGCATCACGCCTCCCACCGCCGTATGATGGGGCAGATGGTAGAGAGTAAAACGGTTGGTGTCCGGCACGGCATACAGCTTGCCCGCAAACAGGTTGTGGGCAAAGGCCGTTCCCTGGGACATATCCAGCAGGCTGCGGGGCGAAAGAAGAAGGTTGTTTTCAACCAGGCATGGCCCATGGCAAACCTCAATGAACAGGTCTTCTTCCAGATCATTGCAGAAAAAGGCATTGCTCTGCACCCGGGCTCCCTGGGCCTGCCAGTCCAGCCAAAGCCCACGGTTGCAATGGTGAATGACATTGCGGGAAACCACCGTATCAATGGCGGCATGAAGTTTGATGCCCGCCATCTCGGCGCCGGAAAATTCACCGTGGATGTTGATGTGGTGGATATGGTTGCCGGTGATGGTGCAGAATGCCCCGCCCATGCTGCCCACAATACCCGCCTGGCCACAGTTATAAATCTCGTTGCCGCGCAGGATATGCCCGCCCACGGTTTCCCGGTTCCACCCCTTTTGCAGGGTGGAAAACACCATCTCGGTATAAGTCTGGGTGCCGCCCTTGGAGGGATCTTTGCTCCAGCAGTTGTCCTTGGGGTCCCGTCTTTTGCCCAGGCTGACGCCGCTGCACTTGGAATCATGGATGCGGCAGTTTTCAATTACCCATCCCTTGCTCCAGTTGGGCCCCACAGCCCCCGGCTGAAAGGCGGTGGGCGGCGCCCACTGGGTGGCGGCACAGCAGAATTCCAGACCGGACACTGTAATATAGTTGATGCCTTCCTCCTCCGGGAAGAAGCAGAAAGGCCGCACACTGATCTCGGTGCCAAGGGTGTTGGGGTCCGCCCCGCCGAAGCGGGCATACAGCGTGGTGTGGCCGGGATGCACTTCCGCAAACCATTCCCGCGCCTTGCCGGACCGCTGTTCCAGCAGCGCTTCCTGGGATGCTGCTTCATCCAAAGCCTGCCCGTCGGCAAACACTTCACCGGTGTGGTGTACCTGCCCCAGACCGTCGAACCAATCCCCGAAGATTTCGTCGGCATAGGGGTTATAGCCGCCAAACAAGGCTTTGTCCGCCGTTGCCCGCCATACGTCCTTCTGCCAGAGGGTCCAGCCCGTCAGCGGTTCCGCCCCGGTGATGACCGGCCGGCAGCCTTCGGCAGCGCAATAACGGATACGCCGGTCATCCGAAAGACCGCCCCGGGGCGGGCAGACCCATTCCCGGTATATTCCTTCCCCGATGAGGACGGTGTCCCCCGGCTGCGCCAGGGCGGCGGCTTCTCCGATGGTGCGGAAGGGCCTTTTTTCGGTGCCGTCCCCCATGGGTGCGGCCGTTTGCTCCACATAATAAATCATGGCTTCTGCTCCTTTCCCTGCAAGGTTCCTGTACGGTCAGCGTACCACAGCAAGCAGAATTTTCCCATTCCTTATCTTGCGCCTGTCATACACAATCTTGTTATGTTATGGTATAATGAGCGCAAGCAAAAAAGGACTTCACCGGAGTTCACTTTTTTACGGAGAGGGAGAACCATTTTCATGCTGGATAAAGGATTACAAAGCCTGTCCCCCGTGTTTTACGGGTGGCATGACTCTGGTGCCGTCCCCCACACCGACAGCCGGGAAAGTTATGGCCGCCGGGTGGTGAAGCACTATGAGATAGAGTATATTGTCACTTCCCGCAGCGGATATATCCTGACCGAGGGCATCCCGCTGCAGACGGTGCCACGCTCGCTGTTCCTGCGCCATCCCGGCATGGAGGTGGAGGGTGTAGGGGTCTACCGCTCCCTGTTTGTAGAGTTTGACCCCGCCCCCGGCATTTCCCGTTCGAATATTCTGGACGGTCTGCCACCGCTACTTCCCGACAATGCCGGTGCCAAAGCGGACGAAACTGCCATGACTGCCCTGGCATTGCCCGCCGATCCCGCCCCCTGGGAACTTCTTGCCTGGAAAAGCCGGATGTTGGCTCTTCTGGCTGAGATTCTGCGGGCTGCCCGGGCCGGCTCCGTTCCGCAGGAAATCCCACGGGAGAATTCCGCTGTGCGCAGCGCCCTGAGATATATCGAAGAGCATTACCGGGAGCCCATCGCCCTGCAGCAGCTGGCTGACGCCGCCGGGTACAGCAGTTTCTATTTCTGCAAACTGTTCAAGCAGGTCACCCGGCTGACGCCTTTGCAGTATGTGGTCCGCTACCGGCTGGAACAGGCCAAAAAGAGAATGTTGACCACAGACGAACCGTTGGAGACCATCATGCTGGAAACGGGATTCCGCAACTACGGGTATTTCTGGCGGACCTTCAAAGCGGTATACGGGGAAAGTCCACAGAACTACCGCCAAAGAAAATGAAGACCAGGCCCACCGTAGCAAAAAGCCCCGCCGGGCAGCAGCACCGGCGGGGCTTTTGTGTTCACTGATAATCTGCGTTGAGGAACATGGCCTTTATGGCCACCACCTCGTCGTATTCTTCCTGATCTACCTGCACACTGGCGTTCAGGGCTTTCAGATCCTGCTTGACCACTTCCAGCGCCTGCGCGGCGGTGGCGGCCCGGCCGTCCAGCACGGCACGCTGCATCCGCTGCAGCACCACCGGGTGGGCATAGCGGGCAGGCAGCGGGAAATCCGGTCGGTTGGCCAGGTAAGCTTCCATACCAGCCAGGACCTGTTCCTGCTGCTGCAGAATGCCCCGGCGGTTATTGCGGGCGGTGGGCAGCACACTGAACCCGGCAAAGGTAAACACTGCGGCCAGCCCGAACAGGGCAAAGTACACACCGAAACCGCCCTGCCCCATAAGCACCGACCACAGGCCATACACCATTGCGATGATGCCCAGGGCGGTGATGGCCATGGCCGCCCAGCGGTAACTGGGACTGCTGCAGTCATAAGCACGGCGGCGGCGTGCTGCCTGGCTGAGAGCGTTGCTCAGCTCCGGTTTCTCGTCCAGATAGTCTTCCGCCTGTTTCAGTTCTTCCAGCAGCTGTTTGCCCTGGGGTGTCAGGGGCGGGCGGTTGCGCTCGGCTTCTTCCTGCTCCGCCCGGCGCTTGGCCAGACGTTCCTCAGCGGCAGCGCTGACCCGCTTGATCTGGGGCTGCTCCCGGCCCAACAGGGCCAGAAGCTGGTCCACATGCTCCTCGTGCTTGAAGTTGCACTGCTTCTGCCGGCCGTCATCATATTCCACCACCAGGTAAGCCATGCTGGCAAAAATGCCTTTGCCGGTATACCCGCCGCGGCTCATGGCCACGCGCTTGAAGACACGACGCACCGCCGTGAAGGGGATGTAGTACCGGCGATCGATGAAAAAGCTGTTCAGATACAGCGCCTTGCGGCCCACGCCGCAGGGGCCGATCTTGCGGCACTGCTGTTTATCCTGGACCAGCTCGGCGGCGTCCAGTCGGGAGAAGCTCAAAGGTGCGGGTCTGAAGATCATAGGGTCAACCTCGTTTATATGGGATTTATGCAAACGCAAAAGCCGGCCGCTGTTGCCAGACGGCCGGCTCCCGGTTTTTGCGCTGCCGGCTCAGGCGGGCAGGATCAAGCCTGTGCCTTGGCCGAATGTCTCTTGGTAGCCATCAGGAAGATGACCAGCAGAGCAATGGCAAAGATGATGCCGATGGGATATGCCACGGCGGTGTTGTAGACGGTCGCGCCGTCGGCGGTCTTGCCGTTGACCAGACCGCCCAGGCATTCCGGCGCCAGGATGAAGTAGGTGCTGGAAACCGCGCTCATGAAGGTAGCCGGCACAGCGGTGATCCAGAAGTTCTTCTTTTCCACAAACAGGAACATGGAAGCCGCCCACAGCACGATCATGGCCAGGGTCTGGTTGGTCCAGCTGAAGTAACGCCAGATTACGGTGTAGTCGATGTAGCCCAGAGCATTGCCGATACCCAGCACGGCGCCCACGCCCAGAACGGGGATGCAGAGCTTGAGGCGGTTGGCGTAAGAGCCCTGATCGATCTTGAACCAGTCGGCCAGGGTCAGACGGGCAGAGCGGAAAGCGGTATCGCCGGAAGTGATGGGGCAGACAACCACGCCGATCATGGCCAGCGCGGTGCCGATGCCGCCCATGGTGCGGGAGCAGACGTCGTAGATGGCGGCGGACTGACCTTCGGCCAGAACGGCGGCCAGGCCGGTGTTCAGGCCACCGGTGACCTCATACAGGGCGCAGCCGGCGGCGGCCCAGATAAGAGCAATGATGCCTTCGGCCACCATGGCACCGTAGAAAACGAAGTGGCCCTGCTTCTCACTCTTCATGCAGCGAGCCATCAGAGGAGACTGGGTGGAGTGGAAACCGGAGATAGCACCGCAGGCCACTGTGATGAACATGAAGCTCCACACAGGCGTGCCGGAGGGGTGCATATTGTACAGGTGATCCCAGATTTCGGGAATGGTGAAGTCGGGGTTGGTGTAGATGCCGATGATGACACCGATGGCCATGACGATCAGGCAGATGCCGAACAGGGGGTAGATCTTGCCGATGACCTTGTCAATGGAGATGAAGGTGGCGATGAAGTAATACACCAGGATCAGGACCAGCCAGAACAGGGTGGTGGCCAGCAGACCGGTGACACCGCTGTTCTTGCACAGGGTGACGATCAGACCGGCGGGGCCAACCGCAAAGACGGTGCCCACCATGATCAGCAGCACCACCGAGAAGACGCGCATGACGTTCTGCATGGCGTGGCCCAGATATTTGCCGGTGACTTCGGCAATGGAACCGCCCTCGTTGCGTTCGCTGATCATGCCGGAGAAGTAGTCGTGAACGCCGCCGGCAAAGATGGTACCGAAGGTGATCCACAGGAACACGATGGGGCCCCACAGAGCACCCTGCATGGCGCCGAAAATCGGCCCCAGGCCCGCGATGTTCAGCAATTGAACCAGAAACAGCTTCCACTGAGGCATCACGACATAGTCGACGCCGTCGTTGATGCGCACAGCAGGCGTTTCACGGTCGTCCGGTCCAAAGGTGTTGTCGACAACTTTGCCGTAGGTAAAGTAGCCGATCAGCAGGATGGCCAGGCAGATGACGAAACTAACCATAAAGATTCCTCCCTTTATCATTTCAACACCGCCGCGGCGGTGCTGTTGTAAACGATGCCAGAAATGTATCCTATGGGTTTTACCTGAAATCCCCGTCTGCTATTATAGCACTCTGTAACAATAATTCAATATTTTTTTCACATTTTTGTTCTTTTTCGCCAATATTTTCGGAATATGTCCCTACATCGTTCATTGTACGCCAGCAGGCCCCGGCAGAGCATCTGCCGGGGCCTGCTGGCGGTATGTTCAAACAATCAGGAGAGTTCCTTTTCTTTCACGGCAGCGGAAGCCGGGATGGTCTTGACGCCGAAAAGGAAATACAGCACATGGAACACCCACACACATCCCAGTACGATGCGTCCCACCGGCACCGCGTGCATCATAATGAAGCCGATGCTCATGAGCACGGTGACCACCACCATGATGCGCACCTTGGTACGAGTGGTCATCCCCTGCCCTGCCACATAGGATTCCAGGTTATCCTTGTACAGTTTGGTGGAGCGGAACCAGCGGTCCAGTTTTTCGGAACTTTTGCCGAAGCAGACCGCCGCCATCAGCAGGAAAGGAAAAGCGGGCAACAAAGGCAGCACCGCCCCCACCGCGCCCAGGGCCAGGCCCAGAAATCCCAGGGTCAGATACACGATTTTTTTCAGCTTCATGAGATTTTCTCCTTTCGCAGCCGACTCCGCAAAGTCTCGGCCATATGATGCAAAGCCATGAGCGGATGAACCAAGAGCATCCTCGGTCCGGAAAACCGCATTACCGCCCGGATCTTCTGCCGCATTTCCGGCTTATAGCAGTGTACGGGGCATTGGGAACAAAAGGTCTTGTGCTCCATAAAGGGGCAGTGCGCGCTGCGCGCCGCAGCATAGTCCCGCAAAGCAGCACACTCAGGGCAAAGCGTTCCCTTGGTGTGGTGCTTACGGCGGCAGTAGAGTTCGATCATGCAGGAAACAACTTCCTGCTCCCGCGCCCGCTTGCGGTCGGCATCCATCAGCTGCACCTCCCGGCGTCCACCTGAAGCACCCGGTCAGCCACCCGCATGGTGGACTGCCGGTGAGAGACCAGCACCACCGTGCGGCCCTTGCGCTCCCGGCGCAGTGACTGCAGAATAACGGCTTCGTTCAGGCTGTCCAGATTGCTGGTAGGTTCATCCAGCAGCATGAAAGGGGCATCGTGGAGAAAAGCCCGAGCCAGTCCCAGCCGCTGGCGTTCGCCGCCAGACAAGGTATCTCCCAGTTCCCCCACCTGGGTATCGTACCCCTGAGGCAGAGAGAGGATAAAGTCATGCACCGACGCTTTGCGGCAGGCTTCCTCGATCTCGGAATCGGTGGCATCCAGGCGGGCAATGCGCAGATTGTTGCGGATGGTATCGTGGAAAAGGTGGGTCTGTTGGGTGACATAGCTTTCCATCCGGCGCAGGTCGGCGGTATTGATCTGCCCCACCGGCTTGCCGGACAGGCGGATCTCGCCGCTGTCCGTTTCCCAGAAGCGCATGAAGAGCTTGAGCAGGGTGGATTTTCCGCTGCCGCTGCGCCCTACAATGCCAAGGATCTGGTTTTGCGGCACCTGCACCGACAAGTCCCGCAGAATAGGCTGTTTCTCGTATGCAAAGCTGACCCGGTCAGCACTGGCGCCCTCAAACTCGGTGGCGGGGCGGCCGGTGACATCCTCCACCACGGGGGTGTCCTGCAGAATGTTCAGCACACGGTTGCCCGCCGCAAAAGTCTGCTGCAGGGTGCCGCCCAATCCCGCCAGGGCCACCACCGGACCGAAGGAACTCATGAGAGCCACCGTAGGCACCAGCACACCGTCAAAGCCGATTTTCCCCTGTTCAAAGAGCACCGCCGCCGTCAGCAGCATGGCCAGGTCAAAGAGCAGGATCAGGGCGTTGGTCAGGGCCATGCCCCAGCCCGCCGTCCATTTCAGGCGGGATTCTTCCCGGGTGAGGGAGCGGGTGCGCTCGTCCAGTTCACGGCGGCGCTTTTCTCCCTGGGCAAACTGCAAAGTTTCGGGCAGACCACGGAGGCTGTCCAGCACAAAGCTGCTCAAGTCACCCGACGCTGTGCGGAAACGCAGCCCGTGGGCCCCGCTGGCCCGGGAGATCAGCAGCGGCACCGCCACCCCCAAGCAGAGATAGGCCCCCAGAGACAGCAGCCCCAGCGCCGGGTGATAGCTGCCGATAAAAGCACAGAGGATGCCGCTGAATAGTACCGCAATGAGCACGGGAGAGATGGTGTGGGCGTAAAACACCTCCAGCAGCTCGATGTCGGAGGTGATCAGGCTGATAAGGTCTCCCCTGTCCCGCACTTCCAGCCGGGCAGGCGCCAGGGCACGAAGGGCACGGAACACCTTATCCCGCAGCAGGGCCAACAGCTTAAAGGCAATGAAGTGGTTGCAGGCCTGTTCGCCGTAGCGCAGCGCCGCCCGCAGCATCGCCATGACCGCGATGCACCCGAACAGCCCTGCCAGTCCCAGGGGAGCAGGCAGCCCCAGCATGCCGCAGAGAGCGTAGACGCCGAACACGGTGAGAAAGGCAGCGCACAGGTGCCCGGCAAGGCCCATGGACACCGCCAGCGCCATATACCCGGCCAGCGGGCGGACCAGCCCTACCAGCTGGCGCATGACCGTAAATCCGCTCCGTCGTTTCATGATTCGTCCTCCTTTTCCAGATGTTCCAGGGCCTGCTGGGCCTTCCACAGCCGGGCATACTCGCCGTTCTGAGCCAGCAGCCGGGTGTGGGTGCCGCACTCCGCCGTCCGGCCGTCCTGCATCACATAGATGCGGTCGGCGGGTTCCACGTTGGCCAGGCGGTGGGAGATCAAAATCACTGTCTTGGTCCCCGCCATGGCCCGGATGCGGTCCATAATATCGTTCTCACTCTCCACATCGATGTTGGAGGTAGCTTCGTCAAAGATATACACCGGGCTGTCGTGCAGGATGGCCCGGGCCAGGGCCAGGCGCTGGCACTGCCCGCCGGACAGATTGGCCCCCCGCTCGGCCACAGGGGTATCAAGCCCCTGTTCGCCGCGGAGGAAATCCGCCAGATTGACCTCCTCCAGCACACGCCAGAGGGCAGCATCGTCGGCGTTGGGGGCGCCCATACGCAGGTTGTCCCCCACGGTGCCCTTGAACAGATAACTCTGGTGGCCCACATAAGTAATGGTGGACAGCAGGCTTTCCTCGCTGATGTCCGACAACGATACGCCGCCCACCGTGACTTTGCCGGACCAGCCCCGGTTGCGGCCGGTAAGGATACCGGCAATGGTGGATTTGCCGCAGCCGCTCTCCCCCACCAGGGCAACGAAGGCGCCCGGTTCCGCCTGAAGGTCCACACCCCGCAGCACCGGGCGGTCGTTTTCGTATCCGAACGTCAGGTTTTCGCACCGGATGGTGACATCCTGCCCCACGGCACGGGTGCCGGCGGCGGGTTCAGGGGCGTCCAGCAGCCGGAAGATCTTATCCGACGCCGCCATGCCGTTCATGGCGATGTGGAAGTAGCTGCCCAGAAGGCGCATGGGCAAAAAGAAGTCAGCCGCCAGCAGCATGATGAACAAAGCCCCTTCCAGCCCGATGCGGCCGTCCCGGAAGGCGAGGGCCGCCAGAACAATGCCGGCTGCCGCGCCGCCGTAGGCCACCAGGTCCATGATGGTGATGGAGTTCAACTGCATGGCCAGCACCTTCATGGTGATGCGGCGGAACTTTTCCGACTCCCGGTTCATCTCTTCATTTTTGAAACCGTCAGCCTGGTAGATTTTGAGGGTGGTCAACCCCTGAAGATTTTCCAGAAAGGTATCTCCCAGCGCCGTGTACTGTCCCCAGTATTTGCTCAGCAGCTTTTTGGCCCAGGTCTGCACCGCAGCGATGGCCACGGGAATCAGCGGCACGCAGACCAGCAGCACCGTCGCTGCGGGCAGATTCACCCGGCACAGCACCGCAAACAGAGTCAGCGGCGCCAGCATGGCGTAGAAAAACTGAGGCAGGTAGGCGCCGAAGTAGGTTTCCAGCTGGTCCACGCCTTCCACCGCCACCTGCACCACCTCACCGGTGCTGACCTGTTCCCGGTAGGAAGCCCCCAGCCGCAGCAGCTTGTCGTACACAAGACCGCGCAGCCGCAGTTTGACCGCCCGACTGGAGAGGAAAGCCATGCGGGATGCCCCCACCCCGCAGGCGATACGAACCACCACCGCCGCCAGTACCAGCAAAGCAGCCCGCACCAGGGCCCCGGGGGCAGGTGCTCCCGCATACAGCCCGGCCAACACCCGGCAGAACACCCCCATAATCAGGATGTTGGCCGCCAGAGACACCCATTGCAGGGCCACGTTGGCAGCAATGTATTTTTTGCTTTCCCCGACCGCGGCGATCAGGCGCTTATTGATCATCATCGGCTGTTTTTCCTTTCCCGTGTCATCTTCAAGGCCCGACGGCGCGCAAAGGCGTGGGCTGCCATGGCGCACAGGCACAAAATCCCCAGCACCGCATGCACCGCCCCGGCAGTCCCGCCCTGCATCAGCGCAGGTACACCGGTGGCAAAGGCGGCCAGCAGCAGCATCAGCAGTGCCACCCCGGCTCCCGCGAGTTTTTTGTGGCAGGCGATCATGTGCCCCACACAGAGCAGCAGAAACACACTGGCCGCCATCTTATGCACCATTGCACCGGTGAGCGGCTGCAGCAAGGTAACCAGACCGCTGACTGCCAGCGCACCGTACAGAATTTTTTTGCCCATTGTTCCGTCCTTTCTTTCCACAGCAGGAACGTTCTCCGAAAAGTTTGTCACGGCTAACTCTCAGTCAAAAAACAGGTGCGTTCTTTTATCCTGCTTCGCAGTTAGAACGCACTAACTCGATTATATTACCATCTCTTCCCTGTTTTGTCAATCCGGATGGATTCTTTTTTTAACCACCGCCGGATTCCGTTGTTCAAACCACTGGATTTTCCTTCCATACAGGGTATACTGTAAGTATTCACTCAACCATAAAAAGGAGGCCATCCCATGTGCACAAGTATCACCGTTTCTTCTCCCCTGTGCCTGCACGGGCGCAATCTGGACCTGGAGTACACCTTTGGTGAACAGGTCGTCATCACTCCCCGGGGGTACGAATTCCGCTTTCACCGCCGCCCGTCCATGCCCCGGCACTTCGCGCTCATCGGCATGGCCAACGTGGCCGAAAATGTCCCGCTCTACGCCGAAGCCGCCAACGAAAAAGGCCTGTATATGGCGGGGCTGAATTTTCCCGGCAACGCCTGGTATCCCCCGGCGGAAGAAGCCGCTCCGGATGCCGTAGCCCCCTATGAACTGATCCCGCTGGTGCTGGGCAGCTGCGAAAATCTGGCCCAGGCCCGGGAACTGCTTCAGACGGTGCAGCTGCTGGGAGTCCCCTTCGGCAAAGGGTATCCCCTGGCCCCCTTGCACTGGCATCTGGCCGACGCCACCGGTGCCCTGGTGCTGGAAGCCATGAAGGACGGCCTTCATATTTATGAAGACCCGGCCGGGGTGCTGACCAACAACCCGCCTTTCCCCTTCCAGCTGGCGGCGCTGAACAATTTTCAACATCTTTCGCCCAAACCGGCGGAAAACCGCTTTTCCGCCGCACTGCCCCTGGCATCCTACGGCCAGGGCATGGGGGCCATCGGGCTGCCGGGGGATTTTTCGCCTCAATCCCGGTACGTGAAAGCCTGCTTCCTGAAAAACAACGCCGTATGGGGCAGCACCCCGGACAACGCCGTGGCCCAGTTTTTCCACATCCTGGACGGCGTGGCCATGGTGCGGGGCAGCGTGATCACCCCCGAAGGCAAGTGCGACATCACCACCTATTCCTGCTGTATCGATGGGGAAAAGGGCATCTACTACTTCAAGACCTATGAGAACAACCGCATCCGGGCTGTACATCTCCACGCCGAAGACCTGGAGTCCAGCGGGTTATTCACCTTCCCCCTGAACGATCGCCAGAACGTGGAACACCTGAACGGCCGTATCCCCGAGACCCGCTGAATTTCCCCCAAACAAAAACCGCCTCCGCAAAAATGCGGAGGCGGTTTTGTTCGTTTGTTTTACTTTTTGGAGTTGCCGCCCATACGGCGATCCCGGCGGGCATATTCGGCCAGAGCTTCATCAAAGCAGGCCTTGTCAAAATCCGGGAAGAGGGTGGGCGTGAAGTAGAACTCGGCGTAGGCGCACTGCCACAGCAGGAAGTTGGAGAGCCGCTCTTCGCCGCTGGTGCGGATCATCAGGTCCACGGGGGGCAGGTCACGGTAAAGGTGGCTTTCGATGGTGCGCTCATCAATGGAGGCGGGGTCCAGCTTGCCCTCCTTCACCTCGCCGGCAATGGCCCGCACGGCGTCGGTGATCTCGGCATGGCTGCCGTAGTTCAGGCAGAAATTGACGATGCCCTTCTTGTTGTCCTTGGTCAGGTCCATCATGTAGTCCATGGCGTCCAGCACACGAGGCTGCAGACCTTCCCGGCGGCCGCTGAACAGAACCTGGCAGCCGCGCTCGTTCATCTCATCGGCAATGGTACGGAAGTTGTTGGCAAACAGGTCCATCAGATAGCCCACTTCCTTGGCGTCCCGGGCAAAGTTTTCGGTGGAGAAGACGTACAGGCTGAGCACCTTGACGCCGCAATCGCCTACCGCATAACGGGTGATCTCCTTCAAACGGTCAAAGCCTGCCTTGTGGCCCACGCTGGCGGGCATCAGGCGCTGGCGGGCCCAGCGGCGGTTGCCGTCCACGATAATGGCGGCATGGGTGGGGATGCGTTTTTCGTTATCAGGCATGGTACCTCTCCTTTTTCACTCTTGGCCCGACTGGGGCTGCACCGTCTCGGGAGCGGACTCTCCGGGGTGCTGGCGCCGCCAGTTGAGGAAGCTTTCCAGGATCACGGCGGCGGACACCGAGTCCAGACGTTCTTTCCGCTTGGCGCCGAAGGTATCGTTTTGGGCCAGGATGGCGGCTGCCGACACGGTAGTGCGGCGTTCATCCCACATGACCACCGGCATACCGCAGGCATCGGCCAGGCGCTGGGCAAAGCGGCGGCTTTTGGCCGCACGGGAGCCCTCGGTGCCGTCCATGTTCTTTGGCAGGCCAAGCACCACGCCTTCCGCCTTTTCCCGGAAAGCCACTGCCGCCACCGCCTGGGCGGCGCGGTTCATGCTCTTTTCTTCGATCTGCGGCGTGATCGGCGCACAGACCAGTTCGGTGACATCGCACCCGGCCAAACCGGTGCGGGAATCACCGTAATCCACTGCGATCCATTTCATGACAAGCCCTCCCGGCCGTTGATACTCCTACGGCACAGGGGCCGTGTTCTTTTTATTATACCATCTGCTCCGCATCGGCACAAGGCAAATCAAACATGCAGGCGCTTGCCCAGGCGTTCGGTGAGCAGGGCCGCCAACAGAATCTTGAGCGCATCTCCGGGCAGATAGGGCAGCACACACCACACCAGGCTCTGCCATACACCGGTGCCGGTGATGGCCATGAACCAGACAGTGCCCAGGGCATAGCACCCCACACAGCCCACCGCCATGGCGGCACACATGCGCCAGAATCCCCGGCCCCACACCTGGACCAGCGCACCGGTGAGCAGCGCCGCCAGCATAAAGCCGATGGCGTAACCGCCCGTCTTGCCGAACAGCACCGCCGGACCGCCGGAAAGCCCGGCCATGACCGGCACGCCCACAGCGGCCAGCAACAGATACACCAGCTGGCTGCCGGCGCCCCAGACAGGCCCCAGCATCAGGCCTGCCATGTAGGAGGCAAACAGTGCCAGGTTGATGGGCACCCCCCAGGGCATGGGGACCTGGATCTGGCTGCAAACGGCGGTGAGAGCGGTGAACAAAGCGCACAGGATCATCTTGCGCAGACGGAGATGGGTGGTGGTATTCATGGGGGATTCCTTCTTTCTCTGAACGGGTGAATCCGGCGGGGAAGGTTCCCGGACCGGGGAACGTGTTTTTTCCAGTATATCCCAGGCAGCGGCACGCCGTCAACCGCTCCGCAAAAAGGAAGAAGCCCCGGCCGGGCCGGGGCTTCCATTGGGAAGGTAAACCGTATAGGGGAAAATCTCTTAGCGCTGGATACGGCCGGAACCGTCGCCGCCAGCCAGCTTCTCCACCTCGGAAACGGTGACCATGTTGTAGTCGCCTTCGATGGAGTGCTTGAGGGCAGAAGCCGCAACAGCGAACTCAACAGCTTCCTGGGTGCTCTTGCCGGACAGCAGAGCGTAGATCAGGCCGCCGCCGAAGCTGTCACCGCCGCCAACGCGGTCGATGATGTGCAGCTCGTACTTCTTGCTGAAGCAGTATTCGTCGGAAGCAACGTCGTAGAGCATGGCGCTCCAGCCGTTGTCGAAAGCGGAATGGCTCTCACGCAGGGTGATGGCGACCTTCTCGAAACCGAACTTGTCAGCCAGCTGCTTGGCAACGCTCTTGTAGCCTTCGCGGTTGATCTCGCCGGCGTAGATGTCGGTGGCTTCGGCCTCGATGCCGAACACGTCCTTGGCGTCCTCCTCGTTGGAGATGCAGACGTCCACATACTGGCACAGGTCGGTCATGGCAGCGCGGGCTTCCTCGCGGGTCCACAGCTTGCCGCGGTAGTTCAGGTCGCAGCTGATCTTGACGCCATGAGCCTTGGCAGCCTTGCAGGCTTCGCGGCAGATGTCGACAACATTGGGGCCCAGGGCCGGGGTGATGCCGGTGAAGTGGAACCAATCCACGCCCTCGAAGATGGAATCCCAGTCGAAGTCGGCAGTGGAAGCTTCCTGGATAGCGGAATGGGCACGGTCATAGATGCAGACAGAGCCGCGCTGAGAAGCGCCCTTCTCGTTGAAGTAGATGCCCACACGGTCGCCGCCGCGGACGATCTTGGTGGTGTCAACGCCGTAGCGGCGCAGGCTGTTCACAGCGGCCTGACCGATGGCATGGGCGGGCAGCTTGGTGACGTAGATGGCATGGGCGCCATAGTTGGCCAGAGAAACGGCCACGTTGGCTTCGCCGCCGCCGAAGGTGAATTCCAGGTGGTCAGCCTGAACAAAGCGCTCGTAGTTGTACGGCTGCAGACGGATCATCAGTTCGCCAAAAGTAACGACTTTCATGGGTTGTTCTCCTTTTTATAAAAACTTTTTTATAAAGGTATCTGCCGTTGGTTATGCGGGTGCCTTATTTCTGCACCAGGTGGATGGCAAAGCCGGCCACTTCGTCAGCCAGGTAGACAGCGATGGTCTTGCCGTTCTTGACGTTCTTGGAGTCCAGATCGAACTTCACGCCGCGGCGGCTCAGGTGATAGATGGCGCGGTCCACGTTGTTGGTCTTGATGGCAATGTGGCCATGGGTGCCGCGGCCGGGCTTCTTCATGATCTCGAATTCCTTGTTGCCCACGAAGATGCTGGAGTTGCCGGGCTTGACGGCCATGCTCAGCAGGCCGGCCAGGGTCTCGGCGGTCTTGGCAGCTTCGGCGTCGTCGGCGCAGTTGATGCCGATGTGGCCCAGTTCCAGGCCCAGCATCACGTCAACGGCTTCCTTGCACATGGCGGTGATCTCGTCCCAGGCGCCGGCCTTGATCTTGTCGCTCTTGCACATCCAGGTGCCGCCCACGGCAAAGATCTGGTCATAGCCCAGGTAGTCGTTCACGTTCTTGGCGTTGACGCCGCCGGTGCACATCCACTTGGCACCCTTCAGGGCAGCGCCGATGTTCTTCAGCATGGAAACGCCGCCGTTGGCTTCAGCGGGGAAGAACTTCAGGGCTTCGCAGCCCAGGTTCATGGCCTGCTGCATCTCGCCGGCAGAAGCGGTGCCGGGCATCATCAGACCGCCCTTTTCGATGACGTGCTTGGTGACTTCGGGATCAAAGCCGGGGGCAACGATGAAGGAGGCACCCGCAGCCATGGCGCGGTCAGCCTGATCAACGGTCAGAACGGTGCCGGCGCCCAGCAGCATTTCAGGCACTTCGTCGTGGATCTTCTTGATGCACTCTTCGGCGCAGGCAGTGCGGAAGGTGACCTCCGCGGCGGGCAGACCGCCGGCAACCAGGGCCTTGCACAGAGGCACAGCCTCGTCCACGCTGTTGAAAGCAATGACAGGGATAATACCGATTTCGTAAACGCGCTCTACAACCGGATTCATAGCACATTTCTCCTTCGAATCAATTTTCCTGGATTTTAACCGTACCAAATTTGCGGCGGCCTATTCCATATGTTGGAACGGCGTTCCGCAATTTGCTGATTTTATTATACAAATTCCCCTCCCCCGCGTCAATCGGGCAAAATTGCCAGTGGTTCGCCGCGGCTTTTTGTGGCTTTTGCGCGCGTTCCATCATTCGGCATACCTCTTGCGAAAACGGGTCGTTCCTGCTATACTTAGTTCCATATCGTGGAACAACCTCTGGAAACTTTGGACAAATGACAATTTTGTTTCAAATTATGAATTTTTTGTAAATTTACTGCACAGGAGGCTCTCTGGATGCCACAATTACCGGAAAAAGACGCCGACCGCGGCGGCGTGCAGAGCGTGGCCCGCATTTTTGAACTGATCGAGGTGCTGGCCGCCCACCCCGCCGGGGCAGGGCTGCAGAATCTGGCTGCGGAAGCCCATCTGGCCAAAAGCACCGCCCACCGGCTGCTGGGCAGCCTGGTAGCCTTGGGGTACGCGGTGCAGGACGCCCAGAGCGGCAAATACCGCCTGACGCTGAAAATGTTTGAGATTTCTTCCGGCATCGTCAACAGCATGGACATCATGAGCGTGGCCAAGCTGCACCTGGAACGGCTTTCCCAGCGCACGGCGGAAGCGGTTCACCTGGTGATCCGGGACGGTGCCGACGTGGTATACATATATAAAACGGAAAGCGGCCCCATGCGGATGTCCAGCCGGGTGGGCCTGCGCAGTCCGCTGTACTGCACCGGTGTGGGCAAGGCCATCCTGGCCACTCTGCCCGACGCCGAGGTGGAACAGATCTGGCACCACAGCCGGCTGCAGAAGCTGACCGGCCGCACCGTCACCGATCTGGACCAGCTGCGCAGCCAGCTGGAAACGGTGCGCAGCTGCGGGTATGCCATCGATGATGAGGAAAACGAGTTGGGCATCCGCTGCGTGGCCCTGGCCATTCCCGGTCCCGGCGGACGGGCGGACAGCGCCTTTTCCATCAGCGGTCTGGCCCCCTATATGACGGCGGAACGCATCCGCCGCATCAGCACGCTGGCGCTGGAGACCCGTGCCGACATCCTCCACGACCTGGGTCTGGTCAGCCAGGCCTGACCCGGTGGACAAAGCCGTACCCGACGGGTATAATGAAGCCAAAAGCCCCCGGTGTCTGCCGGGGTATCTTCCATTTATCTTGACCCGAAAGGATCTGCCATGGATCTGATCTTTACCGCTTTTGCCACCCTGGACGGGTTCCGGGAAAATTCCGATGCCAACCGCGGCCGGGATGTGTATTACCGCTGCATCGTGGTGGCCCTGGCCAGTGCCCGGGCCCAGAACCCGGACTGCCAGGTAGCCCTGGTGACCAACGCCCCGGTTCCTGCCCCTTTCGACAATCAGCTTGCCCGGGCGGGTGTTACCATATACCAGTGCCCCTTTGACAAGTTCCGGTTCGGAGCCGATTTGCCCTGGTCCCTGGCTTTTTACAAGCTGTGTGCCATGGACTGGGTACTGAACAATCTGACCTTTGATCGCTGCGTCATGATGGACGCCGATACCTATACCCAGTATCCCCTGACCGATCTGTGGCGGGAAGCCGACGAGGCTGTCCTGTTGTACCAGGTGCCCCATCCCGCCAGCCAGCCCATGGCGGCTGCCATCAGCGACTGCTGCGATGCCCTGTATCCGGACACCGCCCCCCACGTACTGACCCACTTCGGCGGCGAACTGGTGGCTGGCAGCGCCCCCCGGCTGCGGGAATTCCTGCATCTGTGCGGGGAAATCTACGACGAGATGCAGACCAAAAATATCCTGCCCCAGGACGGGGACGAGGTCATCCTCTGCATTGCCGCCTGGCGTGCCCTGCGCACCGGTCAACCGGTGCGGGCTGCCAACGCCTATATCTGGCGGTACTGGCTGGGAGCCCGGCATTACTTTGTTTCCACCAATTACTGCCTGGTGCCCATCTGCATCCTGCACCTGCCGGGCAGCGGCAAAGACCGCCAGCTCAAACTGCTCTATCGTCGGTACACCAAGCGGGGGGCCTTCCCCGACCGCAAGACTGTCTGGCGGCTGTGCGGCATGCCGGCGGCCCATCCGCCTTTGCTGAACACCCTGTGGGTGCGGCTTTTGGCCGCCCTGCCGGACTGATTTACCAATACCGAAAGGAACGTCCTTATGGCTGAATCGCCTAAACTTCCCCGGCGCCCCATGCTGGTGGACCGCAGCAAACTGCACCGCGCCCGCCGCAAGAATCCCGCCGAATCCGACCAGCTGACCCCCATGATGCGCGCCATCAAAGCGGTGCACAGCGTCACCTCCTCCGGCAGTACCAATCCCGACGACCTGGAACGTCAGCGAGCCGGGCAGGAACTGTTCGGGCGGCTGGTCAGCCCCACCCTGGGGCTGCGCAACGATCCGCTGACCATCCACCGGGGCCCCGTGCCGGTCCCGGCGGAGTGGGTGAGCATCGAAGCCGGGCATGACCGCCGACATGTGGTGCTGTACTGCCACGGCGGCGGCTACACCTGCGGCCAGCTGGGTTATGCCCGGGTTCTGGCCAGCAAGCTGGCCCTGGCTGCCGGGTGCGATGTGCTTTCCTTTGAATATCGCCTGGCTCCCGAACACTCCTACCCTGCCGCCGTGCAGGACGCCGTGGCGGTGTGGGATCATCTGGCCTATATGGGCTACGGTGCCCGGGACATCATTCTGGCCGGGGATTCCGCCGGGGGCAACCTGGCGCTGGAACTGGCCCTGCAGCTGAAAGGGCAGGGACGCCGCCAGCCCCGGGCCCTGATCCTTATGAGTCCCTGGACCGACATGACGGCTTCCGGCCCCAGCTACACCGAACGTGCGGCACTGGACCCCATGCTGACCATGCAGTACATCGAATCGGTGCGCGCCGCCTATTGCAGCACCCGCACCGACTTTGCCAATCCCTGTTTTTCGCCGCTGTTTGCCGACCTGCGCGGACTGCCTCCCACCCTGATTCAGGTGGGCACCAACGAGATTCTGTATTCCGATTCGGAACAACTGCACCGCAAGATGCAGGAACAGAACGTGTACAGCACCCTGGAAGTATACGAGGACTGCTGGCATGTGTTCCAGCAGATGCCGGTACGCAGTGCTGCTCAGGCCATGGACAGCGTCGGACGATTTATCCAGCGGCAGCTTTGAGCACAGAAAGGGGGCTTTGCCGTGCCCGAAAAATGGTATAAGGTGGACAATGTCGCCAAACTGTTTTTGGCCACCATGAACCGGCGTGACCCGCGGGTATTTCGCATCAGCTGTACTTTGCAGGAGGATGTGGACCCGGACACGCTGACCAAGGCTCTGGCGCGTACCGCCCGGGAACTGCCCAATTTTCAGGTCACCCTGCACCGCGGCCTGTTCTGGCATTATTTTGAGTCCACCGACAAATTGCCGGTACCCGAGCCGGAAGACAAGCAGCCCTGTTCCGCCCTGTATGGCCCGGACCAGAAAAACGCCCTGCTGTACCGGGTAAGCTATTACGGTGCCCGCATCAATCTGGAAATGCTGCATGCCCTCACCGACGGAAACGGCGGGTTGATGTTCCTGAAATGCCTGGTGCACAACTATCTGCAGCTCCGTCATCCGGAAGAACTGGCTGGCGTTCCCCGGGAACAGGGAGCTTCGGCAGCAGATATGGAACAGAATTCCTATTCAAAATTCTATGCAGGCCGCCGGGCGGACAAGTCCTCCACCGACGCCGCCGCCAAGCGGCGGGTCTGCCGTCTGCGGGGCCGCCTGCCCCTGGATCAGACCCAGTTTTTTGAGGCACATCTCTCCGCTTCCGAAGTGCTGGCCAAGGCCCGCGCCCTGGATGTGAGCCTGACCAGCTACCTGGCCGCCGCACAGATGCTGGCCGCCTGGCGGGAACTGCCCGCTTTGGAACGCGGCCGGGCCATGGCGGTGGGTCTGCCGGTGAACCTGCGCAATTATTTTCCTTCCCACACCGCCCGCAACTTCTTCAACACCGTGCGGGTGGCCCATATCTTCACCGGGGACGAGACTCTGGAAACGCTGGCCAAGGAATTCGATCAGAAGCTGCGGGCCGCTCTTTCGGATGACCGCATCAAGGCACAGATGGATGGTTTCGAGCGCTTTGAGCGGATTCCCGGCGTGCGTCCGGTGCCTCTGGTGCTCAAGAACTGGGTCGTGAGCCTTTGCAACTGGGTGGAAGCCCGCAAGGTCACCCTGACCATCTCCAACATGGGCCGGGTGTCGGTGCCGGAGGCTCTGCGCCCGTACATTCATGGATTTGCGGCCTATTGCAGCACGCCTTCCCTGTTCACCACCGTCTGTTCCTACGGGGATGACCTGGTACTGGGTACTGCCTCGGCATATCGCAGCACCAACGTGCTGAAAAACTTCTACCGCAGTCTGGCGGATGCCGGGCTGTCCATCACCCTGTATGCGAGCGAGGTGCAAAGCTTATGAAGACCTGCCCCCATTGCAACATCCAGGTGGGCAGCGGTTCCTACTGCCCTCTGTGCCAGAGTCCCTTGCCCGGCGCCGACGAACCGGATGTTCCTTATTTTCCCCCTGCTCCGCCTCCGGGGCGCCGCCTTCCTCTCTTTTTCAAAATCACCACCTTTGTGCTGCTGGCCGCGGTGGTGATCTGTGCCGCCGTGGATTTTCTTTTGCAGGAAGACCCGCATCTGCACTGGAGCCTGGTGGTGGTGGCCTTTGTGGCAGCCGCGCTGCTGCTTCTGCGGGCATTGATGATGGGCAGCCACAACGCCCCCAAGCTTCTGTTTCAGATTCTGGTGGGCGCTTCCCTGCTGGTCTGGTTCTGCGACCGCTTCCTTGGCTGGGGCGGCGTTTCCATCGACGCAGTGATCCCTATCCTGTGTACCACCGCCCTGGTGCTGAACTTTCTGTTCGCCTTCATCAACCGCAAATTCACCGAAAACGGCCTGATTTATCTGCTGTTGAACATTGGCGTGGGTGTTGCCCCTTACATCGTCCTCACCATCCGCCATACCCGCACCGCCCTGCCCTGGGTGATCTGCCTCATCGTAAGCATCATCACCTTCCTGGGTCTTGTAATCTTCAAGGGCCGCGCTCTCTGGGCCGAATTCGCCAAGCGGCTGCATCTGTAAAAGCAGCCTTCTTATCACACAAAAACTCCGCCGTCCCGACAGGGACCGCGGAGTTTTTGTGTTATGGCTGGGTCAGCAGGCGGCGTATGGTGGGGTGCATCACAAAGAAGAAAGCCGGAATCAGGGTCAGGATACCGCCCACCAACGATACCGGCACCACACCAAACAGGTCTCCCAAAAATCCGTAGATCACCATGGAGATGGCCATCGTACCGATACAGGCCGCGTTGTACAGGGCCAGCACCCGTCCGTGGTAGGCCGGTTCGATCACTTCCATCAGAGCCGGATACATGAACATGTTGGCCACCATGTTACAGAAGGCATAGCCCGCATACAGGATGGTACAGACCCTGAACCCGGAAGCCACCATAGCCCCCAGATACAGGGCATTGTATCCCACGTTGGCCAGCGCCAATACGGTCCAGCGACGGCTGCGCGGGATGGGCATCGCCGTAATAAAGACAGTGGCAATGAGCATGGCGGCGCTCTCTGCGCCCAGGAACAAACCATATTGTTCAATGCTCATCCCTTTGTCCAAGCACCAGATGTACACAATTCCCACAAAGCCGCCGCAGGTCAGGTTTACGGCCGAGCCCGCAAGCATCATACTCGTCAGCCCTGCGTGGTTTTTCAGATAGGAAAAGCCGTCGGCAAAATCCTGCAGAAAGCTGTGGAAGCCGGTCGTGCCGGGGGTATCGTGCACCTGAATGAAACATTCGGTAAAGGCTGAGAACAGGAAAGTGGCACCGTTGAACAGGATGATCACCGGTACGCCAAAGGCCACCACCAGAAATCCTCCCGCCGCGTTGCCGATCATCTGGATGGCAGATTGGGTGCTATGCAGCAGTGCCGAAGCCCGCATCAGGTTTGCCTGTTCCACCAGTTGAGGCAGCAGGGCGTTCAGCGCCGGCATGAGCACCGCACTGCACACCGAACTGATGGCAGCCACCAGCAAAACTTGCCATACCTGCATCTTTCCTGCCAGAGCCAGGGCTCCCAGTGCCAGCATGACAACACCGCAGACAGCGTCGCTGCCCGCCGCCAGATTCCGCCGGTTGAAGCGGTCGGCCAGAACCCCGCCCAAAGGCTGCAAAATCATGTTGCCGAAATAGCTGATGGCGGTGGTGATACCCATCCAGGCAGCAGAATCGGTTTTGTCGTATACCCAGATGCCGATGGCAATGGAATACAGAACACTGCCGATTTTGGATTCGGCCATTCCCTGCCATACCAGAAACAGGTTGCGGTTGAACCGGCGGGGGGCAGTCTCAGTCTTGGCCGCCATCGTCCTTCACCTCCCCTGCCCGGTAAGAAATCAGGTCAAATCGGATGGGCGCCGTGCCAGGGCGCGGTTGGCTGTGCTGCTGCAGGTAATCCCCGATCAGGTCCCGGAGCGCAAGGGTTTCTTCCCTGGTCAGGTGGATGACACCGTTTGTCTCGATCAGGCCCCAGGCATCATCCCAGTTCTGACTGGGACTCTGCTGCCAGTCCTTCATCATTTTCAAGGCACCTTCCCGCACCTGACGGGCGTTTTCCTCCAGCAGCCGGCGGGTGGGGTCCCACAGACCGGTATTGCACACATCCAGCGAAATGCACTTGTCGGTCAGCCGGTAATAGGTCGCCAGAATACCGTGGATCAGCTGCTGGTGATCTTTTTCCACCACACCGATGGATTCCAGCTTCTGCATGTGATGGCGGGCGGAACTGGGGGCAATGCCCAGCTCATCAGCCAGACGTTTGGAGGTGACCGGCTCGGCCAGAATCATCATCCGCTCCAGCATGCGCTGGCGCAGCGGATGCAGAAAGATTCCCACCGACTTCTCGTCGCTGAGGACCAGCATGTCATCCCGAAAAGGCACTTTACGGTCAAGATTGCCATTCTCCTGCAAAGCGTCATCTGTCGGAACCGCCTCTCCTGCCGACGCTGCGGGCCATGTTTGTGCCGTACCGGCCAACGCTGCAGTTTCTGCAAAAGGCGATTCAGGTACGCCTGTTGCCGTCTTGCCTCCCTGCGAAAGGTCGGATGTTGTCCTGGTCTTTGCTGCTTCCCGGGTCAGCATATCAGCCGGCCGCTCTTTGGTTTCTGTCATACAGGCTCCCCCTTTCATTACACAAACTATATCATTACAATTATTGTAATGTCAAGAGACAATCCAGATTTATCCCTGCAAAAAGCCTAATTTTTCCCGCAAAGAGAAAGCCGAAAACTTTTTTTGCAAAAAAGCTTGACAATCGCTTCTTTGCATGGTATATTAATTAAGCTATCTCAAATGAGTGCGCAACCAAATATCGCGGGGTAGAGCAGTTGGTAGCTCGTCGGGCTCATAACCCGGAGGTCGCAGGTTCAAGTCCTGTCCCCGCAACCACCAAAAGAACGGTAGAACGTCAAGTTTTACCGTTCTTTTCTTTTTGCCTATTAGGGAAAATGCGGGTTTGTCCGTGGGTGGTCCGTTGAGCTGTAAAAACTCCAATTATAATAATATCGCGACACGTCTTGTATATTGATATCGTCCTTGATAGAATAAATATAAAATAAAGGATGTGATGAAATGAGTGACGAATCCAAAAAAGCTCCAGAATGCTTTGTAATTATGCCTTTTACAACCCCAGAAGGTTACGAAGCAGATCACTTTAAGAAAATATACGAGCAATTATTTAAGCCAGCTATTAAAATGGCTGGCTATGAGCCTTATCGTGTAGATGAAGATACGGCAAGTAACACTATCCAAAGTAAAATCATCGGGCGATTAATTGATGCACCAATGGTTTTGTGTGATTTAAGTGCACGCAATCCGAATGTCCTTTATGAACTTGGAATGCGTCACGCATTCGAAAAACCGGTCTTGCTAGTTCAAGAAGTTGGCACACAAAGAATATTCGATATATCTGGGATAACAACAATCGAATACCGAAATGCTCGTTTGTATGACGAAGTAATAAACGATCAACAAGTTATTGCAAAGGCACTAGCCGAAACAGCTAAGGCCAAGAAAAAGTATTCCGTCTTGAGTACGTACGGATTAGATGTTGCTCAAATAAGACAGTCTGGAGAGATGTCTAGCGATGACAGAATTAGTTTGCAACTTGCAGTACTGACAGATAGAATCAACGACATCGGGAATCGATTAAACCGTATGGAGCGTACAGAAAAGCGACCCTCCCCCCAGATTTACAGAGGAGATCCTGTCGATGACGTTAGTCGATGTTTTCTTTATTACTGACCAGGTGGATTTGTTTATTCTGCAAAAGCTCCACAATCTTCAATAAATCCGATGTGCTTCTGGCAAGGCGGCTAAAGTCATGGACATAGATGGTGTCCCCTTCCCTGGCGAAATCCAGCATCGCCTGAAGTTGCGGCCGATTGGTATCCTTTCCAGATACTTTCTCCATGAACCACCGTTCAATGTGATACCCCTGTAAAGCATTCACCTGTCTTTGCTCATTCTGTTCGGCAGTAGAGACACGGACATACGCAATATTCATGGTGTGTAATCACCTCTGTACATCGCATATTCATAGTAAGACTCCTGCAATGCTGCCCGAAACAGTTCCGGGTCTTGCAGGAGTTCTTCAATTTCATCATTGCAATATCTACAGGCCAGCAAGATAGCCACGTCTTCTTCTTCATACCCCAGGTTACAAACTGTATCCAACAGGTCACTTGCATCGTGAGAGCTCCCATAAAGGGGTTTGTTGGCTTGCCATCCCCAAAATCCATACAAGGACTCATAGAGCCTGGCCGTATTGAAATAACTGGTCTCCATCTGTCCGTCACTATCCAGACGAAGTATTTCTCCTTCCTCCAGCCATACGCGGGAATAAAGGTATGTGCTCAGGAACGGGCATCGGGCAATAGCTGCTTGCAGAATTTCCGAGGTGCTCGCATACACAAACAATCCCAGATGAGGGAACTCAACAAGGCACAGAGGATTGTTTCCCCGCACAAAGTAGAGAGTGTTATGCCGATTCAGAATGGTTAGCGTAAACGTCCCCTCCAGCTGTTCGGCCAGCTCAACCAGTGTCTTCATATCCAGTGTGCCTGCTGTCTCAAGCATCTGTACGGCCACATAACTATCTGTCTCGATCCGCGTCTTAGGCAGTCGAAATTGTCGTCTCAGCGTCAGATCATTGGTCAAGACACCGTTATGCGCCAGCGCAAAGTCCGGACCATCACCTTGTCTGTGTCCGTCCGAGTTCCCGGGGAATGGATGGTTATTACAGTTGAATTTGGCACTTCCCTGTGTAGTCATCCGAACATGTCCCATGACAGCGCGGGTTCCGACAGGAGGAAACAGAAATGTATCACTTGCCTTTTCCGCTCGTTTGTAGATATGCAATCTCTGTTTACTATTATAGGCAATCCCCGTAGCATCCGTCCCCCGAACCATACTGCTGACCGCCAGAGCACGTACCAATTGTCTGACCTGCTGTGGTCCAAGACTTCCATAAGGGTCGCTGAATCCATATAGTCCACACATATTTTATACCTCCCACTCTGCCGTAACCGGTTCATTGATGTACAGGCGCCGCTCTTTCAGATATTGGATCAGCTCCGGTGTTGTCTCATCCGTAATCAGAAGTACAAACTCCGGCCAGCTCAGATTCTTGATTTCAGATTCGGACAAAGAAATAGCCACCCCACAGATGCGATCAACAAACTGCAGGGTGGCTATGAGAGTGTTATATTTCAAGGTGCCCCGGAAAGCCCGAAATTCAATGGTATCATGGTTTGTCAGGTTTACACAGGCATATCGTCCGTTTCCGGAATCATATTTGGCGTGGTCCAGAATCTCTTTAGCACTGTTTTTGTATCCGTATCGGGCAGCCCAGTGATTCATCTGACTTTCTGTGCGCCGACTGAAGCGGAGCACTTCCTGCCAGAATCGCTCAAAGATATACAGGATTTTTCCAATAGTCTCATCCTGGGCAGCACTGTGTTCCCCAAGAGCGTTTCGATTCACATGGACATGCAGGCCGCAGGTTCCGGCATTATGGCTGTTATAGTGCATGTCACGCAGAACAGCCATTGTGTCCTTCCACGGCACATTCGCCACATGTTCTTCCAAAGTACACGGATGAGTGACCAGTTCCAGGCCATCGTCCAGACTACCATCCGTTTTCATATAGGCATATTCCGCCCGGCGGTTCATGACGTTCAAGGCTGCTCGGGCATGAGAGGCACTCTGACCAGCACCATCCACCTCCAATTCCACGCCCAGATACAAAGGCCCCCCTCCATAGAAAATGGGGGAAGGTTTATAGCTGTAGCTATGCAGCGCATCCCCTACCTGTTCCTGGTAGCAACCTTCACAGTAGGGAGAGTCCTCCTCTTCATCATCTTCGTCATAGCATGCCTCACTAGTACGAACCAAGCGTCCGCAAACATGACAAGCCACATAGTATTCTTCCCGACAGGCAGGACACAAATCCAGTGTATCATCCCCCTGATCATCACTATTCCAATGGCGGAAACCACAGTTGTCACAGACAAACGTTTCTTCATCGGCACAGTCACGGCAAAGGGGTTGCCCCTCCACATAGTAAACTTCATCACGGTGGATCTCGGCACCGCAGCATACACAGGTCAATGTTTCGTTCATCATTCATTCCTTTCTCAGTCATTGTCCGATTCTTCGGATACAGCAGTAACAGCAGCAGTAACCACAGCAACGAGCAACGCTGCCAAGGCTTCTGCCACACCTTCCGGTATACGGAAATTTTCAGCACAAGTTCATTGGACAATCCTCCCGATTAAATAAAATAGAGCCATACGAAAGCAAATTTCGTATGGCTCTATTTTTATAATATATAAGCATTAACAGGAAAGTTTTCGAAAAGATTGTCTAATCAGTTTTTAATATAGTGCTGTAGCAGCTTACAACCTTCCAGATTGAGACTATAAAATTCCTCTCTGGAACATGCTTTAGAAAAAATATATAGTCAAAAACTTTTATTTAGCCTAGGTAGATCATTGCGATAAATTCTCCAAGACTTTCCCACACGAAACGCAGGAAGAAGGCCCTGTCTGATCAACTTATATACCGTATTTTTGTGGACACATAAAAAATCAGCAACTTCGTCCGGCTTCAAAACTCTCGGCAGATCCCGGCAATCGTCGGGTTCAATATCATAATAGAGCATAGATTCACCCCCTCTTTGTATGCAACGCTGCCCGGCGGGACACAAAAAAGATGTACCACATCCAGACACATTTTGCACACGAACATTAACGTTTTGTAGAAGAAAAATTGACATCGCAGCACAATTATGCTACGCTTGTGTTGAGGTGATTACTATGCCCGAAATCAGACCCATGCGTGACTTACGCGATACCAATGCCATTTCCCGTCTATGTCATACTACATCAGAACCCGTCTTTATTACCAAAAATGGTTATCAGGATTTGGTGATTATGAGCAACGAAGAATTCGAACGCCGTTGTGCCCGGGAAGAAATCTACGCAAAGCTCCTGGAAGCAGAAGGCGACGTTGCCCGTGGTGATCTAACCGATGCCGATGACATCTTTGCTGCGATGAGGGCCAAGTATGAGTATTGATCAACCGTACGCCCTGCGCTTTACCCGTCATGCTGCCCATGATCTCGATGAGCTATTCCGCTATATCTCTTACGAATTGGACGCTGAAAAGGCTGCCAAAGAGTTGATGCGAGAAGTGGAAATCTCCATTTCCAACCTGCGGGAGTTCCCCTATTCTGCCCCACAATCCCGGGACGATTTGCTGGCCCGCAAAGGATACCGGACACTGACTGTACGGAAAAAATATGTGGTTGTGTACCGGGTATATGAAGAGAAGCAGGCGGTGATTATCCATCGGATATTTTACGGCAGACGAAATTACACAAAGTTATTATAAAAAGTAAAGCAGCTGTGTCAGGTCGATACAGCTGCTTTGCTTTATATCTGCAAAAACATGTATAGCATATATGTGCCGTATATGCTATGTTGTTGTTAAGAACCAGGTGCGGAGGTGGACTCTTATGGGAAAAGAAAATTTTCAGCGAATATTAACCCTGAAATTATATGAGGTTCTGCGGGATGAAAGCGATGAAGATCACGCCCTATCCCTGTTGGAATTGCGGGAACAGCTTTCCCAACGTGGCTATCCTTGCGACATGCGTACAGTAAGAACAGCCTTGAAAGCTCTGGTGGAAGGCGGTTATGATATTCAAAAGGAATTTCGTTACCCTAAAAATATGTATTGCCTGCTGGATCGCGATTTTGATGTAGCAGAACTTCAGATTCTCGCGGACGCAGTCCGTTCTGCCACCTGTATCACAGAAAAGAAAACGCGTCAGCTTGTGGATAAGCTGGCACGTTTGGCCGGACGGCACTGTGCAGAAGTATTGGAACACAAGCATCGGGTATACAGTGTTCAGAAATCAAGCAACGAAAACATTTTCCGCTACACCGATCAACTGCACCAGGCTATACAAACAGACCATCAGGTATCCTTTTTGTATCTGCGTAATCGCCAGCTGCGTTGTTATGAAGACGGTACACCAAAACGTTATTTTGTAAGTCCGGTAGGAACCGTCTTTAATGACGGATTCTACTATCTGGTAGGGGAATCCCTTGATCACCCTGCCGTTCTGGTCTGTTATCGGATAGACAGAATGCAAAAACTTGAAGTTACCGAAACGCCCCGCACATTGACAGCCTTAGGCCGTCGATTCAGCAAAGACCAGTACCCCAAACGAGTATTCTCCATGTATGCAGGCAAAGCGACCCGTGTGGTTTTCCGTATTCTGCCCGAGTGGATCGATGCCGTCACTGATGCCTTTGGGCCTGTTGTACCACAGCAACCAGAGGACGACGGCTGGTACCGAGTTCCAGTGGAAGTAGACATCAGCCCTACCTTCTTTGCCTGGTGCTGCCATTTTACTTATGGATTCAAGATTATCGAACCAACAAGTGTGGCACAACAGTTGCAGGAACATATTCAGCGAATCAGTAATATGTATATGGCCTAAAGTTGATTTGCCGCACGTAAGCCATCGGAGTAATATTACAATTTACCAATAGTTCTTGGTATGGTATAATTGTATAATTCCATTCTATTTACTTTGCAACGTTGTAGCTCCCTGACAGTTCTTGGTATGGTATAATCTTCACAATGGATATGACTCCTGCCGATTTGTTGTAGTTCCCTGACAGTTCTTGGTATGGTATAATTGTTATGCGGCTTTCCTGGTCGCCCATAGGGTTGTAGTCCCCTGACAGTTCTTGGTATGGTATAATTCATCATTTTTCAGTTACCTCCGAAATGTTTGTTGTAGTTCCCTGACAGTTCTTGGTATGGTATAATCGTTGGCACCACTGACACCATCTGGACGTGGGTTGTAGTTCCCTGACAGTTCTTGGTATGGTATAATCAGGCGCTGATTGACGGGTCGGAGCAGTGGGTTGTAGTTCCCTGACAGTTCTTGGTATGGTATAATTTTACAGATGTAAATCTGACCCATTATCCTGTTGTAGTTCCCTGACAGTTCTTGGTATGGTATAATCTACGAATCAAAAGGCAAGCGCGAGTATTATGTTGTAGTTCCCTGACAGTTCTTGGTATGGTATAATGTAGAATGCCTGCTGATTGAAATGCAGCGTGTTGTAGTTCCCTGACAGTTCTTGGTATGGTATAATATTGCGCGCGTAACGGAAAGTGGCAGCGGCGTTGTAGTTCCCTGACAGTTCTTGGTATGGTATAATCAGCCCGGTTTCGGGGTGTTGGGACAGAAAGTTGTAGTTCCCTGACAGTTCTTGGTATGGTATAATAGACTGTCAAAAAAGCGCTTCAGCATCACGCTGAAGCGCTTTTTCTTGTAGTTAAAAATCACAGAATAGTCAGTTGTTGACTCTCAAAAGGCTGGTCTGCATCAGACAAATGCCCCAGCAGAATTTCGATAGAAGCGTATTGCTTTTCTGTAATAACCAAAAGGCGGACAGCCCCATTATCCGGCAAATGATCATACAAACGGACCCGATGTTTTTGTACAGCATCGGCACCATTGCAGATGCGGACATATACCGAATACTGCAGCATATGATACCCATCTTTCAACAAAAAATTCCGGAAAGCGGTGGCATCATGCCGCTGCTTTTTTGTTTTGACAGGCAGGTCAAAGAGAACGACCAATCTCATGAATCTATTCATACCTATGTTGCTGCAATGGCACCAGACAAGGAAGGCTCAACTCTTTACTGCCGCTGCGCAAGCTTTGTACCTGCCGCTCCATGGCGTAGGCAACACTGTACCGCTGCTTTCCGCAAAGGATATCCAGATTCAACAAGTTGAACAGGCAACTCTTCAATCTGGTATCCAAGACCGCCTCCGCCCCTATCTGCGATGCCACAAACAGATCAACCACCGGACGATACGGTTCCATCATGTCATCTGCCAGATTCCAGGCATTTAATGTGCTGCTGTGATGCAGCCCCACCCAGGGAATAAATCCATACACTGCCAGACACCGCGCCATACAACCGCGCAGAATGGCATACCCATAGTTGAGAGCCGCATTACGTCCGTCCATATCTTCATTGCGAGCGAATCCTTTACCAAGCAGAGCCGGAAAATAAAGAGCTGCCGCCGTAGCTTCTCTATTTTCTTTGTCGCCTCTGCTCACCGCCATGGCCTGACTGCGCAAACTGGCGGCAGCGTCACAGATTCCGCATAATGCCAGACACTCTGCTTGATTTTGTATCTTTGCCTTTACAAGCTGCTGCCACCATCGATTCCGTTCAGACTGTGTCCAGGCAAATTGTGCTCTTGTGACCTCCAGCTGACGGCTATGCTGTGCTAACGGAAGTGTAATGGAGCAAGGAATATGCTTTTCATCGCAGAGAAAAACAATCGTACCATTCCTCGACAGTGAAGAAAGGGCCGCCGTTGTCACTGTACATTGGCGGCTTTCGATCAGGAGAGCGAGCAAATCCTCCAAGGGAAAGCTGGCATTGGTTTCCCCTTGAATAACCAACTGCTCCCTTTGGCAGCTGATCCTACAAGGTGTCGTGATCATCACGTTCCGGTAGGCCATACAATCACCGCCTTATCGAAAAGATTGACGATTTTCTTTTTTTACCTCTCTCACATTGCCAAGGATATCTACCTCACATTTTTTCAGACAATTCAGAGTTTTAACACCCAAGCTAGGCAAAATATAGGAATTATCATGACTGCATACGGTTATGGAACCTGATGAAATATTCATTCCCCCATAGTAGCACAAGGTCTCTTTAGTTTCCCATTTTGGCGGCAAGGTACTTTCCTTATTGGTAACCGAGAATGTAAGACCTTTTTTATGCTCCACCTTAATTAAATCATCTGCATACAGTGAGAACAGGAAATTTCTTTCCTCCATCTCCTTCCATTCTGCATAATTCTTGTGAGCCACCACAGCGCGGTTGGGTAGCTCTTTCTTTTTGGTGTCGGAAACATAAATGGGAACCATATAATACCCATCACCAGGCACAAAGAACACCTCCACACGCACCATACTATCATTATCTGCCGCACCATTTCCGCCATGGACCGGAACGCATAGGCTGGCCTTTTCGTACAGCTTGACCTTGCGCACCAGCGGTCCCGGCGTTCCGTCCGCCTTTGGCTTGTAAAACGGTTCTGTGAAAGCCTTTTTGCCATCGCCGTCAAATTTCAGCAACTGGGCACGCAGCGCTTCGTACAAAAGTTTATCGCTGGAAGGCTGATAATATCCCTCGATTTCGCCTGTCTTTTTATTTAGTTTCAGATCCGTCAAAGGATGTTTGACAACCAACAGACCGTCCTGCAATGCCTTCGGACTTTTGATGGTTTCTTTGTGGGCAGCCCCTGTCACCTTATGCTGCGGCATACGGGAGACAAAAACCGGCCGAATTGATTCCACATCGAAGTTGGAATAAAATACCGGATTCCACTGCATCAGGTTTTGCTGCGGTTGCTGACTCAGCCGCTGAATCAATTCATCCCGGAAATGGGGCCACGGTGCAGGGAATCGTTCTCCCGTGCGGGTGTGTACCGAATAAGTTCCATCCGGAGATTGCTGATATTCACCCTCAATGCGATGGTAATATCCCGAAATCTGTTGTACCATTCCTTGCGTGGCGCACGCAATGACGGCCGCATCCAGCGCATGATGAAGATCACCATCCGCACGCACCTTTGTCAGTCCCCAGCGTTTGCGCAAGTGGCTGGTAACGGCACCAGCCAACGCCATGACCCGCTGTTTCCCCGCAGCCGGATGATCCGCAAATGCAAGATGGTCACGAATGTAATTCAGCAGGAAACGCGCCATATACTGTGTGTCTTGCAGATTACGCTGCTTGAAGCCGTTTTGTTCCTCTTCACTCAAGGTTTCCCGCAACAGATTTTTCTGCTTGCGATAGTTGCGAACCTGAGACTTAGTCCATACAATAAAGTTTTCGCGCCGTTCTCCCTGAAGATATTGCAGCGGCAGTCGATTTCCCTTCTGCCGGTTTTCAGCCGCCATCACCAGGACTTTGTTGCTACGGGAATCATCAAAACTAATGCTGTACGGCACAATATGGTCCACCTCAGCATAGCCAGGTTCAAACAGCCGTTCCGCCGCAATACTTTTCTGTGAATAGGCACATATCCCGTCCTGTTCTTTCCATAAACGGTACTTGATCAAGTCTTGTCCGGTGGGATTCAGTTTATGGAATGTATCCCGGATTTCCTGCATCAGACGTTCATTCTGCTTGGCATTGTCTTCCATGGATTTCTGGTCTTTGCGCCGTTCCTCAAAAGTACGGCTCAGTTCTCGGGCCAGTTCAATGTGAATCCATACAGGCGGCTGCCCCATTTCGCGGATAATGGCATTGACCAGCTTGATGGTCTGAGACACCGCACGGCGTACTACCGGGCTGGTAATGTCCTCCAATTCCGGGGCCGAAGCCGGCAGCTTAGATGTTTTTTCTGAATTTCCATGGCCATGGAAATTCAACCCAGCCCGGGTACATGCCTGGTCATAGGTAAGCCCCTGCATCAGCCATGGTTCCAGCATCTGGCAGGCCTTCAAAGAAATATGCCCGACCCCGGAAAAGTCCAGACCAAGCACGGCCTCTATCTGCTCTGATGTCAAGCCTTTTTCTTCCAGCAACTTTTTCCGGACATCTTCATCCCGATGGGATGCCAGAATGGTGATAATATCATCCCACAAAGGAAGCGTCGCCTGTTGTGCGCTCAAAGCTTTGCGGAGTGCGTGATACCCTTTCATTACCGGGAGCTTGTACTTCTTTTCTGCTGCTTCCGGCGCTGCGTCCACGTCATACCGCACATCGGTAAACCGAATTTCCTGCGGCCATTTCAGCTCTTTGCGAATACGGGCATAAGGCACAGTCTCTACACGATGCGCCAGATCTATTACCTTTTGACGTTCTTCATCAGAAAGAGCTCGGGTTTGACCGGATTCCTGCACCCGGATATGATTGATTTTCTGCAGCAAGGTGAAGCGCTCAAAGCTGTATGTGTTTTTGAATGCGCGCTTTTCTTCCGGCAGCAAGGTACAAGGACCAATACGTTCTACCCAACCGCCTTTATAAGGGCTATTCCCGCCGGGCCCTTGATCAAAAGAGCGCTGCCGCAAAAGAATGGAACGATACTCTGCTTCCAGCTCCGCAGTTGCCCACGCCTGACCCTTCTCACGCTGTGCAGCAAAGATCAGTTGGACTTCATTGGTAATTTCATCTCGACTGACTGTGGAAAGATAATTTTCCCCCTTATTGCGTTTGCACACCGCAAAAAGCGGGTCTTTATGCAGCATCTCACCAACGGTCCTATAGCCATTTTCCTGCATGCGCAGACGATTCTGCGTTACCGCTTGCAGTAAAGCCCCATCTTCTTTCGACTTATCTGCCCTTCGGTTGCTTTTAAAACCACGACGTTGCAACAGATGCAACAGAATGCGTGCCAATTCCTGAGATGTAATTGCTTCATCCAAGGCTCTTGTACGCAACGCGTAAATATCCTCCAAACCGCCCGCTGCAAACAGTTGTGTCAGCTCTTCTTTACTCGATAGATGATTTTTCTCCAAGAGCTTATAAAAGTCCTGTTTACGTAGAGCCTTTCGGCGCAACCGACGCCGCATACTGCGTGCCTCTCTCCGTGGTGCAGCAAGGCTTTCACCTGTTTTTGGCTGTTCTGCGCGTTTGAATACACGGCTTCCCAGGCGTATAAATCCGCAAGGTTGCGCCTTTTCATTCAGCGCAACGGTAGCCCAACCAATTGAAGCAACACCAATATCCAAACCAATTCCATATGGCCACTGCATTCGTTTCAACCCCCCGTATAAAAAAAGATGACGCCCTGCAAGCAGGGCGTCAGAGCTTTACGGTATACTACCTTATTGTAGCAACCATAACAGTTCTTGGTATGGTATAAGAACTGACTATAGTATAGCAAACTCAGGCCCCGTTGTAAAGACATTCTATTTCATTTCCAACAATTTATCTTGAAACAATAATAACATGGCCATAGAATGATTGCTATACCTATTTTTGATTGGCATATTTTCTTTACTCAAAAATTGCCACGGCTTTGTCCGTTCCTTGTCCGTGCAAGTAATTTCGCAAAATGTAAAATAGGGTCCACCCTATTTTACATTTCAGGCGCAATCGGCAGAAAACAAGCGAAAATCAAAGGCCGATTATGCCGGATTTGAACCGTTCGAAAGTGAATGGGAGTCAAGCTTCATCCGATCTCACCGGATCGTTCAGAACTTGACTCCCATTCACCAATGTTGCAGTATTATTTACGCACCATCGGGGACGAGACTATCAGGACCTACTACTTAAGGCTCAGTTACTCTACCAAGTAGGCATTCTTATTCGCGTATACTTTCACGCTGCCAAAGGCTCTTGGTTCGCTTTCTAACATTAAGTCATCTATTACTCCAAATTGGACATCATATCATTCACCAAGATTCTTTGCTGTTGTATTGTCCAATGCTCTTGTAAGAAATCCGCAAGTTCATGCTTGCCCAGCTGCATCCAGGACTGTGCTTCTTTGCCAGCCAGAATAGGATAGAACCAAACGCCATTGCTCTGAGCCGCTTTCCAGTCACCGGGGGCATCCCCGATCATCAGGACATCCCCGTCACCATAGCCTTCTGCTTTTGCGCAGGCAATGCACTGAGTTTTACTGCCGTCATTCTGAGAATAATACCGCCTCACATAGCCGTCCAGTCCACCGGCTTTCCATTCCTGCAAAATAGCGTCCCGATTAGCGGAGGAAACGACCACTATATCGGCAAAATCGGCTGCAGAAGCCAAGCAATCCGCAACATTGGCAAAAGGCTGAGCTAGAGGCAGCGCACTGATTTTTTCGTTCACACGCTGGGACCATTCCAGCGCTTGGCGGAATACAAGAGGTGCACCGTCCCTCACACATTTTTCCACCGCGCTGTTGGAAAGTTCCTCTGCCCGGGTGGTCCAGTGAACAAATTCTTGCACCTGCTGCGAAGGCACACTGCTCTCAATCTGCTGCAGAATAGCAGCCACACCCGCAAAACGGTTGATGCCCCTTTGCGCGGAGAAAAGATTGATTTTTTCCCATCGGCGCTGCACTTCCGCATCGGGTATAGAAAATTTCCACACCTCATGCAGAGCCGGGCCAAAGCACAAGCGGTGCTTGGTATTCATGGAATCAATGGCGCAACCGTCGGAGTCTATGCAGAGAAGTTTTTTCATCTCCGTTCCTCCTTACCAAGCCCGGAATGCCTTCTGGCGCAGCCACAGCAACGATTCCACCAGGAAATAGTCACCATAGATGATAGGCACGTGGGTGTCTTCATGACCGTAGGCTGCGGTGCCATTCTGCAGAATACCGTCGCGGACAGGGTCCCAATCGCAGTGGCCGTCCAAGAGAGCCTGCAGCATCTTTTCCGCCGCCCGGCGGTACAGGGGGCGCTCCTCTGCCGTCACCAGCTCTTCCAGCGCCAGCAATCCGCAGACTGTGCAGGCCGTAGCGGTGGTATCCAGATACACTGGCGTCTGCGGCGAACGGAAATCCACCCGGGATACCCAGCCATCCTCGGCCACGTTGGCGATAAAGTAGTTGGCAGCGCGGCGGGCAGCATCTAGATACCGCTGTTCTCCAGTATGGGCCGCCGAGATAGCATAGCCGTACACGGCCCAAGCCTGGCCGCGGCTCCAGGAAGAGCCCTCGCTATATCCCTGCCCCGCCGGGCAGGAAAGCAGCTCTCCCGAATCCGGGTCCAGTACCGCTATGTGGTTGGTGCTGCCGTCCGGCCGCGCCAGCACGCGCAGCGCCGTATCCGCATGGGCCCGGGCGATCTGCCCGAAACGGGGATCTCCAGTTTCCTCACTGGCCCAGTACAGCAGGCTCAGATTCATCAGACAATCCACGATCATCCAACCGGGCTTGTCTAGGTTCCAGGCCCGGATGTACTGCCCGTTCAGGTTGAAACGGCCAGCCAGCAGCGTGGCCGCATGAAGGGCCCGCACCCGACTTTTCTCGTTGCCAGTCAGGCTATAATCTGCCACGGCGGAAAGCCGCCACATAAATCCCACATCGTGGTGTAGCCCCAGGAAGTTTTCCATCGCTTCGTCCAGCCAGCCCTCGGTCTTTTCCGCCACCCGGCGGTAGAGTGGGTCATGCGTGGCATGATACATCTGCCACAACATCCCCGCCCAGAAGCCGTTAGTCCACCAGGAAAGATTTTTCTGCCGCATATCGGTTTCGTACCGGCCGTCATGGGCAATATAGGGGATTTTATCGGCGTTGCGCTCCATTTCGGCACGGAGCTTTCGGTCCAGCACTTCCATCAGCGAATCGTCATAGATATTCACGTTGTACCTTCTTTCCAGTCTTTGGGATACACTCCCACATGTTTTTTGAACAGTTCGGAAAAATACTTTTTGTCGTGATACCCCACCAGTTCGCACACTTCGTACACCCGGATATTGCCGCCGGACAAAAGTTCCTTGGCCCGTTCCATCCGTACGGTGGTGAGATACTCGTTAAAATTGACCCCCAACACCTCCTTGAAGGAGATGGAAAGATATGCGGGGCTGACAAAGGCCAGCGCGGCCATGTTTTTCAGGTTGATATTTTCGGCATAGTTCTGGTCAATATATCGCTTAACCTTGTACACCCCCGCCGCGATCTGGGATGCATTTTCGTCCATCTGGTCCTTCAGATAGGCTGTCAGACTGTCAAACCATTCCCGCAGCGCCGGAATGTTTCGTTTGCTGCGGAACTGGTCCAGCGCACTGGCCACATGCAGATACTGGTCCAAGTCACATTCATGGAACAGGCGCAACAAAAAGGACAACAGGTGTTCCCGCAGCCTGACGGAGGGGGCCTCGGTCATGCCCATCAGCCGGTCAAACAGTTCATCCATCACTCGGCGGGCCTGATTCAATTCCCGGCGGCGGAGCAGCTGGATCGCTTCATCCTGCAGGTTGTAGGGATACTTCTGTTCCCAGCCCACGGTTTCGCCTGGCAGCCGGCAAACGGAAAAAACAGTCGGCTTGTCCATAAAGAAGTTGCGTTCCATAGCCCGCACCGCATCTTCCCAACTTGTACGCAGTTCGCCTGCATCGGCGGCACAGCTACCGATACCTCCGGCCAGGGAAACATGCAAGATCTCGCTGCACTTGTCCGCCAGAGAGGCGACCAACGCCTCCACCCGGCTGTTGACCTCCGCCCGAGTGCTCTGGCCGGGATAGTTCAAAAGAAATGCCAGCCGGTCTTCGCCCAGGTCCACACATTCACAGGGGAAGGAAGCCCGGATCAGTTCCAGGCCGATGTTGGACACGGCATAGCGCATGAGTTCCTGCTCATCGGAAGCGGGAACTTCGTCCCCATCCTCCGTCAGAGACACCACCGCAAACAGAAGGTGGTCCGGGTTCAGGTCAAAGCCCAGTTCCGTCAGCTGGGTGCACAGGGATTTCTGCTTCAGCGTTTTCCCCTGGGCCAGACTTTCCAGCCACTGCCGCCTAAGAGCGGGCAAGCTGCGCTGGTACCGGCGCCACTCCTCGATCTGGGCATCCTTATCCCGGCGGTGCTGCACCGCAATTTTGTATTCGCGGTCGATCAACTCCTGGATGGCTTCCACCCGGACCGGCTTGGTCAGGTACTCCACCGCCCCCAGGCGCAGGGCTTCCCTGGCATAGGCAAAATCTTCGTACCCGGTCAACAGAACTACCCGGGTTTCCACGCCGTGCTCTTTCAGAGCGGCCATCAATTCCAATCCCGTCATAAAAGGCATACGAATGTCCGTTATTACCAGATCCGGCTTATTGTCCAGGCAATAAGCCAACGCATCGGCACCGTTGAAAAATCCGTGCATCTGAACATCTCGTGCCTTCCAGTCCACCGCCGCAGCAATTCCCCGGACAATGTCCTTTTTATCGTCGACCAAAACCACATCCATCATTTCATTGCCTCATTTCCCGGTTTCATCCCGCACAGCTCTTTTCGAATCCGGATTTCGATTTCCGTCTTCTGGTATGCTTCGCTCTGTATCAGCAGCTCCGCCGCCAGGCCATAGTGAGCGGACAGGCGCTCTTCAATATTTTTAAGTGCAAAACCAGCATACGGGCTGCGCCCTTGCTGCGATTCCGACAATGCAAAACCGCAGCCGTTATCCGCCACCTTCAAATGAAGATAATGCTCGTCCGCATCCACACTGATCCAGATCATACCACCCCGCTCCATATTCTCGAAGCCGTGGTTGATACTGTTCTCTACCAAAGGCTGCAGCAGAACTTTGACCACCAGATACTCGTCCGGCACATTGCATCGAATCTCATAGTCAAACTTATCGCTGAAAATAATCTTCTGGATGCCCAGATAGTCCTGCACGTGGCGCAGTTCCTGGGACAAAGGAATGTATTCCGAGCCTTTGGAAAGGCCGATGCGAAGCATATCCGATAACTTCTCTACAATCATGCCGATATCTCTTTGGCGTCCGGACAACGCGTACCAGTATACCGAATCCAAGGTGTTATAGAGGAAGTGTGGGTTAATCTGCGCCTGCAGTACCTTCATTTCCGCCAGACGCTTTTTCTGCTCGCTTAAGGATATCTGCCGGTTCTTTTCTTCCAGCGCGGCAATATTCTGCTGAATCTGTCTGGTCATATCGTTGAGGGTACGGCCCAACAGGCCCAGTTCATCCGCCCCCGTCACGCCGGTACGGGCTGAATAATCTCCCCTGGCCACCCTCTCGGTGGTCAGGGTCAAGCTACGCAGTGGTCGCAGAATGCTCTGAGCCACAAAGTAGGACAGAAGCAGGCACACCACCAAAATTGCCGCCGACGCCACCAACATATTGGCCAGCGACTCGTTTCTGCTGGCATACAGACGGCTGCGCTCCATCACGCAACATAAACTCCACCCGCTGATTTCCAGTTCAGTATCGTTCACCACATAGGCCGTGTCATCGAAAGCCCGGGGAAACTGTTCATCGCCGTACAGCACATTATCTCCACTGTGCAGCACCAGGGCACACCCCAAGGATTGTTCCAGCCGATGGATATGCCCAAACAGTTCCTGGGCATCCAGATTGACCAGGATATAAGCTTCCCGGGTTTCGGAAAAGCTGCCGGTGGGCACACGCATGACCATGGGCAGGACCGTTTTGCCGGTACTTTCGTTGGTGATGGCAGTGTCCGTCCAGTAGGCCAGCTGGCTTTCCTGCGCGGCCTGCAGCAAGGGGGTCATGTCGTAGCTGACTTCGTGCAGGTCATCTGTAAAGACCTTGCCCTGAACCGTCAATGCCACCGACTCAATATAAGTGCTCTGGGATTTGAGGGACGCCAGCATGGAGATGATCACATCCTGAGCCTGGATATATTTGGCCAGGTCCCCGTCCAGATCCGTGAGCAGCGCCGCCTGCAAGCTCTGGTCCAGCAGGCTGAAATGCACCAGCGCCACCAGATTCCGCAGTTCCGCGCTGACATAGCGGGAGGTTTCGGTCACTGTCTGTTCGATGATCTGACTGACCTTGTTCTCATAGCTGTTCTGCACGGCTACGGTTCCCGCCGTCATCAGCCCCAGGCCCATCAACAGCACCGTTACCAGAGGGATGCACAGGATCTTCTGCGCCAGGCTCGCTTTCATAAACCAGCGTTTCAAGAGAGGTCCTCCTTCAAAGCGACATTATTTTTCTCTTCCAATTTCGATTATAGCCGCTTTGAAGCATCCGTACAAGCAAGTGTCAGGGAGTAATCCGGACCGTGAAGGCGGTTCCGGCGCTCAGTTTCCAGCGGTGTTCCTGCGCCAGAAGACCGCCGGCCGGCGAGAAGCATACCGCTTTCTCGGGTGATGCGGGTTCCGCCGCGCCCCCTGCCATGGGCAATAGGAAACAGCAGTCCGGACAGGAGGTCCATACCTCGATTTCCAGGCATTCCGGCCGGAAGCGATACCCCAATCGGTATTCCCCCTGCTCCGCCATGGCATCTCCCTGTATACGGGACAAAGTACCCCGGGCTTCCAGGTAAACGCCGCCTTCTTCCGAAACAGCCCGAATCACAGCGGTGTTGTCCCAGCAGCTAGCCCACAACTCCCCTGCCCGGCGGCACTCCACCCGCGGGGTCAGGCTTTTCTGCAGTTCCCGGTCCGTGAGCTGCTGCATGTTATGGGCTTCATACAGCGAGTAGCGGGTCATGCTTGATGCGATCATCAGGCCGTTCTTTTTGTGCCAGAGAAGAGAGAGTGTTCCACCGGATGCATGTCCGCCCAGGTGGTAGGTAAAATCGTAAGCGGTCACATCGGCATACCAGTCGCCCAGATGGACGCGCCAGGTGTCGATGGTGGGATAGTATTTCAGGGCGGGAGCCGCCTCACAGGGCAGAGGTGCATCCCCCTGCGGGATCAGGTCCTCGTCCAGCAGTTCCGCCAGCACCCGCGCGTGGGAAAAGCTGTGGTGGAGGCAGGCCCGGACTCCCACCTTGGGGTAGTCGGGTCCACCGGCAAGCAGGCCGTCCCGGCTGCAGCGGCACATCAGTTCCAGATTGCGCGCAGCAGCTGCCGCACACTGTGGGTCCGTCTTGCCGAAATGGGCATAGGGCGCAATGCAGCCTTCCGACGTGCGGCTTCCCCAGTAGGTCCACTTGAAGTTGCGCGTGCCGAAGCTGTTGTCCCATCCGCCGTCGGGAAGCATAAACTCCAGATGGTCTTTCAAAGTCTTTTTTATCCAGCGGTACACATCCTCATTGCCGCGCTGGCGGGCGTACAGCAACAGAAGAGGCAGGCTTTCCTCCACATTGTAGCCAATGTCCACCGGCCGACACCCCTTGGCGGTCAGGCTTTCGATGGGTTTGCCCTCACCGTAAAATAAGCCGTCCGCTTCAACGTGGGTCACCGCGTAGCGGGCCATGCGGTCCGCATGTTCCAGGTATGCTTCGCAGTGAAAATAGTTCCCCAACAGAGCCAGACTTCCGGCGGCTGCGGCGTTGTAGTTGATATTGCTGTCAAAGTGTTCGTCGATATGAGTCAGGATCCAATCGCCGTGGGCCCGCAGCCGCTGTTTCCATCGCTGTTTTTCCTCTGCCGTGAGAAGATGCCCGTGCCGACGCAGCGCATCGCAGAGGGATACCGCCGCAAAAACGGTGATTCCCTTCCACATACTTTGACCATCATTGAGCATAGCGCCGTCAGAACAGAATAGGCTCTCGCTCCAGTCAAACAATTTTCTGGCCGCATCCAAGTATTCTTGCCGTCCCAGGCGGTCGCACAGGGTCATCAGCGGATAGACCAATTCGCCGCAGCGGCCATGGATGGTCTGACATGCGGGGCACAGCAAGGCGCCATCCAGCTGCGGGTCTCCGGTATTCTTGATCTGGTATTGCAGCAGCGCATCACACCAGCTTTGCAGCAGCGCGCACACATCCGTTTGCAACGGGCATCCTCCCTTCCGGCGTAATCTGGCCGTACAGCACCCCGGCCGTAACCGCAATATTTTCCGGCGAGGTAGCAAAGGTGACCACAACATTTTCCGCATTATGGGGAACGGAGATTTCCTCAAAGGGCGTATTACTTACGATAATCACCTTTTTTCCGGTCTTTTCGATCATCTCCGCCAAGAAATCCCGGTTGGACAGGGTACCTCGCAGGAAGTAGCTGGTGGCCACGATCACATCCGCTCCATCCACGGCCGCCATGATTCGCTGCTTGTCCTGCTCATCATAGGTATAGGCGGTTTCCAGATACTCCACGCGGGTGCTGTACCGCAGGCAGTCCTCGTACAGAACGCCGGAATGCCAGGCGGCATCGTTGTATTCCTTGACCTTCTGTTCAATGACCAGTACCTTTCGGTCCACGGACAGCGGCAGCACGCCTTCCCGGCTACGCGCCACTAACACCGACCGCCGAGCCACCGTTTTGGCTAGAGTGCGGATGGCGGGGTCATTCAGAACCGTTTCCGGCGCAATGTTGTGGTCCTCGGCATCATAGAACAGGCCGTATTCATATTTCAGGTTCAGAACTCGGTACACCTTGCGGTCCAGTTCTTCCCCGGAGATGCGGCCCTGTTCCACAAAGGAGCGGATGGCCTCCACCGTCTGGCCCACCAGTTCGTTTTCCGCCTTCATCAGCACCAGGTCGGCACCCGCTTCCAGAGCCAGGGCACAGGCATTGGCCACCCCGTAGCGGGTAGCGATGGCACCCATGGTCATGCTGTCGGTGGTAATCACGCCTTCAAATCCCAGTTCCTCCCGCAGCAGTCCGGTGATGACCTTGCGGGACACGGTTGCAATGTTGTCCGGGTCAATGGCCGGGAAGATACTGTGTGCAATCATGACAGAAGGCAGCAGTCCCAGGCGAATCAGTTCCTTATACGGCAGCAGTTCCCGTTCCAGCAGCGTCTGGCGGTCCACATCAATGACCGGCACCTGGAAATGGGCGTCCACATCCGAATGGCCGCGCCCGGGAAAATGCTTACCAGTGGCGATCATCCGACCGTCCCGGAAGCCGCGGCAGCTTTCCGCGGCATACTGTGCCACCACTTCCGCATCATCCGAATAGGAGCGGGTATAAATTTCCGGGTTTTTGGGTTCGCTGCACACATCCAACACCGGCGAATGGACCCAGTTGAATCCCACCGCGCGGCTCTGCCGGGCCACGGCCTGGGCTACTTCGTAAGCCAGATGGGGGTCCCCCGTTGCCGTCAGCCCCATGGGTTTGGGGAAAATATTGACCCCGCCGAAGCAGAAGTCGGCGCTGGAACCGCCCTCCTGGTCATAGGAGAAATGCAGCGGAAGCCCCAGCGGGCGGCGGCGGGCAGCGGCCTGCAGGTCATCCAAGACCGCTTTATACTGGGAAGCCGTAGGCACCGGCGCCGCCGATTTGTATTTCACGCCTGTAGAACGCTCCACGCTGACCACCGTCTTGTTGCTCTTGGGATCCACATAGCTGCCGAACGCCCGCATATCGCAGGAAAGACGCAGCCCGCCGCAGTGATACTTTTCGATGAACTCGTAAATATGGGGACGCGCCACCGTTCCCGCAAAACCAAGGGTCAGCAGGGCGCCAATCTTCTGGTCCAGCGTCATGCGCCGGATCAGCCCGCACACAAAGGTATTCTTGCTCTTCATAAAAATGTTCTCCTTATTCAAAAGCGGCCCGCCGGGCAAGCGGGCCGCTGGTCTGCCATCAGCCCTTCACGGAGCCGGAGGTCGTTCCTTCCACAAAATAGCGGTTGCACAACAGATACACCAGCAGCATGGGGATAATGGAAATGGCTGCGCCGGCCATCATCAGGTGGTATTCCGCGGCCGCCGAAGCACCGTACTTCAGCTGCACAACGCCCACCGTCAAAGGTCTCAGCTCAGGTCTGGTCATAGTAAAGACCGAGGAGGTAATGTAGTCGTTCCAAGCAATACGGAACTGGAACAGGGCCACCGTTGCCAGAATCGGCTTAAGCAGAGGCAAAAGCACCATGTAGTACAGCCGGAACGGACCGCAGCCGTCCAGAATGGCTGCTTCATCCAGCTCTTTCGGCAGGCCGGAGACAAACTTGGTGACCAGGAACACGTTGTTGCCCTGGGCACCGATAGTGATGAGGATGATGGGCCACAGGGAGTTCTGCAGGCCCGTCTGCACTGCCAAGGTGTACAAAGGACGGAGGGTAACCGCACCCAGCGCAATGAACATCGTCATCATGTACAGGTTTTTCAGGATTTTCCGACCGGGAAAATCACAGCGCGCCAGACAGAACGCGGTCATGGAAGAAAGGATCACCGCGCCGGCTGTGGAGAAGGCGGCGATAAAAACACTGTTGAAGGTGTACTGGGCAAAGTTTGCCTTTTCCCATACTTCGATAAAGTTGCCGAATTCCCATGTGGTGGGCAGCAGGCTGCCGCCGCCCATCAGCTGCAGGTTGGTTTTCAAGCTGCCGCAAAGCACATATACCACCGGGTACAGGATCACCACGGCGAAGATTGTGAGAAACACATACAAAAGGCCGTGCGTCAACCGGGTTCTCGCTTTGATTCCCATGTTCTTGCCTCCTTAGAAAGTTTCGTCCATTTTGCGGGACCAGCGCAGGTACAGCATGGTGATGATACCCACGATGATGGCCGTGGCAAACGCAACGGTAGCGCCGTACCCGTAGTTCAGGACCACGTTGCCGTAGCTGTCGCCCATGGGGAACATCAAGCGATAGATGTACAGGTAGAGGGTCTCGGTGCAGTTGTTGGGACCGCCGCCGGTCAGAACCATGATGTTCTCGTAATCCTTGAAGGCCTGGATCAATGCCAGCATAATCACCGTCTGGGTGATGGGCGCCATCATGGGAATGGTAATGTGCCACAGACGCTTCCAGCCGGTGGCACCGTCCAGTTCCGCACTTTCGTAGATATCGGTGGGAATAGTGGCCAGGCCGGATAGGAAATAGGTCATGTAGTTACCCAAAGCGCCCCACACGGCAATGAGCAGAACCGTGACCATGGCGAACTGGTTGCCAAACCAGTTGATGGGTTCATCCACAATGCCCAGAGTCATGAGCAGCTGGTTCACAGAGCCGTTGTACGGGTTGAAGATCAGGTAGAACACCGTGCTCATGATGGACACGCTGATGATGGTGGGCATGAAATAGATAGAACGGTAGATCATACGGCCGCGCAGCTTCATGTTGACGAAGTAGGCCAGCACGAAGGACAGCGGGATGGTGATGATCAGTTTGAAGAACGCATACACCAGGGTGTTTTTCAGCGCGTTCCAGAACATTTCGTCATGAATCAGGGTGGAGAAGTTTTTCAGGCCGGTGAAGTTGAAATCACCGAAGGAGGTGTACTGATAAAACATCATCCGCAGGATCCACACGATGGGATAGATTGCAAACAGGACCAGGAAAATAAAGCCCGGCAGCAGCATCGCATATACCGTACGATTCTGCCGGATTCTTGACTTCAAGGATTTGGTATTCATAACGGTTCAGACCTCATTTCCAACAAAATAGGCCTGTGCCGCGACCCTTTACATGGATACAGGAAGGGACGAAACACAGGCCCACACGAAAGATCCGCTTACTTCGTGATCGGTGCCATGCTGCCGGATTCCACAGCGGCAGTCAACGCGGTGTTGTATTTTTCATTCATCGCTTCGACCAGGCCATCCATGGAGGCTTGCCCCATAATGACCGCACCGAATTCGTCGTAGAAGCTCTTGCCCTCGATTTCCAGACCGGCCATTTCCGGCGCGAGAGGCTGGATAGTATCGGTATCTACCAGGTTGAAGAACTCGGAACCGTACACTTCGCAGGTACCGGCCTTCTCCGCCACGGAAGGAACCACGATCAGGCCGTAGCCCTTCTCCTGGTATTCGGACATGAATTCATCGCTGGTGATGAACTTGATGAATTCCCAGGCGGCTTCGGGATGTTCGCACTGGCTGGAGATGCAGTAGCTGCGTCCGGCGGAGTTCATGGTGTTGACACCGTCTACTACGCCGTCATAGGTCGGCAGGACGCAGGCGCCCCATTCCTGATCGGTGGGGAACTGAGAATCGTAGACAGCCACTTCCCAGTAGCCGGACATATACATGCCGATGTTGCCCAGAGCGAACTGGGTACGCAACGGGTCGATATCCAAGCTTTCCGCACCGGGGAAGAAGGAACCATCGGCGTAGATGTCGGCAAAGGTCTGCACGACCTTGGCATATTCGCTGAAGTCGTAGGTGCCGGTTTCGTAGTCATAGTAGAACATATCCGACAGACGGGCCACTTCGTCCACAGAACGATACATGGCGCTGTAGGCGTTCTTCATGTTCATGGCGAAGCCGTAGATGCCTTCGTCCTTCAGGTTTTCGGTGATAATGCGCGCATACTCTCGCAGTTCTTCCATGGTCTTGGGGGGCTTTTCAGGATCGAGCCCGGCTTTGCGGAAGACGTCCTTGTTGTAGATCAGACGGTAGTTGTTGCCGTAGGTGGGGATGCTGTAGGTCTGGCCGTCATACACGTTGACGTTCTGGATTCCCAGGGTGTCACCGTAGCGTTCCCGGTCTTCATCCGTCAGGAACTCGTCAATGGGAATGGCCATCCCCTTCTTGACATAGGGCACAATCTCGCTTTTGGGGCGGAAAATGTCCGGCGCCTGGTTGGACTGGAAGGCCAGTTCCAGGTTATTGTCGTAGTTATCGGTCATCGCCTCATAGGTGACCTCGATGTTCATGGTGTTGGTGGCGTTGAACTCCGCCACCTTCTCTTCCATGAATTCCAGGTCATGGCGCTGGGTGGTCCAGAAGGTGACGGGAATCTTCTCCCCTTCCTGCGCAGTGGTGGAGGTGCCCTCCGCACTTTCGCCGGTTCCTGCCGTGTCGGCAGGAGCGCCGCAACCGCTGAAAACGCTCAGCAACAGGGCGCTTCCCATCGCCAAAGACGCCATCCGCATCAGTTGCTTCTTGGATTTCAACATCATTGATACTCTTCCTTCTTTCTTTTTTCTTGCAGCCTTTTGTCCGTAAAGCTTTTGCTGTTTGTAGTATAGCAAAATCCGGCAGCGTCCAAAATGGGACAGTTTTTGGTTTTTGGGTGGGTATTTTTTTTACACTATTTAAGTAATACTCCCTCCATCAATCTAGTCAACCAGCCTATTTTCCCATATTTATATATACACTCATTCCTTAGTCCATTTATATCATCAGCCATACACTATCCGCCGGGTTCAGCCAATACGCTTGTATCCGCCAGCCTTCCAATGTCCACAATGTGATATCGAACGGCCGACAGCTGTAATCATACATGAACAGGTAATCCTTGCCGCCGAATACACTGAGCCGATTATACTTTTCCCCTTGGTCCGAAACCAACAGTTCCTGTCTGGGGCGTCCCTGCTGATACCCGAGTACTTAAACTCCCCCTTATTATTCACTTGTCCAAACCAAATGAATGCTTACTAAGCTATTTTCGCGGTTTCGCGTAAGAGTTCTTAAATCATATAGGGTATTGTGATGTTGTCCGTTCATTGTCCGTGCAAATGATTTTACAAAGCGTAAAATAGGGTCCACCCTATTTTTACATTTCAGGCGCAATCGGCAGAAAACAAGAAAAGATCAAAGGCCGATTATAGTGAATTGGGACTGGCCAAAAAGGAGCCGCCCCTCATAACCCGGAGGTCGCAGGTTCAAGTCCTGTCCCCGCAACCAAGTTGCCTTAACAAAAAAGATATAAGGCCGAAAAAGCCCGCAAACAAGCCGT